>NZ_JAUHHY010000001.1:0-961342 GCF_032377435.1 Bradyrhizobium sp. SZCCHNS3002
CAATTTTGAGGTGTCAACCATGTCTCCGAACACCTGTCAGCCATGTCCCCGGGCTGAACAGCAGCGAAGCAATCCAGTGCCGAGCAAGGATTCTGGATTGCTTCGCTGCGCTCGCAATGACGCGGTGAGAGCCGGGTTCGCCGTTAACCGCGCGGCAGCCGGCTTGTTTCGTTGTCCGGCGCAGTCGACGTCGGCCTCAATGCCCCGCCATGTGGCGGCCGATTTCGGTGAGATCAGCATCGCTGCCGCGGGTCTCGTAGACCAGCTGGCCGTGGAACATCACGACCAAGCGGTCCGACAGCTCCAGCAGCTCGTCGAGATCCTCGCTGACCAATAGCACGGCGGCGCCGCGATTGCGCGCGGCCATGATCTCGGCGTGGATCTGCGCCACCGCCGCGAAGTCGAGGCCGAAGCAGGGATTGGCGGCGATCAGCACCTCGACGTCGTGACCGAGCTCGCGCGCGAGCACGGCGCGCTGCACGTTGCCGCCCGACAGTGCCGAGATCGGCGTATCCGGCGTGCGGGTCTTGATCTTGTAGCGGTTGATCTTGGTTGTCGCGCCCTGGCGGAAGGCAGCCTTGTTCAGCCACCAGCCGCCGCGGGCGAACGGCGCGCGGTCGAACTCACGCAGCGCGATGTTGTCGGCGACGCTCATGCCGCCGACGCAGGCGTTCTTCAGCGGCTCCTCCGGCAGCAGCGACATCTTGTGCCGGCGCATCTCCTCGCGGCTCGCCACATAGGCCTCGCCGGAGACCCGGATTGCGCCGCTCTCGGCCTCGCGCTGGCCGGCGAGCACCTCGACCAATTGGCGCTGGCCGTTGCCGGAGACCCCGGCAATGCCGACGATCTCGCCGGCGCGCACGGTGAGCGACAGGTTGTGCACAGCGAGGCCGCCGGAATCGTCGCGCGCCACCAGCTTCTCGACCTCGAGCCTGACGTTGCCGGCCTCGCCGGTGCGCGACGGCTGCACCGTGAGCTGCTCGGCGCCGATCATCATCCGTGCCATGTCGTCGGGCGTCAGTTCGGTGACCTTGCCGCGGCCGGCGAGCTTGCCGCGCCGGAGGATGGTGACGTCGTCTGCGAACGCCATCACCTCGCGGAATTTATGCGTGATCATCAGGATGGTCAGCTCGCCGGCCTCGACCATCTTGCGCAGCATGCCCAGGACCTCGTCGGCCTCGCCCGGCGTCAGCACCGAGGTCGGCTCGTCCAGGATCAGGAAGCGGCGCTTGAGATAGAGCTGCTTGAGGATCTCGCATTTCTGCCGTTCGCCCGCGGAGATGTCGGAGACCTTGGCGTCGAGCGGCACGCGGAACGGCATCCGCGCCAGGAAGGCCTCCAGCTCCTTCTTCTCCTTCGCCCAGTTGACCACCGCCGGCACGTCGTCGCGCGCCAGCACCAGGTTTTCCGCGACCGTCATCGCCGGCACCAGGGTGAAGTGCTGATAGACCATCCCGAGGCCGAGCGCGTGCGCGTCCCTGGGATTGTTGATGGCGCGCTCGCGCTCGGCGATCAGCACGTCGCCCTCGGTCGGGCGGTAGTAGCCCATGATGCATTTGACCAGCGTCGACTTGCCGGCGCCGTTCTCGCCGAGCAGCGCGTGGAACGAGCCAGGCCTGACCTTCAGCTCGACATTGTCGAGCGCGGTGAACGCGCCGAAGCGCATCGTCATCGCGATGGCCTCGACGCCGAACGCGCCTGATGGCGTCGGATCGTCGCCGATCACGACAGCGCCTCGATCAGCGCCGCGGAGGTCGCGACCGCGCCGAACACGCCGCCCTGCATCTTGATCATCTTCAGCGCGTGATCGTGGTTGCCCTTGTCGGTGGCACCGCAGCAGTCCGACAGCAGCACGCATTCGAAGCCGCGGTCGTTGGCCTCGCGCATCGTGGTGTGGACGCAGACGTCGGTGGTGATGCCGGTCAGCACGATGTTCTGGATGCCCTTCAGGCGCAGGATCAGCTCGAGGTCGGTGGCGCAGAACGAGCCCTTGCCGGGCTTGTCGATGACGATCTCGCCAGCTAGCGGCGCCAGCTCGGGGATGATCTCCCAGCCTGGCTCGCCGCGCACCAGGATGCGGCCGCACGGGCCGGGGTCACCGATGCCGGCGCCGATCTGCTGCGAGCGCCAGCGCTTGTTGGCGGGCAGGTCGGACAGGTCGGTGCGGTGGCCCTCGCGGGTGTGGATGATGCAGAAGCCCTGCGCGCGCATGACGCCGAGCAGGGTCTTGATCGGCTCGATCGGCGCCCGCGTCAGCGAGAGATCGTAGCCCATCTTGTCGACATAGCCGCCGACGCCGCAGAAATCGGTCTGCATGTCGATCACGATCAGCGCGGTGTTCTCAGGGCGAAGATCGCCGTTGTACGGCCAGGCATAGGGCTCGGAGCGGATGGTGCGCGCGGTCATGGTGGACTCCGAAATCAGCGGGTGATGGACAGCTCGGCCGGCGCGCCGCTCAAGGTGCGCTTCGGCGAGCAGGTGATGATCATGATGAGCAGCGTCAGGATGTAGGGCGCGGCGTTGAAGAGATGATAGCCGGAGGTGACGCCGACCGATTGCAGCGCCGGCCCGAGCGCGGCGGCACCGCCGAAGGCGAGCGAGGCCCACAGGCACAGCATCGGGTCCCAGCGCGCGAAAATCACGAGCGCCACGGCGGTGATGCCTTGGCCCGAGGAGAGGCCCTCGTTCCAGCTGCCGGGATAGAACAGCGACAAAAACGAGCCGCCGATGCCGGCGAGGAAGCCGCCGGCCATGGTGGCGCGCAGCCGGATCATCAGCACCGAATGACCCATCGCCCGCGCCGCGTCGGCGCTCTCGCCGGCGGTACGGATCAGCAGGCCCCAGCGGGTGGTTCGGAATGCCCACAGCAACAGCGGCGCGAGCACGACGCCGAGCAGGAAGAGGACGTTGATGCGCAAGGCCGCGCGCACCTGCGGCACGTCGCTCCACCAGCCGAAATCGATCGCCGGAAGCCGCGCCGCGGTCGGCTCGATCAGCGGCTTGCCGAGGAAGAAGGCGAGCCCGGTGCCGAACAGCATCAAGGAGATTCCCACCGCGACGTCGTTGACGCGCGGCAGCGAGCAGATGCCGGCATGCAGGGCGCCGAGCAGCGCGCCGGTGAGGCCGGCGGCGAGCACGCCTGCCCATGGCGATCCCGTGAGATAGGAGATGCCATAGGCGCTCATCGCGCCCATCACCAGCGTGCCCTCGAGGCCGAGATTGATGCGACCGGAGCGCTCGGTGATGCATTCCCCTAAGCTCACGAACAGGAACGGCGTGGAGACGCGGATGGCGCCGCCGAGCACCGCGAGCGGCACGGTCCAGAGTCCGATGTTGCCGTCAGCCATGTCTCACGACTTTCCCTTGAGGAAGCCGATGCGGCCATAGAGCGCGTCGCTCGCCAGCACCGAGATGAAGATGATGCCCTGCAGCACCAGCACCGAGGCGTCGGGCAGGCCGAGCCTTCGCTGCAAGAGGCCGCCCGAGGCATTGATGCCGCCGAGCAGGATTGCGACCGGAATGATCGCCAGCGGATTCTGCCGCGCCAGGAACGCCACGAGGATGCCTGTGAAGCCGTAGCCGACGGCGAGATTGGCATTGGTGCGCCCCTGGACCGCGGCGACCTCGACCATGCCGGCCAGGCCAGCGCAGGCGCCGGCGAGGAAGCAGACCGTCAGGATCAATTTGCCCACGGAGAGGCCAACGATCTTGGCGGCCCGGATGTTGCCGCCGGCGACGCGCGCGGCGAAGCCGAAGGTCGTGTGATAGATCAGCACATAGGACGCGATCGCCGCGATCAGCCCGAACACCAGGCCCCAATGCACGTCGGTGCCGGGAATGCTGCCGATCATGTTGACGGTGCCGATCTCGCGCGTCGACGGCTTGTTGAGGCTCGCCGGGTCACGCATCGGGCCCTCGACGAGATGGTTGAGGATCGCGAGCGCGATGTAGACCAGCAGCAGGCTGGAGATGGTCTCGTTGACGCCGCGATACTGGCGCAAGCCGCCCGACAGCAGGATCCACAATCCGCCGCCGGTCATGCCCGCGATTACCATCGCGATCTGCACGACGAGCGGCGGCATGCCCTGCAATGCCAGCGCCGCCGAGGTTGCCGACAGCGCGCCGATCAGCAGCGCGCCCTCGCCGCCGATGATCACCATGCCAAGCTGAGCGGGCAGGGCGGTGCACAGCGCGGTGAGGATCAAGGGAGCCGCGCGCGTCAGCGTGTTCTGCCAGGAAAACCAGGTGCCGAAGGCGCCGTAATACATGTACCAGTAGAGGTCGAGCGGGTTCTTGCCGAACAGCGCGACGAAGATGCCGAACACCAGGAGCGCGGCGACCAGCGCCGCGCCCGGAATGAGGATGTATTCGATGCTCGCGCCATGGCGTTGCAGGAAGCCTGCGTCGGCGGCCGGCGCGATGGCGGCCGCATCAACCGGATCGGCCGCCTCCGTGGTCACGACGTCGCTCCGATCACGCCCTCGACCAGATAGTCCATCTTCTCGAGCTCCGGATCCTTCTGGCCGCGCTCGGTGCCGGCGGTGATCACGGTGTTGCCCTTGTTGTCCTTGATCGGGCCCTTGAAGATCGTATAGCCCTCGCCGAGGAACTTGCTCTTGATCTCGTCGGCGTGCTTGCGCGCCTGCTCGGACACCGCCTCGCCATAGGGCGAGATCTTGACCACCTCTTCCTTGAGGCCGCCGCGATAGAAGTTCGGAATGCTCTCGCCGGCCTGGAGCATCTTGACGAACTTCGGATACAGCGCTTCCCAATTCCACTCGGCGCCCGTCAGATAGGCCTTCGGCGCCAGCGGCGACTGGTTGACGTGATAGCCGGTGACGAACGCGCCGCGGCGCGCGGCGTTCTCGACCATCGTCTTCGGACCGTCGACATGGCAGGTCAGGACGTCGACGCCCTGGTCGATCAGGCTGTTGGTCGCCTCGGCCTCCTTGACCGGCATCGACCAGTCGCCGGTGAAGATCACCTGCGTGGTGGCCTTGGGATTGGCAAGCTGCGCGCCGAGGGTGAAGGCGTTGATGTTGCGCAGGACCTGCGGGATCGGCTTGGCGGCAACGAAGCCGAGCTTGCCGCTTTTCGAGGTATAGCCGGCGACGATGCCGGCAATGTATTGCGCCTCGTCGATATAGCCGAAATACGAGCCGGCGTTCTTCGGGTCCTTCTCACTCCACAATCCGCCGCAGTGCTCGAAGCGCAGCTTCGGGTACTTCGCCGCCATCTTGATCATGTGCGGATTGTAGTAGCCGAACGAGGTCGGAAACAGCAGCGTGGCGCCGTCGAGATTGATCATGGACTCGATCGTCTTCTCGACCGCGTCGGTCTCCGGCACCTTCTCCTCTTCGATGACCTTCAGCCCGGGCAGCTTCTTCAGCGCCGCCGCACCCTGCGCATGCGCCTGGTTGTAGCCGTAGTCGTCGCGCGAGCCGACATAGATGAAGCCGATCGTTGTCTCCGCGGCGAAGGCCGGCCGCAGGCCCGCGGCCGCGCCGAGCGTCAGCGCCGCGCCACCCTGCAACAGATGCCGTCGTGAAATCCTGCCAAAGTCCATTGGTGAGCTCCCTCGGCGGGTCGATCCGCCCGCGCTGTCATCTCGGCTTCACCGCCACACGGCGGAGCCTCGAAAGGGAGTGATCGCAAGCTTTGTGCCAGCGGCTTTCAGCGCGGCCGAGGAGCTAAGTCACTGAAGTGTTGGTGTTTTGTGGCTGACTGCAAACTGGGCAGTAGCGTGACACGGCAATCATTAGCCTATTAATTGATCAATCGACTGCAATTGTATGCAATGAGTTCGGCCGGGCGGGACCCTCAGACGGTCAGCCGCGCGCCTTCGCGAAACGCGGCTGCCAGATCCCGGGCGTGAATGCGGACGTCTTGGGGGGCGCCAGGCTCTCTGGGAAACAGTCGGCTCTCTCAACGTCATTGCAAGGAGCGCAGCGACGACGCAATCCAGTGTCCCGTCCACAGCGCTGGATTGCTGCGCTGCGCTCGCAATGACGGATGAGAGCGCAGAACGCAGCAGGGCTCAGAGGCCACGCTTTGCATGGCGTCCTATTGCATGAGAATTCGTCGCGCTGCTCTCAGATCCCGAGCAGCCAGACCGCGACGATGGTGCCGATCACGGCGAGCCCGCTGATCGTCCACCCCGTCACATAGGCGCCGTCGTCCGATCCCGCGGGATCGACCATCGTGTCGCGCCAGCCTTCGTCCTGCCAGTGCCCCTGTTGGTACGCCATGCGAACCTCCTCGAGCCTGCCTCCCCGTGGAATAAGTCGGACGCCTGTCGAGAAGGTTCAACCCCAAGCTGAAATCTTCGTTGCATGCGCTGCAACGCAAATCTCCGACATCCCCTCTGGTCAGGCCGGCGAAACGTCCTAAGCTCGCAAACGCGTTCCACGAAGAGAACGAGCAAGTCGCCGGGGCGGCATGGCCGTCCCGCAGCAGGGAAGGAAGACCATCCGATGAAGGATTTCGCCGGCAGGATCGCCGTGATCACCGGGGGTGGCACGGGCATGGGCCGCGAGCTCGCGCGCCAGCTCGTCGCCGAAGGCTGCAACGTCGCCATGTGCGACGTCTCGACCGAGGCGATGGCCGAAACCAAGCGGCTGTGCGAGGCCGAGAAGCTGCCGCAGGGCCTGCGCGTCACCACCCATGTCGCCGACGTCTCGATCGAGGCGCAGCTCCAGCGTTTTCGCGATGAGCTCGCCGAGCAGCAGGCCACCGACAAGATCCATCTGCTGTTCAACAATGCCGGCATCGGCGGCGGCGGCAGCCTGTTCACCAATTCAAGAGAGCAATGGGAGCGCACCTTCAACATCTGCTGGGGCGGCGTCTATCTCGGCGTCCGCACCTTCCTGCCGATGCTGCTGAAGGCGGACGAGGCTCATATCGTCAACACCTCGAGCGTCAACGGCTTCTGGGCCTCGGTCGGCATGGGTGTTTCGCACACCGCCTACAGCGCCGCAAAGTTCGCGGTGAAGGGATTTACCGAAGCGCTGATCAACGACCTCCGCCTCAACGCGCCGCACATCAAATGCTCGGTCGTGATGCCCGGCCATATCGGCACCTCGATCGTGTCGAACTCGCGCAAGGTGCAGAGCGGCACCGAGTCCGACGAGCTCAGCGAGACCGAGATCGGGCTAGCGCGCCAGCGCATGAAGGGCATGGGCATCGACGTCTCCGCCATGAGTGACCAGGACATCCAGGCCGCCGCCCGCGAGCGCGCCCGCAGCTTCCTCGAAGACGCGCCGACGACGGCGGCGCAGGCCGCGAAGATCATCCTCGACGGCGTCAAGGCCGAGCAGTGGCGCATCCTCGTCGGCGAGGACGCCAAGCTGCTCGACATGCGCGTCCGGCAGTCACCAGAGCAGGCCTACGAGCCGGAGTTCTTCCAGCGCTTTGCGCAGGAGGCGGGCTGGAAGCTGGGGTAGGGTTGGCGTACGCACGCCTCGACGGTGCCAGTGATTGCGCCCTCTCCCCTTGTGGGAGAGGGCTCCGCTGATATCAGCGTCGTGCTCACTTGGGTGAGGGGTTGTATCCACAGAATCGCCGCCCGTATGGAGAGAGACCCCTCACCCGGATTCGATGCTACGCATCGAATCCACCCTCTCCCACAAGGGGAGAGGGTGCACCGTCCGTGCGGCGAGACACGACTTTCAACTAATTAGTCGGCCGCTGAGTTTTACCTCGACGACGCCACCCGGTACGCCATCCGCGTGTGGCTCGGGCAATAGGGCAGGCCCTCGATCGGCTTGGAGCCGCAGAAGCAGAAATCGTCGGCGCCGGGGGTGGAGATCGGCCAGCGGCAGCGCTCCTTGGAGAGTTCGAACAGCGAGCAGCCGTTCTCGACCGTGCCGACCGGCTCCTCGACAACGATCGGCGGCGGATCGTTCTGGACCGCGCGCAGGATGCGGCGGCGCAGCTTCGGCACGGGACGGCGGGCGCCATCGCGTGTCGTCTCGGCGCGAACCACGCGCCTGGTGTCGCCGCCATTATCGCGCGTCAGCGCCAGGCGGGAGATCTTGCCGATCACGGCGTTGCGGCTGACGCCGAGCTCGGCGGCGATCTCTCGGCAGGTCAGCCCGGCCTCAAAGTGCTGCTTCAGGGCCTGGAGCCGTTCCTCGGTCCAGGTGGGGAGTGTCTGTCGTTCGGCGGGCATTGTTGTCGCTTCCAAGTTTGATCCGTCCTGGATCGTCCTGGCCGACGGCTGCACCGAAACTGTTGTCCGCGCTGCGTGTCCCTAGCTTACGCCCGTCCGTTGTCGCGAATCGACAGCAGCCCATCCTTGATGGCGAGCCGGATGCCTTCTTCAATCAACGTTCTGCAGACACCCGGAACGCTGGTGCCGTGGGTTCCCTGTTTCACGAGCTTTTCGAGATAGCCGATGGTTGCCAGGGCTAGGGTTACGGGGATGCGGTCAGTTTCGGCTTTTTCCGTCGCCATGCCTAAAAGCTAGTCCGTAACCGATGTACAGAAAAGTAACTTTTTAGACTCTATTAGGAATCGGATTGGTTGTACAGCGGCTTGGGGATAACTGGTTAAGATATTGAATTTTATGGAAATATGACGAATCGGGCTGGTCGCGGCGGTGACTCTCCGCCCGCTCGGCGAGTCCGGGGCCGGATTGATACGGTGCACGAGCCGGTGGAGAGGATTCGCGCCGCAACTGGCAGGACTCCTTCCGCGGCGGTTCCCCGGCCGATCAGCGGCGTTCAAGCCGAAGGGGACATGCGGTCGGCTATCATGACGGCCGCGGGGCGGCGGCGCTCTCGATCACTATTTCGATAATCCAGAAAATTATGCTTTCGTTTTTCCGAAAATCATGCTCTATTGCACCCATCCCGTCTCACTCGGTAGGGGCGTAGCGCGCGATCGTCACGACACGCGAGACGGGGATGCGATGGCTGCAAGGAGCCGCAGCGTGTCCTTATGGGATGCGCGGACGAACGGCTCGTTGCGGACGCAAAAGCGTGTGGTCCTGGCGCCCCGAAGCTGGCGCCAAGTCCGCGGGTGATGATGATCCCGCTGACGACGGTGGCTATCAAGCCGGACACCGGGGAGAGCGCGCCATAAGCGTGAAAACCATTGCGCAGGGAGGGCCGGGTGTTCTCGGCTGTACCTGTGGTTCTGCCGCCTGCATTTTTTCTCGCAGGCGTCAGCCGACGCCTGGCCTTCCCTGCGCCCTCCGATTTGAGAGGGCGAGAGCTGCAGCATCACTCGGGCAGGATTGTCGCGAGACCGCGGCCGTGTGTTCGCGCACGCCGATGAGTTGCTCCGCTCGTGCCCTCATTCTCCGCCGTCGTCCCGGGCAAGCCGCGACGACGCGCCAGCGGCGGCGCGGCGCCGACCCGGGACCCATAACCCCAGGGAGCAGTTGGCTTGCGCAGGTCCAACCACCTCATGTCACCACATCAGCCGGTGGCTATGGGTCCCGGGTCAAGCCCGGGACGACAGCTGCGTGAATGGCGCGAGCCTGCGCTCCTGACGCACTCACCCGTGCACGACCGCCTTTGCGATCATGCAATGAATGCCCTTCGAGCCGTTGACGGTCTGCGTCACCCGGAGATCGGCGGCGAGGCTGCACAGCGTGTAGGCGTCCTCGCGCGACAGGTTGCGCTTCTCGCCGAGCAGCACGATCATGTCGCGCAGCGCCCGCACCGCGCATTGGTCGAGATCGGGGTCCATCGCCATCGTCATGTAGTGCGTGGCGGTCTCGGCGCGTGGATAGTCGAACTTGAGATCCTTGCGCACGGTGAGGCGGAAGCGGCCCTGCAGCGCGGTCTCGATCGCCGTGACGCAGACCTCGCCGTCGCCCTGCACGCCATGGCCGTCGCCGCAGGAGAACAGCGCGCCCGGCACGAACACCGGCAGATACAGCTTGGCGCCGGCACCGAGCTCCTTGTTGTCGAGATTGCCGCCCATCGCGCGCGGGATCAGCGAGGTGATGCGGCCCCAGGCCGGCGGCGGCGCCACACCCATCACGCCGAAGAACGGCGCCAGCGGCAGCTCGAGCCCCCACGGCAGCTTGCCGACCATCCGTTCCTTGTCGAGCGGGATGTTCATCAGCCGGCTCTCATGGAAATCGTCGGGCAGGGTGCCGGCCAGCGGGCGGATGAAATTGTAGCCCCAGTCCTGCCGCAGCTGGACGTCGAGGATGTCGACCTCGAGCACGTCGCCGACCTCGGCGCCATGGACCGCGATCGGGCCGGTCAGGATGTGGCCGGGCACCATGCGCTCGCTGCGCGCGTGGACGTCGAACAATTCCGGCGGCACGTGGAATTTGCTGGTGTCGGGCACCACGTCGGGCCCGCCGCTGATCGAATCGATCGTGACCTCGTCACCGCTGTCGATCGTGAGCACCGGCTTCAGCCGGGATTCGAAGAAGCCCCAATGGCAGGTCTCGGGGCTGGCGTGCAGATGGTGATGGGCCATGATCCTCTCATTCATCCGTGTTCGGGCCTGAGCATAACGCATCCCATGCCGTTCGCAGAGAGATGGCAACGCATGGCGGCTGTCGTGTATGAGGGCGGCCGTGGCCATTCACCCCGCGCCGGAGCTCGCAATGTTCTTTGTCCTGTCGAAGACGCTCGGCTTGCTGGCACTGCCGACCAATTTCATGATCGCGCTCGGCCTCGTCGGCGCCATCCTGATGCTGACACGGTTTGCCGTGCTTGGCCGCAGGCTCGTGGTGTCGGCGATGCTGCTGCTGGCGATCGTCGGCCTGACGCCGCTCGGCAGCCTGATGCTGTATCCGCTGGAGAGCCGGTTTCCGAAATGGGACCCGGCGAACGGCGCCCCGGACGGCATCATCGTGCTCGGCGGTCCCGTCGATTCCGATCTCTCGGTGATGTACGGCATGCCGGTGACGGTGGCGGGCGCGGACCGTGTGATCCAGGCCGCAGCGCTGGCGCGGCGCTACCCGAACGCACGCATCCTGTTCACCGGCGGCAGCGCCAACCTGATCGCGACCGAGGCCAAGGAGGCCGATGTCGGCGCCGAGATCCTGCTCAGCCTCGGCGTGCCCAGGGAGCGGCTGCTGCTGGAGCGGCAGTCGCGCAACACCTACGAGAATGCGATCTTCTCCAAGGCGATGATCTCCCCGAAGCCGGGCGAACGCTGGCTGCTGGTGACCTCCGCGTATCACATGCCGCGCTCGGTCGGGCTGTTCCGAAAAGCGGGCTTTCCGGTCGAGCCCTATCCGGTGGACTGGCGCGTCGGCCGTGTGCTGGATTTCGACGGCATCTCGCTGCTCGGCCTGCGCCGCGCCGACATCGCCGTGCGCGAATGGGTCGGGCTGGTGGCCTACCGGCTGCGCGGCCGCATCGACGACCTGTTTCCCGGGCCGGCCTAGGCGGTTGTTGTACTGAAGCCCGCCGCTTTCGCTGCCAGCTCGCCGCGCACGCGCGCGACGACCGGCTCGTAGCGGCAGCTCGAGTCCTGCCGGAACAGCCGCGCGCTCGGATACCACGGGCTGTCGTCGCGATCCCTGAGCCAGCGCCAGTCGGCCAGGTAGGGCAGCATGATCCAGGTCGGACGTCCGAGCGTCGCGGCGAGATGCGCGACGCTGGTGCAGACGGTGACGACGACGTCGAGGCAGGAGATCAGGGCCGCCGTCTCGACGAAGTCGGTCAGCTCGGCGGTGAGGTCGCGGATGCCGCTCTGCTGCGCCAGCAGCGCTCTGTCCGCAGGCCGCAGCTCCTTTTGCAGGCTGATGAAGTCCGCGTCGACATCGAGCAGCGGCAGCAAGGTCGACAGCGGCATCGAGCGGTTGCGGTCATTGCCCTGGTGCGGGTTGCCGGACCAGACCAGCCCGACGC
The DNA here is from genome assembly GCF_032377435.1 of Bradyrhizobium sp. SZCCHNS3002. NCBI lineage: Bacteria > Pseudomonadati > Pseudomonadota > Alphaproteobacteria > Hyphomicrobiales > Nitrobacteraceae > Bradyrhizobium > Bradyrhizobium sp. SZCCHNS3002. The sequence goes on from NZ_JAUHHY010000001.1 coordinate 11,829, forward strand.
GCAGCCGGTCATGCGACCCCAGCCGCTGCTCCCAGGCCGCGATGCGCTCGGCCGGGAGCGGCGGCAGATAGCCAGCGGGCGGGATGGTGGCGAGCGTGGTGCCGAAAGCGAGCGGCAGGCTCATCACCGGGCAATGCATGTCGAAGGCGGGTCGCTGCAGCTCCGGCGCGTACGCAAGACATTGCGACACGCCTTCGACACCGGCTATCAGCGGCCGCAGCGCCTCGCGGACCACCAGGATCACCCTGGCGCCGCGCGCGGCGAGCATCGGCAGGTAGCGCGCGAACTGGATGGTGTCGCCGAAACCCTCGTCCTCCTCGATCAGGACGGTCTTCCCGGCGATATCCTCTTTGCCCAGCCATTTCGGCTCCGCAAAGCGCGGATACTCGGGCGAGAAATCCGGCATGTTCCAGCGCGCCTCGCGCCGCGCCCAGCCCGCGGCGTAGTCGCCGCATTGCAGCTCGACATGGGCAAGCTGCCACGCCGCCTTGGCGTTGCTGGGCTCGATCGCGAGGATCTCGCGGTAGACCGCGGCCGCCTCCTCGAAACGCAGCGCTTGCAGCAGCGCGAAGCCCTTGTTGTGCAGCACGTCGACAAAGCCCGGCCGCAGCGCCAATGCCTTGTCGAACCAGACCAGCGCCTCGTCGATCCGGCGCAGGCAGACGAGGGCGTCACCGAGATTGTTGCAGGTCAGCACATCGGTCGGCGCCAGCGCCTGCGCGCGCTCGCAATCCGCCAGGTAGTCGTCGTAGCGCTTCAACCCGCGCAGGCAGCGGGCGCGCATCTGCAGCGACTGCAGGTCGCCCGGCTGCAGCGTCAGGCAGATCGTGAAGGCCTGGGCGGCTTCCTCGTAGCGCTGCTGCTGATGCAGCAGCAGGCCGCTCTGGAACGCGGCCTCACGGTGCACGGGATCGATCGTCAGCGCGTGCTGATAGCTCAGCAGCGCCTCGGCGCCGCGGTCGAGCGCCTGCAGGACGCCGCCCATATGCTTCCACAGCTCGGCCTCGTCGGGCTTGAGCTGGATCGCCTTGTCGAAGACGGCGAGGGCGTCGTCGAGCCGGCCCATCTGCTTCAGGGTGAAGCCGAGGCTGGTGAGATAGTCGATCTTCGGCGTCTGCCGGATCGCGCGCGAGAACCACGCCACGGCATGGTCGTGCTGGCCGGTCTGCAGCGCGATGATGCCCATCAGCGCAAGGCTGTCGGCGTGGGTCGGGTCGGCCGCCAGCGCCTGCTCGCAGCAGACCTGCGCATCGAGCAGACGCCCTCCGCCGAGGTGATGCAGTCCCGCCTCGTAGAGCGCGGCGGGCGACAGCACGGGCGTTCCGCCGGGGCCGGCCGTTGCGCTCTTGGCGCCTTCCTTCCGGTCGCTGCGGGTCATCACCTGATCCTGTCCGAGGATCGAAAATTCATAAGTGATTCCCGTGATTTCGAGAAGGATCATGGTATGGCGGGCGAGCCCGGAAGGTGGAAATACTGGCATCATCAGGTGCGAGGGTCTAACAAGCCGCCCGAAGCTGAACCACACGCGGCGCGGACGCCCGGTGCGGCAGGGAGGGAATGCCACATGCAACAGCCGAACGCGGCAGACAGGCTGGACCTGGCGGCCATGGTCGCCGATCTCAACAGCCTGCTGCGGCTGAAGACGACCGTGATCGGCATCAAGATGTTTGCCCGCGTCGAGGACATGGAAGCGATCGAGAAGATCCGCCGTCCCAACGCGGTGCACACCACCGACCAGATCGTCAGCATGGCGTCGCGGCTCGGCTGGACCGTCGGCATCACCGGAGATGATCTGGTCGGCGCGCAGTGCCGCGCGGTGATCGGGCTCGGCCCGCAGGACGACACCTGGCTCGAGGGCGCGAACTATGTTGGCGTCTGGCACGGCACGGCGGAGGACGCGCGCAAACGGCAGGAGGCGCTGGATGTCGTGCCGTTCGGCCGCCATCAGGCCATGGCGGTGAGCCCGCTGTCGAGCGGCCGGCTGGATCCGCCGGACATCTGTCTTGTCTATGCGACGCCGGGACAGATGATCATCCTGATCAACGGCCTGCAATATGTCGGCTACAAGAAGTTCGAGTGGGGCGTCGTCGGCGAGACCGCCTGCGCCGATTCCTGGGGACGCGCGCTGAAAACCGGCGAGCCGAGCCTGTCGCTGCCCTGCTTCGCCGAGCGCCGTTATGGCGGCGTGCCGGACGAGGAGATGCTGATGGCGTTGAAGCCGTCCGATCTCGCCAAGGCGATCGCCGGCATGAAGCAGCTCGCCAGGAATGGCTTGCGCTACCCGATCGCCCCTTACGGCATTCAGAACGACGTCCGCGCCGGCATGAGCGTGTCTTATGGAAAGAAATAGAACCACATCCGCCGTCATTGCGAGCGAAGCGAAGCAATCCAGAGTCCTGTCCGCAGCCCTGGATTGCTTCGCTTCGCTCGCAATGACGGAGCAACTGATTTGCAGCTGATCTCCAGGGAACACCAATGACCTCACCGAAATTCGATCTCGTCGTCTACGGCGCCACCGGCTTCACGGGCAAGCTCGTGGCTGAATATCTCGCCACGCAATATCGCGGCGACGCCTCGCTGCACTGGGCGATGGCCGGCCGGAGCCTGGACAAGCTCGCTTCCGTGCGGGACGAGATCGGCGCGCCCACCGACACGCCTCTCATTGCCGCCGACGCCTCCGATCCGGCGTCGCTGCAGGCGATGGTGGCGCAGACGAAGCTCGTGCTGACCACCGTCGGTCCGTATCAGCTCTACGGCAACGAGCTCGTCGCCGCCTGCGCCGAAACCGGCACCGACTACGTCGATCTCTGTGGCGAGCCGGTGTGGATGCGGCAGATGATCGACAAGCATCAGGCGACCGCCGAGAAGAGCGGCGCGCGCATCGTGTTCTCCTGCGGCTTCGATTCCGTACCGTTCGAGCTCGGAGTCTACTTCGTGCAGCAGCAGGCGAGACGCGTGCTCGGCGCGCCGGCCGCCCGCGTGAAGGGCCGCGTCCGTGGCATGAGCGGGACCTTGTCGGGCGGCACTTCGGCGAGCGCCAAGGCGACATTCGATGCGGTCGCCAAGGATCTGAGCCTGGTAGCGATCCTCAAGGACGCGTTCGCCCTGACGCCCGGCTTCAAGGGGCCGAAGCAGCCGTCAGGCAACAAGCCCGTCTATGAGGAGGATCTGCAGTCCTGGACGGCGCCGTTCATGATGGCGCTGATCAACACCCGCAACGTCCACCGCTCCAACATGCTGATGGGTTTCCCGTACGGCCAGGACTTCGTCTATGACGAGATGGTGCTGACCGGTCCGGGCGAGAAGGGCGAGGCCAACGCCAAGAAGGTGATGGCCGCCAATGCCGAGAAGACCGGCCCGAACGCGCCGAAGCCGGGCGAGGGGCCTTCCAAGGAGGAGCGTGAGAACGGCTACTACAATCTTCTTTTTGTCGCGATCGCCCCCGATGGCCGCCAGGTCCGCGCGTCCGTGAAGGGCAACCGCGACCCCGGCTACGGCTCGACCTCGAAGATGATCAGCGAATGTGCCGTCGGCCTGCTGCGCGACGGAGCTGGCGTGAAGGGCGGTTTCTGGACTCCGGGCGCGGCGCTCCAGGACAGCCTGATCAAGCGGCTGGTCGACCATGCCGGCCTGACGTTCGCGGTGGAGGACTAGGAGGCTGCGATGTGCGGACCGATCCCTGCGGATCAGCCCGCGTCGACCTGGTGGGCGCGGGTGGCGGCGATCATGCCCCACATCGTGCCGAGCATCAGGAAGAAGTGCCGCCAGTGATCGGTATCGATGATGAAGCTTTCGCCGACGGTGCCGAGGAAGGCTGCGAAGATTGCGATGTAGGTGCGCTGCCAGGGCACGCGCACGAGCAGATAGCGGAAGCCGAGGACGACGGTGGTGAAGACCAGAGCGGGATAGCAGATGCCGGACAGCCAGCCGCCCGACATGAAGGCGTTCAGATAGGAGTTGTGGGTGTCCTCGGGGAAGTAGTTGTGGAATTGCAGCGGCCCGATCCCGAACGGCAGGTCGAGCGCCATGTCGGCGCCGAGGATGTGGCGGCCGAACCGGCCGAACCGGCCTTCGTCGTAGCTCTGGTCGAAGCTCGCCCGCTGCTTGAACATGTCGGCGATGGAATCGATCGAGAGCAGTACGCCGATCAGGACGAGGCCGGCCACGGCAGCCGCGAGCGTCATGACGATGATGCGGGAGCGCTCGCGGGGCGAGGTGCTGGTCAGTACCATCAGCGCCAGCATGAAGGCCGCCGTGAGAACGAGGCCGCCCCAGGCCGCGCGCGAGAAGGCGAGCAGGATGGCGAGCGCCATCACGCCGAGGGCGAAGCTGGCGCGCAGCGTCGCTGCGAAGCGGGCGGTGACGACATTCTGCAGCGCCAGCAGCGCCGGCAGGATCAGGAATGCGCCGAGAACGTTCGGGTCCTTGAACGTACCACGCGCGCGGCCATACAAGGTGAGGAGATCGTATCCGCCGGGCACCAGATGGAAGTAGCCGGCGACACCTGCAAGGGCTGCGATCGCGCCGCCCATGACGAGGCCGCGCCGGAGCATGTCGAGCCGCGCTTCGGTGTCGTCCGAAATGAGCATGGCGATGAAGATGGCCGTGAACGCCATGTACCAGGAGGTGGCGATCCAGGTCGAGATCTTGGAATCGTCGAGCAGCGGTATGGCGCTGATCGTGTAGCCGAGATTGACCAGGACCAGCAGCAGCAGGAGCGGGACGAAGACGAGGCGCAGCCTCATGCCGGTCGCAATGAACACCGCGGCGGACGCGAGCGTCACGAGCTCGTAGGGGCTCGGTTCGATGAACACGATGGCGCCGGAGGCGCCGACCAACCAGACCAGCGCACGCTGCAGGGCGACGACGCCGGGCGGGGCCATCGGTCTGGACGCGAACTCTCCGGCTGCCGCCGTCATGGCCATCGCGAACTCACACTCATACGCAACGCAGGGCGGGATCGGCCGGACACACGCGCGAAGCGGACGTGGGTCCGCTCCGGATCCCCGCAATCAATAGGCGTTCTCGCTCTTGGTCATCAACGCCAGCGGCGTCTTGAGCAGGATGTAGACGTCGAACAGCACGGACCAGTTCTCGATGTAGTAGAGGTCGAACTCGACTCGCTTCTGGATCTTCTCCTGGTTGTCGATCTCGCCGCGCCAGCCGTTGATCTGCGCCCATCCGGTGATGCCGGGCTTCACGCGGTGGCGCGCGAAATAGCCGTCGACGGCCTCGTCGAACATCCGGTTCTGCAGCTTGCCCTGAACCGCGTGGGGCCGCGGGCCGACCAGCGACAGGTTGCCCTTGAACACCACGTTGAACAGCTGCGGCAGCTCATCGAGGCTGGTCTTGCGGATGAAGCGGCCGACGCGGGTCACGCGCGGATCGTTCTTGGTGACGACCTTGGACGCCGTGGGATCAGCCTGGTGGTGATAGAGCGACCGGAACTTGAACACGTCGATGCGCTCGTTGTTGAAGCCGAACCGCTTCTGCCGGAACAGCACCGGTCCCGGGCTGTCGAGCTTGATCGCGAGCGCGACCAGCGCCATCACCGGCAGTGCGAGCAGCAGGATGAGGCCGCCGACCAATCGGTCAAACAGCATCTTCATCACCAGATCCCAGTCGGTGATCGGCGCCTCGAACACGTCGAGCGTCGGGACCGCACCGAGATAGGAATAGGAGCGCGGGCGAAAACGCAATTTGTTGGTATGGGCCGAGAGGCGGATGTCGACCGGCAGCACCCACAGCTTCTTCAGCATGTCGAGGATTCGGGTCTCCGCCGAGATCGGCAGCGCGAACAGCACCAAGTCGACGCGGGTTCGGCGCGCGAACTCCACGATATCATCGACCTTGCCGAGCTTCGGCGCGCCGGCACAGGTCTCGAGCGAACGGGAGTCGTTGCGGTCGTCGAACACGCCGAGGATCTCGATCTCGGAGTCGTCCTGCGCCTTCAGCGCACGTACCAGATCTTCGCCGCTCTGGTCGGAGCCGACGATGATGGTCCGTCGATCGAGGCGCCCTTGTCGGGCCCAGCTGCGGATCAGGTTGCGCAGCACGACGCGGCTCGCGATCAACGCGCCGAGTCCCACGAAGAAGAACGCGGCGAGCCAGAGACGGGAAACTTCGCTGCCGATCTTGGCGAAGAAGGACAGTCCGATGAACAGCAGGAACACGAAGCAGTAGGACGAGATCATCCGAGTCATCTGCCTCACCTGGGCGCGGAAGACCTGGATCTGGTAGATGTCGGCGGCCTGGAAGCACACCACCGCGCTCACGGCGAGGCCGACGATGGCAACGAGATACTCCCAATGGAAGCCGCTGAGCGGAACCACGTAGCCGAAATAGACGGCGCTACCGACGACACTCAACAGCACGAAATCGGTGATGCGGACGATGCCGGCGAGGACGATCGGAGAATAGGCGCGGTGAACCTTCTGATTGGCGACCGCCAGGGCCGCCGGCGACAGGCGGCGACGGCGTTCAACGGCCGGCTTGCCTGCCGCGGCCGTGGATGCGGCCGCGGCCGCAGCGGCATCCAACATCGAGCGAGCGTTGATCGGTTCCACAGTCGTACAAGCCCGGATTATGTTTGTTAGTATTTGTGGTCATGTAAGCGCTGATAGCGCCGGGGGAAATTCCCTACCGGCGGGATTACGGGCCAAATCGGAAGAAACGGTTAGCGATGGTAAATGACGTCAGGTCTTGGTAAACGCCTCGCGGTAGCTGTCGAGCACGCCCTCGACCATCGCCTTCTGCGAGAAATGCTGGAAGACGCGCTCGCGCAGCGCCTTGGCGCGGAGCTGCGCGGTGGCCGGATCGTCCAGTGCGGCTGCAATTGCGTCGGCCAGCGCGGTCGCATTGCCCGGCATGAACAGCGCGTCGTTATGCGGTCCGAAGATTTCCGGAATGCCGCCGACTCTGGCCGCGATCATCGGAACCCCGGCGGCACCCGCTTCGATCACGACATAAGGCATGGAATCGCCACGCGAGGGAACGACGAGCAGGCTTCCCTTGGAAAATCCGTCGCGCGCCTTCACATGGCCGATGAAGCGCACCGCGGCCGTAAGACCGAGGCGTTCGACCTGAGCCTTGAGCTTCGACATCTCTTCGCCGTCGCCGCCCAACGTCAGCGTCAGCGGCCGGCCACGGGAGCGCAACAGCGCGACGGCGTCGATCAGCAGATCCGTGCCCTTGATGTGCCGGAATTCGCCGACATAGGCCAGGTCGGTCTGGTCCTGAGCCGGCGTGACCGGGTCGAATTCGCCTGCAGTGACGCCGTTGAAGACGCAATTCACCAATCCCCTGGGATGGCCGATCATGCGCTCATAGGTATCGCGGGCGAAGGCGCTCTCGAACAGGAAGAGGTCCGTCCGGTTCATCAGCGCACGTTCAAGCCGCCCGTACAGCGCGCCTTTGAGCGTGTCGAGCGGGTAGTGCAGCGAGCCGCCGTGAGGCGTGTAGATACGGATCGTTCCTGGCCGATGCGGCAGCAGGCGGACGAACGCGCCGGCCTTCGCGCCGTGGCCATGCAGCACGTCGGGGGCGAGCGCGCGGGAGAGGCGATGGAACCGGCTGAGTGCCAGAATGTCGCTCGGCCAAGGCTCCCGGTGAATGGGAATGCGGTGCACGCCGAGTGTCAGGCGGGGCGCGATCTGGGCCAGCGCGGCATCGGCGCGTTCGCCGCCGGTCAGGCTGTCCGCAATGATGCCGACGTCATGCCCGTGATCCACTTGACCGTTGGCAAGGTCAAGGATGTGCCGAAAGATGCCGCCGACGGGAGCTCTGACGGCGTGAAGGATTTTGAGAGGTTTGGTCTGCGACGGTGCCATGTCGAACTCGCCCGCGCCATCGGGTTGCGCGTGGTTTCGCCAGGCTCCGCCGAGGGTGCTGATCTGACGACTGGCGGATAGAGGAAGCACGGGCGCCTCTCGTCGCTGAATATTGATAGCTCCAACCTCGATAGAGGCTTGATGGTTAACAAAGTCTCACTTGTCGTCGCTGCCGGGCGAGCTCGCTCCAACATTGTGACGATCTGGCGCAAGCCTACTTGTAGCGAGCAGCATATGGCGAAGGATGACGATTGTTCTATAGGGCGAGGTTGCAGGCGCTCCGGTTAACCCGTCAGCAACCTTAATGGAGTGTAATTGTACCACGTATGGTAGCGGCGTGGCGTAGGTCTCGCGGGAGTGGATGATGCGGTTGGCGTTCTGGCGTGCCGGCAAGACGACACAGGTTGACGGAGCTTCCGTCCGACCCGTGACAGGCTCGCCATCGTCGGCCGAGCCGGGCCCGGCCGGCGATCTCGATCTCCGGCTGGTCGGCCGCGCCTTGGCACGAAAGCGCGGCTTCATTCTTTTGCCGACGCTGCTCGCTCTCGTTCTGTCGATCACCGCAGTCAACATGATCACGCCGCGGTACAAGTCCGAAGCGCGGATCCTGATCGACGGCCGCGAAAACGTGTTCGTGCGGCCGAACGGCGAGCGTACCGAGGAGCGAACGGCACTCGATCCCGAGGCGGTCACCAGCCAGGTGCAACTGGTGCTGTCGCGCGATCTGGCGCGCGACATCATCAGGAAGAACAAGCTGGGTGAGCTGCCGGAGTTTGATCCCGTCCTGCGCGGCGTGTCGCCGCTGAAGTCCGTCTTGGCCATGGTCGGGCTCGTGAAGGATCCGCTTGCCATGACGCCGGACGAGCGCGTCATGGATGCCTATTACGAGCGCCTGACGGTCTACGCCGTCGACAAATCGCGCGTCCTCGTCGTCGAGTTCCAGTCGCAGGATCCGGCGCTCGCGGCACAGGTCGCGAATTCGATCGCGGACGGCTATCTCGTGGTTCAGCAGAACGCCCGCCAGGCGCAGGCGAAGTCGGCCAGCCAGTGGCTGGCCGGGGAGATCCAGGGGCTGCGCAAGAAGGTCGAGGAGGCGGAATCGCGGGTCGAGGAGTTCCGCGCCAAGTCGAATTCGTTCATGGGGACCAACAACACCTCGCTGTCCAACCAGCAGATGGGCGAGGTCAACACCCAGCTCAACAACGCCCGCGCCTTGAAATCGGACGCCGAGACCAAGGCGCGGCTGATCCGCGAGATGCTGCAGAGCGGCCAGCCGATCGAGGCATCCGAGGTGCTCAATTCGGAACTGATGCGACGCTTGTCGGAGCAGCGCGTGAGCCTGCGTGCGCAGCTCGCCGAGCAGTCGTCGACGCTGCTCGACAATCATCCGCGCATCAAGGAATTAAAGGCGCAACTGGCTGATCTCGATCGCCAGATCCGCGACGAGGCCGGCAAGATCTCCCGCTCGCTCGACAGCGACGCGCGCATCGCCGACGGGCGGGTGCAGATGCTGAGCCAGAGCCTCGAGCAGGCCAAGAAGCAGGCCACCTCCACCAATGGCCTCGATGTCCAGCTGAGGGCGCTGGAGCGCGATGCCAAATCGCAGCGCGACCTGCTGGAATCGTATCTCGCCAAATACCGCGAGGCGAACACCCGCGAAACGCTCGACACGCCGCCGGCGGATGGACGGATCATCTCGCGGGCGGTGGTGTCGAATACGCCGGCCTATCCGAAGAAGCTGCCGATCGTGCTGATCGCGACGCTGGCGACCCTGATGCTGACCTCAGGCGTGGTCATCACCGGAGAGCTGCTGCGCCTCACGGCGCCGCGCGCGGCGGGCCCCACCGCCCCGGCCATGGGCAGCATGGCCGACGTCATGGTGCTCGCGGCGCGGGTCGAGCCGATGATCGCCCCGCGGACGGTTTCCGCATCGCCGGCCGTTGCACCACCTTCGACGCCGGCGCCGGTTGAGGCCACGCATCCGGCTTTCGTACCGCCGCCCGTCACGGCCATGCAGGCGGCCGAGGCGCCGTCGGCCGAGCCGATCAAGCCAGCGCAGATGAACGAGCTCGAGCAGCTCGCATCCGATCTGCTCGCCGCGGGCGAGGGCGCCCGCAAGGTCACCGTGCTCGGCACGGCCGGCGGCGATGCCGTCACGTCCACCGCGCTCGCGATCGCCCGCACCATGGCGGCGCAGGCGCGCGTGGTGCTGGTCGACCTCGCCGGCAGCCCGCAATTGCTTGCAGGCGTCTCGGTCGATCCGGCCGCGCCCGGCCTGATCGAGCTGATGCTGGGCGAGGCGTCGTTCGCGTCCATCATCACCAAGGACCAGGCCTCGCGGCTGCACATCGTCAACGCCGGCCGCCCGGGCGCGGACCGCAGCCAACTGCAATCGCCGCGGCTCGCGCTCGCCATCGACGCGCTGCTGCGGGTCTACGACCACGTCCTGCTCGACGCCGGCAATGCCTCCGACCTGCCGGCCGAGCTGTTGACCGCGGGCGCGCGCGCCGTCGTCGTGCCCGATCCCATCATGGCCGCCGAGGCGCGCAGCCAGATGAGCGAGCAGCTGCGCGAGGTCGGCTTCGGTGCCGTCACGATGCTGAAGGCACCGGGCGGAGGCGCGAACCGCAACCAGCCGGGGCCGCGCGGCGTCGCCGCCTAGTCTTCGGCCTTCTCGTTCTCGTTCTCGTTGGCCTTGGCGACGCCGCCACGCGATTGCAGCGCGCCGCGCAGGCGCTGCGCCAGACGGAGCAGGGCAGGGCTGTGCTTGACGGCATGCTTGGCCCGGCTGACCGCAGCCATCGTCGTTGCGGCAACGCGGCCCCGCGCGGTCAACGGCATGAAGCTGTCGAAGATCGGCTCGTCGTCCTTGCAGAACATCCGCTTGTAGTCGTCCGATCCGATGCCGAGATCGAGGGCGCGAAAATCCTGTTGCGCGTAGTGATCGATGATCGAGCGCATCAGGATCAGCCCGGGGCTCCAGCGCGCATTCTCCGATAGCGTATAGGTGTTGAACATCATCGAGAAGCGCGCCCCGTCGGCGACGCCGGCAAACAGCGCGATGATCTCGGCATCGCAGCGCAGCGCATGGATATCGATGGCGCGATGTCCGCAGCCGAGCTTGGCCATGCAGGCGCTGCGCACGAAGGCCTCGACACCTGCTTCCGCGAACACGTTCGGAAGCTTCTGCTCGGCCATGCGGATCGGCTTGGTGCGGAAGAACCAGTCGAGCAGCTCGGCAATCTCGGCGTCGCTGCCCGCGACCATGTAGCGATAGCCGGGCAGCGCCTGCAGCTTCTTTTCCTTGCTCTTGAGCCGCTTTCGGAATGAATTCGACAACAACGCCGTCGGCGCGGCGCCCGGCGGCATCAGCAGCACCGGGCAGTCGTTCACCGACGGCTGGTGCGGCCATTGCGCCAGCGGATTGGCGAGATCGCCCCAGCGCTGCGGCTGCTGCGTCAAGGCGAGCACGTCGACGCCGCCGTGATCGCGCAATCCCGCGAGCAGGACGTCGAGATCGCCGGCGCTGGCGCGCGCGGCGAATTCGCCATCCATCAGCGGCATGTTGAAGGTCGTATGCTTGCCGCCCATGAAGCTGGCGATGCGCATGCCGCAAGCGTGCCGCAACGTCAGGGGCAACAGCAGCAGCGGACGTTGCTCGGCATCACGCCCGATGACGATGAACGGCGTCGCATGCTCGCGCGCGCCAACGTCGCGCTGCCATGCGCCGAGCAGGTCGAAGCGCTGGTACGGCGTCGAGACATGGGCGGGATCTTCGAGCGCGCGCCAGACCGGCTCGGCGGCCGCCAGATCGGACACGATGTCGACCCGCGCGAGCCCCGACGGCAGCCGCCGCGCGGGCGCCTGCGCCGTCCGGCTCTCGATCACGGCGGCCATGGTCATCGCGCAGCTCGCGTTGTCGTGGAATTTTGTTGCTTGACGTCGGGAGACCCTCGCAAAGAAGTCTCAACAAAAGGTAATGGCAATGACTTCGTCCCAAATCGGGAATGACGCAAACAAAGACCTGTTCAAATCGGCAGCGGCCACGCGATCTTGACGGCGGATGATCGCTATCATCGGATGGCGGTGATCATGACGCGATCGCGCCATGGTCTGTCCGCATCAGGTGGGCGCAGACGGTCTGGTTTCAAGTGGGATTTTCGGAAGGGGCGCGGGAATTGTCGTCGGACAACAGGTGGCTGCGCAGCGCCCGGCTCGAGCTGGCCTATTTCAGCGGTCGCACGCTGCTCGCCTCGCGAGCCGCGGCCGGCGCCGGTGCCGTGCTGCGGTTCGAGCGGGTGCGGCCGCGGCGCAAGGGCGCGTTCCAGCCGCTGACATGCGCGGAGATCACGCCCGTCTTCCTCGACAAGGTGATCCGGGCGCTGAAGCGCTGGGGCTACGAGATCGTCTCGCTCGACGAGGCCTGCGACCGGTCGGTCCGGCTGCCCGACAGCCGTCGCTTCGCCTGCCTGAGCTTCGACGGCGCCGCGAAGGACCTGATCACGCACGCCTATCCGGTGCTCGCGCACCACGGCGTGCCGTTCACCGTCTACGTGCCCTCGGCCTTTCCTGACGGGCTCGGCGAAGCCTGGTGGCTGGCGCTGGAGGCCGTGATCGCGCGCGAGGCCCGCATCAGCCTCGTGATCGATCATCGTGAGCAGCGCTTCAACGTGTTTACGCCGGCGGAAAAATACGAGCTGTTCGCGTATCTTTCGGCGTGGCTGCGCAAGCTGCCGCCAGCCGAGTTGTCGATCGCGATCCGCGACCTCTGCTCGCGCCACTCGGTCGATCTCACCGCGCTGAGCCGCGAGTCCGCGATGGACTGGGCCGACATCGCCCGGCTCGCCGCCGACCCCAACGTCACGATCGGCAGTGCCACCGTGCATTATCCCGTGCTCGCCAATCTCAGGGATGCCGACGCCCAGCGCGAAGTCACGATGGGCAGGGCGGTGCTGGAGACGGCGCTGCGCCGCCCGGTCCGGCACATGGCGTATCCGTTCGGCGACCGCTCCTCGTTCCGCCGCAGCGATGTCGTGCTCGCGGAGCAGGCGGGTTTCGTCAGCGCGGCCTCGGCGATGTCAGGCGTCGTGCAGAGCGAGGGCCGCACCCATCTGCACATGCTGCCGCGCATCGCCTGGGACGGCCGCTCGCGCTCGCTGCGCGCCTTGAAGGTGCTGATGGCCGGGGTGACCCTGCCGCGGGAGAAAGCCGCGCAGCCGCCGAAGCTCGATCTCGGCTGATCAGCCCTGCTGTTGCTCCCGATCGGGGCGCAGCATCCAACTGACGATCGGCATCGCCGGCAGCACCCATCCCATGCCGACAACGACGTAATACACCGCCTGCAGCCAGCCGGAATTGGCGATCAGGGGGAATTGCGCCATCACCATGCCCATCATCGACCAGGCGAAGGCGAGCAGCAGCAGCGCGACAGCGCCGATCAGTTTGCGGGTGCGGATCGTCATGACGGGATTGTCAGCCTCGGCTGGGGGCGGCGCGGCTTGCGCGCGATTTGGTCGGGATTATAAGGGCCTGTCAGCCCCGGTTCAATCGAGCGTTCAACATCCATGACCACGGTTCCCCGCACGACAGATCTCGCCGCGATCCGCATCTGGCTCCTCGTCGTGGCCGGCCTGATCGCGCTGATGGTGCTGGTCGGCGGCGCGACACGGCTGACCGAATCCGGGCTGTCGATCGTCGAATGGAAGCCGGTCACCGGCACCCTGCCGCCGCTGACGGAGCAGGCCTGGAGCGACGCCTTCGCGGCCTACAAGACCATTCCGCAGTACCGGCAGATGAACGCCGGCATGACCCTGCACGCGTTCAAGACCATCTTCTGGTGGGAATGGAGCCACCGGCTGCTCGGCCGCGTCATCGGCATGGTCTATTTGCTGCCGTTCCTGTGGTTCCTGTGGCGTGGCGCCGTCTCCGGCCCGCTCGGCCGCAGGCTGTGGCTGATCTTCAGTCTCGGCGCGCTGCAGGGGGCGGTCGGCTGGTGGATGGTGGCCTCCGGCCTCACCGAGCGCACCGAGGTGGCGCCGGTCCGCCTCGCCACGCATCTGTCGCTGGCGCTGCTGATCTATGCTGCGATCGTCTGGACCTTGCAGCGGCTGAAGCCGCGCGAGGCGGCCGAGGCGCCGGCGCGGCTGCGGCTGATATCCTGGGTGCTGGTCGGCGTCACCTTCGTGCAGCTCTATCTCGGCGCGCTGGTCGCGGGCCTGCGCGCCGGCCTCGTCTACAACACCTGGCCGGAGATCGACGGCGGCCTGATTCCGAAGGCGGCCCATCTGTGGATCCATTCGCCGTGGTGGATCAACCTGTTCGAGAACGACCTGACGGTGCAGTTCATGCATCGCATGACCGCGTACACGCTGCTCGCGCTCGCCGCCTGGCACGCCTTCGACGTGATGCGCGCCGGCGCCGGCCGCGCCGTGGTGCGCGGCGCGCACCGGCTGCTCGCGGCGATTCTGGTGCAGGCGGTGCTGGGCATCGCAACGCTGCTGATGGTGGTCCCGATCTCGCTGGCGCTGTCGCATCAGGGCACGGCCATCATCGTGCTGACGCTCGCCGTGCTGCAGGCCGAGCGCCTTGCGCCGCGGCGTGTGGCCGCGGTCGCAGTGCCGCAGGCGGCTGTCGTTGCGGGGCAAGCAGGGTAGGGCCTCACCGCCGTCATTGCGAGGAGCGAAGCGACGAAGCAATCCAGAGTCACGCCCGCGACTCTGGATTGCTTCGCTTCGCTCGCAATGACGTCGAGACATGAACTCTCATCCTCGCGCGCCGATAGCGCCGAGCCATGCCGGTCGTTTCGCCCTCGAAACACGCGAGGGCGCGGGGAAGGCCGGATGCCTGGCCGGCACCCATGGCCCGCGTGCAAAGAAAAAAGCACGCGGCGGTCACCACAGGTACGGCCGAAAACACCCGGCCTTCCCCGCGCGATGGTTTTAACGCTTATACGCGATCTCCCCGGGGACCGGCTGTCTTGCCCCCGTCACCCCGCGCGATGCTGAAAGCACCGACACGAGACTTGGCGCCAGCGTCGGGGCGCCAGGACCACGCGATTTCGCCGTCCGTGACCAGCCGCTCGTCCGCGCAAGCATTCGCCCACGCACGGCCCGCCACGTCCACCGCATTCCCACCCCACGCAACTGGACGATCCGGAAGCGCCCCTCGGCTGGATAGGAACAAAAAGAGAACATAAACTGAGTTGGGTCGTTTGGCAAGCGCGGCGATGCGACGGTTCGTCGATTGGGGCTGACTATGCAATTCGAGTTCGATTGGGACCCGGCAAAGGCAGAGAACAATCGGCGGAAGCATGGTGTCGCCTTTGAGCAGTCGATGAGCGTTTTCAGCGATCCGTTGGCGCTCTCGCGTCTGGACGACGGGTCTGGCGCAGGCGAGGAACGATGGGTTACGATGGGACGCAACGTTGCCCACGAGCTGCTGTTGGTTGTGCATACCTATACGGAACTGGCAGTAGACCGCGCAGCGATCCGTATCATTTCGGTTCGTCGGCCGACCCGGCGCGAAATCCGCTCCTACGAGAATGGATGATCCGATGAAGAACGAATACGATTTCTCCAATGCGGAGCGCGGCAAGTTCTTTCGCAAGGGAGCGCGCATCGTGCCGCCGGTACATCTGGAGCCCGATGTGCTCGATCATCTCGCAGGGCTTGCCAGTGCGCGCGGCGTCTCGCTGAACGAGCTCGTCAACACGCTCCTCAAGGAGGATATTGAGCGGATCGAGGCTGCGAAATAGCTCTTTAGCGCTGCTATGACGGACCTCACGATGCGCTTGACTAGGGACTTTCGAGAGACGCTGCAAGCGCGCGCGGAACGCGATCCGGCTTTTCGCGAGGCGATGTTCAAGGAAAGTGAGCGCTCTGCTGCTCGGTGAAGTCGACGAAGGGCGCGCCCGCTTGCGTGCCTACATCAATGCAACGATTGGCTTCGACGCATTGAGCAAGGCGCTCGGCCGACCGCCGAAGAGCCTGATGCGCATGTTTGGTCCTTCAGGCAATTCGACGGCCGAGAACCTGCTCGGTGTGATCAATGTGTTGCAGGCTGAGACGGGCGTGCAGCTCGAGGTGCGCGTTGCCGCGGCTGAGTAAGTAGTGGTTTGGACTCCTTGAAGTCGGCTGCCAACCCCGCAAACTAGCGCTACACTCAACAATACCCGTACACGCCGCAGGCATAGGGCAGGCGGAACATGTAGCTCGTGTAGCCTTCGCCGCCGTAATACGCGCCCTGGTAGTCGTAGGAAAAGGCGCGGCCGTAGTAGCCGGGCAGCTCCTGGCGGCCGAGCAGCAGCGGGGTCGAGGGCCACATCGGGGAGATCAGCGAGTCCTGGTCCTTGACGACGACGATTGTGGGCGGCGCCTTGACCGCGCGGCGGGCCTTGTAGTGGACGAGCTTGTCGTGGACGGCCGGCAGGTCGGCTGCGAGCACGACGCCATTCGCCGCGATGGCCGCCAGCAGCATCATGATCACCAACGTTCGCATTCTGCTCTCCTTGCAGCTCCGGGACGGCCGGCGTGATGCCATGCGACATCGGTGCTGTTGGCTGCACCGGAGCGATTCCATGGCCGGCAGGATGGGCCCTGTATGGTTAACGAAAACCTTCCAGCGCGCGGAACGGGGCTGCAATCACCCGTAGAAGGACGGGCTTTTTCAGCTTTTGTTAAGTTCTGCGGGTGCAAGGTTACGGGTGCCGGCGATTTTGAAGGCCGGCTGGACGCAAACCAGCACTGTCTGCGTCCGGGATGAAAATCTCTGCTGCATTTCCATCAGAGTGTCAGACCAGAAGGGTTCGCGCATGTCGGTCATCGTGATGTCGGCGTCCGCACGTCTCAGGCTGCTGTCCAGGACTGAAGCGTCGCAACCGCATCTTGCCATCGCCGACGAGGTCGCCGCCTGTCGCCAGGCGCTGACGGCGCGCCGGTCGATCGCGACCGCCGCGCTTCCGCTGACGAGCCCCGCGCAGGCGAGCCTGCTGGTGCTGCTGAGCTAGATCCGGAGTTAACGAGGGCGCGGTCCGAGACGCCGGCAACGGCATGACCGTGGGACGAAAGAGAGCGCGGAAGGCCAGGGGAGGCCTGTCGCGCTCTCTTTGTTTTCGAGGCCCGGATCGCCATCTCGGTCTCAGCCGTTCGTCAAGCCCCGGGCATGACGTCGATGGCGATATGCGTGTGCAACTCGCGTCTGAGATCGCCGCACGTTCAGCGCAGCTGCCGACCCGCCTACGCGCTCAGCGCCTGCTCGAGGTCGGCGATCAGGTCTTCCTTGTCCTCGATGCCGACGGAGATGCGGACGATGTCGGGGCCGGCGCCGGCCTTGATCTTGGCGGCATCGTCGAGCTGGCTGTGGGTGGTCGAGGCCGGGTGGATCACCAGCGAGCGGGTGTCGCCGACATTGGCGAGATGCGAGAACAGCTTCAGGTTCGACACCAGCTTGACCCCGGCATCGTAGCCACCCTTGAGCGAGAAGGTGAACACGGCGCCGGCGCCTTTCGGGCAGTATTTGCGGGCGAGCGTGTGATACTTGTCCTCGGGCAGGCCGGCGTAACTCACCGACGCCACGGCGGGATGCCTGCTGAGATATTCGGCGACCGCCTTGGCGTTGTCGCAGTGCTTCTGCATGCGCAGCGGCAGCGTCTCGATGCCCGTCAGGATCATGAAGGCGTTGAACGGCGACAGCGCGGGGCCGAGATCGCGCAGGCCCAGCACGCGGCAGGCGATCGCGAAGGCGAAATTGCCGAACGTCTCGTGCAGGCGGATGCCGTGATATTCGGGACGCGGCTGCGTCAGCATCGGATATTTGTCGCCACCGCCGGCCCAGTCGAAGGTGCCGGCATCGACGATGACGCCGCCGATCGAGTTGCCGTGGCCGCCGAGGAACTTGGTCAGCGAGTGCAGCACGATGTCGGCGCCGTGATCGATCGGGCGGATCAGGTAGGGCGAGGCCAAGGTGTTGTCGACGATCAGCGGCACGCCCGCCTTGCGCGCGACCTGCGCGACCGCCTCGATGTCGGTGATGGTGCCGCCGGGATTGGCGAGCGACTCGATGAAGATCGCCTTGGTGCGCGGCGAGACCGCGGCCTCGAAGCTCGCGACGTCGTCTGTGTCGGCCCACACCACGTTCCAGCCGAAACTCTTGAACGCGTGCGTGAACTGGTTGATCGAGCCGCCATACAGCTTTCGCGCGGCAATGAACTCGTCGCCGGGCGACAGCAACTGCTGCAGCGCCACGACCTGCGCGGCATGGCCCGAGGCAACGGCCAGCGCGGCGGTGCCGCCCTCGAGCGCGGCGACGCGCTCCTCCAGCACGGCGTTGGTCGGGTTGCCGATGCGGGTGTAGATGTTGCCGAACGCCTGCAGCCCGAACAGCGAGGCGGCGTGGTCGGCATCGTTGAACACGAAGGACGTGGTCTGGTAGATCGGCGTCGCCCGCGCGCCGGTGGTCGGGTCGGGCTGGGCGCCGGCGTGAATGGCGAGGGTGGCAAATCCCGGGGCACGTTCGGTCATGGTGTTTCCTCTTGGCTTGATCCGTTGCGCGCCGGCGCCGGCTGGCGCAGGGATCGATGATGGGAGACGGTGTCGATAGCGCGCATCGTGCGCCTCCGCGTCATCCCGGCGGAGGACATTTGCCAGCGGCCAGGATGGCGTCAAGGCTGCCGGCGCGGATCGCTCCGATTTGAAATGCGCTGCTGTGTCGCGCCGTCGTCGCGACACGTTCCTTTCGCAGATGCGTCAGGTGGGATCGCTTCTGTCCTTCGCGGCGCGGTCGGCCGCGGCCGTCGCGCCGCCGCCGACGCTGGTGCGGTTCAGCGACAGCCGCATGCCCTGGGTCGGGATTGGCGCGCGCTTGGCGCTGATGGTGCGGGAGTTGACGCCCATCCACGAGATCTCCGACGACAGCCGGCCATACTCGATCTTGGGGCATCGGTTCATCACGACCTTCAGCCCGGCGGCCTCGGCCTTCTCGGCCGCCGCATCGTCACGCGCGCCGAGCTGCATCCAGATCACCTTCGGCAAGGGTGAGAGCTTCAGCGCCTCGTCGACGACGGGCATGATGTGCTGCGAGCTCCGGAAGATGTCGACCATGTCGATCGGGCGGCCGATGTCGGCGAGCGAGGCGACGAAGGGGCGGCCCATCAGGCTCTTGCCGACATGGCCGGGATTCACCGGGATCATGTCGTAGCCGCGTTGCACCAGATATTTGAAGGCGAAGAAGCTCGGCCGGATCTCGGACGGCGAGGCGCCGACCATCGCGATCACCTTCACACCGTTGAGAATGCCGCGGATGTAGTCGTCGGGGTAGGTGTCGTGATTCATGGGCTCGCGCTTCTATTAGTTGCCGTCATTCCAGGGCGCCCGGAGGGCGAACCCGGAATCTCGAGCTGAGTTCGACCAATTCGAGATTCCGGGTTCGATGCTTCGGATCGCCCCGGAATGACGAAGTTGCTGAAACCGTCATTGCGAGGAGCGACAGCGACGAAGCAATCCAGGGGCTCGGGTGGGACTCTGGATCGCGGCGCTGCGCTCGCGATGACGGCGGAGAGAGCGTCGGTGCTCACTCATCCCGCCACGTCGGCGTCCGCTTTTCGATGAAGGCGCCGATGCCTTCCTCCGCGTCGCGGGCGAGCATGTTCTGCGTCATCACCTCTGCCGCATAGCGATAGGCGTCGGCAAGGCTCATCTCGGCCTGGCGGTAGAATGCCTCCTTGCCGAGCTTGATCGTATAGGCCGATTTGCGCGCCACTTGTTGTGCCAGCGCAATCGCGGTGTCGCGCTCCGTGCCGGCCGTGACCACGCGGTTGACGAGGCCCAATTCGCGGGCGCGCGGGGCGGGAACCGGCTCGCCGGTCAGCAGCATCTCCATCGCCTGCTTGCGGGGCACGTTGCGCGACAGCGCCACCATCGGCGTCGAGCAGAACAGGCCGATGTCGACGCCGGGCGTAGCGAACGAGGCGCGCTCGGAGGCGACGGCGAGATCGCAGCTCGCGACCAGTTGGCAGCCGGCGGCGGTGGCGATGCCCTGCACGGACGCGACAACGGGCTTCGGCAGATGCACGATCGCCTGCATCATCGCACTGCAGGCATTCATCAGTTTGGCGAAGAAGGCGCGGCCGCGGTCGGCGTCGCCGCGATGCGCGGTGAGTTCCTTGAGGTCATGGCCGGCGCAGAACGCCGGGCCATTTGCTGCGATCACCACGGCGCGCACGGCCTTGTCGGCGCCGATCTCGGCCAGGGCCTGATGCAGCTCTGCGATCAGCGGCTCCGACAGGCTGTTGCGCTGTGCCGGGCGGTTGAGCGTGAGCACGGCGACGGCGCCCGCCATCTCGCGCAACAAAATCGGCGTATCGGCGGCGTCGGCGAGGGCAGGGGCGGACATTGCGATTTCCATATGGGCGCGTCGATGCAGCTAATGTAACAGATGAGCGACGACGAGAGCAGGGGGAGACATGACGGCGAAGATGACCATCGCGGAGCTGGAAGCGTTCCTGCACGCGGAATTTCCCCAGGCGTTCCGCACCGGCGGCGACATTTCGATCGAGAGCGCCGATGGCAAGAGCTGCCGGATGCGCCAGCGCTTCAACGAGCGCATGTTGCGCCCAGGCGGCACCGTCTCCGGGCCGACACTGATGGCGCTGGCCGATTTCGCGATGTACGTGGTGCTCTTGTCGGCGATCGGCCCGGTCGGGCTCGCCGTGACCACGAATCTCAACATCAACTTCCTGCGCAAGGGCGCGGCCGGCGCCGACGTGCTGGCGGAGGCGCGGCTGCTCAAGCTCGGCAAGCGGCTTGCGGTCGGCGAAGTCACGCTGTTGTCAGGGGAATCGCCTGATCCGATCGCCCATGTCACGGCGACCTATTCCATTCCTAATGCGTAGGGTTTTTGAGGGTATTATTGCACCATATTTGTAAGTCGCTGTTTTTATTGTATTAATTTCGCGTGGATGGCGTTGACGAATGCAGGCCGCTTCTCTAGAAGCTGCGACCAGTTCGGCGCGTCACCCGCGCCGCATTCTCCCTGTCACGGATATCTCTCATGAAAACCTTTTCGGCAAAGCCGGCCGAGGTCCAGAAGAAGTGGGTCGTCATCGACGCCAAGGGTCTGGTCGTCGGTCGTCTCGCCACGCTGGTCGCGATGCGGCTGCGGGGCAAGCACCTCCCGATCTATACCCCGCACGTCGATTGCGGCGACAACGTCATCATCGTCAATGCCGCGCATGCCGTGCTGACCGGCCGCAAGCGCGAGCAGAAGACGTACTACAAGCACACCGGCTATGTCGGCCACGTCAAGGAGCGCACCGCGCGCCAGATCCTCGAGGGCCGCTTCCCCGAGCGCGTGATCGAGAAGGCCATCGAGCGCATGATCCCGCGCGGCCCGCTCGGCCGCGTGCAGATGGGCAATCTGCGTGTCTATGGCGGACCTGATCATCCGCACGAGGCGCAGAACCCCGAGAAGATCGACATCGCCAAGTTGAACCGCAAGAACACGAGGGCCGCATAAGATGGCCGAAAGCATCCAGTCTCTCGATCAGCTGTCGCAGCTCAAGGGCGCCGTCACGGCCCCGGACGCTCCGAAGTATGAGAAGAAGGTCGACAAGTTCGGCCGCGCCTATGCCACCGGCAAGCGCAAGGACGCGGTCGCCCGCGTCTGGATCAAGCCGGGCTCCGGCAAGGTCACCGTCAACACCCGCGACATCGAGGTCTACTTCGCCCGTCCGGTGCTGCGCATGATGATCGAGCAGCCGATGGTCGTCGCCGCCCGCAAGGGCCAGTACGACGTGATCTGCACGGTCGCCGGCGGCGGTCTGTCCGGCCAGGCCGGCGCGGTGCGTCACGGCCTGTCCAAGGCTCTGACCAATTTCGAGCCGGAGCTGCGCAGCGTCCTCAAGAAGGGCGGCTTCCTGACCCGCGACTCGCGCGTCGTCGAGCGTAAGAAGTACGGCAAGGCCAAGGCCCGCCGCTCCTTCCAGTTCTCGAAGCGCTGATCTCCTGGGTCCGGCTGCGGCCGGATCCGTCAGCTACCAATACGAACGGGCGCCCTCGCGGGCGCCCGTTTTGCTTGGAGGTTGTGTGATCAGGCGCTGGCGCGGCGCGCGGTCAGCCATTGGCTCGGCGCCAGCGGCTTCGACACCACGCGGACCTCGCCGATGCTGCCGATGAAGCCATCGGACGGCGCGCGGTCCCACCAGCCGCAGCCGAGCGCCCAGGGCTGGGACGCTGCGACGCTCGCGATGCCGTTGCCGCCGATCACGCTGCGCACGACCGGCGCGCCCTCGATGTAGAGCACGGTGGAGTTATCGGTGGGGTCGTTGACGATGGCGAGGTGATACCAGGTGTCGAGCATGATCTCGCCGGACCAGTCGGTCTGCGGCTGTCTGGTCGAGCTCGACGGCACGATCTCCCACTGCACCTCGCGGAGGTTGGAGATCGCGAACAGGATCGGCGGCGATTCCGGGTCGCCGCCGGTATAGCCCGGCAGCCAGCCGCGGTTGCCGAAGCGGGTGAGTATGTTGCACCAGGCATGATCGGCCGCCTTCCAGTTCGGATCGATCTTGATGAAGGCCTCGACCGTGTAGCCGGATGCGAAGGTCGCGGCATTGATCGGCGCGTTGGCCGCCGTCGTGAACCAGCTGAAGCGGCCGGCGCCTTGCTTGGTGGTGTTGAGGAACTGAACGCTCCCCGGCGCTGACGACAGGCGGTGCTTGTCGGCGGTGAAGGCCACATCGGCGACCTCCGCGGCACCGGCGAGCGATGCGCGCTGCATTGGGTTGGCGGCGGTGAGGTCCGACAGCGCGGTGCCGGCGGCCACCGCCTTGCCGATCGCCGACGACGCGATCCGCCAATGCGCTGTTGTCTCGGCGATCAGCGGATAGTCCTGTTCGTTCGCGGGCGGCACCACCACCGGCTCCGGCGCCTCGGTGTAGTTGGCATAGAGATCCTGCTTCACCCGCGGCAGGATCGGCGTGCCGGCGAAGGCCGGCAGATGGCAGAAATTGGTGAAGCGTGAAAAACGCCGGCGGAAGTCGATGGCAATCGAGAACTCGTGGTTGTCCTCCGTCAGCCAGGCGCGGTCGAACTGCTTGAGACTGTCCTTCGGCTTCTCGACCACCCAAGGCGAGAACGAGGCGACGTCGATCTTGTTGGCCGTGAAGTCGAACTCGTAGAGCCGCATCAGGCCGTTGCCGCCCTGATAGGCCATCTGATAGTCGACCACCATCTGGTGCACGGGGTTATGGAAGTCGTTGATCTTCGTCAGCAGCGCGCCGCCATGATAGTGGCCGTTGAGCGTCATGAAGATCTGGTCGTTGCTGCGGATCAGCTTCTCCCAGAGGTATTGACCGTAGGCGACCTCGAGCGGGCTCGTGCCGTCATTGGCGATGTTGAGCAACTGGTGGTTGGCGAGGATGACCGGCAGCATCGGGTGCCGCGCGATCATGCTGCGCGCCCAGGCGACGGCGTCGTCCGAGGCACGCCACGACAGCGACAGCACCATGAAGCTGACGCCGCAGGCGTGGAACACATGCGCCTCGTGCCAGCCGCTCGGATGCCGCTCCAGGAAGGTCCGCTGCTTCGCCGCGCGGCTGGCCGGAAACCATGACAGATACGGCTCCGATGAACCGCGCTGCGCATCGGTGCCCGCGCTCTGGCTCGCCGCGCTCTCGAACTCCAGCGCCGACAGCACGTCGTGATTGCCGGCCAGCACCGAATACGGCCGGCCGGCATTCTCCAGCAGCTTCATTGCGGCGTCGGCGACGGCCCATTGCTGCGGATGCCTGGACTGGTCGACGACGTCGCCGAGATGGATCGTGAATGGGATGTGATATTTCGCGGCGTTGTCGACAATGAACTGGGTCTGCGCCGGATAGGGCGTGCTGCCATATTGCCGCTGATAGGCCTGGCCTTCCTCGGAGGTCGCATAGCGCGAGTAGAACTGCGTATCGGGGAGGACGGCGAGCGCGAAGCTGGTGGTGACGTGGTGATGATGGTGGTGCATGCGCCAATGCGCGTGCGCGGCCTGGCCCGGCAACAGGCTGGCACCGAGGCCGAGCGCCGAGACGCCCATGGCATTGCGCAGCAGCGTGCGGCGATCGACGCCCTGGGTTGCTTGCGGATCGCGCGACGGATGATTTGGTGCGGCCTGGCTGTCGTATGAATCGTCGTCGAAAGACATTCTCGTCCCCATCGCATGCGACCGATCGCGCTGCTGTCGCGCCGTGGTAGGGAGAGATGATCTCAAATTTGAGAAGGTTTCTTATCGTTTCCATGAGTGTTCGGTGCGGAGCGGGAAACGATTGATTCCACATGCTCAGTTCCGCAACTCTCAATAATTAGCTGCATTTCGTGCAATCAAGGCGGGCGCGCATGGTGCCTGGCGCGATCGGTTTTGAATCCTGTTTGCAGCATTTTGCGCAGCAATTTGCCGACGAGTTGTGCCGAGCTTTTCGAGAAAACTTGGTATCCCAGGCAAACCTCTTTCGAACAGACCGCTCGCTAGGTTGATCGCGACAAGGCCGCGCTAACCAAAGTCTCCGCGCCGCCGCAGCAACCGAGGTGACGGATGGCACTCGACAGCATGACGCTTGACATCGTAGCGACCATGGTCGCGGCGCTGCTTGGCGCCATGTTGCTGCACTTCGGACGGCAGGAGAACACGCCGGCGCTGCGCTGGTGGGGCGCGGCCTATGTCCTCGGCGCGGTCGCGATCGCGCTGTGGACGTTGATCGGCGAGCTCTATGGCGAGGTGGTGTCGCTGTTCCTGAGCTCGATCGGCCTGATCGCCACCGCCATGGTGTGGAACGCCGCGCGCGTGTTTCATGGCAAGCCGCCGAGCGTGCCCGGACTCGTGCTCGGCGCCATCGTCTGGATCGCCAGCGGCATGCTGCTCGATCCCTCGGCGCAGGCGCTGCGGCTGACGATCGGCGCCGCGATCGTCGTGATCTATGCCATGCTCACCGCGGCCGAGCTGTGGCAGGAGCGGCGGCGGTCTCTGCACAAGCGCTGGCCGGCGCTGATCGTGCCGGTGATGCACGGCTTCGTCCTGATGCTGCCGATCCTGCTCGGCAACATGCTGCGCGAGTCCGACGGCGCCTTCGCCGGGGCCTGGGTCACGATCTTCTCGATCGAGCTCGTGCTCTACGCTGTCGGCACCGTGTTCGTGATCTTCATGCTGGTGTCGGAGCGCATCGTCAGCGCCCACAAGCGCGCGGCGACCACCGACCCGCTGACGGGCCTGCTCAATCGGCGCGGCTTTGCCGAGTCCTGCGCGCAACTGATCGAGCGCGAGGCGCGCGAGCAGCGGCCGGTCAGCGTGCTGATCTTCGACATCGATCATTTCAAGTCGATCAACGACCGCTTCGGCCACGCCGAGGGCGACGAGGTCCTGAAGATCTTCGCAGACGTCGTGGTCAACAATCTGCGCCTCACCGATCTCTCGGGCCGGATCGGCGGCGAGGAGTTCGCAGCGCTTCTGCCCTGTTCCATCGAAGAGGCCATGGTCGCCGCCGAGCGTGTCCGCGAGGCGTTCGCGGCCTCCGGGGTGGTGCGCGAGGACCAGCCGGTGGACACCACCGTCAGCATCGGCGTCGCCGGCGGGCCGGGCGGGACCGAACTCGACGTGCTGCTCGCGGCCGCCGATACCGCGCTCTACAAGGCCAAGCGCTCCGGTCGCAACCGGGTCGAAGCGTCGGAGGAGCTGCCGCTGTCGCTCGACCGCTACCGCCGCCAGCGCGCCGCCGCTTCTGCCAGCCTGCCGCAGTCGGAACAGGCGGTATTGTCGAGCTGAGGCGCGGCTTTCGCTCTCCCGAGGTCTGGGCTAGACAAGCGGCCCACACCAGGGGAGGCCGACAGAGCATGATCACGGAAATCGCCCAGATCGACGTCAAGCCGGGCACGGAGAAGGATTTCGAGGCCGCGGTGGCCAAAGCACGCGCCGCGTTCGGCCGCTCCAAGGGCTTTCACGGCTTCGAGCTGCACAAGTCGATCGAGAAGCCGCAACGCTACCGCCTGATGGTGAAGTGGGAGACGCTCGAGAGCCACACGGTCGATTTCCGTGGCTCGGAGAACTTCACCGAATGGCGCGGCCTGGTCGGGCAGTATTTCGCCAGCCCTCCGGATGTCGAGCACACCGAGACGGTGCTGACCTCGGCCGGCTGAGCACCGCGTAGCCGCTGCTGCCGACGGAACGCCACCATGACGCATGACGATCTGGTCGAAGCCTACTCCGCGGCGGGACGGCACTACCATGATCTTCGCCACATCCAGGACTGCCTGGCCGAGCTCGCTCGCGTTGCCGACCTCAACGTCCGCGACCGCGAGATCCTGACGCTCGCGATCTGGTGGCACGACGTCGTGTATGATCCGACGCGGTCCGACAATGAGGAGCAGAGCGCCGTCCTTGCCGAGCGTCATGTCGCGGCCGATCTGCGCGACGAGGTCGGACGCCTGATCCGGCTGACCCGCACCCACGATGTCGCGCCCGGCGATCGGCTGGGCGCGCTGCTCGTCTCGATCGATCTCGCCATTCTGGGCAGCGACGAGGCCAGCTACGACGCCTATGCCGATGCGATCCGGCGCGAATATGCTGATGTGCCGGACGACGCCTACCGCGCCGGGCGCGCGGCGGTGCTGGAGCGCTTCGCAAGCCGCCCCGTGATCTATCCGGATGCGGGCTTTGCCGCCGCGCTCGACCGGAAGGCGCGGAGCAATCTCGCCCGCGAGCTGCGCGGCCTTCGATCCTAAGCGGATCAGCTCAGGCGTTTTTGAACGGCCGCATCAGCGCGGCAATGCAGCCTGCGCAGCATCGCATGAGCGAATGTGGCTTGTGTTTTGCCGTCGCGCGACATGCAATGAGATGACACGCGCGTCGCCACGGCGTGCTCTCATTTTCCGGAACTCCGTCATGCCGATCATCAACCGCGCCGCCGAGCTCGCCGAAGACGCCAAGGTCTGGCGCCGCGACTTCCACCAGCATCCCGAACTGCTCTACGAGGTGCATCGGACGGCCGCGCGCGTTGCCGAGCTGCTGAGGTCGTTCGGCGTCGACGAGGTCGTCGCCGGTATCGGCAGGACCGGCGTGGTCGGCGTCATCCGCGGGCGCGAGCCGTCGCAGCGTGTCATCGGCCTGCGCGCCGACATGGATGCGCTGCCGCTGCAGGAGGTCGGCGACCTCCCGCACAAATCGACCATTCCGGGCCGGATGCACGCCTGCGGCCATGACGGCCACACCGCGATGCTGCTGGGCGCGGCGCGCTATCTCGCCGAGACGCGCAACTTCGCTGGCACCGCCATCGTCATCTTTCAGCCGGCCGAGGAGGGCGGGGCCGGTGGCCGTGCGATGGTCGAGGACGGCCTGATGGAGCGCTTCGGCATCGAGGAGGTCTATGGCCTGCACAACGCGCCGGGTCTTCCGCTCGGGACCGTCGCGACGCGCACCGGCGCCGTGATGGCCGCGGCCGACACCTTCGAGGTGCGTCTGAAGGGCCTCGGCGGCCATGCCGCGCGGCCGAACAAATGCGTCGATCCGATCATCGCCGGCGCGCAGATCGTGACCGCGCTGCAGACGATCGTGGCGCGCAACGTCGATCCGGTCGAGAGCGCGGTGCTGTCGATCACGCGCTTCCACGCGGGGACGACCGCCGACAACATCATTCCGCAGACCGCGATCATCGGCGGCACCGTGCGCACGCTCGACGAGGACATCCGCCGTTTGATGGACGAGCGCTTCAAGGGCCTCGTGACCGCGCTCGCGAGCGGCATGGGCGTCGAGGCGGAGATCGATTACGAATGGGGTTATCCGGTCGTCATCAACCATGCGGAGCAGACCGCGTTCGCCGCCGACGTGGCGCGCAGCGTCGTCGGGCCGGATCAGGTCATCACCGACATGCCGCCCCGGCTCGGCGGCGAGGACTTCGCCTATATGCTGCAGGCTCGGCCCGGCGCGTTCGTCTTCATGGGCATCGGCGATGGCGCCGGCGTGCATCACCCCGAATATGATTTCAACGATGACGTGATCCCGCACGGCATCAGCTATTGGGCCAAGCTCGTCGAGACCGCGATGCCGGCGGGCTGAACCGCCGCAACCGATCTCTCAGATCGCGGCGGCGGCGTCCTCGGTGCGGTGGTCGCTCTTGAAATAATCGATCATGACCTTGGCGATCGCCATCAGCGGCAGCGCCAGGGTCAGGCCCCAGACGCCGAACACGATGCCGAGCAGGATCTGGAACGCGAACAGCGTGGCCGGCGGGATGTCCAGCGCCTGGCGCTGGATCAGCGGCGTCAGCACATAGCTCTCCATCGCGTGCACGCCGAGGAACAGCACGAAGGCGCTGACCGCAGCGACCCAGCCGGAGGCAAGGCTCGCCAGCACCACGATGACGCCGGCGATGATCGCGCCGACGGTTGGAATGAACGCCAGCAGGCCGGCCTGGATGCCCAGGATGAACGAGCTCTGCACGCCGATGATGGCAAGGCCGATCCAGGTGACCAGGAAGACCGCGAACATCGTCGTGATCTGGGCGATCAGCCAGCGCTCCAGCGTGTAGCTGATGCGGTCGACGATCACGGTGGCCTGGTCGCGGTACTTCGCCGGCGCCAGGAACAGCAATCCGCTGCGGTAGACCGCCGGCTGGGCCGCGAAGGCCAATCCTAAGAACAGCACGATGAAGAAGTTGCCGACGGCGCTGACGGTGCCGAGCAGCAGCTTGAAGGTCTGGCTGACGATGGCGCCGCCGGAGGAGGCCAGCGCGCTTGGCGAGGGCAGGCCGCCCGGAAGGCCATGGGACGGCGTCTGGGTCGGTGTGGTCGAGCCGCCATCAGGCGCGGCAGTGGCCGTGTTCGCAGCGTTGAAGTCGAAGAAGCTGGTGTCGATGCCGTTGCGGTCGAGGAAGCCCTTGATGTTGCCGAGCTGCGACTTGATCGTATCGCTCAGCACCTTGGCCTGCTCCGCGATGGTGGTGCCGCCCAGGAAGACGATGCCGACGAGCACGGCCGCGAGCGCCACGCAGACGATGACGAGCCGCGCCGGGTGCGGCCAGGGCAGCACGCGGCCGAGCAGGCTGGTCATCGCGTTGAGCGCGACACCGAGCAGCATGCCGGAGAACAGCAGGAACAGCGCCGCAGCGTAATACCAGCTGAAGGCGAGCGCGGCCATGAACAGGATCACCCCGATGCCGCCCACGGCGATGGCCCAGGCCAGGTCGCTGCGGGCCTGGAGGCGCGGGTCGGCGGGGGCGGTCATGGGGCGTCCTCTGTGCTGATCGGCCCCACACATTGGCGAAAACGGCTGGCGGATCAAGCGCAGGCTTGGGATCGGGGTGCGGCGGGGCGCTTGCGGGGTTGTCCGGAATTGGCATTGGCGACCCGCGCCGCCATATGTTGATCCGGCTTTGCGACACAGGCATGATTTGTCGAGGCATGATCTGTGCCTCCGGGCTCATTGGAGATCGAGCCTGGGCTCCCAGGGAGAGAAACGAGGGCCATGAAGCGTCCGGTCGTCGGCGTGATCGGCAACAGCCATCGCGTCGAGAACAGGTTCACCGTGCAGATGGTGGGCGAACGCAACCTGAGCGCCGTGGCCGAGGTCGCAGGCGCGCTGCCGCTGATGTTTGCCGGCGTTCCCGAGATCACCGACATCGCCGCGCTGCTCGATGTCGTCGATGGCGTGGTCCTGACCGGCGCCCGTGCCAACGTGCACCCGACCCGCTTCAACACCGAGCCCAGTCTCAAGCACGAGCCCTACGACATCCATCGCGACGAGGTCGCCCTGCAGTTGACGGAGGCTTGCGTCTCCCGAGGCATTCCGCTGTTCGGCATCTGCCGTGGCCTCCAGGAGATGAACGTCGCCTTCGGCGGCTCGCTGCATCCGGAGATCCGCGAGATTCCCGGCCGCATGAACCATCGCATGCCCCGGCTGGAGAATGGCGAGATCCATCCCGATCCGACCGTCATCTTCGCCGACCGCCACGAGGTGCGGCTGACCCCGGGCGGCGCCTTCGCTGGCATCCTCGGCTGCGAGAGCATCAAGGTGAATTCGCTGCACGGCCAGGGCATCCTCGAGCCGGGCGATCGCGTCGTCATCGAGGGGATCGCCGAGGACGGCACCATCGAGGCCATCCGCATTGCCGACGCGCCGAGCTTTGCATTGGGCGTGCAATGGCACGCCGAATACGATCCGCAGAAGAACCCGATCAACCGCAAGCTGTTCGAGGCGTTCGGGGATGCCGTGAGGAAGCGGCGGCAGTCGTCGTGACGTCGGCCTGAACCCGAGATGCGGCGAAACAGACCTAACGATGCCGGCCGCGTTGTTTCGCAGTCTCACAAGGGTTCATTGATGCGCCATGTCTTGACCACCGTCCTTGCGCTGGCTGTTGCCAGTCCTGCTTCTGCTCAGACCGCGCCGCCGACCGAAGGGCCGATCACCTGCGCGCTGCCCGCGGCCGCGACCGACACGGCGAAGAGCCTGAAGCAGCGCTATGGCAGTGAAGCCGTGATCGAGGATCTGCCGGGGGCGGAGGGGGAGACCTACAAGGGCCTCGTGCTGTTTCCCCGCGCGATGGACCGCCGCATCGAAGTCGCCTTCATCGAAGACAAGACCGCCACGGTGTCCGGACTGACCCTTCGCGACACCGCCAAGACCAGCCGCTGGACCGTGGCCGGCATTTCGATCGGCGCGAGCCTCGCCGCGGTCCAGAAGGCCAACGGCAAGCCGTTCGTCGTCGCGGGCTTCGGCTGGGACTATGGCGGCTATGTCACCGACTTCAAGAACGGCGCCCTCGGGCGCATGCTGCCGGGCGGCTGCTCGGTGACCGTGCGGTTCGGCACCGAGAAGGATACGCCGCGGGCGCTCTCCGGCGATGGCGTGAAGGTGTCGTCCGACAATCCGGCGCTGCTGAAGCTCGCGCCCGTGGTGACCGAGATCGGAGTCAATTTCGCTGCGAAGTAATCGGAGTCATCCCTCGGCGCCGGCTGAGACCGGTGATCGTCACCACCATTGATCGATCACGATGAGTGTCTGCCTCCGCTCGGCGGAAACCCGTACAGCCGCTGGGCGTTATCGGCGAGGACGCGGTTGCGGGCGGCGGCATCGGGCACCCAGTCGGCCAAGAGGTCGAGCAGCTCGCCGACGTTCATCATGTGGCCGCGGTGCGCGACGTGCGGCCAGTCGGAGCCCCAGACGCAGCGGTCGGGGGCGGCCGCGTGGAGGCGGCGGACGAAGGGGACCGTGTCGGCATAGGGCGGTCCGGCGACCGTGTTGCGGTAGGCGCCGGACAGCTTGACCCAGGCGCCGTCGCGCACCAGCGAGACCAGCGTCTGGAAGCCGGGATCGGCTGTCCCGCGCGACACCGGGAAGTGGCCCCAGTGATCGATCACGATCGGCACCGCGAGCCCTTCCAGCCGCGGCGCCAGGGCCGGCAGGTCGGCGGCGTCGATCAGGAACTGCAGGTGCCAGCCGAGCTCGCGGGCGAGCGCGGCGTAGTCGTGCAGCTGATCGAAGCCGATGCCGCCGCCATAGAGAACATTGAGGCGCAAACCGACCACGCCGGCCTGCTGCAACGCCGCCAGCTCGCGGTCCGGCAGGCCGAGCGGGATCACCGCGATGCCGCGCAGCCGCTCGCGGTTGGCGCCCAGCGTCTCGACCATCAGGCTGTTGTCGGTGCCGTGGACGCTGACCTGGACCAGCACGCCATAGGTCATGCCGGTGGCATCGAGCATCGCCAGATAGGAGGCCGCGGTGGCCTCCGGCGGCGTGTAGCTGCGCTCGGCCACGAAGGGATGGCGCGGCGGCAGCCCGATGACATGGGCGTGGGTGTCGACCGCGCCTGGCGGCACGATGAAGCGGGAGGCCCTGCGCGGATGCGGATCGGGCCCCACGCAGGCGGGAGCCCGATCGGCGTCGGGTGCGATCTCACGCATCGGCGTGCAGCACCTTGCCGCGCGTCTCCGGCAGCGCATAGGCGGCGACGAAGAACAGCGCATAGGCGAACAGAGCGAACAGGCAGATCGCGGTGGCGAGCGAGGTCATCTGCGACAGGTAGCCGACCAGGAACGGAAACAGCGCGCCGATGCCGCGGCCGAAATTGTAGCAGAAGCCCTGGCCGGAGCCGCGCAAGCGCGTGGGATAGAGCTCGGTCAGGAACGCGCCCATGCCGGAGAAATAGCCCGAGGCGAAGAAGCCGAGCGGAAAGCCGAGCAGCCACAACAGCTCGTTCGACAGCGGCAACTGGGTGTAGGCGGCGACGACGACCATGGCGCCGAGCGAGAACACCAGGAACAGGTTGCGCCGGCCGAAGCGATCCGCATACCAGGCGCCGACCAGATAGCCGATGAACGAGCCGATGATGAGGGCGGCGAGATAGCCGGTCGAGCTCACGATCGAGAGCTTGCGCTCGGTGGTGAGGAAGCGCGGCACCCAGAAGGTGATCGCGTAGTAGCCGCCCTGGCAGCCGGTCGCCACCAGCGAGGCGAGAATGGTGGTCTTCAGGATCGGTCCCTGGAAGATCTCCAGGATCGACGGGCGGTCGCCGGCGGCGGCGACCTTGGCGCGTGCGGCGGCCGCGACCTCCGGCTCCTTTACAAAGGCGCGCAGATACAGCACCAGCAGCGCCGGCAAGGCCCCGATCGCGAACATCCACCGCCACGCCTGATCGGCCGGCAGCAGCGAGAACAAGGCGGCTTGCGCCAGCACCGCGAGGCCCCAGCCGACGGCCCAGCCGGACTGCACGCTGCCGACGGCGCGGCCGCGATACTGGGCGCGAATGGTCTCGCCCATCAGCACCGCGCCGGCCGCCCATTCACCGCCGAAGCCGAGTCCGAGCAGGGCTCGCAGCACCAGCAATTGCTCGAAGTTCTGCGCGAACGCGCACAGCAGCGAGAACAGCGAGAACCAGATGATGGTGAACTGCAGCGTCCGGACGCGGCCGATGCGGTCGGCGAGATAGCCCGCCGCCCAGCCGCCGAAGGCCGAGGCGAGCAGCGTCACCGTGCCGGCGAGGCCCGCGGTGCCGGCGTCAACCTTCCACAGCGCGATGATCGTGCCGATCACCAGCGGGTAGATCATGAAGTCCATGCCGTCGAGCGCCCAGCCCGTGGCGCAGGCCCAGAAGGTGCGCCGTTCGGCCGTGGTCATGCCATTGTAGAAGCCGGTGAGGCTCGTATCCTCGATCGGCACCACCGTGTCTGCAGCTGTCGACATCCTCGCCTCCCATGCGCCGCTCTTGTTGAACGGTCGATCCGCGGCAGAGTTCGCTGAAAGATCCGGCGGTGTCTGTCAGAAAATCGTCAGGATCGGCGCTGCTGCGTGCAGCCTTGTCAGGAAATCACCGGCCGCCGCGCTGCATGCGGCGATAGCGCGCCGGACTCTCGCCGGTCACCGCCCGGAACGCGGCGCCGAAATGCGATTGCGAGGAGAAGCCGAGCGACAGCGCGATCTCGACGATCGGCAGATCGGAGGTCGAAAGCAGCCGGCGCGCGGCCAGCACGCGCTGCTCGACGACGAACCGATGCGGTGTCGTTCCGGTCGCCTGCTTGAAGCTGCGGAGGAAGGAGGACGGGCTCATCCCCGCCACCTCCGCCATCGCGGCCAGCGTGAGCGGGGCGCCGGGATCGGCGCCCACGAACTCCGCGATGCGCGCCCGCACCCGGTCGTCCAGCGGCGGCGCCTGCTCCGGTCCGGTCGGGCGCTGCGTCGCGTAGCGGTCCGAGACGTGCAGCGCCAGCGTGTAGGCGAACTGCTCGGCGAGCAGTCGGCTCGGCCTGCCGCCATCGCCGCAGCTCTCGACCAGCCGCTTCGCCGCGGCTTCCAGCATCGGATCCTCGGTGTCCCAGGCCTGGTGCGTCAGCGTGACCGGCGCCGCGCAGCCGCGGGAGGCCGCGACCTCCTTCAGCAGGGCATCGCCGAGATACAGAATGAGCAGCGGGCCCGAGCGGACCTCCGGCACGGCATCGACCACCACGCTGCAGCCGGGCTGGCCGATCCGGAAACGCCCGGCGCTGACCGGCGCATCGCGCCGCACCTTGCCATCCTCGATCAGGACGTGACGCCGGACGTCATATAGCGTGATCGCCACCGGGACCGGCAGCTCGCCATACTCGTAAAGATGCGGCCCGGTGACCTCGCTGACCGCCGCGGCAAACCCGGCCGTCGACCACAGGTCGATCAGCGCCGACTGCCGGCGTCCGGTGACGCGCTCGGCATGACGAAGGGGATTGAGCTGCATGGGGAGGGACGTCTGGCTGAATGGCTGATGTAGATTTTAGCGTTGTCTTGCCGGGCTGGCGACCTCCGGGCAGGCAGGGCGCGGCGTTCTCCAGCGTCGCGGGTCGACGTCGCCTCAAGGCCGCCTGATTATCGGCAAATATTATCCGGGTGATATTTGCTATGCAGCGGTGGTAGCGTCGCACAGGAGTGAGGAGACGCCGTGCGCAATTCCATCGTTCTCTTGATGCTGCTTGCCGCGCCGGTATCGGCGCAGACGGCGCCTCCGGCCGACGGGCCGATCACCTGCACCTCCCCGGTGTCGGTCGGCGATTCCGCCAAGAGTCTGATGCAGCGCTATGGCGGGGAGGCGGTGGTCGCGGAGGATCTCTACACTGGCGTGGAGGACATCACGTATCGAGGCGTGGCCCTGCTGCCGCAATCTCCGGACTGGCGCATCGACGTGTTCTTCGCGGATGATGCGATGACCCGCGTTGCACGATTGACGGTGCGAGATGCCAAGACCAGTCACTGGAACGTGGCTGGGGTGACGATCGGTTCGACATTGGCACAGGTTCAGAAGATCAACGGCAAGCCCTTTCTCGTCACCGGGATCGACTCGGATTTCAGCGGTTTCGTCATCAACTGGAAGGGCGGCGTGCTAGGTCGTCCGTTGGCGGGCGGATGCGAAATCGTGGTGCGCTTCGGGCAGGGCAAGGACGTCAGAGGCGCGCCCGATGGCGATCCGGTTGCATCCGACAACGCCACGATGCGTAAATGGGGACCGGTGGTCGAGCAGATCGAGGTTCGCTTCCCCGAGAAATAGCAGCTGCTGCGTTAACGAGCGGGCCTCATGGTTCGAGACGGCGCGCATCTGCCAACAGCGCTTTCACCGGATGACCTGCGCGCGCCTCCTCACCATGAGGAGATGCATCTGACACCACGCGAGATCTCCCACCTTGCGTCTTCTGCGCGAGCTCCATCTCCTCATCCTGAGGAGCTTGGCGAAGCCAAGCGTCTCGAAGGACGAGGCCCGTGATCTTTTTTCAACAAACAACGCGCCATTTAACAAAAAGGCGCCCCGCGAGGGGGCGCCTTCGTGATCCGCCGATCGTGTCGGGCGATCAGCCCGAGTAGTACATGTCGAACTCGACCGGGTGCGGGGTCATTTCGAAGCGCTCGACCTCGGTCATCTTCAGCGCGATGTAGCTGTCGATGAAGTCGTCGTCGAACACGCCGCCGGCCTTCAGGAAGGCGCGGTCCTTGTCGAGGTTCTCGAGCGCCTCGCGGAGCGAGCCGCAGACGGTCGGGATCTGCTTCAGCTCTTCCTTCGGCAGGTCGTAGAGATCCTTGTCCATCGCCGGGCCCGGATCGAGCTTGTTCTTCACGCCGTCGAGGCCGGCCATCAGCATCGCGGCGAAGCCGAGATAGGGGTTGGCCATCGGATCGGGGAAGCGGACCTCGACGCGCTTGGCCTTCGGCGAGGAAGTGTAGGGGATGCGGCACGAGGCCGAGCGGTTGCGCGCGGAGTAGGCGAGCAGCACCGGCGCCTCATAGCCCGGGACCAGACGCTTGTAGGAGTTGGTCGACGGGTTGGTGAAGGCGTTGATCGCCTTGGCGTGCTTGATGATGCCGGCGATGTAGGACAGGCAGGTCTCCGACAGGTCGGAATACTTGTTGCCTGCGAACACCGGCTTGCCGTCCTTCCAGATCGACTGGTGGACGTGCATGCCCGAGCCGTTGTCGCCATACACCGGCTTCGGCATGAAGGTGGCGGTCTTGCCGTAGATGTGCGCGACCTGGTGGATGCAGTACTTGTAGATCTGCATCTGGTCGGCCATCAGGGTCAGCGTGTCGAACTTCATGCCGAGCTCGTGCTGGGCGGAAGCGACCTCGTGATGGTGCTTCTCGACCTTGACGCCCATGCGCGCCATCGCGCCGAGCATCTCCGAGCGCATGTCCTGCACCGAGTCCTGCGGCGGCACCGGGAAGTAGCCGGCCTTGGTGCGGATGCGGTGGCCGAGATTGCCGCCCTCATACTCGGTGTCCGAGTTGATCGGCAGCTCGGAGGAGTCGAGGCGGAAGCCGGTGTTGTAGGGCGAGGAGCTGTAGCGGACGTCGTCGAACACGAAGAACTCGGCCTCCGGGCCGACGAACACGCTGTCGCCCACGCCCATCGACTTCACCATCGCCTCGGCCTTCTTGGCGATGCCGCGGGGGTCGCGATTGTACGGCTCGCCGGTGGTCGGCTCGAGCACGTCGCAGGTGATGATCATGGTGGTTTCGGCGAAGAACGGATCGATCGTCGCGGTGACCGGGTCGGGCATCAGGCACATGTCGGATTCATTGATCGCCTTCCAGCCGGCGATCGAGGAGCCGTCGAACATGGTGCCTTCGGCAAAAATGTCTTCGTCGATCATGCTGACGTCGAAGGTGACGTGCTGCCACTTGCCCCGCGGGTCGGTGAAGCGGAGGTCGACATATTTGACGTCGTTGTCCTTGATTGCTTTCAAGACGTCCTTGGCGGTCTTCATGAATACCCCTCTTGGCTTATAACGTCACGGCCCGGCGCGGGACGGCGTCCGCGGGTCATGCTCCATTAGCCTCGCGCGGGGACCAAGACAATATCGGAAACGCCAAAACGGCCGCGTGCAAGCGCCTCGCAGAGGACGCCTGAGCTGCCGTGAGGGCTGCTGGCGCAGCAAACGTTCTGTGCAGGGCCCGGAGCGGACGGTCCGTTCCAGGCCCCGGGTCAGGCTAGATCGCGTCCAGACCGGATTCGCCGGTTCGGATGCGGATCGCTTCCTCGATGTTGGACACGAAGATCTTGCCGTCGCCGATGCGGCCGGTCTGGGCGGCGCGGCGGATCGCCTCGATCGCACGCTCGACCAGGTCGTCGCCGATCACGATCTCGATCTTCACCTTGGGCAGGAAATCGACGATGTATTCGGCGCCCCGGTACAGCTCGGCATGACCCTTCTGCCGGCCAAAACCCTTGGCTTCGGTGACGGTGATGCCCTGAAGTCCCACTTCCTGAAGCGCCTCCTTCACCTCGTCGAGCTTGAACGGCTTGATGATGGCTTCGATCTTCTTCACTGAGCGCCTCCCGGGCATTCCGCTATAAACAACAGGTGGGTCATCGTCAGGCTGCGCCCACGCGCAGGTCGTTCGATCATTTCGCTACCGGGCCCGACACTCTCCGGCGGAGGCCCGGTGATTGACTGCCCGACTTGCCCCGTGCCGAAGTGGCTCCACAAAAGCAGGGTCTATGCCAAGTCGTTAACGGGCCCAAATAGGGCCGATAATCAGGCATTTCACGAGCGCCCTGACGATTCCCTCAAGGAACGTCTAGAATACCGGAGCCTTGAGATTAGGCAAACAGATCAAACGTTGTGCAGACATCGACGATCCAGACGCGCGCTGTCCGAAATGCCCAGGGAAAAGGCGACATGCCGGGTTTCGTCGCGTCTTGCCAGACGCGCAGCGCCCTTGGAAGTTGCGGGCCGGCGCGGCAATAGGAAGCGCGGGATTCGCGCGCGCCGGCTCCTCGGGACGGGGCGCCGACGCCCGCTGAGACGCGATGGGGACGATATCACGCAGCCGGCGCTAGACGGCGGCTGGGGACGAGAGCGGCGATGGAAATCTTGACCACGAGCGAAATGGAGCGCGCCGACCGGCTGACGATCGCAGCCGGCACGCCGGGCTTTTCGCTGATGCTGAGCGCCGGCCAGGCAGTGGCCGAGGCGGCCATGGACCTGGTCGAGACCGGGCCGATCGTGGTGGTCTGCGGGCCGGGCAACAATGGCGGCGACGGCTTCGTTGCCGCGGCCGAACTCGCCGCGCAGGGCAGGGACGTCTCGGTCATCCTGATGTGCGAGCGCGACGCGTTGCACGGCGACGCGGCCTCCGCCGCCAAGGGCTGGAAGTTTCCGGTGCTGCCGTTCACGCCGCAGGCGATCGGCAGGCCGGCGCTGATCATCGACGCGCTGTTTGGCGCCGGCCTCAGCCGGCCCGTCACCGGCGAGCCTCATGACGTCATCGCAGCGATCAACGGCAATGGCGCGCCGGTGCTCGCGGTCGACCTGCCGAGCGGCATCAACGGCACCACGGGCGCGGTGATGGGCATCGCAGTCCGCGCCACCGAGACGGTGACCTTCTTCCGCAAGAAGCCGGCGCATCTGCTGCTGCCGGGCCGCCAGCATTGCGGGCGCGTCCGGCTCGCCGACATCGGCATCGCTCCCCAGGTGCTCGCGGAGATCAGGCCGCAGGCCTTCGAGAACGATCCCGAGCTGTGGCAGGGCCATTTTCCGGTGCCACGCATCGACGGCCACAAATACGCCCGCGGGCACGTGCTGGCGATGTCCGGCGACGTCACCGCCACGGGCGCGGCGCGGATGGCCGCGCGGGCCGCGTTGCGGGCCGGCGCCGGCCTCGTCACGCTGGCCTCGCCGCGCGATGCGCTGGCGGTCAATGCCGCGGCGCTGACGGCGGTGATGGTGCGCGCCGCCGACACCGCGATCGCGTTCGGCGAATTGCTCGGCGACAAGCGCTACAACACCTGCATCATCGGGCCCGGCACCGGCGTCAGCGAGCGCACGCGCGACCTCGTCTACACCGCGCTCACGGCGCAGCGTCACCTCGTGCTCGATGCCGACGCGTTGACGAGCTTCGCCGACGCGCCGGAGCGGCTGTTCGAGCAGCTCAGGGCGATGGCCGAGGCGCAGATCGTGCTGACACCGCACGAGGGCGAATTCCCCCGGCTGTTCTCCGATCTCAGCAACAAGCATCCCGGCCGCTCCAAGCTGGAGCGCGTCCGCGCGGCAGCGGTGCGCTGCGGCGCCGTGGTGCTGTTGAAGGGCGCCGACACGACGGTGGCCGCGCCCGACGGCCGCGCCGCAATCGCCGCCAACGCACCGCCCTGGCTCGCCACCGCCGGCGCCGGCGACGTGCTCGCCGGCATCATCGCCGGCATGCTGGCGCAGGGTGTGCCGGCGTTCGAGGCCGCCTGCATCGGCGTCTGGATGCATGGCGAGGCGGGCAACGAGGCGGGGCCGGGGCTGATTGCCGAGGACCTGACGGAGACGCTGCCCGCGGTGTTCCGGCGGCTCTATGACCGGTTCGGGATCGAGTATTGAGCAGGGCGAGCCGTCGCCCGGCAGACACTGTCATGCCCGCCACCGGGTCTCGCCTTTGGCAAGCCCGATGACAGGCTCCAGCGGGCATCCAGTACGCCGCGGCCCATCGAGTCAATCACGGCCGCCTCGGCGTACGGGATCGCTCGGTCAACCCGGGCAATGACAGTTGTGGTTGCGGTGACGTCGGACCGTCTAGCTAACGCTGGTCGGCTCACGTGACCTGATACTTCGCCACCGCGCTCTCGTTCCACGCGAGCCCGAGGCCCGGGCCCTTCGCCGTCACCTTGCCGTCAATCACCTGCAGCGGCTCGGCGAGAATGGCGCCGGCGAAGTCCAGCACCTCCAGCCAGTGTGCCGTCGGCGTCACCGCCAGGACATGCGCGCTCGCCTCGGGCAGGATGTGGCTCGACATCGGGATCGAGGCGGCATCGGCCTGACCCGCGACGTTGAGCCAGCCGGTGATGCCGCCGACCTTCATCAGGTCGGGCATGATGAAGTCGGACGCGCCGGCCGCGATTGCCTCGGCAAAGCCGCGCGGAAACCACCAGTTCTCGCCGGCCTGGATCGGGATCTCCGACCGCTCGCGCACCCGGGCATGGCCGGAGAGATTCTCCTGCGGCACCGGCTCCTCGATCCAGGTCAGGTCGTAGTCCGCAAGGCGCGTGATTCTGCGCGTGGCTTCCGGGGGATCGAGCGACTGGTTGAAGTCGAGCATCAGCGCCATGTCCGGGCCGAGCAGGGCGCGCAGGCCCTTGATCATCGCTTCGTCGGTCGCGAGATCGCCATGACCGCCCTTGGTCTTGATGGCGCGGAAGCCGTGCTCGTCGCGCGCGGCGCGTAAGATGCGCTCGTCGTCCTTTGCATCGAGCACGCCATAGCTGTCATAGGCCGGAATCGGCCGCGCCGTGCCGCCGAGCAGCTCGACGACGGGCTTGCCGGCGAGCTGACCGAGCGCGTCCCAGAACGCCATGTCGAGGCCCGAGACGGCCATGCCGACGAGGCCCTGCCAGCCGAGCAGGCGGAATTTGGCGTCCATGAGTTTCATCAGGTCGAACGGGACCAGGGCCTGGCCATTGAGCTCGCGGCCGATCTCCTCGACCAGATGCAGTAGCGGTTTCAACGCGATCCTGGTGTAAGCGAACAGGTAGGAGTGGCCGGTAACCCCCTGATCGGTGGCGACGTCG
Organism: Bradyrhizobium sp. SZCCHNS3002; assembly: GCF_032377435.1. Classification (NCBI taxonomy): domain Bacteria; kingdom Pseudomonadati; phylum Pseudomonadota; class Alphaproteobacteria; order Hyphomicrobiales; family Nitrobacteraceae; genus Bradyrhizobium; species Bradyrhizobium sp. SZCCHNS3002. The sequence continues at coordinate 52,176 of NZ_JAUHHY010000001.1, forward strand.
ATCAGCACCAGCGGTCCGGAGTCGATGATGCCGAACGCGTTGCGCAAGGGGCGCTTCATGGGCGTGATCACGGCGCGCGCCGTGACCCCGGTGATGGCAGCGATGGTCATGGGGACTGTTCCCTCAGGTTCGTTTCCTCACCGGATCTCATACCATCGCAGCAGGCGCGGCGCTGCCCAGCTGGTCGCCATGCTCTCGACCAGGAACCGGCCGGACTGCTCGGCAAGGAACGCAATGCGCTGGGTCTGGCCGGCCTCCAGTGCCAGCGTGTCGAGCCAATAGGGCTTCCAGCCGTCGTCGAGCTGGTCGAGCAGCCGGAACGGCTGGCCGTGCAAATGGACCACACGGGAGGCGGCGGTCTTGTTGGTAAGAGCCAGCACGACCACCCGGCCGGCCTTCGCCTGCAAGGCGGGTTCGGCGGTGGCGCTGAACTGGGCGGGTGGTCGCCACTCGGCGCCGTCGAGCGCGAGTTCGGCCCGAACGGCCGTCTTGAGGTCCAGTCTGTCCGGCAAGCCGTTCGACGGCAAAGCTGGCGCCGGCGGCAGTGGGGCGGCACGGAGTGGCGGCTCGCTCGCCGTCACCAGCCGGGCGATGGGGCGCGCATTGCTGCCGTCGTGCAATAGCACGTCGAGCGCCGTCCTGGCCGCGGGCATGTCGATGAACACATCGGTCCGGCCGCCGGGCGGCAGCACCACGGCGCCGTTGCGCGCCAGGAAAGGCTCGGCCGGCTGGCCGTCGATGGCCATCACGCGGACGGCGTCGAGGTCGGCGATTTTGATCGCGATCACAGCGCGTTGACAGCCATTGATGAACCGCAGCCTGACCCGCGCATGGGTCCGCAGCGCGATCTCGGGCTGGGTCTGCCCATTGACGGTGTAGAGGAGCTCGGCGTCCGTCGCCTCGGTTCCCGGCGCAACCGCGGTGCCGTCGGCCTTGAGCCTGAAGTCCTCGATCAGGAAAACCTCGTCGCGGTCGACAGTTACCGTCGCGGCCTCATCGACGATGACAGGCAGCGGGCGGATCGCCACGACGTCGGCCAGCAGCCGCAGGTCGAGCAGGCCGGTCCCGGCCCGCGACGCCAGGGCTGGAATGGTGGCCCGGCCGCCGGGGCCGATCTCCGCCTGCGCCAGCAGCGGGGCGGGCAAAGCGAGGCCGCGGCTGGACAGCGCGGCGGGGATCGTAAGGCCATTCGAAAGGTCGAGATCCAGGGCCGTGCCGCGGGCAAGCCGGACCACCGGGGCCGGTGCTGCCAGCCGCCAGAGCGGGCTGGCCGCGCGTCCCTGGGCCAGCACGAGAGATTCGCCGCGAGCGTTCAACGAAACCGAGATTCGGCGAGCGGCCCGCGCCGGGCGGGCAAACGAGGCCGCGCCGGCTGCCGCAAGGCCGCCGAGCAGGGCGCGGCGGCTGAGCCCCTCCGACGATTCGGTCATGCGACAAAACATCGTGCAATGAGGGGGATGCGGATCATGCTGTTTTCCCTTATCTGTGCGTTCGACACGGTCGATCGGCCTGCCGGTGGTGCTTTCGACAGCCCATTTTTTTGCTGCGGACGGTTTCGTGCGTGGTATAAGCCGCGCCGCCCGCGGCACCGCGGCCGGGCTATCGATGCAGTTCACGCGGGCGTGGCGGAACTGGTAGACGCGCTGGATTTAGGTTCCAGTGACGAAAGTTGTGGGGGTTCGAGTCCCTCCGCCCGCACCAAGCGCTTCTCCGGCGTTTGCCCCTAGTTTTACCGGCGAACCCGTTCTCTCGCACAGAGAAGCGGGCCGCCGATCCCACCGACGCAAGGCCCTTTGCCGCGCGTCGTCCACAATTGAGTCAGATGTGTCCGGATCGCAAGGGTCCGGACCGAAGCGGAAGAAGATTGACGCCATGCAGGTCACAGAAACCTTGTCGGAAGGCTTGAAGCACGAGTTCCAGATCAGCGTTCCGGCGGCGGATCTCGACGCCAAGGCGGATGCCAAGCTGGTCGATCTCAAGGACAAGGTCCGCATCAACGGCTTCCGCCCCGGCAAGGTGCCGGTCGCGCATCTGAAGAAGATCTACGGCAAGTCGGTCATGGCCGAGACCATCGACCAGACCATCCGCGACACCAACACGCAGATCTTCACCGAGCGCGGCTTCCGCCTGGCCACCGAGCCCAAGGTGACGATGCCGACCGAGGAAGCCGAGGTCGAGAAGATCCTCGCTGGCGAGTCCGACCTGACCTACACCGTGGCCGTCGAGGTCGTGCCGGCGATCGCGCTCGCCGACTTCAAGACCTTCTCGGTCGAAAAGCCGGTGGCCGACATCACCGACGCCGACGTCGACGAGGCGATCAAGCGCCTGGCCGATGCCAACCGTAGCTACGCCGCCAAGGCCGATGGCGCGAAGGCCGAGAACGGCGACCGCGTGAAGATCAACTTCAAGGGCACGATCGACGGCGTCGCCTTCGAGGGCGGCACGGGCGAGGGCATCGACGTCGTCATCGGCTCCAACACCTTCATCCCCGGTTTCGAGGACCAACTGGTCGGCATCGGCGTCGGCGAGACCCGTACGCTCAAGGTCACGTTCCCGACCAACTACCTGAACAACGAGCTCGCCGGTAAGGCCGCGGAGTTCGAGACCACGGCGACCGCGATCGAGGCGCCGGAAGACAAGGTGGTGGACGACGAGTTCGCCAAGACGCTCGGCCTGGAATCGCTCGACAAGCTGAAGCAGCTGATGCGCGATCGTCTCGCCGGCGAGTTCAGCCAGGCGACCCGCCAGCGCGTCAAGCGCGCGCTGCTCGACCGTCTCGACGAGACCCATAAGTTCGATGCGCCGCCGTCGTTGATCGACGAGGAGTTCAACCTGATGTGGAACTCGGTCAAGGCCGAGATGGATTCCAGCGGCAAGACCTTCGCCGACGAGAACACCACCGAGGACAAGGCGAAGGAGGAGTACCGCACCATCGCCGACCGCCGCGTGCGCCTCGGCCTCGTGCTCTCCGAGATCGGCGAGAAGAACAAGATCACCGTGACCGACGACGAGGTCAGCCGCGCCGTGATCGAGCGTGCGCGCTCGATGCCGGGCCGCGAGAAGGAGGTCTGGGACTTCTATCGCAGCAACCCGCAGGCGCTCGCGCAGCTGCGCGCGCCGATCTACGAGGACAAGGTCGTCGACTTCATCCTCGAGCTCGCCAATGTGACCGAGAAGAAGGTCTCCAAGGACGAGCTGTTCAAGGACGACGACAGCGACAAGGCGGCCTGAAAAGGCCGCCCATCGTAGGGTTCGCGACATAAGCGCGTGATTAAGGTTGACCGGCGAAAGCGCCGGTCAACCCGGTTCGGGTGCTGGCCGCCGCCGCGGGAATCAGCTTGAACAGAGCAACGACCTCGCTCGCGGCTGGCCAGGGGCCCGGTCTTGTCACCGGCAAATTGGTCCATATCTGTGGGCTCGGTCTTGAAGTTCTGCATCACGGGACACCTGTCCGTCGCTGCTCGTTGAATGAGCCTCACCTGCGGCGGCCGGTCGTCTCAACTGCTGGTCCAACCCTTGGGTGATTCATGCGCGATCCCGTCGAAACCTATATGAACCTTGTGCCCATGGTGGTCGAACAGACCAACCGCGGTGAGCGCGCCTACGACATCTTCTCGCGCCTCCTGAAGGAGCGCATCATCTTCGTGACCGGTCCGGTCGAGGACGGCATGGCGACCCTGATCGTCGCGCAGCTGCTGTTCCTCGAGGCCGAGAACCCGAAGAAGGAAATCGCGATGTACATCAACTCGCCCGGTGGCGTGGTGACGTCGGGCCTCGCGATCTACGACACGATGCAATTCATCCGTCCGGCGGTGTCGACGCTGTGCACCGGCCAGGCGGCCTCGATGGGCTCGTTGCTGCTCTGTGCCGGCCACAAGGACATGCGCTTCTCGCTGCCGAACTCGCGCATCATGGTGCATCAGCCGTCCGGCGGGTTCCAGGGCCAGGCGACCGATATCATGCTGCACGCCCAGGAGATCCTGAACCTGAAGAAGCGGCTCAACGAGATCTACGTCAAGCACACCGGCCAGCCTTACAAGGCGATCGAGGACGCCCTGGAGCGCGACAAATTCCTCACGGCGGAAGCCGCCCAGGAGTTCGGCCTGATCGACAAGGTTCTCGACAAGCGGCCGGAAGATCCGGCGGCGATGGGCAAGTGAGCCCTCCGTAAACGAGGCGGGGTTCGTTTGACCCGCCTCGGAGCGCACAGCATCACCTTTGTCGGCCCGGGCCGGCAAAGGTACTGAGGTGGGGTCCCAAAAGGGTCGCAACCTTGCCGTGCGGCCGGCAAATAGGCGTGGCAAACACGCAACGCTCCGCTGATTTCGCGTGCTCTTACCGTGTCAAGCCCCAAAATCACGGTAATGTCACGGTCTAGGGTCTGTGCTCCGATTAGCGAATTCTTGATAGTCGGATGACAGCATGATTGGCTAGAGTGTCCAGTTATGGATCGTGGGGGATTCGCGTAGGTCGTGGGCGCACGACAGGTGAAGAACAAGGTGTTAATTTTGGTACGAAATTTGCTCTTTCACCAGTCTGGTCCGGCCCGTGCCGGATCGGAACGAACGAGCGGACAAGAGCGAACCGCGGACGGAGACAGGAATGAGTAAGGTCGGCACGAGCGACTCGAAGAACACGCTATATTGCTCGTTCTGCGGCAAGAGCCAGCACGAAGTCCGCAAACTGATCGCAGGTCCAACCGTCTTCATCTGCGACGAGTGCGTCGAACTCTGCATGGACATCATCCGCGAGGAGAACAAGTCCTCGCTGGTCAAGTCGCGCGACGGGATTCCGACCCCGAAGGAGATCTGCAAGGTCCTGGACGATTACGTCATCGGCCAGAACCACGCGAAAAAGGTGCTCTCGGTCGCCGTCCACAACCACTACAAGCGGCTGAATCACCAGACCAAGCACTCCGACGTCGAGCTCGCGAAGTCGAACATCCTGCTGATCGGTCCGACCGGATCGGGCAAGACGCTGCTCGCGCAGACGCTCGCCCGCATCCTGGACGTGCCGTTCACGATGGCGGATGCGACGACCCTGACCGAGGCCGGCTATGTCGGTGAGGACGTCGAGAACATCATCCTGAAGCTCTTGCAGGCGGCCGACTACAATGTCGAGCGCGCGCAGCGTGGCATTGTCTACATCGACGAGATCGACAAGATCAGTCGCAAGTCGGACAATCCCTCGATCACCCGCGACGTGTCGGGCGAGGGAGTCCAGCAGGCGCTGCTGAAGATCATGGAGGGCACGGTTGCGTCGGTTCCGCCGCAGGGCGGCCGCAAGCATCCGCAGCAGGAGTTCCTGCAGGTCGACACCACCAACATCCTGTTCATCTGCGGTGGTGCGTTCTCCGGTCTCGAGAAGATCATCTCGGCGCGCGGCCGGTCGACCTCGATCGGCTTCGCCGCCCAGGTTCTGGCGCCGGAAGACCGCCGCACCGGCGAGATCTTCCGTCACGTCGAGCCTGAGGATCTCCTGAAGTACGGCCTGATCCCCGAGTTCGTCGGCCGTCTGCCGGTCGTTGCGACGCTCGAGGACCTCGACGAGAACTCGCTCAAGAAGATCCTGACCGAGCCCAAGAACGCGCTGGTGAAGCAGTATCAGAGGCTGTTCGAGATGGAGAACATCGAGCTCACCTTCGCCGACGAGGCGCTGGGCGCGGTGGCGCGCAAGGCCATCGAGCGCAAGACCGGCGCGCGCGGTCTGCGGTCGATCCTCGAGAGCATCCTGCTCGAGACGATGTTCGACCTGCCGGGTCTCGAGGGCGTCGAGGAAGTGGTCATCTCGCGCGAAGTGGTCGAGGGCACCGCCCGTCCGCTCTACATCTACGCCGATCGGTCCGATCGCGCGGTGGAAAGCAGCGCCAGCGCGTGAGGCGCGCTGGTACGAGAGACAGAAGACCTCGATTTATTAGATCGGCGATCGCCGCGGACATCATGTCCGCGGCATCGCAGCGTTTCAGAGTCCCGCCGCGTAAAGCCATTTTTGGCGGGTGTTTACCGATACTTGACACCCCCCGGGTCGATAGCCACCTAATGTCGCGTGGCGATACAAATCTCAATCCCGGGATTCGCCTCAACAACGATCCGAAACAAGCGGGCGATATCGACGCGTCAGTGAAGTCCGGATCAGATCGCACCTTGTGGCGGTTGCGCACGATGGCGGACTGCGTGCAAGGGGGCTAAACAAAAGGAACAGGCCATGACGACCCCCAAACCCCGGCCGACCATCGTTTACGGCGAGAGCCACGCCTATCCGGTTCTGCCGCTCCGCGACATCGTCGTCTTCCCGCACAACATCGTTCCGCTGTTCGTCGGCCGCGAGAAATCCATCCGCGCCCTCGAAGAGGTGATGAAGAACGACGCGCTGGTGATGCTGGCGACGCAGAAGAACGCGTCCGACGACGATCCAGCTCCGGATGCGATCTACGAGACCGGGACGCTCGCCAGCGTGCTGCAACTCCTGAAGCTGCCCGACGGCACCGTGAAGGTGCTGGTCGAAGGCCTGGAGCGCGCGCGCGTCGAGAAGTACACCGATCGCGCCGACTACTACGAAGCCACTGCCGTTGCGCTCGAGGACACCGACGCCAAGTCGGTCGAGGCCGAAGCGCTGGGCCGCTCCGTCGTGTCGGACTTCGAGAGCTATGTGAAGCTGAACAAGAAGATCTCCGCCGAGGTCGTCGGCGTCGTTCAGTCGATCACCGATTTCGGCAAGCTGGCCGACACCGTCGCCTCGCATCTCGCCGTCAAGATCGCGGATCGCCAGGGCATCCTGGAGACGCTGTCCGTCACCACGCGCCTGGAGAAGGTGCTTGGCCTGATGGAGAGCGAGATCTCGGTGCTGCAGGTCGAGAAGCGCATCCGCTCGCGCGTCAAGCGCCAGATGGAGAAGACCCAGCGCGAATACTACCTGAATGAGCAGATGAAGGCCATTCAGAAGGAGCTGGGCGACGAGGACGGCCGCGACGAGCTCGCCGATCTGGAAGAGCGCATCAACAAGACCAAGCTCTCCAAGGAAGCGCGCGAGAAGGCTCAGCACGAGCTGAAGAAGCTGCGCCAGATGTCGCCGATGTCCGCGGAAGCGACCGTCGTGCGCAACTACCTGGATTGGCTGCTGTCGATTCCGTGGAACAAGAAGTCCAAGGTGAAGAAGGATCTGGAGGCCGCGCAGGCGGTTCTGGATGCGGATCACTATGGGCTGGAGAAGGTCAAGGACCGCATCGTCGAGTACCTGGCGGTGCAGTCGCGCGCCAACAAGCTGACCGGCCCGATCCTGTGCCTGGTCGGACCTCCCGGCGTCGGCAAGACCTCGCTCGGCAAGTCGATCGCGAAGGCCACGGGGCGCGAGTTCGTTCGCGTGTCGCTGGGCGGCGTGCGCGACGAGGCGGAGATCCGCGGTCATCGCCGGACCTATATCGGCTCGATGCCCGGCAAGATCATCCAGTCGATGCGCAAGGCCAAGACCTCGAATCCGCTCTTCCTGCTGGACGAGATCGACAAGATGGGCTCGGACTTCCGAGGTGATCCCTCGTCGGCGCTGCTGGAGGTCCTGGACCCCGAGCAGAACACGACGTTCAACGATCACTATCTGGAGGTCGACTACGACCTGTCGAACGTGATGTTCATCACGACCGCGAATACGCTGAATATTCCCGGACCGCTGATGGACCGCATGGAGATCATCCGCATCGCGGGCTACACCGAGACCGAAAAGCTCGAGATCGCCCGCAAGCACCTGATCCCCAGCGCGATCTCGAAGCACGGCCTGGACTCGAAGGAGTGGTCGATCGACGACGACGCGTTGCTGCTCGTGATCCGGCGCTACACCCGCGAAGCGGGCGTGCGTAATCTGGAGCGTGAGATTTCCACACTGGCCCGCAAGGCCGTGAAGGAGCTCATGATGTCCAAGAAGAAGTCGGTGAAGATCACCGAGAAGACCGTCGAGGAATTCTTGGGTGTTCCGAAGTACCGCTTCGGCGAGATCGAGAGCGACGATCAGGTCGGCATCGTGACGGGCTTGGCCTGGACCGATGTCGGTGGCGAGCTGCTGACGATCGAAGGCGTCATGATGCCCGGCAAGGGCAAGATGACGGTGACGGGCAATCTGCGCGACGTCATGAAGGAGTCGATCTCGGCGGCGGCCTCGTTCGTCCGCTCGCGGGCGATCAACTACGGCATCGAGCCGCCGCTGTTCGACCGGCGTGACATCCACGTCCACGTGCCGGAGGGAGCAACCCCGAAGGACGGACCGTCGGCGGGCGTCGCGATGGCGACGACCATCATCTCGGTGATGACCGGCATCCCGGTCCGTCACGACGTCGCGATGACCGGCGAGATCACCCTGCGTGGTCGTGTGCTGCCGATTGGCGGTCTGAAGGAGAAGCTGTTGGCTGCGGCCCGCGGCGGCATCAAGACGGTGCTGATCCCCGAGGACAACGCCAAGGATCTCACGGAGATTTCCGATGCGATCAAGGGCGGCATGGAGATCATCCCGGTCGCCCGTCTCGACGACGTCGTCGCCCGGGCCCTGGTCCGCAAGCCGGTGCCGATCGTCTGGGAAGAGGACACCAAGGTGCCCGTGAAGGCCGATGGCGACGAAGCCGCCGGCGGCCTGACCGCCCACTGACGACCGAACAGAACAAGGAAACGGCGCCCGAAGGGGCGCCGTTTTCGTTTGCGGGATCGAGCCACTGACTTCGAGCGTGCGGAGTCTGCCCCACCGTTCCCGCTGCGGCGGTTTCTCGCTGCCGCTGCGTGGTTCCGGCGTTGATTGCGGATCGGGCAGGGGGTAAAGAAGCGCGACGTGAGGGCGGCTAGCTCAGCTGGTTAGAGCATCTCGTTTACACCGAGAGGGTCGGGAGTTCGAATCTCTCGCCGCCTACCACTCGGATCTGCCGGCAGGCGCGCTCGAATTGCGGTGGCTATTGCGGCAGGCGCTGTTTTTCCAGGCTGACCGCGATCCTTTCCAGAAGCGTGTTCGTACGTCTGGTTTCATCGATCTGCTGCTCGTAGAGCTGAACCACCTTCGCGCTGGGACCCAATCCGCCGCGACGGCTGAGCAAGAACCAAACCCCGATCAGGAAGATGAAGGGAAGCCAGGAGACGATCAGCTCCACGACCCATTGTTGCATGACGACCCATTCCCCCATTTGAACCTCTGTCAGAGGTAGCAGGATGGCTATACCGCAGCCTCGTGGTGAAGCGTAGGTGCTGCGGGACGTCGCCGTGGGACAGGGTTTAGAATCCTTTTCGGCGGCCACTACGAAGTGTCAGAACGATTTCGCGTGGTGACCAGCTCTTCTTCGGCTAGCTTCGCGCGGGGTGAAACATCGCGGACGAAACGATGACCGACTTCCTGCGTCACTGCACAGGCGGACACGAACGCATCATCGCGGCTGGCTCCGACCTGCTGGAGGAGGGCCACAGCACCGGGCATCTCTACATCCTGCTGGACGGGCGGCTGGAGGTCATCAAGGCCGGGGCCACGGTGGCCGTCGTCTCCGAGCCGGGTGCGCTGTTCGGCGAGATGTCGCTGCTGCTGGAGCAGCCGCACACGGCGACCGTGCGGGCGCTTGCCGAGTGCCGGATCTATGAGATCCCCAATGCGCCGCGCTTCCTGGCCGAGAATCCCGAGGCGACGCTGGCGATCGCGCGCATGCTGGCGCAGCGGCTCAATGTCGCCAATACCTATCTGGCCGACCTCAAGCGGCAATATGCCGGCCATGGCACGCACCTCGCGATGGTCGGCGACGTCCTGCAGAGCATGGTCAACCTGCCGCCGCAGCAGGTCTCGCCAGGAACGGATCTGGAATCCGATCCACGGCTCTGAGCCAGTCGGGCGCCGCTGTCACCGGCTGGGCCGGGCGCTCCAGCGGTCCGGCGAGGTCGATCCATTCGGCCTGCCCCGCCGACAGCCAGAACGCGCGCTGGGCCTCGGTGTCGAGCACCATGTAGGTCGGCGGGCGCCCGGGCTGCCGTCCGGTGTTGAAGACCCAGGTCTCACCGACGCGATCGAACCAGGATCCGTTCGTGATGAAGGGCGACTGGTGGACGTGGCCGGAGATCACCATCGTTGGCCGATGGCGCGCGATGAAGCCTTCGAGCTCGGTGTCGCCGAAGAAGCGCTTGCCGCCCCAGCTCACCGGCGAGGCGGCCGGCGGCGCATGATGCACCCAGATCCAGCGTTCGGGTCTGCGTGCGGCGGCGGCTTCGAGCTGGCGCGTGATCGCGGCCTTCACGCGCGGGCCATCCCACCACGGGCAGACCGAGAACATGATGTCGCCGACCAGGAGATCGTCGCCATCGGAGGCGATGCCGAGCTCGCGGACCGTGCTGAGCCAAGCCGCGATCTTCTCGCCGTCCGCGCTACGCTCCTCCAGGTCGTGATTGCCGGAGCAGATCATCACGCGCGTCCTGGCGGCGAGCAGCCCGAGATACTTCTTCACGACGACGATCTGGGCGCGGATGTCCACGATCGAGGCAAGGTCGAGCGCATCGCCGGCGAACACCACCATGTCGAAATGCTCGGCCGCGGCGACCAGCCAGTCGAACTGCGGCAACGTGTAGTGAAGATCGGCAACGATGAGACAGCGCATGAGGCTCCTGACGCGCAGGATCGAAGCAAGAGCGGGACCATATTCTGCCCGCGCTATTGCATCTTGAAACTGCGGGCGCCGGCAAGACCAGGTCGTCCTCTGGTCTGTCGATCTCGCCGGTATGATGTTGGCGCGAACCATCGCGCGCTCGTGCCTTGACAGGCAAGACCCGCGCATGCGCGATGCCTACTCTCTCGATGATCTCAACCAGACAAGGCGCGTCATGCAATTGCCTTCAGGAGACGACCGCAACGCCGACCAGATCGCCTATTGGAACGGCCCGGGCGGACAGCGCTGGTCGGATCGCCAGGAGGCGCAGGACGTCCTGCTTGCGCCGGTGTCGCAGATCCTGATCGACCGCATCGCGGCCAGGCCGGGAGATCGTGTGCTCGACATCGGCTGTGGTTGTGGCGGCCTGTCGATCGCGCTGGCCGGGCAGGTGAGCCCGGGCGGGCATGTGCTCGGCGTCGACATTTCCGCGCCGATGCTGGCGCGGGCGCGGGCCGTCGCGCCGGCCGGGCTCGCCACCGAATTCGTGCTGGCCGACGCCACCGTGCATCCGTTCGCGCCGGCGAGCTTTGATCTGCTGGTGTCGCGGTTCGGGGTGATGTTCTTTGCCGATCCGGTGGCGTCGTTCGCCAACATCCGCCGCGGGCTGAAGCCGGGCGGCCGGGTCGTGTTCGCCTGCTGGCGCGAGCCGAAGGCCAATCCCTGGATGATTGCGCCGCTGCAGGCGGTCTATCGCCACGTCCCGAAGCTGCCGGAGATGGCGCCGGAGGATCCGGGTCCGTTCGCGTTCGCATCCGAGGCGCGGGTGACGCGGATCCTCGGCGAGGCCGGCTTCAGCGACGTCGCGCTGCAGGCACATCCGCTGTCGCTCGACATCGCCCGCGGACAGGGTCTCGACGCGGCGGTGCAATCGGCCTTCGAGATCGGCCCCGCCAGCCGCGCGCTGGAAGGGCACCCGGCGGAGACGCGCGATGCGGCGCGTCTCTCGGTACGCGAGCTGCTCGCACAGCATCAGGATGGCGGCAGCGTCACGCTGTCGGGCTCGATCTGGCTGGTGACGGCGCGCGCCTGACGCGGCGCCGGACGGTGCTCAGGAGCGCTCTTCCCAGATCATCGCCAGATGGACGATGGTCTGCGCCGCCTTCTCCATGTCCTTGACGCTGACCCATTCGAGACGCGAGTGGAAGGCATGCTCGCCGGCGAAGATGTTGGGGCAGGGCAGGCCCATGAACGACAGCCGCGAACCGTCGGTGCCGCCGCGGATCGATGTCCGGACCGGCGTCAGTCCGGCGCGGCGGATCGCCTCCTCGGCATAGGTCACGATCTCCGGATGCCGGTCGATGACCTCCTTCATGTTGCGGTATTGCTGCCGGACCTCCATCCGATAGGTCGAGCGCGGATAGTCCTTCAGGACATCCCTGACGATGTCCTCGAGCAGCGCTTCCTTCTGCCGCAGGCCCTGCTCGCTGAAATCGCGCACGATGAAGTCGAGCCGCGCCTGTTCGAGCGCGCCGGAGATCCCGACCGGATGCAGGAAGCCTTCCTTGCCCTCCGTCGTCTCCGGCGAGCAGCCATCCTTCGGGAGCCGATCGACGATTGCGGACGCGATCTTGATCGCATGCTCCATCTTGCCCTTGGCAAAGCCGGGATGGGCGCTGACGCCGTTGATGAGGATGGTGGCGCCGTCGGCGGAGAAGGTCTCGTCCTCGATGTTGCCGGCGGTCTCGCCATCCATCGTATAGCCGAAATCGGCGCCCAGCTTCTTCAGGTCGACCCTGTCGACGCCGCGGCCGATCTCCTCGTCCGGCGTGAACAGGATCTTGATGGTGCCGTGCTTGATCTGCGGATTGCTGATCAGGAATTGCGCCGCGTCCATGATCTCGGCGATGCCGGCCTTGTTGTCGGCGCCCAGCAGGGTCGTGCCGTCGGTGGTGACGATGTCGCTGCCGATCTGGTCCTTCAATGCAGGATGCTCAGCCACGCGGATGATCTGGCTCGGGTCCGCCGGCAGCACGATGTCGCCGCCCTGGTAGTTGCGCACGATCTGCGGCTTCACGTTGGCCCCGGAGCAGTCGGGCGACGTGTCCATATGCGAGCAGAAGCAGATCACCGGCACGGCCTTGTCGGTGGTGGCGGGGATGGTCGCGTAGACGTAGCCGTTGTCGTCCAGATGGGCGTCCGAAAGTCCCATCGCCTGCAGCTCGGCTGCGAGCATCCGGCCAAGATTTTTCTGCTTGAGCGTCGAAGGACAGGTCGGCGACGTCGGGTCCGACTGGGTGTCGATCACGGCGTAGCGGAGCAGGCGCTCGGTGACGGAGTGGGTATAGCTGCGAAGCGGGTCGGACATGGGCACCACGAGAGAGAGAGAGAGAGAGAGAGAGAGAGAGAGAGAGAGAGAGAGAGAGAGAGAGAGAGAGAGAGAGAGAGAGAGAGAAAGAGGTTGCCGGAGGTATCAGTATACTAATATATCAGTTATTGCATGCCAGATACCAGGAGCGGCAGGTTATCAATGGTTTCAGCTCTGATCAAAGAACGTCCGCCAGCTCCCGTGCTGCGGAATACGACGTTTCGCGGCCGGCGTTGATCAGCACCGCTTCGCCGACGGCAGGATTGAGCTCCATCTGCAGGATACCGCCTCCGGCGATTCGAAGCTCAGCTTGCTCGCACAGGTGCCGGGCGATTCGTGGGCGGCGTCCGCGAGGAATCTCCTCTCACTCGCTTCCTGGTCAGCCCGTGCGCCTCGACCGGGACGGCGGCCGGAAATTTCAATATGCCCGGTCGAAAGTATGCCTGGTCGGACTTGGCGCCCATTTTGCCATATCCGGCCTGCGACGTCTTCGCGAAGCGACCGCCACGGCCGCGGGGCAGGGGTGCCGAGGTCCGGAGGGAGAGACGTGGGATGGCCCATCATCGTGCAGCGATTGACGTCGGCTGCTCGGCCCAGACAAGGAGACCGGGCGTGCTGCATGGACCCCTCATCAATGACTTCGCACAGCTCTCGGTTCATTGTCCTTGACTTCGAAACATCGCCCCTTTAAGTCGCACTCCTCCGCGGATTTCGCGATCACGCGGGAGTAGCTCAGTTGGTTAGAGCGCCGGCCTGTCACGCCGGAGGTCGCGGGTTCGAGCCCCGTCTCTCGCGCCATGTTTTCAATGGCTTAGCTTTTGATCTGATCCGTCCGCTGGCGCAAGCGGCACTCCCGCGCGATCTCTTCCCGCCTACGACCTGATGCTCCGCCGACTGCAAGTGCTCCGTCGCCAATTTTCCGACCGGGCATGAAAAAGGCCACCCGGCGGGTGGCCTGCGAATGCTGTCAGATGGCAGCGGGCAGCGGCCTCAGCGGACCATCGAGTCGCTGGAACTCGTCATGGTCACCGGCTTGCCGGCCTTCACGACGTGCGATGCCGTCTGGCTGTAGTCGACGTTGGCGCGGGTCGCGATGCCGAAAGCGGTCACGGCGATGCCGGCGATCAGGGCAACGGCGACGATCTTCAGATGGGTCGATCGGTCTGCGGAATGCAGCGAGTGGTTCATGTCAGCCTCCCGGCGTCTCAGAGCGCCACTTTGTTGCCTGGACATGTACCCCTGCTTTGTTTCGATCCGGTTTCTTCGTTTCCTCAAAATGGTTTCATCGGTTGCAGCCGCCGCGGCGGCAATCGGGAGTATGCGGCCGGGGCTGACTGCGCGCGGCGGTGCCGGCATCGACGGCGGCCGCGGATGATCTTGATCCGGCGGCCCTTCGTGACCATTTCCTGCGGTAACGGAAGCCTATCGGGCGACGGTCCAGTCGCCTCGTTTGGATCGCCCGATCGAACGCTGATCCGCATCCGTCTCCGACCAGCCCAGCCTGCGCACAACGGCGTGCGTCCTCGCGATTGCTGATCGCCTCAGCATCCTGCGGTGGACCGTGCGGCACCGTAATGCTGCGGGTCTGCAATGCGGCTCCTGCACGCGTCATCCGCGGCGCCGTTGCTCGGTGTGTCCCGGTTTCCGCAATGTGGGGAGGGATGACGACGGCGAGACGGCTCGTCTTGCGCGGCTTGGTGCGCTGCGCTAAGGCTTCGACCAATTCCAATGCAACGAGTCTGCGGTTTGCACCGAAACCGCAGAGGAAAGTGGCGCCGATGACCGGCATCCTTCAGAACTATCTCCCCCTCGTCGTTTTCATAGGTGTCGCAGCCATCATCGGGGTGGTGCTGCTGATCGCGCCGTTCCTGGTCGCCTACCAGCAGCCCGATCCCGAGAAGCTCTCCGCATACGAGTGCGGCTTCAATGCGTTCGACGACGCCCGTATGAAGTTCGACGTCCGCTTCTATCTGGTTGCCATCCTTTTCATCATCTTCGACCTCGAAGTCGCCTTCCTGTTCCCCTGGGCAGTCGCATTCGGCAAGCTCGGCGCGGCCGGCTTCTGGTCGATGCTGGTATTCCTGGCCGTGCTGACGGTCGGGTTTGCCTACGAATGGAAGAAAGGCGCGCTTGAATGGGATTGAGCCCGACCACGTCCTCGACCGGGCCGGCGATCGCTCCGGCCCCGAAGGGCATTCTCGATCCCGCGACCGGCAGGCCGATCGGTGCCAACGACCCGTATTTCCTCGAGGTCAGGTCCGAGCTGTCGGACAAGGGATTCTTCGTTGCCACCGCTGACGATCTCATCACCTGGGCCCGCACCGGCTCCCTGATGTGGATGACGTTCGGCCTGGCCTGCTGCGCCGTCGAGATGATGCAGGTCTCGATGCCGCGCTACGATGTCGAGCGCTTCGGCTTCGCGCCGCGTGCCTCGCCGCGCCAGTCCGACGTGATGATCGTCGCCGGCACGCTGACCAACAAGATGGCGCCGGCGCTGCGCAAGGTCTACGACCAGATGCCGGAGCCGCGCTACGTCATCTCGATGGGGTCGTGCGCCAATGGCGGCGGCTACTATCACTATTCCTATTCGGTGGTCCGCGGCTGCGACCGCATCGTTCCCATTGACATCTATGTGCCCGGCTGTCCGCCGACCGCCGAAGCGCTGCTGTACGGTGTGCTGCTGCTGCAGAAGAAGATCCGGCGCACCGGCACCATCGAACGCTGAAGGTTTTTCGTTATGGACGACGGCAGGCTCGACGCCCTTGGGCAGACGATCGTAAGCGCGCTCCCGGGCGCCGCGATCGGCCATACGGTCGCTTTCAATCAGCTCACGGTGAATGTGGAGCCCGCCCGGATCGTCGAGGTCGTGACACATCTGCGCGACGATCCGGCTCTCCGCTTCGTCAACATCACCGACATCACGGCGGTCGACTATCCCGAGCGCGCCAAGCGTTTTGATGTCGTCTACCACTTCCTGTCACCGACGCTGAACGCGCGCATCCGGCTCAAGGCCGAAGCCGACGAGACCACGCAGGTGCCGTCGCTGATCGATGTCTTTCCGGGCGCCGATTGGTTCGAGCGCGAGGCCTACGACCTCTACGGCGTGATCTTTGTCGGCCACCCCGACATGCGCCGCCTGCTGACGGACTACGGCTTCGATGGCCATCCGCTGCGCAAGGACTTCCCGACGACGGGGTTCGTCGAGGTGCGCTACGACGACCAGGAGAAGCGGGTGATCTACGAGCCGGTCAGGCTCAACCAGGAATTCCGCAAGTTCGATTTCCTGTCGCCCTGGGAAGGCGCGGACTATCCGCTGCCGGGCGACGAGAAAGCGAATAAGTGAGTGGGAGCGCGAGCATGAACGAGCAGAGCCCGGCCCTCCGCAACTTCACGATCAATTTCGGCCCGCAGCATCCGGCGGCGCACGGTGTGCTGCGCCTGGTGCTGGAGCTGGACGGCGAGGTGGTCGAGCGCGTCGATCCGCATATCGGCCTGCTGCATCGCGGCACCGAGAAGCTGATCGAGACCAAGACCTACATGCAGGCGATGCCCTATTTCGATCGGCTCGACTACGTCGCGCCGATGAATCAGGAGCATGCGTTCTGCCTCGCGGCCGAGCGCCTGCTCGGAATCGAGGTACCGCGCCGCGGCCAGCTGATCCGCGTGCTCTACTCCGAGATCGGACGGCTGCTGTCGCACCTGCTCAACGTCACCACCCAGGCGATGGACGTCGGCGCGCTGACCCCGCCGCTGTGGGGCTTCGAGGAGCGCGAGAAGCTGATGGTGTTCTATGAGCGCGCCTCCGGCTCGCGCATGCACGCCAACTACTTCCGCATCGGTGGCGTCCACCAGGACCTGCCGCCGAAGCTGATCGACGACATCGACGCATTCTGCGATCCGTTCCTGAAGGTGGTCGACGATCTCGACCGGCTCCTCACCGGAAACCGCATCTTCAAGCAGCGCAACGTCGACATCGGCGTCGTCACCCTGAAGCAGGCCTGGGAGTGGGGCTTCTCGGGCGTGATGGTGCGCGGCTCGGGCGCGGCCTGGGACCTGCGCAAGTCGCAGCCCTATGACGTCTACGCCGAGATGGAGTTCGACGTTCCGATCGGCAAGAACGGCGACTGCTACGACCGCTATCTGATCCGCATGGAAGAGATGCGCCAGTCGGTGCGTATCATGAAGCAGTGCATCCAGAAGCTGCGTGCACCGGACGGGCAGGGCCCGGTGATGATCACCGACAACAAGATCGCGCCGCCGCGCCGTGGCGAGATGAAGCGCTCGATGGAAGCGCTGATCCACCACTTCAAGCTCTATACCGAGGGCGTGCACGTCCCCGCCGGCGAGATCTATGCGGCGGTCGAGGCGCCGAAGGGCGAGTTCGGCGTCTACCTCGTCGCCGACGGCACCAACAAGCCGTACAAGTGCAAGATCCGCGCGCCGGGTTTCGCGCATCTGCAGGCGATGGACTTCATCTGTCGCGGCCATCTGCTCGCCGACGTCTCGGCCATCCTGGGCTCGCTCGACATCGTGTTCGGAGAGGTGGACCGCTGATGGGCCATGCGCCGATCCAGTTCGATCGTGCGTCCGGAGCGCTCGAAGGAGCGAACCTCTGGGAGCGCACGGCTGCATTGGCGCTGTCGACCGGCTCGAAGATCTCGTCGCATTTCTCGCATCGCGGCTACAACCGCTGCGCCAACCTGTTGCGCCTGGCGCTGCCCGAACGCGATATCGCGGTGAAGCTCAACCCGGACGCCGTGTTCGAGTTTCCCTATGGCGACGGCTACTGGAGCAAGCTGCTCAACCGCGACTATCACTACGAGGACGAGCTCGAGATCCTGTTTCTCGGCACTGTCGATGTCGACTACACCTTCATCGATGGCGGGGCCAATTACGGCTACTGGTCGGTGCTGGTCTCGAGCGCGCCCTACGGTGCGCACAAGGCGATCGCGATCGAGCCGTCCTCGGCCAACTTCGCCAAGCTCGCCAACAACGCCCGGATCAATGCCGGCCGCTTCGAGGTGATGAAGTGCGCGATCGGCGCCAGCCGCGGCACGGCCTATTTGACTGGCACCAAGCACGAGGCCTTCAGCATTGCGGGCGGCGCCGCCGACGGCGAGCGGGTGCCGGTGATGGCGCTCGACGATCTGATCGACGACGGCAAGGTCGCCGCGTCCGGCAAGTACCTGATCAAGCTCGACGTCGAGGGCGTCGAGATCGAGGCGATCAAGGGCGGCGCGCGGTTGCTGGCGACCGACAGCATGATCCTGTGCGAGGAGCACGGCCAGGACCGCAACCATACGGTGTCGCGCTACATCCTCGATCAGACGCCGATGCAGCTGATGGTCTACGACCCCGCGAGCGGCCGCTTCGAGATCGTGACGGAGCTGTCGATCCTCGACCGCATCAAGGCTTCCGCCCACGTCGGCTATAACGTGTTCGGAACTGCAAGTGCCTTCTGGCAGAATCGCGTCGCAGCGCTCAATGCAGACGCCGCGCGCCGCATGCAATGAAAGATTGAAGAGCCATGTCCGTCCGCCGTCTTGCCCCGAAGGAAGTTCAGCCCGCGAGCTTTGCGTTCACGGACGAGAACCTTGCCTTCGCCAAAGCGCAGATCGCGAAATATCCGGAAGGCCGCCAGGCCTCGGCGGTGATTGCGATCTTGTGGCGGGCCCAGGAGCAGCACGACGGCTGGGTGTCGGAGGCTGCGATCCGCGTCGTCGCCGACATGCTCGGGATGCCCTATATCCGCGTGCTCGAGGTCGCGACCTTCTACACCATGTTCCAGCTCCAGCCGGTCGGGAAGAAGGCGCATGTGCAGGTGTGCGGCACCACGCCGTGTCGGCTGCGCGGCGCCGAAGAGCTGATCGAGGTCTGCAAGCATCGTATCCATCATGATCCCTTCCACCTGTCGAAGGACGGCGACTTCAGCTGGGAAGAGGTCGAGTGCCTGGGCGCCTGCGTGAATGCGCCGATGGTGCAGATCTGGAAGGACACCTATGAGGACCTGACGCCGGAGAGCTTCGGCAAGGTGCTGGACGGCTTCGCGACCGGCAATCTGCCGACGCCCGGCCCGCAGAACGGCCGCCAGTTCTCGGCGCCGGCAGGTGGGCCGACCACGCTGAAGGAGAAGACATGAGCCGCGATCGCACCCGCGTTGCGGCCCTGACGGAAGAGGGCGCCGCGATGAAGAACTGGCGCTACGTGGCGCTGCATACGCTTGCTGCCGCCGCTTTCATTTTCGTGCTGCAGCGGTTCGCGCTCAACGCGACGCTGGAGTCCAGTCTGCTGTGGGCCTTGGTGTTCGGCGGCTGTGCCGCCTTCATCGCCACCATGCAGTCGAACCGCTGATTTTCGAGGAAGCCGTCTGATGCTCGACGACAAGGACCGCATCTTCACCAACCTCTACGGCCTGCACGATTGGGGCCTCGAGGGCGCTCGCCGGCGTGGCAGCTGGGACGGCACCAAGGGCCTGATCGAGAACGGCCGCGATTGGATCATCAACGAGATGAAGGCGTCGGGCCTGCGCGGCCGCGGCGGCGCCGGCTTCCCGACCGGCCTGAAATGGTCGTTCATGCCGAAGGAATCGACCGACGGCCGGCCGAGCTATCTCGTGGTCAACGCCGACGAGTCCGAGCCCGGTACCTGCAAGGATCGCGAGATCATGCGGCACGATCCGCATCATCTCGTCGAGGGCTGCCTGCTCGCCAGCTTCGCGATGAACGCGCATGCCTGCTACATCTATGTGCGCGGCGAGTTCATCCGCGAGCGCGAACGGCTGCAGGCGGCGATCGACCAGGCCTATGAGGCCAACCTGATCGGCAAGAACAACATCCACGGGTGGCCGTTCGATCTCTACGTCGCCCACGGCGCCGGCGCCTATATCTGCGGCGAAGAAACGGCGCTGCTCGAGAGCCTGGAGGGCAAGAAGGGCCAGCCGCGGCTGAAGCCGCCATTCCCGGCCAACGTCGGCCTCTACGGCTGCCCCACCACGGTGAACAATGTCGAGTCGATCGCGGTGGCGCCGACCATCCTGCGCCGCGGCGCCGCGTGGTTCGCCGGCATCGGCCGTCCGAACAATGTCGGCACAAAACTGTTCTGCATCTCCGGTCACGTCGAGCGGCCTTGCAACGTCGAAGAGGCGATGGGCATCCCGTTCCGCGAGCTGATCGAGAAGCATTGCGGCGGCATCCGTGGCGGCTGGGACAATCTGAAGGCGGTCATCCCCGGCGGCTCGTCCGTGCGCATGGTGCCGGCCGAGCAGATCATCGATACGCCGATGGATTTCGACAGCCTGTCGAAGCTGCGCTCCGGCCTCGGCACCGCGGCCGTGATCGTGATGGACAAGTCGACCGACCTGATCCGGGCGATCGCGCGCATCTCCTATTTCTACAAGCATGAGAGCTGTGGCCAGTGCACGCCGTGCCGCGAAGGCACCGGCTGGATGTGGCGCGTGCTGACCCGCATGGCCGAGGGCCGGGCGCACAAGCGCGAGATCGACATGCTGCTGGAGGTCACCAAGCAGATCGAGGGACACACGATCTGCGCGCTCGGTGACGCCGCGGCCTGGCCGATCCAGGGCCTGATCACGCATTTCCGTCACGAGATCGAGGCGCGCATCGATCAGTATTCGCACAAGGCCGATGTCGACGACGTCGGCGTGCGCGATCCCGCGCACATGGTGGCGGCGGAGTAGGCGGTGGCGGTCCGGTCCGCCAGCAAGGTTTTCCCCCGCGCTCGCGCCCTCACGGTGCGCAGCGCGGCGGTCCGTGGTTTGAGAGAGATGTGAGGCTATGACCAAGATCATCATCGATGGCAAAGAGATCGATGTGCCGCCGGAGTACACGCTGTTGCAGGCGTGCGAGGCGGCGGGCGCCGAGATCCCGCGCTTCTGCTATCATGAGCGGCTGTCGATCGCCGGTAACTGCCGGATGTGCCTCGTCGAGGTGAAGGGCGGACCGAAGCCGGTCGCGAGCTGCGCCTGGGGCGTGCGCGACTGCCGGCCGGGCCCGAAGGGCGAGCCGCCGGAGATCTCGACGCGGTCGCCGATGGTCAAGAAGGCGCGCGAAGGCGTGATGGAATTCCTTCTGATCAACCATCCGCTGGACTGTCCGATCTGCGACCAGGGCGGCGAGTGCGACCTGCAGGACCAGGCGATGGGCTATGGTGTCGACACCAGCCGCTTCGCCGAGAACAAGCGCGCCGTCGAGGACAAATATCTCGGCGCATTGGTCAAGACCTCGATGAACCGCTGCATCCAGTGCACGCGCTGCGTCCGCTTCTCGGCGGAAGTCTGCGGCGTGCCGGAAATGGGCGCGATCGGCCGCGGCGAGGACATGGAGATCACGACCTATCTCGAGCAGGCGCTGAGCTCGGAGCTGCAGGGCAATCTGGTCGACATCTGCCCGGTGGGCGCGCTGACCTCCAAGCCCTATGCTTTCGCGGCGCGGCCCTGGGAGCTCGGCAAGACGCAGTCGATCGACGTCATGGACGGCGTGGGCTCAGCAATCCGGGTCGACACCCGCGGCCGCGAGGTGATGCGCATCCTGCCGCGCATCAACGATGCCGTGAACGAGGAGTGGATCTCCGACAAGACCCGCCATGTCGTCGACGGCCTGCGCACGCAGCGGCTCGATCGTCCCTACGTTCGCGAGGATGGCAAGCTGCGCGCCGCCTCCTGGCCTGAGGCATTCAAGGCGATTGCCGCCAAGCTGTCGCGCATCGACGGCAAGCGCATCGGCGCGATCGCCGGCGATCTCGCCGCGGTCGAAGAGATGTTCGCGCTCAAGGATCTGCTTGCCAAGCTCGGCTCGACCAACGTCGCCGTGCAGGGCGGTGACAGCTTAGATGCCAAGCTCGGCCGCGCATCCTATCTGTTCAATCCGACCATCGCCGGCATCGAGCAGGCCGACGCGATCCTGATCGTCGGCGCCAATCCGCGCAAGGAAGCGGCCGTGCTCAACGCCCGCATCCGCAAGCGCTGGCGGTCGGGTCAGCTCAAGGTCGGCGTGGTCGGCCCAAAGGCCGATCTCACCTATGCCTATGAGCACATTGGCGCGGGCACAGACTCCCTGAGCGACGTCGCCGCGGGCAAGCACTCGTTTGCGACCACGTTCCGCAACGCCAAGAATCCGATCGTGCTGGTCGGCGCCGGCGCGGTCGCGCGTCACGATGGCGCGGCGATCCTGTCGCTCGCGGCCAAGATCGCGATGGACGTCAACGCCGTGCGCGACGACTGGAACGGTTTTGCCGTGCTGCACGACACCGCGTCGCGGGTCGGCGCGCTCGACATCGGCTTCAACGGCACCGGCCTGACGGCTGCGCAGATGACGACCTTCGGCACCATGGACGTGATGTTCCTGCTGGGCGCCGACGAGGTCGAGGTGCCCGAGGGCGTGTTCACTGTCTACATCGGCACCCATGGCGACCGTGGCGCGCATCGCGCCGACGTCATCCTGCCGGGCGCCGCATACACCGAGAAGTCGGGTCTCTTCGTCAACACCGAGGGCCGGGTGCAGATGACGGGCCGGGCGTCATTCCCGCCGGGCGAGGCACGCGAGGACTGGGCGATCGTCCGGGCGCTGTCCGACGTGCTCGGCAGGAAGCTCGGCTACGACTCGCTGGCCGGCTTGCGCGCTGCGATCATCAAGGCCGTGCCGCATCTCGGCCGGATCGACCAGATCGAGGCGGGCAAGATCGCCGACATCAAGACCCTGGCGGGCAAGGGCGGCAGCCTCGAGAAGGCGCCGTTCAAGCCTGTCATCGATGACTTCTATCTCACCAACCCGATCGCGCGTGCCTCGGCAGTCATGGCGGAATGCTCCCGCCTGGCCTCCGGGCAGATGCTGACGGCAGCGGAGTGAGCGTGACCTGATGGCTGATTTCTTTGCGAGCTCATTCTGGACCGGTTTCCTCTGGCCGCTGATCATCATGATCGCGCAGAGCGTGCTGCTGCTCGTCGTCCTCCTGGTCGCGATCGCCTACATTCTGCTGGCCGACCGCAAGATCTGGGCGGCGGTGCAGATCCGCAGGGGTCCGAACGTGGTCGGGCCCTGGGGCCTGTTCCAGTCGTTCGCCGACCTCTTGAAGTTCGTGCTCAAGGAGCCGATCATTCCGGCCGGCGCCAACAAGGGCGTGTTCCTGCTGGCGCCGCTGGTGTCCTGCGTGCTGGCGCTGGCGGCGTGGGCGGTGATCCCGACCAATCTCGGCTGGGCGATCGCCGACATCAATGTCGGCATCCTCTTCATCTTCGCGATCTCGTCGCTGTCGATCTACGGCATCATCATGGCCGGCTGGTCGTCGAACTCGAAGTATCCGTTCCTGGCGGCGCTGCGCTCGGCGGCGCAGATGGTGTCCTACGAGGTCTCGATCGGCTTCGTGATCATCACCGTGCTGCTCTGCGCCGGCACCCTGAATCTGTCGGCGGTGGTCGAGGCGCAGCACGCCCGCGGGCTTGCGAGCCTGATCGGCCTGCCGCAGCTGACGATCCTGAACTGGTACGTCTGGCCGCTGTTCCCGATGTTCGTGGTGTTCTACGTCTCGGCGCTCGCCGAGACCAACCGCCCGCCCTTCGACCTGGTCGAAGCTGAATCCGAGCTCGTCGCCGGCTTCATGGTCGAATACGGCTCGACGCCGTATCTCTTGTTCATGCTCGGCGAGTATGTCGCGATCACCACGATGTGCGCGCTGGCCACGATCCTGTTCTTGGGCGGTTGGCTGCCGCCGATCGATCTGCCGCCGTTCAACTGGGTGCCGGGCGTCATCTGGTTCTCGCTCAAGCTGTTCTTCATGTTCTTCCTGATCGCGATGGCGAAAGCGATCGTGCCGCGCTACCGCTACGACCAGTTGATGCGCCTTGGCTGGAAAGTGTTCCTGCCGCTGTCGCTGGCCATGGTGGTGATCGTCGCGGGCGTGCTGCAATTCGCCGGCATCGCGCCGAAATGAGGCTATCATGAACATCTCCGCCACCGCACGGTCGCTGCTGCTGCAGGAGTTCGTCTCCGCGTTCTTCCTCGCGATGCGCTACTTCTTCCAGCCGAAGCCGACCCTGAACTATCCGTTCGAGAAGGGCCCGATCTCGCCGCGCTTTCGCGGTGAGCACGCGCTGCGCCGCTATCCCAATGGCGAGGAGCGCTGCATCGCCTGCAAACTGTGCGAGGCCGTGTGCCCGGCGCAGGCGATCACGATCGAGGCTGGCCCGCGCCGCAACGACGGCACCCGCCGCACCGTGCGCTACGACATCGACATGGTGAAGTGCATCTATTGCGGCCTGTGCCAGGAAGCCTGTCCGGTGGACGCCATCGTCGAGGGACCGAACTTCGAGTTCGCGACCGAGACCCGCGAGGAGCTTTACTATGACAAGGCCAAGCTGCTCGCGAACGGCGACCGCTGGGAGCGCGAGATCTCCAAAGCCATCGCGCTCGACGCGCCGTACCGCTGAGGCCGTCCGATGATCCTTCCTGCGCTCTTCTTCTACCTGTTCGCGGCGGTCTGCGTGGCCTCCGCGGTGATGGTGATCGTCTCGAAGAACCCCGTTCATTCGGTGCTCTATTTGATCCTCGCCTTCGTCAATGCTTCAGGCCTGTTCGTGCTGATGGGCGCCGAGTTCCTGGCGATGATCCTGGTCGTCGTCTATGTCGGCGCGGTCGCGGTGCTGTTCCTGTTCGTGATCATGATGCTCGACGTGGACTTCACCGAGCTGCGCGAGGGATTCCTGCAATACATGCCGATCGGCCTCGTCATCGGCGGCATCTTCCTGTTCGAGCTGCTGCTGACGGTGTCGTACTGGGTCATCAACCCGACGACGCCGAAGGCGATCACGGCGGCGATCCCGACCAACGTCACCAACACCGAGGCGCTCGGCCTGGTGCTCTATACGAAGTACATCCATTACTTCCAGCTGTCGGGCATGATCCTGCTGGTGGCGATGATCGGCGCGATCGTGCTGACCCTGCGCCACAAGGCCAGCGTGAAGCGCCAGGACATCAACGTCCAGAACGCGCGCACGCCGGAGATGGCGATGGCGGTGCGCAAGGTCGCGGTCGGGCAGGGGCTGCAGGACACGGATGCCGCGGAGTGGGTGAAATGACCATCGGACTGGGACATTACCTCGCCGTGGCGGCGATGCTGTTCACGCTCGGCATCCTCGGCATCTTCCTGAACCGCAAGAACATCATCGTCATCCTGATGTCGGTCGAGCTGATCCTGCTCGCAGTCAACATCAACCTGGTGGCGTTCTCGACCTTCCTCGGCGACATCGTCGGCCAGGTGTTCGCGCTGCTGGTCCTGACCGTTGCGGCGGCGGAAGCCGCGATCGGCCTTGCCGTGCTGGTGGTCTACTTCCGCAACCGCGGCTCGATTGCGGTTGAAGACGTCAATCTGATGAAGGGCTAAGGACGCATGATCCGCACAGATGGGGGCCGGCTTGCCGGCAAGGTCATGCGTAAGGGGATGGGCGAATGATCCAGGCCATTGTCTTTCTGCCGCTGCTCGGCGCGATCCTGGCCGGCCTGATCGCGCTGCTGGGGGCGCATGGACGCCATCCGAGCGGCGATGTGGTCGAGCATCATCACGACGACGGCCATCACCATGGCGCCGCCGACGCGCACGCACATGACGATCACGGTCATGGGCACGACGACCATCATGTCGCAGAGCCGCCCGCGGCCGGCACCTGGGCGGCGCAGGCGATCACCACCGCGCTGCTGTTCGTCTCGGCCGGGCTGTCCTGGGCGATGCTGATCAGCGTTGGCTTCATGCATCACGAGGCCGGGGTGAAGGAGCTCTTGCCCTGGATCAATTCCGGCGAGCTGCAGGTCTCCTGGGCGCTGCGCGTCGATACGCTGACGGCCGTCATGCTGGTCGTGGTGACCAGCGTGTCCTCGCTCGTGCATCTGTATTCGATCGGCTACATGGACGAGGATCCGAACCGTCCGCGCTTCTTCGCCTATCTGTCGCTGTTCACCTTCGCGATGCTGATGCTGGTGACCGCGAACAACCTCGTGCAGCTGTTCTTCGGCTGGGAGGGCGTCGGTCTCGCCAGCTACCTGCTGATCGGCTTCTGGTTCCAGAAGCCGTCGGCCAACGCGGCCGCGATCAAGGCCTTCGTCGTCAACCGCGTCGGCGACTTCGGCTTCGCGCTCGGCATCTTCGCGATCTTCCTGCTGACGAAGTCGACCGACTTCGAGACGATCTTCGCCGCCGCGCCGAGCTTGGCTGGCAAGGCGACGATCAACTTCCTCGGCTGGCACGCCGACGCGCTGACCTTGACCTGCCTGCTGCTGTTCATGGGCGCGATGGGCAAGTCGGCGCAGTTCCTGCTGCACACCTGGCTGCCGGACGCGATGGAAGGTCCGACCCCGGTCTCTGCGCTGATCCACGCCGCGACCATGGTCACCGCCGGCGTGTTCATGGTGGCGCGCCTGTCGCCGCTGTTCGAGCTCGCGCCGAACGCGCAGGCCGTCGTGATGTTCTTCGGCGCGACCACGGCGTTCTTCGCAGCGACCGTCGGCCTCGTGCAGAACGACATCAAGCGCATCGTCGCCTACTCGACCTGCTCGCAGCTCGGCTACATGTTCGTGGCGATGGGAGCAGGGGCCTACTCGGTCGGCATGTTCCATCTGTTCACGCATGCCTTCTTCAAGGCGCTGCTGTTCTTGGGCTCCGGCTCGGTGATCTACGCGATGCACCACGAGCAGGACATCCGCAACATGGGCGGCCTGTGGCGCAAGATCCCGTACACCTTCGCGGTGATGACGGTCGGTACGCTCGCGCTGACGGGCTTCCCCGGCTTCGCCGGCTTCTTCTCCAAGGATGCGATCATCGAGGCTGCATACGCCGCGCACAATCCGTTCGCGACCTACGCGTATTTCCTCACCATTGTCGCCGCCGGCCTGACCTCGTTCTATTCCTGGCGCCTGGTGTTCAAGACCTTCTTCGGCACGCCGCACGATCAGCATCATTATGATGCCGCGCATGAGAGCCCGATCTGGATGCTGATCCCGATCGGCGTGCTCGCGGCCGGCTCGATCCTGGCCGGGCTCCCGTTCAAGGGCGTGTTCACCGATCCTCATGGCGTCGAGCACTTCTTCGGCGAGTCGCTGAAGATGAACCCGCACATTCTCGAAGACATGGAGCACATGCCGGCCTGGCTCGCTCAGCTTCCCTTCGTCATGATGGTGCTGGGATTTGTGGTCTCCTACTTCTTCTACGTCAGACGTCCGGACATCCCGGAGGAGCTCGCCGCGCAGCAACCGTTGCTCTACAGGTTCCTGCTCAACAAGTGGTACTTCGACGAGCTGTATGACGTGATCTTCGTCCGTCCGGCGAAGTGGCTCGGCCGCTTCCTCTGGAAGAAGGGCGACGGCTTCGTCATCGACGGATTCGGTCCGGACGGTGTCTCGGCGCGGGTGCTCGACATCACGCGCAACGTCGTCAAGATCCAGACCGGGTACCTCTATCATTACGCCTTTGCCATGCTGATTGGCGTCGCCGGCCTGATCACCTGGTTCATGTTCATGGGGGGCCAGCAATGACCACCTGGCCAATTCTCTCCGTCGTCACCTTCCTGCCGATCGTCGGCGCGCTGCTGATCTATCTGGTCCGCGGCGACGACGAGGCGGCCCGGCGCAATGCGCGCTGGATCGCGCTGTGGACCACGCTGATCACCTTTGCGGTGTCGGTGATCCTGGTGCTGCGCTTCGATCCCGGACAGACCGACTTCCAGTTCGTGGAGAAGTCGAACTGGCTGGCGGCCGGCATCAGCTATCACATGGGTGTCGACGGCATCTCGCTGCCGTTCGTGATCCTGACCACCGCCTTGATGCCGTTCTGCATCGTGGCGAGCTGGAAGTCGGTCACCAACCGCCTGCGCGAATACATGATGGCGTTCCTGATCCTGGAAACGCTGATGGTCGGCACGTTCTCGGCCCTCGACCTCGTGCTGTTCTACCTGTTCTTCGAGGGCGGCCTGATCCCGATGTTCCTGATCATCGGCGTCTGGGGTGGTCCGCGTCGGGTCTATGCCTCGTTCAAGTTCTTCCTGTACACGCTGCTCGGCTCGGTGCTGATGCTGCTCGCCATCATGGCGCTGTACTGGAACGCAGGGACCACCGACATCCCGACGCTGATGCACACCGCGGTGCCGCGTAACCTGCAGACCTGGGCATGGCTGGCCTTCTTCGCCTCCTTTGCGGTGAAGATGCCGATGTGGCCGGTTCATACCTGGCTGCCGGACGCGCATGTCGAGGCGCCGACGGCGGGCTCCGTGATCCTGGCCGCGATCCTCCTGAAGATGGGCGGCTACGGCTTCCTGCGCTTCTCGCTGCCGATGTTCCCGCTGGCCTCGCACGACTTCGCGCCGCTGGTGTGGACACTCTCGGCCATCGCGATCATCTACACCTCGCTGGTCGCGCTGATGCAGGAGGACATCAAGAAGCTCATTGCCTACTCGTCGGTGGCGCATATGGGCTTCGTGACGATGGGCATCTTCGCCGGCACCATGCAGGGCGTCGCGGGCGGCGTGTTCCAGATGATCTCGCACGGCATTGTCTCCGGCGCGCTGTTCCTCTGCGTCGGCGTCGTCTACGACCGGATGCACACCCGCGAGATCGCGGCCTATGGTGGCCTCGTCAACCGGATGCCGGTCTACGCGCTGGTGTTCATGGTGTTCACCATGGCCAATGTCGGCCTGCCAGGCACCTCCGGCTTCGTCGGCGAGTTCATGACCCTGCTCGGCACCTTCAAGGTGTCGATCCCGACCGCGTTCTTCGCGACCTTCGGTGTCATCCTGTCGGCAGCCTATGCGCTGTGGCTGTACCGCAAGGTGGTGTTCGGTGCGCTGACCAATTCGTCGCTCGCCAGCATCAAGGACCTCACGCTGCGTGAAGGCGTGATCCTGTTTCCGTTGGTGGCGCTGACCATCCTGTTCGGTGTCTATCCGAAGCCGATCCTCGACATGTCGGCGGCGTCGGTGCAGCAGCTCGTCACCAACTACAATACCGCCGTGACGGCCGTGAAGGCCGCCGCGCTGCTCCAATGATGAGACCCTTGGGGTCGGGACAGAGACGATGATCGAGAATCTTGGGCCTCAGCTTTGGGTGGTGCTGCCGGAGCTGCTGTTGGCCGTGGGGGCCATGGCGCTGTTGATGCTGGGCGCGTTTCGCGGGCAGGGGACGACGGGGCTCGTCACCTGGCTGGCGGTTGCTCTGCTGATCGTGGTCGGCATCCTCGTCTTCAGGCAGCCGGGCGGCCAGGCCTTCGGCGGCAGCTTCATCGCTGACAGCTACGCGCGCTTCCTGAAGATCCTGGCGATCATCGGCTCGATCGCGACTTTGGTGATGTCGGCGGAATTCTTGTCCAAGCCGGACCGCCGCATCTTCGAATATGCAATCCTGGTGCTGCTCTCGACCTTGGGCATGCTTGTCCTGATCTCGGCCGGCGACCTGATCTCGCTGTATCTGGGTCTCGAGCTGATGTCGCTCGCGCTCTACGTCGTCGCGGCCAGCCATCGTGACAACGTCAAGTCGACCGAGGCCGGCCTGAAGTACTTCGTGCTCGGTGCGCTGTCGTCGGGCATGCTGCTCTATGGTGCCTCGCTGATCTACGGCTTCACCGGCACGGTGAGCTTTGCCGGGATCGCGGCTGCCACCAAGACCGGCAGCGTCGGCATCATTTTCGGCCTCGTCTTCCTGTTCGCCGGCATGTGCTTCAAGGTCTCGGCGGTGCCGTTCCACATGTGGACGCCGGACGTCTATGAGGGCGCGCCCACCCCGGTGACGGCGTTCTTCGCCTCCGCGCCCAAGGTCGCGGCGATCGCCGTGTTCGCGCGCGTCGCGCTGACGGCGTTCCCGGGCATCACCTTCCAATGGCAGCAGATCATCGTGTTCGTCTCGATCGCCTCGATGGCGCTCGGCTCGTTCGCCGCGATCGGACAGACCAACATCAAGCGCCTGATGGCCTATTCGTCGATCGGCCATATGGGCTTCGCGCTGGTCGGCCTCGCCGCAGGCACGGTCGAGGGCGCGCAGGGCGTGCTGACCTACATCGCGATCTATGTCGCGATGACGCTCGGCTCCTTCGCGGTGATCATGGCGATCAAGCGGAACGGCCAGTCGTTCGAGAAGATCAGCGATTTCTCGGGGCTGTCGCGCACCAATCCGCTGCTCGCCTTCTTCTTCGCGATGCTGCTGTTCTCGCTGGCCGGCGTTCCGCCGCTCGCGGGCTTCTTCGCGAAATGGTACGTGTTCGTC
Source organism: Bradyrhizobium sp. SZCCHNS3002 (assembly GCF_032377435.1). NCBI lineage: Bacteria > Pseudomonadati > Pseudomonadota > Alphaproteobacteria > Hyphomicrobiales > Nitrobacteraceae > Bradyrhizobium > Bradyrhizobium sp. SZCCHNS3002. The sequence continues at coordinate 82,378 of NZ_JAUHHY010000001.1, forward strand.
GCCGCCATCAAGGGCGGGCTGTTCACGCTGTCGGTGATCGGCGTGCTGACCAGCGTGGTCGGCGCCTACTATTATCTGCTGATCGTCAAGACGATGTATTTCGACGAGCCGCTGTCGACGCTCGATCCGGTCCGGATCGAGTTGCGCACGGTGCTGGCGATCTCCGGCATCTTCAACATCCTGTTCTTCGCCTATCCCGGCCCGCTGGTCAGCGCGGCTGCGGCCGCGGCGAAGTCGCTGTTCTAGATGGCGTTTGCTCTCGGGTCCCGTGCCGCTGCGGCAGGTTACGGGCTCGTCACGTTCGATCAGGCGGGGTCGACCAACGTCGAGGCGCTGAAGTCGGCCAGAGAGGGCGGCAAGGCGCGGTGCTGGTTCGTCACGTCGGAGCAGACGGCCGGGCGCGGTCGTCGCCAGCGTCCGTGGATCGCGCCGCGCGGCAATCTGGCCTCGAGCGTGCTCGAAGTGCTGAACGTGGCTCCCGCCGTCGCCGCCACCCTCGGCTTCGCCGCGGGCCTGGCCATCGAGGCCGCGTTGCGCCAGGTGAGCCTCGAGGCTGCGCTGCGGTCGGGAGGCGGCGTGGCCTTTGCGTTGAAATGGCCCAACGACGTGTTGGCCGACGGCCGCAAGATCGTCGGCATGCTGCTCGAAGCGGAGCAGGTGGCTGGCGGGCTCGCCGTGGTTGCCGGCATCGGAACCAACGTGGTGGCGGCGCCGCCGGATACCCCGACACCGGCGGTCTCGTTGGCGGACCTCGGCATCCAGGTGGCTGCCGAGGATTTGTTCGCGGCCTTGTCTGACGCCTGGGTCGAATATTTCGGCATCTGGAACGAGGGCCGGGGCTTCGGTGATATTCGCCGGCTCTGGCTGGAGCGGGCGGCCGGCCTCGGGCAGCCCGTCGCCATCAGGTCCGGACATGCTATCATCGAGGGGATTTTCGACACGATCGACGAACAGGGTTGTATGCTGGTGCGGACCGCGGAGGGACGATTGGAGCCGATCACGGCAGGCGATGTTCATTTCGGCTCGGTCGCCTCCCAAGGAGCGGTCTAGATGGCACGTCCCGACGAACTGACTTTTGCACCGCTCGGCGGCGTCGGCGAGATCGGCATGAACCTGTCGATCTACGGCCTCGGCAACCGCCACCAGCGGTCCTGGCTCGCGATCGATCTCGGCGTCTCCTTCGGCGACGAGGAGCATCTGCCGGGCATCGACCTGATCATGCCCGACGTCGCTTTCCTGGAGAAAGAGCGCAACAACCTCGTCGGTCTCGTGCTGACCCATGCGCATGAGGACCATTTCGGCGCGATCATCGACCTGTGGCCGCGGCTGAAATGCCCGATCTACGCGACCAAGTTCAGCGCCGCTTTGTTCGAGGCCAAGTGCGAGGCCGAGCGCCTGCCGGCCAAGATTCCGGTCAAGGTGATTCCTTCCGGCGGCCGCGTCGATATCGGTCCGTTCAACGTCGAGTTCATCCCCGTCGCGCATTCGATTCCGGAATCGCATGCGCTCGCGATCCATACCGAGGTCGGTACCGTCCTGCACACCGGCGACTGGAAGATTGATCCGACGCCGGTGCTGGGTGCGCCGACCGATGAGAAGCGGCTGCGCGAGCTCGGCGACGCCGGGCTGCTGGCGCTGATCGGCGACTCCACCAACGCGGTGCGCGAGGGGCGGTCGCCGTCCGAGGCCGAGGTCGCCAAGACGATCGCGGCTTTGGTGAAGGAAGCGAAGGGGCGCGTCGCCGTCACCACCTTCGCCTCCAACGTCGCGCGCATCCGCGCTGTCGCCGAGGCAGCGCGTGAGGCGGAGCGCGAGGTCGTCATCGTCGGCCGCGCCATGGAGCGGGTGGTCCAGGTCGCGCGCGAAACCGGCTATCTCGACGGCGTGCAGAACTTCCGCGGCATGGATCTCTACGGCCACTTCCCCGCGGACAAGGTGCTGGCGCTGTGCACCGGCAGCCAGGGCGAGCCGCGCGCCGCGCTGGCGCGCATCGCCAATGACGACCATCCGTTGGTGACGCTGAACAAGGGCGACACCGTCATCTTCTCGTCGCGCACCATTCCCGGCAACGAGAAGGCGGTCGGTGCCGTCATCAACGGGCTGGTGCAGCAGGGCATCGAGATCATCACCGACCGCAACCATCTGGTTCATGTCTCCGGCCATCCGCGCCGCGACGAGCTGCGCGACATGATCGCGTGGACGCGGCCGCAGCTCCTGATCCCCGTGCATGGCGAAGCGTTGCATCTGCATGAGCATGCGAGGCTGGCGCGCGCCTGCGGCGTGCCGAAGGTGATCACCTGCCGCAACGGCGACCTGGTCAAGCTCGGCCCCGGTGATCCCGGGATCATCGACGAACTGCCGGCGGGACGGCTCTACAAGGACGGCAGCATCGTCGAGGACTCGAAATCGCGCGCCGTGGTCGAGCGCCGCAAGATGGCCTTTGCCGGCTGCATCTTCGTCGCGCTCGCCATCACCGAGAAGGGCGAGCTGGCCGACGATCCCGAAGTCGACATGGTCGGCATCCCCGAGAAGAATGCGGCAGGCGAGGCGATGGACGACATCGTGTTCGACGCGGTCGTCTCGACCTTCGAAGGACTGCCACGCGCGCGGCGTCGTGATCCCGATGCCGCGGCGGAATCCGTGCGGCGGGCGGTGCGCTCGACGGTGAACGAGCAGTGGGGCAAGAAGCCGATCTGCCTCGTCCATGTCTTGGAAGTCTGACGCGGGCCAACAGAACGGCCGTTCAAAAGAAAAAGTGGAGGAAGTCATGCTGGGCCGGCTCAACCACGTCGCCATCGCGGTCAAGGACGCCGAAAAGGCTGCCAGGATTTATGGCGCGGCGTTCGGTGCCGAGATCTCCCCCGCGGTGCCGCTGCCGGAGCATGGCGTGATCACCGTGTTTGTGACCCTGCCCAACACCAAGATCGAGTTCATCCAGCCGCTGGGCGAGGCGTCACCGATCGCCAAATTTCTCGAGCGCAATGCGGATGGCGGCGTCCATCACGTCTGCTACGAGGTGGCCGACATCATCGCCTCGCGCGACACGCTGATCAAGGAGGGCGCCCGCGTGCTCGGCGACGGCCAGCCGAAGATCGGCGCCCATGGCAAGCCGGTGCTGTTCCTGCATCCGAAGGATTTTTCCGGCGCGCTCGTCGAGATCGAGCAGGCCTGAGCAGCGGGGGCAATCATGGCCTACATCATCTCAACCTGGCTTGCGATCTACTTCGTGCTGTGGTGGGTCATGCTGTTCGTGACCCTGCCGTTCGGCGTGCGTAGCCAGCACGAGACGGGCGGCGGTTCGCCCGGCACCGATCCCGGCGCGCCGACCATCAGCCTGATGGGGCGCCGCTTGATCTGGACCACGCTGTTGTCGGCGGTCGTGTTCGGCCTGGCGCTCCTGGCCTATCAGGCCGGCTATCTCAGCATCGAGCGGCTGTCACGGCTGATGGGAATTCCGTTCTAGCCGCGCTCGCATCGCACAACGTCCTCTCGAAGCCGATGCGCGGACGCGCGTCGGCTTTTTTGCTATAGGAGGTCAAAACAAGACCGACAGGGAGGTTGCGCGTGATGACATCGGCCGAGGCCCGGAACGGGACGCCATCGGGCTATCGCATTCTGAACGAGATTGATCTTCGAAACCATCTCGCGGGGATTCCTTCGGTCGCAGGGCAACTCGGCGGATCGGCTGAGCGCTGGTCGATCACCGAGGTCGGCGATGGCAACCTCAACCTGGTCTTCATCGTCAAGGGATCGTCCGGCGGACTCGCAGTGAAGCAGGCGTTGCCTTACGTGCGGCTGGTCGGCGAGAGTTGGCCGCTGCCGCTGTCACGCGCCCACTATGAGCATCTGGCGCTGACGTATCAGAACCGCCTTGGCCCCGGCCTCGTGCCGGCCATCATTCACCATGATCCGGCGCTGGCGCTGACGGCGATGGAGCTGCTCGAGCCGCACATCATCATGCGCAGGGGACTGGTCGCGGGCACGATCTACCCGGCCTTCGTCGATCACATCACGACCTTCATGGCGCGGACGCTGTTCTTCTCGTCCGACCTCGCGCTGTCTGCCGCCGCGAAGAAGGATGCGATTGCGAGCTTTGCCGGCAATCATGCGCTGTGCAAGATCACCGAGGACCTGATCTTCACCGACCCCTATCGCATCGCCGAGCAGAATCGCTGGACGTCACCGTGGCTCGACGCCACGGCCGCCGAGATCCGTGCCGATCTCGATCTGCACGTCGCGATCTCCCGGCTCAAGCTGAAATTCCTGTCATGCGCCGAGGCGCTGATCCATGGCGATCTGCACACGGGATCGATCATGGTGACGAATACCGAGACCCGGGTGATCGATCCGGAATTCGCCTTCTACGGCCCGATGGGTTTTGACGTCGGTGCCGTGCTGGCCAATTTGCTGATGGCGTATTTCGCCTCCGAAGGACATGAGCAGGAGCGCGGTAGTAGGGACGCCTTCGAAAGCTGGGTGCTTGCGACTGTCGATGAAGTCTGGACCGGGTTTGTCGACAAGTTCCTGGCACTGTGGCGGAGTGAGGCGACCGGTGATGCCTATCCGCCGTCGCTGTTTCCGGGCGAGGCGGGAGCGACACGGCTGGAGACGGAGCGTCAGGCATACATGGCCGGATTGTTCCAGGATGCCGTCGGCTTCACGGCGGCGAAGATCATCCGCCGCATCCTGGGTCTCGCGCACAACATCGACTTCGAGCTGATCGAGGATGCCAAGCAGCGCGCGGTGTGTGAGGCGAGGGCGCTGCGGCTCGCGCGGACGCTGATGCTTGAGACGGCATCGTTTACGTCGATCGACACGGTAACGAAGGCCGCGCGCGAGCTGCGTCATTGGCAGCCGGGGTTCTAGACCTCGACAGAGGCTCCCGTCACCGCGAGAAGCGAAGCGACGAAGCAATCCGGAGGCGCGCGTGACGCCCTGGATTGCTTCCGCCTACGCCTTCGGCGGACATGTCAATTCGCTCGCAATGATGGAAGCAGGTGCGTAGGCTGGGCAAAGGCGCGCCGCGATGCATCAGCTCGGCCTCGTTCTTTCCCGCGCCGCGCCCACCATTTTCGCACCAAGCTTGCTGATGGACGGTGGGCACGCTGCCGCCCTGCGGGCGGCGGCTTTGCCCACCCTACGGCATCCCAGTTAGTCCGCCGCCTTGGCCCGCAGCCGTTGTGCGTAGACGTTGATCACCAGTGCCGCCAGCAGGATCAGGCCGCGGATCAGGATTTTCAGGAAGCTGTCGATGTTGACGTGGTCGAGGCCGTTGTTGAGGACGCCGAGCACGAACAGGCCGACGATGGTGTTGCCGATGCCGCCGCGGCCGCCGAACAGGCTGGTGCCGCCGACCACGACGGCAGCGATCGAGTCCAGCAGGTAGGTGTCGAATTCGTTCTGCTGCGCGCTGCCGAAATGCGCCACGCCGAGCATGCCGCCGATTCCCGAGCACACGGCCGAGATCACCATCACGCTGCCGAGGATCAGCTTGACGTTCAGGCCGGAATATTCCGCCGCCTCGCGGTTGCCGCCGACCATGTAGACGTAGCGGCCGAACCGCGTGTAGGTCAGCACGAGGTGCCCGAGCAGCAGCATCAGCGCCGCCACGATCACGATCCAGGGCACGCCCGCGATCGAGCCTGAACCGAGCGTCGTGATGATGGGCGGGACCTTGTAGGCGATCTGTCCGCGCACCAGCATGGCCGAGATGCCTGCGGCGATCTGCATCATCGCGAGCGTCATGATGAACGAGGGAATGCCGATCACGGTGAGGCCGAAGGCGTTGACCACGCCGAGCAGCGCGCACAGCGCCAGCGCGAGCAGGATGGCGGCAAAGCCGGGCATCGGCAGGTTGGCGATGTTGACGTAGGACTCCTGCAGGGTGAAGTAGGCCACGGCGATGCCGGTGACGTTGGCGATGGCGGCGATCGACAGGTCGATCTCCGCGCACAGGATGACGAAGGTGAGGCCCACCGCAATGATGCCGGTGACCGATACCTGGGTCAGGATGTTGCCGACATTGTCGAGCGTTGCGAAAGATGGGCTTGCGATCGCGAAGAACGCGGTGAGGAAGATCAGCGTCAGGAACGGCGCGATGTTGCGCATCTGCGAGCGCAGCAGCGCTGCGACCCCGCCGGCGCGCCGCGGCTGCGCCTCCGGCATCGGAACGGTCTCGCCATGCGCCATGACAATCTCCCTACGCCGCCTCGAGCAGACGGTCTTTGCTGATGGTCTCGCCGGCGAATTCGCGCACGACCTCGCCGCGCTTGAGCACGATGACGCGATCGGCCAGCGACAGCACGGTCTCCGGCTCGGTCGAGAGCACGATCACGGCGATGCCCTGGTCGCGCAGCTGCCGCACGATCTGGATGACGTCGCTCTTGGCGCCGACATCCATGCCTCGCGTCGGTTCGCACAACACCAGGAGCCGCGGCGGATGGCTGAGCCATTTGGCGAGCGCCACCTTCTGCTGGTTGCCGCCGGAGAGCAGGCCGAGGTCGATCTCGACATCGGCAGGCCGGATCTGCAACTGCTCGACCTGGCGCTTCGCGAGCGCGCGCTCGTGTGCGGGCTTCAGCAGCACCGCGTTGATGCGGTCGAGGATGCTGATCGAGACGTTCTTGTAGACGGGCTCCTGCAGGAACAGCATGTCGCGGCGGCTCTCCGGCACGAAGGCGATGCCGGCGCGGCGCGCATCCGCCGTGCTCTTGAAGCGGTTGCGCTCGCCGGCGATGCGCAACTCGCCGGCGTCGGGTGCGAGTTTGCCGAACAGGATCCGCGCCAGTTCGAGCTGGCCGCAGCCCATGAAGCCGTAGATGCCGAGCACCTCGCCGGCGCGCACGGCGAACGAGACGCGCTTCAGATTGCGCGCCAGCGACAGGCCGTCGGCTTCGACGACCACGGGCTTGCCGGCCGTGGGCGCGGGCAGGGTGATGTCGTGGGTGTAGCTGTCCTCCAGCGCATCGCGTCCCTTGCCGATCATGGCCTCGATCAGCGCGGCCTTGCTGGTGTCGGCAGCACGCGTCTCCATGATCTTGCGGCCGTTGCGGAACACCGTGACCTCGTCGGAGATCAGCAGGATGTCCTCGATAAAGTGCGAGATGAAGATGATCCCCGTGCCTTGCTCGCGTAGCTTGCGCAGCGCCGCGAACAGCCGCTCGACTTCGGGCGGCGACAGCGCCGAGGTCGGCTCGTCCAGGATGATGATGCGCGCGCCGGAGAACAGCACGCGCGCGATCTCGATCAGCTGCTGCACGCCGATCGGGAGATCGCCGAGCCGGCTCATCGGATCGGCGTCGATGCCAAGGCGCTTGAGCTGCTCGGCGGCCTCGCGCGCCATCCGGCGCCACTGCACGATGCCCAGCGCATTGGTCGGCTGGTTGCCGAGAAACACGTTCTCGGCCACCGTGAGATCCGGGGCGACGCTCAGCTCCTGATGGACCATGGCGATGCCGGCTGCACGGGCATCCCGGGCAGAGTTGAAGTGAACCTCGCGGCCGTCGAGCAGGAAGCGGCCGGAGAACCCGGTATGCACGCCGGCGATGATCTTCATCAGCGTGCTCTTGCCAGCGCCGTTCTCCCCGACGAGACCATGGATCTCGCCGGGGCGAAGCGTGAAGTCGACGCCGCGCAACGCGGTGACGCCGCCGAACGACTTGGTGATGTCCTGCAGTTCCAGAAGCGGCGGGCGGCTGTTCGACATGGGAGGGACTTCAGATCAGGAAATGATCCTCCATCCATTGCATGCCCGCGGCATTCGCCTTGGTCACGACCGGACCGTCGGTGATGACATGCTTCGGAATGCCCTGGCCGCTCTTCTCGCCGGCGGTGACCGCCGCGACGCCGGCCACGATCGCGCCGCCGTGGATGCGGCAGGACGGATTGCGCACGGTCGCGAACATGCGGCCGTCGCTGACCGCCTGGATCGCAGGCGGCATGGCGTCGACGCCGCCGATCAGGATGTTGGTGCGGTTGCGCGCCTTCATGATGTTGTAGGCGGCAAGCGCCATGTCGTCATTGTGGAAGAACGCCGCGTCGATCTGCGGATATTTCGTGAGATAGGTCTCCCACAGCCGCGCCGCCTTCGACACGTCCCAGTCGGCCGGCTGCGTGTCCAGCACCTCGATGTTCGGGAACTGCTTGATCACCGAATTGAAGCCCTTGGCGCGGCCCTGCGCGCCGGTATGGCCGAGCGCGCCCTGCGTCATGATGATCTTGCCCTTGCCGCCCATCGCGTTCGCCAACGCCTGGGTGACGGATGCGCCCATGAACTCGTTGTCGGGTGCCAGGAACGAGTGGACATTGATCTGATCGAGCGGGGCGATCAGCGTGTCCATGTCGATGACGGGAATGCCGGCGTCGATCATCTTCTGCACCGGCTGGGTCAGGGTGCCGATGCCGAACGCCTGGATGGCGACGAAATCCCACTTCTGCGACGCCATGTTGTCGATCGCGGCGCGCTGTTTCACCGCATCGAGCTGGCCGTCGAACCAGGTGACTTCGACGTTGAGCAGCTTGCCCCACCATTCCGCGGCCTGCTTGCCCTGGGCGCACCAGGTCGCCTGCAGTCCGGCATTGGAGAACGCCGCCTTGAGCGGCTTTTCGGAACGGCCCATCTCGGCGGCCATCGCCGGATTGATGCCGAAGCCGGCGAGCAGCGCGGCCGCAGAGCCCGCGGCCGTCGCCGCCTGGAGAAGATCGCGCCTGGTCGTTTTCTTGGACGTTTTGTCAGTGCCGGGCATCCCGTGCTCCCTGTCCCATCGTTGTCCGGCGGCGTCATTGATCGCGCCGCCAAGATCTGCAGTGTTTCACAACCCAATTCATCACGCCACAGCCGGATGTTGTGCGTTGCACTGGATGGCTTTCGCGCTGCACGCGCAATGTCAGAAAACCGTGATGCACCCGTGGTACGCGGCAGCGCAGCTTTGGGAGAGAGCCTTTGGCAACGACACGCATCGCCGTGATCGCCGACATCCATCACGGCCGGGACACGCAGACGAAGCGTGGATCGGTGGCGCTGCCATTGCTCGAGCGCTTCGTCACGCAGATGAACGCCGAAAACATCGCTGCGGTCATCGATCTCGGCGACCGGATTTCCGACGAAGATCCCGAGCGCGATCGTCTGCTGCAAAGCGACGTCGCGATGTGTTTCGCAAAGCTTGCGCCGGCGCATCATCATGTCAGCGGCAATCATGATGTCGCATTGCTCAGTCTCGCCGACAATGAAGCGATCATGGATCGTCCGAGCGGGTCGCGGGCTCTGAACATCGGCGATGTCAGATGCGTGTTGTGGCAACCCGACGTGAGTCTGACGCGGAGCCGTGGCTTTCGCCTCTCCGCGGGCGATCTCGGCGCGTTGGTCCAGCTGCTTGCCCAGGATGACCGGCCGACCCTGCTCGTCAGCCACGTGCCGTTGTCAGGACAGGCTCAGACCGGCAACTACTACTTCGAAGCCAATCCGGAACACGCGGCCTATGCCGAGACCGATGCGATCCGCGCGGCGATCGCGGATGCGCCTTGCCCGATCGTCGCGCTCGCCGGGCATGTCCATTGGAATACGATGACGACGGTCGATGGCACACCGCATCTGACGTTGCAGTCGCTGACCGAGACGTTCATCTCGGGCGATCCAGCCGAAGCGGCTGGCCTTCTCGATATCGGCGATGGTTCGTTGCGCTGGAGCGTGACGGGCCGCGAACCGCTGTCGGTGACGTTGCCTTGGCCAAAGGCCAAGGCGCGGTGGCGTGCGCCATTGACACGCTTCGCGACGGCTGCGGTGGCTTGAGGTGGTGGCGTGTTCAGGTGGCGTTCATGCGGCCCGCAATACCGTCATGAAGACGGTGGCTGCCCTGCGAGGACTGCAAAAAAAATAGAGCAGGGCAGCGGGCCCTGCTCGGAAATTGTGTCGACCCTTTAGATATCCCGCAAGTTCAGATTTGATCTTGTTAAGCGGGGTGACGCTGCTTGTTGCGCGCCAGGGCTCCTCCCGAGACTTGGACCACCAGACTTCCGCAAGCGTTAGCCTGAGGCCCAAATTCGTAGACGATCTTTTTGCGTTTGTCATCCTTTTCGGCAACGATTGTTCAAATTTCGCGCACTTCCTGAAATGATCGGTAAGTGCTTGCAATTGACGAGTTTTATTTTCGTGTTTTCTCGTGATAGGTGCCAAGTTACCGTATTTGACGGCGGCCCCTGAGGCGCGGCGGGATTGTTCTTAATCAACGACCGCTGGCGAAATGTGCCGACTGTGCCCTGCGCGACCTCGACTCCGGGCGTCCACTCGGGCACAAGAATTCGGTTCATTTGGCAGGCTTTGATGCGGCAGCGGCTGCAGGCGTTTCTCCCGATCATGCTGATCGCACTGATGGTGCAGATCCTGGCGCCGATCGGTGTTGCCTGGGCGGCGGCATCAGCCGCGGCCGATCCCCTGTACGGACTTGAGATCTGCCACGGCCAGCTGGGTTCCCAGCCGATTGACGATGGGTCGCCGGCGAGCCCTGCGCTTCACGGCTGTTCGCTGTGCTGCCTGGCGCAGCCGGTCACACTGGATGGGCCAGAGCTCTCCACCATCGCCGTTCCGCAACGCGATTCGGGCGAGGTCGTGTGGCGCGCCGGTGACCGGGCTGACGGGATCACCAAGGCTTTTTCGAACGCGCAGGCACGGGCTCCGCCCGCAGCGTGACGCGCTGGCCGTCGTGCGGCCCTGACCTCCCAAATCACATCACCACGACCTGCGTTGTCTGCGCGGCGATCGCCGTGCGGACATGCGCCGATCAACCAAGCTGGCGCATCGCCGCCAAGACAAGAAGGATAATCGACATGACCTTCCTCGGACGCTATCTGCTCGCATTCGCTCTCCTGTTGGGAGGATCTTCCGCCGCCTTGGCCGCCGACGTGAAGGCCGGTGACCTCGTCATCACCCAGCCTTGGAGCCGCGCCACGCCGGGCGGCGCCAAGACGGGCGCCGGCTATCTGACCATCGAGAACAAGGGCAGCGCGCCCGACCGCCTCGTCGCGGTGACCGGCGACGTCGCCGGGCGAGTCGAGATTCACGAGATGGCCGTCACCAACGGCGTCATGACCATGCGTCCCCTCGACAAGGGACTCACGATCGAGCCGGGCAAGACCGTCGCGCTGGCGCCGGGCGGCTATCACCTGATGCTGATGGATCTGAAGAGCCCGCTGAAGCAGGGCGACAAGCTGCCGGTCACGCTGGAGTTCGAGAAGGCCGGCAAGGTGGCCGTGACGCTCGAGGTGCAGGCGGTCGGCGCCAAGGCACCAGGCGGCGAGGGCGGCGGCATGATGAAGCAGCATGATCATTCCGGCATGAAGATGTAGGCCGGGCGCTCTGCGGCTCCGACGGAGAGGCCGGCCTCGATGACGCAACGGGTGTTGAACGCCGCCATGATAGCCGGCTCGCGCGCGAGCCGGCTGCTGGCGGCCGACCGCACCCGACGTCCTGCCAATGTCCGTCAGAAGTTCGTCCGATATCTGCCGGTCGCGCTGCTAGCAATGCTGTTGCAGGTGTTGGCGCCAGTGGCGGCGTCCGCCCTGACGGCAGCGACGATCGTGACGGTCGATCCGTTCGGCGGGACGGCGATCTGCCATGCCGAGACGGATGCGGCGCCCTCTAATGGTGATACCGACCGCGCTGCCTGCGGCCTTGACTGCGTCATGTGCTGCGTGCTGCACGCCGCTGCGGCGCTCGATGCGCCGCCGGCGCCATTCGATGCGGCTCCGCTGCGTCTGACGGCGTCCATCGTCTGGACTGCGCGCGAGCTCCGCCTCGTTCATCTCCTCGCCCGGGCGCAGGCGCAACCAAGAGGACCCCCGTTCCCCTCCTGAGCACAGAACTCGTCGTCGGCGCCGCAGCAGCGCGCCGATCCGTTTTGAACCAGGAAGACCGGCCGTGTAGAGCCGGCATCGGGGAAGTCAAACATGTTCCGTCGTCATGCCCTGGGTGGCGTGAGCGTGGTCGCCTTGCAGCTCATGCTGCTGCAACCGGCCACGATCGCGCGCGCCGAGACCGAGAAGGAATTGCCGTCCGTCACCGTCGACGCGCCGCGTGCAGCACCACAACGGACCGTGCGCAAGCCGGTTGTGCAGGCCGCCTCCGTCCGCCCCCGCGCGCCGAAGCCGGCCGGCGCATCCGTGGCCGGCAGCTCCGGGCCGGGAGGAGCGGTGTCCGACCCAGCCTCGGCTGTCGGCGCCGCCCGCAACCAGCTCAGCCAGTCGCCGTCCGGCCAGACCGCAACCACCATCGACCGCAGCCGCTACGATGACCGGCCTGCGTTTTCCGTCGGCGACATCCTGCGCGAAAGCCCCGGTGTTTCGCTCAAGCAGGGCAACGGACCGCGCGATCTCGGCATCTCGATCCGAGGCTCCAACGCCCGCAACGGCTTCGGCATCCGCAACATCGCGCTGTTCGAGGATGGCTTTCCCGTCACGCAGCCGGACGGGCTGTCGCGCAGCGACCTGATCGATCCCCACGCCTATGGCGCGGTCGACGTCATCCGCGGCCCGTCCTCGGCGCTCTACGGCAACTATGCGACCGGAGGCGCCATCAACTTCCGCACCCGTCCGGGCGGCAGCATCGACGGCGCGGAGATCGGCAGCGAGGGCGGCAGCTTCGGCTATCTCAGCAACTACATGACCTTCGGCAAGAAGGTCGGCAATTTCGAGGGCTCGTTGTTCACCAGCGACGTCCGCGGCGACGGCTATCTCGGCAACGGCTGGTTCAACACCCAGACGGTCAACTTCCTCGGCACCTACAAGGCGACGCCGGATGACCGCTTCACGGTCAAGATCATCAACAACGACCTGTTTACGCGGCTGCCGATTCGATACACGCTGAGCCAGTACTATCAGAACCCATATCAGCAGGGCTGCACCACGAGAACGTCTATGGCGGCCGGCTGCGCGACCGTCGGGCTCAACAAGAACGGAATCAATACGCTCGGTGGGGTTGATCAGGAGACCGCGTTGCAGGCGGGGCTCGGCCGCAACGATCGACGCACGATCGTCGGCGGCCGCTGGGAGCACGACTTCGACAACGACACGACCTGGCGCAACCAGTTCGTGTTCGACGACCGCAACATCAGCCAGCCGACAGGATCGACCAGCGCGATCGGCGACTATCCGTCCTACAACTACATGAGCGACATCACCAAGAGGGGAGAGATCTTCGGGCTGGAATCGACCGCCTTCTTCGGCGCGTTCTACAACACGCTGACCGCGTCCGGAGATACGCGCTTCGTCGTGCCCGGCGGCAACGCAGCGCTCGGCGGCCTCTCGGCCAACACCTGGAGCGAGACCACCAACTACGGCCTGCGAGCCCGCGAGGAGCTCAAGTTGACGTCGGCACTGACGGGGGTGGCCGGTCTCGGCTGGGAGCGCACCCATCTGCGCGGCGTGAACACCGCCTACACCTACGGCGCGACGGCAACGACGACCACGATCACGACGGCGGACCGGCAGTTCGACAATCTCGCCCCCGAGCTGGCACTGCTCTACAGGGTGAATAGCGACTGGCTGCTGCGAGCTCGCGTCGCCACCGGGTACGGCACGCCGCAGGTCTCCAACCTGTTCGTGCTGCCGACCGGCGATTTCGGCAACAACACGCAGCTGAAGTCGCAGACCAATCTGGGCTACGACGTGGGGTTCGACTGGACGCCGAACCGGTCTCTGACCCTCAGCGCAACGGGCTTCTACGAGTTCTTCCGCAACGAGATCGTCACCCAGGCCGTCACAGGGACGCAGAACACGTCCTACACCTTCAACGCACCGCGTTCGGAGCATCGCGGCGTCGAATTGGCGGCCGATTGGCGGGTCCTGCCGGGCTGGCGGTTCACCGCTGCCTACACCTACCTCGACCAAGTCTACACCGAGTATTCTGAGAACCTTGTGAACGGCAGCAACCTGTTCGGCTTCAACCGCGCCGGCAACAAGATTCCCGGCATCTCGCCGAACGAGCTGACCGCGCGGCTCGGATACGATCACGACAGCGGGCGGTTCGCGGGACTTGGTGCGTTCGTCGAGGTCCAGTGGAAGGACTCGTTCTATATGGACAATGCGAATTTGCTGAAGGCGCCGGGCTACGAGCTCGTCAATCTGAACGTTCACTACAAGACCGAGCTTGCCTCTGACACGTTCAAGTCGATGAACGTCTTCTTCGAAGTCCGCAATGTGTTCGACCGCACTTACATCGCCTCCGCGAACAACCTGCAGAATACGGTGACGGGCGCCGGCGTGCAGGGACTGGCAGGCACGGGAACGATCTACGCCGGCTCGCCGCGCGCGTTCCTGGCCGGGATGAAGGTGGCATTCAGATGAGGGCCGAAATGACAAGGATCGCACGGCTTCGGAGCGGGCTCGTCGGGCTGGCGATCGCCATGCTTTGTCCGCTCACCGCCCGAGCCCAGATGGCGCACCAGCACGGGTCGGAGGCGGCATGCGAGGGCACCGAGCTCCGATGCGCCACCAAGGTGACGCCATTCTTCGCTGAAGACGGCAAGCTCTGGCTCGTCTGGATGGCCGGAGGACGGGTGTCGGTGGCGAGCTCGACCGACGGCGGGAAAACGTATTCCGCCGCCGCGCCGGTCACCGAGCAGCAGCTCAATCTCGACTGGGGGCCCGATGCCCGGCCGAAGCTGGTGGTCGATCGCAAAGGCGTTATAGCGGTGGCGTTCTCGATCTTCCGCGACCAGGCGTTCAACGGGCAGGTGCTGTACTCCAGGTCGGAGGATGGCGGCAAGAGCTTCGCGGCGCCCCGTCCGATCACGTCGAACAACGAAAGCCAGCGCTTCGAGGCGCTGGCGCTGGACCAGGATGGCACCGTCTTCGTGGCGTGGCTCGACAAGCGCAACCGGGTGCCGGCCAAGGCCGCAGGGCGCTCGTACGAGGGTGCGGCATTGTACTTCTCCTCGTCGCGCGATGGCGGCGCCACCTATGCCGAAGCGACGCTGGCCCAGGACAACACCTGCGAATGTTGCCGGCTCGGCGTTGCCTTCGCGGGGCCGGGACGTCCGGTGGTGATGTTCCGCAACATCTTCGAAGGCAGCGTGCGCGACCACGCCGTGATCACGTTCAGCGACCTCGGCACCCCCGGCGAGGTCTACCGGGTCAGCACCGATGATTGGCAGATCAAGGCCTGCCCGCATCAGGGTCCGAGCCTGACCGTGGCGCCGACCGGCACCTATCATGTCGCCTGGTTCACCAGCGGCAAGGTTCGCAAGGGGCTGTTCTACGCGCATTCGCGCGACGGCGGCCGGACGTTCTCGGAACCGATGGCGATCGGCCAGGCCGACCGCAATCCGACGCGACCCTATATGCTCGCGACCCAGGACACCACGACGCTGGTGTGGAAGGAGTTCGATGGCGAGCGCACCACGGTGATGGTGATGCAATCCCGTGACGATGGCGAGACGTGGTCGAAGCCGCGCGCGCTTGCCAGCACGGACAATGCGTCGGATCATCCGCTCCTGGTCGCCCATGGCAGGCAGATCTTCCTGTCCTGGATGACCAAGTCGGACGGCTATCGGTTGCAGCCGATCGGAGATGAATCATGACACGCGCATTCGCCGCCCTTGCGATCTTTGGCCTCGTCGCCTTGACGGCGTCGAGCACCGCAGCTCCACCGTCGCTGAAGCCGTTCGAGCGCGGCACCTGGCGCGAGGTGCTGCGGGCCCATGCGGGTCGTCCGACACTGATCCATTTCTGGGGCGTCACCTGCGGCCCCTGCAAGATCGAGCTGCCGCAGCTCGGCAAGTTCATGTCCGATCATCCCGAGATCGACGTGGTCACCGTCAGCGCCGACCTGGTGCCGAATCTGGATGCTGCGACCCAGGCCATGCTGGACAAGGCCGGTCTCACCACGGCGGAGAACTTCATCTTCAACGACGGTTACGTCGAGCGCCTCCGGTTCGAGATCGATCCGTCCTGGCAGGGCGACATCCCGCGCACGATGCTCGTGACCCGCGAGGGCGTGGTCTCGACCATCGAAGGCAGCGCCGAGATCAGCGATCTCGACAAATGGTCGTCGGAGCAGGGGCGGGGGCACTAAGGCGTCTAGGGCGCGCGGGATCCTGCCCGGGCGCCCAGTGCGAGCCTCGTCATGGCGGCGTGCGCCGTTCATCCTCCACTTCAGCGGAACCGGTAAATTGATTGGGAATCCGGCGGCTTAGCCGCCTTTTTTCAAACCCAGCCTTGTGTTTTGCCGCCTGATCCGGTTTGACTGCGCCAGCCCGAACCGAATCTTGAAGGCCTCGCCCATGCGTCTGTCGCGGTTTTTCCTACCCATTCTGAAAGAAAATCCGAAGGAAGCCGAGATCGTCTCGCATCGTCTGATGCTGCGCGCGGGCATGCTGCGGCAGGAGGCGGCCGGCATCTATGCCTGGCTGCCGCTGGGCTTCAAGGTGCTGAAGAAGATCGAGCAGATCGTGCGCGAGGAGCAGAACCGCGCCGGTGCGCTGGAACTGCTGATGCCGACGCTGCAGCTCGCCGACCTCTGGCGCGAGAGCGGCCGCTACGACGCGTATGGGCCGGAGATGCTGCGCATCAGCGACCGCCACAAGCGTGAGTTGCTGTACGGGCCGACCAACGAGGAAATGATCACGGAAATCTTCCGTGCCTATGTGAAGTCCTACCGCAATTTGCCGCTCAATCTCTATCATATCCAATGGAAATTCCGCGACGAGCAGCGTCCGCGCTTCGGCGTGATGCGCGGCCGCGAGTTCCTGATGAAGGACGCCTATTCGTTCGATCTCGACGAGGCCGGCGCGCGGCGTGCCTACAACAAGATGTTCGTCGCCTACTTGCGCACCTTCGCGCGGATGGGCCTGAAGGGCATCCCGATGCGCGCCGAGACCGGTCCAATCGGCGGCGATCTCAGCCATGAATTCATCGTGCTCGCTGAGACCGGTGAATCCGGCGTCTACTGCGACCGTGACGTGCTCGACCTGCCGATCCCGCCGGCCTCCGTCGACTATGACGGCGACCTGACCCCGATCATCAAGCAATGGACCTCGCTCTATGCGGCGACCGAGGACGTCCATGACGCGGCCCGCTTCGAGGCCGAGGTGCCGGCCGAGCGGCGGGTCCATACCCGCGGCATCGAGGTCGGCCAGATCTTCTATTTCGGCACCAAATATTCCGAGCCGATGAAGGCCCTGGTCGCCGGCCCAGAGGGGGCGGAGGTCACCGTCCACGGTGGCTCCTATGGCGTCGGCGTGTCACGGCTGGCTGGTGCGATCATCGAGGCCTGTCACGACGAGGCCGGCATCAAATGGCCGGAGGAGGTCGCCCCGTTCCGCGCCGTCATCCTCAACCTGAAGCAGGGCGGCTCCGACACCGATGCCGCTTGCGAGCAGCTCTATCGCGATCTGCTCGCCAAGGGGGTCGACGTGCTCTACGACGACACCGAGCAGCGCGCCGGCGGCAAGTTCGCCACGGCGGACCTGATCGGCATCCCCTGGCAGATCATGGTCGGACCCAAGAGCCTTGCCGAAGGCAAGGTCGAGGTGAAGACTCGCAGCGACGGCGCCCGCCAGATGATGTCCCCGGCGGACGTCGTGGCACGGCTCTGCGGCGGGACATCGGCTGGCTGAGGCGCTCGTTCGATCATCGGATTATCCACCGGGGCTGCCCGCCCCTTCAGGCCAATCCGGCCACATTCGGCCCGAATCATGGGATGATCGCACAATGGATGACGCCATGACCGAACCGGTGCAGACCACCACTCCCTTCGCTCCCTTCGAGTGGATGCTGTCGGGGCGCTATCTGCGTGCGCGCCGCAGGGAGGGGTTCATCTCCGTGATCGCGGGGTTCTCCTTCCTCGGCATCATGCTGGGCGTCGCAACCCTGATCATCGTGATGGCGGTGATGAACGGTTTCCGCAAGGAGCTGCTCGACAAGATCCTCGGCCTGAACGGGCATCTGCTGGTGCAGCCGCTGGAGTCGCCGCTCACCGACTGGAAGGACGTCTCCGATCGGATCGCGCAGGTGCAGGGCATCCGCCTCGCCGCGCCGGTGGTCGACGGACAAGGTCTCGGCTCGTCGCCCTTCAATGCGTCCGGTGTGTTCATCCGCGGCATTCGCGCGCAGGACCTCACGAACCTGACGTCGATTGCCAAGAACATCAAGCAGGGCTCGCTGGAAGGTTTCGACGAAGGCCAGGGCGTCGCGATCGGCCGCCGGCTTGCCGACCAATTGTCGCTGCATGCCGGCGACAGCATCACTCTGGTCGCCCCGAAGGGCGCCGTGACGCCGATGGGCACCACGCCGCGCATCAAGCCCTACAAGATCGCGGCGGTGTTCGAGATCGGGATGTCCGAGTACGACGCCAGCTTCGTCTTCATGCCGCTGGCCGAAGCGCAGGCCTATTTCAACCGCAACAACGACGTCACCGCGATCGAGATATTCACCAGCAATCCCGACAAGGTGGAGGAGTTTCGCAAGACGGTGACGGAGGCGGCCGGCCGCCCGATTTTTCTCGTCGACTGGCGCCAGCGCAACTCGACCTTCTTCAATGCGCTGCAGGTCGAGCGCAACGTGATGTTCCTGATCCTGACCTTGATCGTGCTGGTCGCCGCGCTCAACATCGTTTCGGGACTGATCATGCTGGTCAAGGACAAGGGCCAGGACATCGCCGTGCTGCGCACCATGGGGGCTTCGCAGGGGGCGATCATGCGGATATTCCTGATCACCGGCGCTTCGATCGGGGTGGTCGGCACGCTCACCGGATTTGTCGTCGGCCTCCTGATCTCGATGAACATCGATTCGATCAGGAAGTTTCTGTCCTGGCTGACGAGCACCGATCTGTTTCCCAATGAGCTCTATTTCCTGTCGAAGCTGCCGGCTGAGATCGATGCCGGCGAGACTACGGCCGTTCTGATCATGGCCTTGACCCTGTCTTTCCTGGCTACGCTGTATCCATCCTGGCGCGCGGCCCGATTAGACCCGGTCGAAGCGCTTCGCTACGAGTGAGGCGCTGATGGAAGAGCAGGGGGCAGAGGATGTGCCGGTCGTTTATCTCCACGAGATCAAGCGGCGGTACATGCAGGGCGAGCAGCAGCTGACCATTCTCGACGGGGCCAAGCTGGCGCTGTGGGCCGGGCAATCGGTGGCGCTGGTGGCGCCGTCGGGCTCAGGCAAGTCGACATTGCTGCACATCGCGGGCCTCCTGGAGAGCCCCGACGAGGGCGAGGTCTATGTCGGGGGCGTGCCGACGTCGCAGCTCACCGACATCGAGCGCACCCAGATGCGCAGGACCGACATCGGTTTCGTCTACCAGTCGCACCGGCTGCTGCCGGAGTTTACGGCGCTGGAGAACGTGATGCTGCCGCAGATGATCCGCGGCTTGAAACGGTCCGAGACGGTGAAGCGGGCGACCGAGATCCTGGCCTATCTCGGCCTCGGCGAGCGGATCAAGCACCGCCCGGCCGAACTCTCCGGCGGCGAGCAGCAACGCGTCGCGATCGCGCGTGCGGTCGCCAATGCGCCGCGTGCGCTGCTGGCGGACGAGCCGACCGGCAATCTCGATCCTGGCACCGCCGATCACGTCTTTCACGCGCTGATGCAGCTCGTGAAGGCGACGCGGGTCGCGATGCTGATCGCGACCCACAACATGGAGCTGGCCGGCCGCATGGACCGGCGCGTCTCCATCGTCGGCGGCAAGGTCGTCGAGCTGGATTGAGTCAGGTCGCAGTCAGGGCCTGATCACCGTCATCTGGAATGGCTCGCGATGAGCGGCGGCGTGGGCGACCGCGTCGTTGGCATGATCGAGGTCGAAACAGGTGGGCTCGAACTGCGCGAGGTCGAGCAGCCCGGCCCGGATCAGCGCGACCATCCTGACCGCAGCATCCGGCCGATACATCCAGACGCCGTGGATCGTGATGCAGTCGCGCATGATCCATGGATAGGGCAGCTCGAGCCCCGCTCCGCCCAGCATCCCGACGCCGCCCATCAGCACCACGCGCCCATAGGGACGCACGGTCATCACGGCTGATCGCACGACCCCGGCCGAGACCGACGGCGGCATGATGTCGAGCACGCAGTCGATCGGACGCGGCGACGCGCGCTTCATGCGTGCGGTGTCCTCGCTCTCGTCGCCGGAGAGTCTGACCGGGTGGACGCGGGGGCCGAACCGGCGCTTCAGCTCCGCCAGCATGGCCTCGTTGCGGCCGGGCGCCACGACCGCAGCGGCGCCCATGGCGAGCGCCACCGCAACCGCGGCGCTGCCGAACCTGCCGGTGGCGCCGCTGACCAGGACGGTCTCGCCCGCCTGCAGATGGGCGGCAAGAAAGCCGCCATAGGGCACGAGCAGGGTGCCGAGCGCGCACCACCGTGCCGCGTCGTCAGCGTCGATGGCCCCGATCGGCTTGGCGTTCTCCGTCGGCACGCGCATGCGCTCGGCAAACGAGCCGTGCCGGAAATGCTGTTGCAGCTTCAGCCCGCCCGGTCCGCGCGCGCTCAGGCCCTGCAGGGTGATGTCAGGGGCGAGTGCTGTGTCACGCGAGCGCACGGTTGGATCGCAGTACACCCAGTCGCCGATCGCGAGATGCGTCGCATCGGGGCCGAGGGCGCTGATCCGGCCGATGCCCCCGGTCCCCGGGATGACCGGCAGGTCCAGCAGGTACTTCCGCTCGCCGCTGAAAACCTCGTTGGCATAGGACAGCACGCCGGCCGCGGCGATGTCGACGATGACCTCGCCGGTGCCGAGCACGGGGTCCTCGACACGCTCGATCTCGAGCGGCGATCCAAATCGTTTGAGTACGGCGGCCTTCATGGTGCTTCTCCATTTCGCGATGGCGAGGCTGCAGCCTGCCGGTCTATGCTCCGCGCAGGAAGGCCTGGTATTATCCTGGGATTGGGCAAGCCCAGGCTGGCAAGCCGCCTCGAAAGCGAACCATGAGGGATCCAGCGCATGAGTGATCAGCGCCATGCCGAGCTCGGCAACTTCCTGCGCTCGCGGCGCGAGAAGCTGACGCCGCAGGCGGTCGGACTCGCGACCGGGCGGCGGCGACGCACCGCAGGGCTGCGGCGGGAGGAAGTAGCCGAGCTCGCTGGCATCGGCGTCGACTGGTACATCCGAATCGAGCAGGGCCGGGCGGTGAAGCCGTCCTCCTCGACCATCGATGCGCTGGCGCGCGCCCTGCGCCTGAGCCGAACCGAGCATGCTCACCTCAAGGCGCTGGTGCGCGATCCCACGCGCAAGCCGTTCGTGCGCGAGCAGGTGCCGGTCCGGCTGCGCGATCTCGTGCAGAGTCTGAACCAGCCGGCCTACATCTCCGGACGACGATGGGATGTGCTGGCCTGGAATGCCGCGGCGGACGAGATCTTCGGCTTCTCGCAACTCGCCGACGACGAGCGCAACACGCTGGTGCTGATGCTTTGCAAGCCCGGCGTGCGCCGGCTGTTCGGCGCGCAATGGAAGGAGCTGGCGCAACGCATGGTCGCGCAGTTTCGCGGGACCTATGATCTGTGGGCGGGCGATCCCGCCTTCGTCGATCTGATCGCGCGGCTGCGGCACGGCAGCCGCGAGTTCGACGGTCTGTGGGCGGCGCACGACATCAACCCGCTTGCTGCGGGCGAGAAGCTGCTCGAGCACCCGAAGAAGGGCCGCGTGAGGCTGCGATACGCGACGTTCCAGTCCAACGACGATCCCGCGCTGAAGCTGGCGATCTACTACACGTGATGACGCCGCCGCTGCGGACGAGCGCGCGCGTTCGGCATCGACCGGCAGGCATCATACAATCGACTGCTTTGCGGATGATGATGCTACGCATTCGCAGGACCCATCGTGCTGCCCCGAAGAATCCACGACTGGGACGCCAGAAGGTTCGTTACGTGACCGGGAGTTTCCCGATCACGATTTTGCCGTCGCTCGTATTGTGGCCATGGATGGACGACGGCCACGACTCCTCCATACATCTTATTAGTTGTTTGTTCATGTTGCCGGCAAAGCCTTTGAAAACAGGCCTTTGCACCCAATCCCATAAAAGCCGGAAAGAATGGTTCTGATCTGCACATCGGTTTGATGTCGGCGGAGCGAATGCGGGTGGCATAGTCGCTTCGTCGCGCTGCATGTTTTTCGCAGGGAACCAGAGGGCCTGGGGACTTTGGGACAGAAGCTACGGAGTTCGATGATGAAGACGCTTTTCGGCGCAACGGTGGGGCTCGGCGCAATCGCGGCGGCGACGTCTGCATTCGCAGCTGATCTTCCAATGAAGAAGGGACCGTACACCAAGGCGCCGCCCGCCGTCGTGGCGACGGTGTATGACTGGAGCGGCTTCTATGTCGGCTTCAACGCCGGCGGCGGTTCCAGCCGGGATTGCTGGAATCTGGTTTCGAACGCCGGCGTGGCGGTGAACCCGGCCGCCAATCGCGAGGGTTGTTCCGGCGGTGGCGGCGCGGCGGTCGGCGGCCAGGTCGGCTACCGCTACCAGATGGCCAACTGGGTGTTCGGCGTCGAGGCGCAGGGGGATTGGGCCAACTTCAAGGGCACCAATCGCAACCTGATTCTTCCCAATGTCAGCGACCGGTCACGCACCAACGGCTTCGGCCTGTTCACCGGCCAGGTCGGCTATGCCTTCGACAACATTCTCGGCTATATCAAGGGCGGTGCCGCGGTCGTCGGCGATCGCTACGACACCTTCACCACGGGCACCAACGTGATGCTCGATCGGGCCAACACGACGCGTTGGGGCGGCACGGTCGGTGCCGGCATCGAATATGGCTTTGCGCCGAACTGGTCGGTCGGCGTCGAATACGATCACATTTTCCTGGGCAACAAGAACCTGAACTTCGTCGCCGCGGCCGGCGCGCCCGCGATGACTCATCGCATCAAGCAGGATATCGACATCGGACTCGTGAAGCTGAACTACAAGTTCGGTCCGGGTTTCGGGATGATGCGCTGACGCAACGTCACCCTCGATTGCTCCGGTTCGTCGAAGCCGCGGCTTCGACGAACCTTGATGCTACGGCCTGAGACGGCAACGCGTCGCGTTGAAGGCGGGGACGGGTCAGTCCTCTTCGAACACGAACGGGTTGGGGAACGGCGCGTAGGGATTGGGCGCCGGCGGACGCGGCTTGATCCGCTGCCTGTGCGGATACGGATAGGGCGTCGCGCGCGGGTCATTGCTGACGCCGGCGAAATAGGGATTCGCGATGCAGTTCAGCAGGCGTCCCGACGCCGTCGCCTGGCATTGCGCGTAAGTGTCGAAGGTGCAGTGGCTCAAGCCCGGAAACTCATCACCCTGCAGGCAGAACGCATGTCTGACACCGACGGCGTGAGCCGGGGCATGGGTTGCGACCACGAGGCCGGCTGCAGCCAGGGCCGCGAATAACACCTCACGCATCAACGATCTCCCTTCATCCCTTCGATGACCAGAACGCGGGTGCATCATGGCGAAGCACTGGCGCGGCCCTGACGTGTGTAGTCGGTCGGCTCTCGATTGCAAGCTGGAAAGTTCCATCAACACACTGTGATTACAGATTAATTTCCCGACATGTCTCACGGCCTTTCAGCAGCGAGCTGTGACCGAGCGGCTACAGCAATTGTGGCGCAGATCGTTAAGAGGTGCGGCTGGCCTGGGGGCCAAATGAGACGAGACTGGACCTGTGATGAAGAAACTTCTGTTGACGACGACGGCGCTCGTGGTGCTGGCCTCGCCGGCGCTTGCTGCGGATCTCGCCGCGCGTCCCTACACGAAGGCACCGCCGCCGGTGATGGCTGCGATCTATGACTGGAGCGGCTTCTACATCGGCGTGAACGGTGGCGGCGGCTGGAGCGAGAACACCTGGGATCTGGTCGGCGGCGGCCGCGAGGGCTCGCATGATGCATCCGGCGGCACCGTCGGTGGCCAGGTCGGCTATCGCTGGCAGATGGGCCAGATCGTGTTCGGCGTCGAGGCGCAGGGCAACTGGGCCGACCTCACCGGCGACAATCAGAGCGCGCTGTTCGGAACGCGTAACCGCACCAAGACCGATGCGTTCGGCCTGTTCACCGGCCAGGTCGGCTACGCCATCAACAACGTGCTGCTCTACGCCAAGGGCGGTGCGGCCGTGACCAGCAACAAGTACACGATCACCAATGCGGCGACCGGCGCGTTCCTCGCCTCAAACGACGACACGCGCTGGGGCGGCGTGGTCGGTGCCGGCGTCGAATACGGCTTTGCGCCGAACTGGTCGCTGGGCGTCGAGTACGATCATCTGTTCATGGACCGCCAGACCGTCAGCTTCGGCGCGCTCGGCTCCGACAGCATCAAGCAGGACGTCGATCTGTTCACCGCCCGCCTGAACTACCGTTTCGGTGGCCCGGTCGCGACGCGCTACTGAGTCGATTCCGCCCGATCGGCGGATTGGAGAGCCCCGGCGTTCGCGCCGGGGCTTTTTGTTTGGGGCGGCGGATTAACCATTTGCGGCGCCGGCGCCGCGACGGGCCGATCAGCGCGCTTGACCTGAGAACAGAAAAGGAACATTGTTCTTCATATGTTCTGACTCAGGGAGGTCCCGATGCTGAAGGTTTTCGTTCAAGAAGCCGCCGCGCTGGCGTCGATCACGCTGTTCGTCGGCATGATCGCGCTCTGGGCGCAAATCATTCCACAGCTTTAGTTTTCCGAGCGCGTTGGCTGGGGACAAGGCAGGCGAGGGCGCCGGACTTACCGATGGGCCTCCGATATGATGCGGGGGCGAGTCGGTCGGAGGATAGGGCATGGCGCGGGGGGCAGGATCCCGAGCGAGCCCCGAAGCCGGCCCGATCCCGTGATCTCGGAAAAGCCCAGGTATCAGCAAGGCGAGCATGTCCAGCGCCGGATTCGTCCATCTCCACGTTCACTCCGCCTATTCGCTGCTGAAGGGCTCGATCAAGATCGCCAAGCTCGGCGAGCTCGCCAAGGCCGATCGCCAGCCGGCGCTGGCGCTGACCGACACCGACAACATGTTCGGTGCGCTCGAATTCTCCGACAAGATGGCGAGCTACGGCATCCAGCCGATCGCCGGCTGCGAGCTCGCCATCGATTTCGGCGACATGGACCCGAATGCCCGCAATGCCGGCGCGGTCGCGCAGCCCTCGCGAATCGTCCTGCTCGCCGCACGCGAGGAGGGCTACCGCCACCTGATGCGGCTGAACTCGCGCGCCTTCCTGGAGACGCCGACGCACCAGGCGCCGCACATCAAGTTCGAGTGGCTGAACGAGGGTGTCGATGGCCTGATTGCGCTCACGGGCGGGCCCGATGGGCCGATCTCGCTTGCGATCCAGCACGACATGGCGGCACTTGCGACGCAGCGCTGCGAGCGGCTGGCGAGCCTGTTCGGCGACCGCCTCTACATCGAGCTGCAGCGCCACGGCGTCGATCGCGAGCGCCGCGTCGAAGGCGGCCTGATCGACATCGCCTATGGCAGGGGCCTGCCGCTGGTCGCGACCAACGAGCCGTATTTCGCGACCGCCGACGACTACGAGGCGCATGATGCGCTGCTGTGCATCGCCGGCGGCCATCTGATCGCCGACACCGAGCGCGTGCAGCTGACGCCGGATCACCGCTTCAAGACCCGTGCCGAGATGGCGGTGCTGTTCGCCGACCTGCCGGAGGCGCTGGCCTCGACGGTCGAGATCGCCGAGCGCTGCTCGTACCGGCCGCGCACGCGCAAGCCGATCCTGCCGTTCTTTACGGTCGGCGCCGGCAGCGGCGATGCCGTGGACGCCGCCAGCGCCGAGGCCGCCGAGCTGAAGCGGCAGGCGGAGGAGGGCCTGGAGCGGCGCCTCAAGGTGCACGGCATGGCGCCGGGCATGACTGAGGAGGACTACCAGAAGCGGCTCGCCTTCGAGCTCGACGTCATCATGCGCATGAAGTACGCGGGCTACTTCCTGATCGTGTCGGACTTCATCAAATGGGCCAAGGCGCACGGCATCCCGGTGGGACCGGGCCGCGGCTCCGGTGCCGGCTCGCTGGTCGCCTGGGTCTTGACCATCACCGACCTCGACCCGATGCGCTTCGCGCTGCTGTTCGAGCGCTTCCTCAATCCCGAGCGCGTGTCGATGCCGGACTTCGACATCGACTTCTGCCAGGACCGCCGCGGCGAGGTGATCTCCTACGTCCAGCAGCGCTACGGCCGCGACCAGGTGGCGCAGATCATCACCTTCGGTACCTTGCAGGCGCGCGGCGTGCTGCGCGACGTCGGCCGCGTGCTGCAGATGCCCTATGGCCAGGTCGACAAGCTCACCAAGCTGGTACCGCAGAACCCGGCTGCTCCCGTCACGCTCGCCGCCGCGATCGAGGGCGAGCCGAAGCTGCAGGCGTTCCGCGACGAGGATCCGGTGGTGGCGCGCGCCTTCGACATCGCGATGCGCCTCGAAGGCCTGACGCGCCACGCCTCGACCCACGCCGCGGGCATCGTGATCGGCGACCGGCCGCTGAGCGAGCTGGTGCCGATGTATCGCGATCCGAAATCGGACATGCCGGTCACCCAGTTCAACATGAAATGGGTGGAGCCGGCCGGCCTCGTCAAGTTCGACTTCCTCGGCCTGAAGACGCTGACCGTGCTCGACGTCGCCGTGAAGCTGCTGAAGCAGCGCGACATCCACGTCGATCTCGCGACCTTGCCGATCGACGATGCGCCGAGCTACCAGATGCTCGCCCGCGGCGACGTGGTCGGCGTGTTCCAGGTTGAAAGTCAGGGCATGCGGCGGGCGCTGATCGACATGCGCCCCGACCGGTTCGAGGACATCATCGCGCTGGTCGCGCTGTATCGCCCGGGCCCGATGGCCAACATCCCGACCTACTGCGCCCGCAAGCACGGCGAGGAGGAGCCGGAATATCTACACCCGATTCTGGAGCCGATCCTGAAGGAGACCTTCGGCGTCATCATCTACCAGGAGCAGGTGATGCAGGTCGCGCAGCAGATGTCCGGCTACTCGCTCGGCGAAGCCGATCTCCTGCGGCGCGCCATGGGCAAGAAGATCCGCGCCGAGATGGACAAGCAGCGCGTCCGCTTCGTCGAAGGTGCCGTCAAGAACGGCGTGCCGAAGGACCAGGCCGACACGATCTTCGACCTCTTGGCCAAATTCGCCGACTACGGCTTCAACAAGTCGCACGCGGCCGCCTACGCGCTGGTGTCCTACCACACCGCCTACATGAAGGCGCATTATCCGGTGGAGTTCATCGCGGCGTCGATGACGCTCGATCTCAACAACACCGACAAGCTCTCGGAATTTCGTACCGAGGCGCAGCGTCTGGGGATCAAGGTCGAGCCACCGTCGATCAACCGCTCCGGTCCGACCTTCGAGGTCAGCGGCAACACCATCTTCTACGCGCTCGCCGCCTTGAAGGGCGTCGGCCCGCAGGCGATCGAGATGATCGTCGAGGCCCGCAACAAGGGGGGGCCGTTCACCTCGCTCGCCGACTTCGCCTCCCGCGTCAGTCCGCGCGCGATCAACAAGCGCATCATCGAGACCCTGGCCGCCGCCGGCGCCTTCGACGGGCTCGACAAGAACCGCGCGCGCGTGTTCGCCGGCGCTGATGCCATCGTTGCCGCCTGCCAGCGCGCCAACGAGGCTGCCACCTCCGGCCAGAACGACATGTTCGGCAACGCCGCCGATGCGCCGGCGATCATCCTGCCGAACATCGAGAACTGGCTGCCGGCCGAGCGTCTACGGCGCGAATATGATGCGATCGGCTTCTTCCTGTCGGGCCATCCGCTCGACGACTACGCGGCGGCGCTGAAGCGGCTGCGGGTGCAGAGCTGGGCCGAGTTCTCGCGCGCGGTGAAGACCGGCGCGACCGCGGGCAAGGTCGCCGCCACCGTGGTATCGCGCATGGAGCGGCGCACCAAGACCGGCAACAAGATGGGCATCATGGGCCTGTCGGATCCGACCGGGCATTTCGAGGCCGTGCTGTTCTCGGAGGGGCTTGCACAATATCGCGACGTGCTCGAGCCCGGCGCGGCCGTGCTGCTGCAGCTCGGCGCCGAGCTGCAGGGCGAGGATGTCCGCGCCCGCGTGCTGCATGCCGAACCGCTCGACGATGCCGCCGCCAAGACGCAGCGCGGCCTGCGCATCTTCCTGCGCGACACCAAGCCGCTCGACTCCATCGTCAAGCGCCTGCAGGGGCCGGAAGGCACCGCGGCCAATGGCAATGGAGCGATCGCCAAGGGTGCGGCGCCCCCCTTGGCGCCCCGCACGGCAGCAGGCGAGGGCGAGGTATCGCTGGTGATGATGCTGGACCTCGAAACCGAGGTCGAGATGAAGCTGCCGGGGCGCTTCAAGGTTTCGCCACAAATCGCAGGTGCCATCAAGGCGGTGACCGGCGTGGTCGACGTGCAGCAGCTCTAAAGGCGATCGTTCCGCTGGAGCGGCTGCGTCCGGCGATCTTGCCGGTCGAACGGGGACGAGGAACAAAAAAGCTGCGCGTGGGCTGTACGGACATGCCTCCGTTCAACCGCGGTTCAGCCATTCTCCCGCTGAATCCGCGGCGGGTGCCTCGAAGGGGCTTGAACCATGCGCTTGGCCAAGATCACCGCGAAGATCGTCCTGAGTGTTTCGCTCTGCCTGCTCGCCTGGGCGGCCCTGCCGCGGCCTGCCGCAGCGCAGCAGCCCGGTGCCGAAAAGCGTATCGCCTTGGTGATCGGCAACGGGGCCTATGCCAAGGGCCCGCTGGCGTCGGCGGCCAACGATGCCGGCCTGATCGCGCAGACGCTGCAGGCCGCGGGCTTCGACGTGGTCGGCGCGCGCGATCTCGATGCAGACACGTTGCGCAAGAGCTTTCGTGATTTCATTCACAAGGCCCAGTCAGCCGACAACAACACCGTCGCGATGGTCTATCTCGCCGGCTACGGCATGCAGCTCGCCGGCGAGAACTACTTTCTTCCCGTCGACGCCAACATCGGCAGTGACGTCGACATTCCGACCGAGGGGCTGCGCCTCAGCGACTACATCCGCCAGCTTGCGGCGACGCCGGTGAAGGCCAGCGTCGTGGTGCTCGATGCCGCCCGCCAGCAGCCCTTCATCGCCAGCGGTCCGGCGATCGCCGGCGGCCTGGCGCTGGTCGAGCCCGATGCCAACATGCTGATCGCGTTCAATGCCGCGCCGGGCACGATCGCGCCGAACGAGACCGGCGCCTACGGCGTCTACGCGCGCTCGCTCGCCGAGATGATCCGCACCGGCGGGCTGTCGCTGCCGGAGGTGTTCGACCGGCTGCGGCTGCGCGTCAATGAGGAGACCAAGGGCGCGCAGGTGCCCTGGGACGCGCAGAAGATCCAGGCCGCCTTCACCTTCTTCGAGCGGGCGCCCGACGCCCCCGCCACGTCGGATTCGCCGGAGCAGAGCGCGGCGCTGCGCTCGCGCCCGATCCGCGAGCTGCCGGTGCAGGAGGCCTATGCCGCCGCGCTCGAGCGCGACACGCTGCAGGGCTATGAGGACTTCATCGCCGCCTATCCGAGCGACCCGCTGGCGCGGCGCGTGCGCGCCCTCGTCGCCGCACGCCGCGAGGCGCTGACCTGGCGGCGGACGTTCCGCACCGACAGTCCGGAAGCCTATTGGTCCTACCTGAAGCGCTATCCTTATGGCGCGCATGCCGAGGACGCCCGGCGGCGGCTGGCGATGTTGTCCGCGCCGCCCGCGCCGCCGCCGACCTTCGCGATGATCGACTATGACGTGCCGCCGCCGCCGCTCGACGAGGTGATCTATGTCGAGCGCCCGGTGCTGATGTTCTCGGATCCCGAATTCGATTTCGTGCCGCCGCCCCCGCCGCCGGTCTACATCCTGCCGCCGCCTCCGCCGGATTTCGTGGAGCTGCCGCCGCCATTCGCCCCGGTGGGCCTGTTCATCCTGCCGCGGCCGGTGTTCGTGCCGATCCCGGTCTATGTCCGGCCGCCGGCCTTCGTTGCGCCGCCGCCGAACAACATCATCTACCAGAACATCCACAACACGACCGTCATCAACACCGTGATCAATCGTCCGGCGCCGCCGGCCGGACCGATCACTGCAGGCCCCGCGGCGGTGCCGACGCCGGCCGTGGCGGTGGCACCGGCCCTGCCGCCGGCTGTCGTGCAGCGCGCCACGCTGATCCAGCAGGGCAAGGTCCCGCCGCCGGGAGGACCGCTCGCCAATCCCGCACTCCGGCCCGGTGCGGCACCGGCCATTCAGGCCAACGCTCCGCCGGGTGGACCCTCGCCCGCCATGACAGGACCAGGGCAGGGGCATGCCAACGTCAATCCGCTGCCGGTGCCCGGTCGCGGTGGTCCGCCGGTGCCACCATCGGTTCAGACTCCTGGTCTGCGCCAGCCGGCACCGGCATCGCCCTCTGGCGCGCTGCCACCGCCCGCGCGCCAGGATCTGCGCGCGAACCGCACGCCGCCGGGCGCCGTCATGCCGCAGCCGGCAAGGCCGTCGGCGATGCCGTCCCGTCCGGTCATGCCGTCAGCCGCTCCGCGCGGGCCTGAGGTGAGCCCGCGCATTCAGCAGGCGACGCCACCGCAGATCCAGCGCCGCCCGCCGCCACCACCGGCGACGGCGCGTCTGAGTCCGCCGCCGGCGCCGCCACGACCGCCGGTTGCACCGATGGTTCGGGCGGCTCCGCCACCTCAGCCGGCGCCACCGCCGCCGCAAGTCATGCGTCCGTCCGCTCCGCCACCGATGGCGCGCCCTGCGCCTCCGCCGCAGATGGCGCGTCCCAGTCCGCCGCCGATGGCCGCCGTGGCCCGGCCGGCGCCGCCACCGCCGCCGATGGCACGGCCCGCGGCGCCGCCGCCACGTCCGGCGGCCCCGCCGCCGCCGGGCAAGAGATGTCCGCCGAACGTTCCGCATTGCTGAGCCGCCGCGCGTTGGCCTGACGCCGGCGCGGTTGCAACATCGGCCTGTTTTCGATATGGGCGGACCGCCGGACTGATCGATCGTGGGCGCAAGACGTCGACGGCCGACGACGTGTTGCGGGGGCTTCAGTGAAATCAGCGTTTGTCGGGACCTTGCGCACGCTGTCTTGGCGAAGCTCAATTTGGCGAAGCTCAATCATGGCCGCCCTTTGCAGCGTCGGTATCGCCGGCCTGCCTTCGCCAAGCGATGCGCAGGGGCTGCCGGGCGCCGAAGCCGTCTATGCCTCGGCGCCGCCGCGCCTGCTCCAGATCCGCACGCTCGTGGCCGATGCCGGCCGCCAGACCTCGACAGGATCCGGCTTTCTGGTCTCGGCCGACGGGCTCGCGGTCACGAACTATCACGTCGTCTCGGATGCAGCGCTCGAGCCGAAGACGTACCGGCTCGAATATACCGGAGCGGATGGCACGCAGGGCGGCGTCACGTTGCTTGCCGTCGACCTGCCCAACGATCTCGCGCTCGTTCGCGTCGACAAGCAGAACGCGCCGTTCTTCTCGTTCGACAAGGCCGCGCTCGACGGCAGCCTGCCGAAAGGCGAGCGGTTGTATTCGCTCGGCAACCCGCTCGACCTCGGCTTCACCATCATCGAGGGCACCTATAACGGCCTCGTCGAGCACAGCTACAACGATCACATCCATTTCACCGGCGCGCTCAATCCCGGCATGAGCGGCGGCCCGGCGGTCAATGCGCAGGGCCAGGTGGTGGGCATCAACGTCGCGACGCGCCGCGGCGGCCAGCTCATCAGCTTCCTGGTGCCCGCACGCTTCGCGGCCGCGCTCCTGGCGCGCGGCCAGGATGCCAGGCCGGCGGCGGCCGATCTGCGCAAGGACGTGATCGCGCAGCTTACGAGCTGGCGGGGAGCGCTCTACAAGTCGCTGGGCGAGGAGGGCTTCCGCGACCGCGTGTTCGGGTCCTATCAGGCGCCGGAGACGCGCGCGGGGTGGTTCGAATGCTGGGCGAGCACCAATGCCAGCGCGTCGCCGAAGCCGCGCGCCAGCATCAATTCGACCAGTTGCAAGGCCGAGGCCAGCGTCTATGTCGCCTCCGACCTCAACACCGGCGTGGTCGAGGTCAGCCACTCCTACGCGAAATCGATCGACCTCAACCAGTTCCAGTTCGCGACCGTGCTGACGCAGCTCGCGCAGCCGCGGCTCACCCAGGGCGGCTCGTTCCGCAAATGGTACACGCCGCAGCATTGCCATGCCGATTTCGTCGGCGTGACGCCGGCGGCCGCTCATCCGCCGCTGCGCGTGCTGTGGTGCGCGCAGGGCTATCGCGAGTTCGACGGCCTCTATGACGTCGTTCTGGTCGCGGTGACGCAGGATCATGCCGACGAGGCGCTGGTGTCGCGGCTGAACCTGCAGGCGATCGCTTATGACGACGCCTTGCGCCTCGGCAAGAGCTTCCTCGAACGCCTGCAGGTCGCACGATGATCTGGATCGAGATCCTCTCCAAGCATCGCGACGTCGCCGGCCGCTTCCGTGTCGATGCCGCCGAGATCAGCATCGGCCGCGGCTACGACAATCACGTCATTCTCGACGATCCCTATGTCGCCGCGCGCCATGTGCGAATTTTCCGCGACGGCGAGGGGCGCCTGGTCGCCGAGGATCTCGGCAGCGCCAACGGCCTCTTTCTCGATCGCGGCAAGAGCCGGAAGCCGCAGCTCGTTCTCGACGGCACCAAGCCGATCCGGATCGGCCAGACGCTGCTTCGGATCCGCGACGCCGGCCATGCCGTCGAGCCGGAGCGGCTCGCGGGCTCCGAACGCGGGGCGCTGCCGATCATCGCCGCGATCGCCCTCGGCGTCGTCCTGCTCGCAATCAACGCGGTGATGACCTGGTTTGCGCAGACCTCCGAGGCGCATCTGTCCGATTATCTCGTGCCGACCGTCACGATGATCGGGGTGGTCGTCGCATGGGTTGGCGTCTGGGCGCTGCTGGCGCGGTTGTTTTCCGGCCGCTCGCATTTTCTGCGCCACCTCCTGATCGCGCAGGCGGGTCTGATCGCGTTCTGGGTCTACAGCGAGTTCGCCCAGATTGCCTCGTTCGCCCTGACCTGGACCGCTGTCTTCACCTACGGCTACCTCGTCTCGTGGATCGTTCTCGCCGCGACCTGCTTGCTGCATCTGCGTGAGGTCGGACGCAGCCATATGCTCGCCAAGGGCGTGGTGGTCGGCCTTCTGCTGGTGGTCGCGATCGCGATCCAGACCGTGCAGCGGTCGGAGGCGCTGGCGAATTCCGGCCGTCCCAATGTGAGCCACGTGCTGATGCCGCCGTCCCTGCGCCTGGTTCCGGTGCAGGACGAGCAGACCTTCTTCGAAGACGCCGCGCGGCTGAGGGCGAAGCTTGATGCGGACCGCGCCGCGCTGGCGCCGGCCGGTGTGGAGCGCTGATCACAGTTCCATTGTCTTTGCTCCCCGAGATTGAAAGTTCCCTGGTTCCCGTCATAGCCTTGGAGCCCGGGTTTCTACGGGGAGGGGGCGATGAACAGGCGAGCGCTGCTGGGACTGGGAGCGGCATTTCTGGTATCAGGATGCCTGACAGGCAAGGAAGGCACCGAATACGCCGTGGTGTCACAGAAGATCGGGGCGCCGCGTCCAGGGCAGTCCCGCATCATCATCATGAGCTTGAAGGATGCCTGGCTGGACAGGACCACCTGCGACGCCAAGGTCGACGGCGTCGCGCTGAGCCGCCTGATCCCCGGGACCTATGTCTACATCGACCGGCCGGCCGGTCCGCACCACCTCGTCGCCAGCCAGACCCTGTTCCCAGGCGACTCGGTGCTCGATTTCAACACCGAACCGGGGCGGACCTATTTCTTCTCGATCAGGCCCAGCGACCGGTCCAGGGCGATGCAGGGCGGCGGCATGGCGTTCGGTCTGCTCGGCATGGGCGTGATGGCCGCGGCCTCGTCCGGCGCCGACAACAAGGGCCCGGTCGACTTCGTTCCGCTCCAGGAGGGCCAGGCCCGGACGGCGATGGCCGAGCTTCTGCAGGCGGAATGAGCCCATTTTCCTTGCGTTGCGCCAAAATCCGGCTATATAGCGCGCCATCTCACACGGAAACTTGGCTCTCCTAGAGGGCGTCCGGTGGCAAGCCGGGCCTTGATGGCCCGTTTTTGCTCACGCGTTTCCGGAGGAATCAACCGGAGAATATCCAATGGCGCTGCCTGAATTCACGATGCGCCAGCTGCTCGAAGCTGGCGTTCACTTTGGTCACCAGTCTCACCGCTGGAATCCGAAAATGGCCGATTTCATTTTCGGAGCCCGCAACAACATCCACATCATCGACCTCGCCCAGACCGTGCCGATGCTGCACACGGCGCTGCAGGCCGTCAGCGACACCGTCGCCAAGGGCGGCCGCATCCTGTTCGTCGGCACCAAGCGTCAGGCACAGGACAACGTGGCCGACGCAGCCAAGCGCTGCGCCCAGTACTTCGTCAATTCGCGCTGGCTCGGCGGCACGCTGACCAACTGGAAGACGATCTCGGCCTCGATCAAGCGCCTGCGCCATCTCGACGAGGTGCTGTCCTCGGGCGAAGCCAACTCCTACACCAAGAAGGAGCGCCTGACCCTGCAGCGCGAGCGCGACAAGCTCGACCGCTCGCTCGGCGGCATCAAGGACATGGGCGGTCTGCCCGACATGATCTTCGTGATCGACACCAACAAGGAAGACATCGCGATCCAGGAGGCCCAGCGCCTCAAGATCCCGGTGGCCGCGATCGTCGACACCAATTGCGACCCGAAGGGCATCACCTATGTCGTGCCCGGCAATGACGACGCCGGCCGCGCCATTTCGCTGTACTGCGACCTGATCGCGCGCGCCGCCATTGACGGCATCTCGCGCGCGCAGGGCGAGCTCGGGATCGATGTCGGCGCCTCGGCGGCTCCGCTCGAGGAGGATCTTCCGGCTGCGTCCGCTTCGACGTTCCAGGGGTTGCCTGGTCCGCGCGGCACGGCCGACGATCTCAAGAAGCTCACCGGCGTGTCCGGTGCGATCGAGAAGAAGCTCAACGACCTCGGCATCTTCCACTACTGGCAGCTCGCCGAGCTCAACCACGACACCGCGCACCAGATCGGCGAAGAGGTCGGTCTCCCGAGCCGGGCCGATGCCTGGGTCGCGCAGGCCAAGTCGCTCGCCGACGCGTAAGACGACACAACACCATTCTGGCCGGCGTCGCACGCCGGCCATCGCGACTGAGATAGGTTTTCCTGGCAGCGGGCGGCGGCGAGCCATCCGCTGCGTCGCGCTTTGGACAGGCAAAAGGACGTTCAACAATGGCGAATATCACCGCAGCGATGGTGAAGGACCTGCGCGAGTCGACCGGCGCGGGCATGATGGACTGCAAGGCCGCGCTCACCGAGAACGGCGGCGACATGCAGGCCGCGCAGGATTGGCTGCGCAAGAAGGGCCTGTCGAAGGCCGCCAAGAAGGCCGGCCGCGTTGCGGCTGAAGGCCTGATCGGCGCGCTGACCTCGGGCAAGAAGGGCGTGGTCGTGGAGGTCAACTCCGAGACCGACTTCGTCGCGCGCAACGAGCACTTCCAGGGCCTGGTCAAGATGATCGCCCAGGTCGCGCTCGACGTCGGCGCCGACGTGGAGAAGATCAAGGCCGCCAAGGTCGGCAGCATCACGGTCGAGGCCGCGATTGCCGATTCGATCGCCACCATCGGTGAGAACCAGACGCTGCGCCGCGCGGCCTCGCTCGAAGTGAGCGAAGGCGTCGTGTCGAGCTACGTCCATGGCGCCGTCATCGAAGGCGCCGGCAAGCTCGGCGTCATCGTCGCGCTGGAGTCGCCCGGCAAGACCGACGAGCTCGCCGTGCTCGGCCGTCAGCTCGCGATGCATGTCGCCGCGGCCAACCCGCAGGCGATCGATGCGGCGGGTCTCGATCCCGAGCTCGTCAAGCGCGAGAAGGACGTGCTCGCCGACAAGTATCGTCAGCAGGGCAAGCCGGAGAACGTGATCGAGAAGATCGTCGAGTCCGGCCTGAAGACCTACTACAAGGAAGTCACCCTGCTCGAGCAGGCCTTCATCCACGACAGCGGCAAGTCGGTCGCGCAGGCGCTGAAGGAAGCCGAAGGCAAGGTCGGCGGTCCGATCAAGGTCGCCGGTTTCGTCCGCTATGCCCTCGGTGAGGGCATCGAGAAGGAAGAGACCGACTTCGCGGCCGAAGTCGCCGCTGCGAGCGGCAAGAAGTAACGACTGGGCACAGTCACGATCCGGCGCGGCGTTCGCGCCGGATATCAACGCGCGGGATAGGAGAGCATTGGCACATGGCTGAGCCGGTCTATCGTCGCGTCGTGGTCAAGCTGTCCGGCGAGTATCTCGCGGGCCCTCATTCCTTCGGCATCGACCAGCCGACCGTCGATCGGATCGCCGACGACCTCATCGCAGCGCAGAAGCTCGGCATCGAGATCACCGTCGTGGTCGGCGGCGGCAACATGGTGCGCGGCGTCGAGGTCTCGTCGCAGGGCGTGTCGCGTCCGACCGGCGACACCATGGGCATGCTCGCCACCGTCATGAACTGCCTGGCGCTGGAAGCCGCCATCCAGCGCAAGGGCACCCCGGCGCAGGCGCTCTCGGCGTTCGTCATGCCGGAAGTGTGCGAGCTGTTCACGCGCGCTGCGGCGCACAAGTCGCTGGCCGAGGGACGTATCGTCGTGCTCGGGGGCGGCACCGGCAATCCCTATTTCACGACTGACACCACGGCGGTCTTGCGGGCCGCCGAGATCGGCGCCCAGGCCGTGCTGAAGGCTACGAACGTCGACGGCGTCTACAGCGCCGATCCCAAGAAGGATCCGGCCGCCAAGCGCTTCGACCGGCTGACGCATTCGCAGGCCATCGAAGGCGGCTACAAGGTCATGGACGCGACCGCATTCGCCCTTGCCCGGGAAACATCGCTGCCTATCATTGTGTTCTCCATTGCCGAACCGGGCTCGATCGGCGCCATGTTGCGGGGCGAAGGGCGCGGTACCATCGTCGCGGGGTGAGCCGCGGCGCCGCTGGCGGCCGGTGTTGGACCGGCTTCGAGCCTGCGGTAGAAGCGTAAGCGAGACAGGAATTCGTCCGGGAGTCGCCCAAGTCCGACCGCAGGCCTTTCGAGGCCCGGCAGAGCCGGCCGCAGCCCCCCGGATTGCAGAAAGGAAAGCGTGATGAGCACGGGCAATTTCGACCTCAACGAACTGAAGCGCCGCATGCAGGGCGCGACCCAGGCGCTGAAGCACGAGCTCGGCGGCCTGCGCACCGGCCGCGCCTCGGCATCGATGGTGGAGCCAGTCCAGGTCGAGGCCTACGGCTCGCACATGCCGCTCAACCAGCTCGCGACCGTCTCCGTGCCCGAGCCGCGGCTGCTCTCGGTGCAGGTCTGGGACCGCTCCATGGTCAAGGCCGTCGAGAAGGCGATCGTCGATTCCAACCTCGGCCTGTCGCCTGCGACCGAAGGCCAGGTGATCCGGCTGCGCATTCCCGAGCTCAACCAGGAGCGGCGCAAGGAGCTGGTCAAGGTCGCGCACAAATATGCGGAAGCTGCCCGTGTCGCCGTGCGTCACGTGCGCCGCGACGGTCTCGATACGCTGAAGAAGCTCGAGAAGAATCACGAGATGTCCGAGGACGATCAGGAGCGCTTCGCCGGCGACGTGCAGAAGGCGACCGACAGCGTGATCTCCGAGATCGACCAGTTGCTGGCGGCGAAGGAAAAGGAAATCCTCACCGTCTGAAGGATGCGCTTGATGTCGAAAGCCGCGGCCCCGGTGACGGAGGCGCCGGACCGGTCCGACGCACCGGCCCATGTTGCCATCATCATGGATGGCAATGGCCGCTGGGCTGCGGCCCGCGGGCTGCCGCGCGCGGAAGGGCATCGCCGCGGCGTCGAGGCGTTGCGCCGCGTGGTGCGTGCCTCGCATGAGCTCGGCATCCGCTATCTCACCATCTTCTCGTTCTCGTCCGAGAACTGGTCGCGTCCGGCCAGCGAGATCGGCGACCTGTTCGGCCTGTTGCGCCGCTTCATCCGCAACGATCTCGCGACCCTGCATCGCGACGGCGTGCGTGTCAGGGTGATCGGCGAGCGCGACGGGCTCGAGCCCGACATCTGCGCGCTTCTCAGCGAAGCCGAGGATCTCACCCGGGGCAACACCAAGCTGACGCTGGTGGTTGCCTTCAACTACGGCTCGCGCCAGGAGATCGCGCGCGCGGCGCAGCGGCTGGCGCGCGAGGTCGCCGAGGGTCGGCGCGATCCGGCGTCGATCGATGCCGATGCCATTGGCGCCCATCTCGATGCGCCCGACATTCCCGATCCCGACCTCATCATCCGCACCAGCGGCGAGCAGCGGCTGTCCAACTTCCTGATGTGGCAGGCCGCCTATAGCGAGCTGGTGTTCGTGCCGATCCATTGGCCCGACTTCGACAAGGCGGCGCTTGAGGGCGCGATCGCCGAGTTCGGCCGGCGTGAACGCCGCTTCGGCGGCCTCGCGGCGAAAACCGCCTCGTGACCAAACCGGATACCGCAGCCGTGGGAGACGCCGCCAACGCCGCGCAGCGCAATGATGCCGGTCAGCCGAAAAAGGCCGCAACCAGCAATCTGGTGATGCGGGTTGTGGCTGCACTCGTGCTGGTGCCGCTGGCGCTTGGCGCCGCCTATGCCGGCGGCATGTTCTGGACCGCACTGGTCACGGTGGTCGCGGTCGGCCTGTATCTCGAATGGTTGATGGTGGTAGGCGAGATCCGCACCGCCAGCGTCGGCACGGCCGGAGCCCTGGCCATCGGCATTGCCGGCGTCTGCTGCGCCTATGGCTTGATCGACTTCGCCGTCGTCGTGCTCGGGCTCGGTCTGGTCGCCGCTACGGCGCTTGCTGCGGGGCGTCGCACCTGGGTGGCCGCCGGCTTCGCCTATGCGTCGGCGGCCGAGCTCGGCTCGGTGCTGGTGCGCTTCGATGCCGCCGAGGGATGGCACGCGCTGGTGCTGGTGTTTCTCGTCGTCTGGGCCAGCGATATCGGCGGCTATGTTGCCGGCCGCAGCATCGGCGGGCCGAAGCTCGCGCCGCGGATCAGCCCGAACAAGACCTGGGCCGGCGCAGTCGGCGGCTTCGCCGCCAGCCTCGTCGCCGCGGCCGCCTGGTCGATGGCCGGCGCCGGCGGACTGGTGACGACGCTCGTGCTGGCCGCGACGCTGTCGGTGGTCTCGCAGCTCGGCGACCTCGCCGAATCTGCGGTGAAGCGGCACTTCGGGGTCAAGGACTCCAGTCACATCATTCCCGGCCATGGCGGCCTGTTGGATCGCCTGGACGGCTATGTCGCGGCCATCGTCGTCGCCGCATTGCTCGGTTTGCTGCGCGGCGGCCTCGATGGGGTCGGCCGCGGTCTTCTGGTTTGGTGACCGTCGGCGCAGCCGACCGGTCGATAATGTTTGGTGAGAACATGAGCGCAGTGCCATTGCGGAACAACAAGGCCGGTGTCGCGGAGATGCGCAGCGTCACCGTGCTCGGCGCCACCGGCTCGATCGGCGATTCGACCATGGACCTCGTGCGCGGCGCGCCGGAGCGCTACCGCGTCGAGGCGCTGACCGGCAACAGCAACGTCCAGGGGCTGGTGAAGCTGGCCCGAGAGTTCAACCCGCGCTTCGTGGCGGTGGCCGATCCGGCCGGCCTCGACGAGCTGCGCGATGCGCTGGCCGGCACCGGGATCGAATGCGGGGCAGGGGAGAGCGCCATCATCGAGGCGGCAGCCCGTCCCGCCGACTGGGTCATGGCCGCCGTCTCCGGCGCTGCCGGCCTCAAGCCGGCGCTCGCCGCGGTCGACCGCGGCGCGACCGTGGCGCTCGCCAACAAGGAATGCCTGGTCTGTGCCGGCGATTTCTTCATGGAGCGGGCCGCCCGGGCCGGCGCCTGCATCCTGCCGGCCGATTCAGAGCACAACGCACTGTTCCAGGCGCTGTCCTCGGGCAATCGCGAGGAGCTGGTGCGGGTGATCATCACCGCCTCCGGCGGCCCGTTCCGCACCTGGGCGCCGGCCGATATCGAGCAGGCGACGTTGGCCCAGGCGCTGAAGCATCCGAACTGGAGCATGGGCCAGAAGATCACGATCGATTCCGCCTCGATGATGAACAAGGGCCTCGAGGTGATCGAGGCGTCCTACCTGTTCGCGTTGTCGCCCGACGAGATCGATGTCCTGGTGCACCCGCAGTCCATCGTCCACGGCATGGTCGAGTTCTCGGACCGTTCGGTGGTGGCGCAGCTCGGCGCGCCCGACATGCGGATCCCGATCGCCCATTGCCTCGGCTGGCCGGAGCGCATCAAGGGTCCGTCGGCCCGACTCGATCTCGCCAAGATCGGCACGCTGACCTTCGAGGCCCCGGATTTCGAGCGGTTCCCCGGTCTGCGGCTGGCCTACGATTCGCTGCGCACCGGGCGCGGCGCGACGACGGTGTTCAATGCCGCCAACGAGGTCGCCGTCGCGGCCTTCATCGGCGGCCACATCCGCTTTGGTGCGATCGCCCGCCTGGTCGAGGCGACCCTCGAGAGCTGGACGCGCTCAGGTAATTTGGCACCTCTGACGTCCGCGGACGACGCCATCGCCATTGACCATGATGCGCGAAAAAGGGCCGCCGGCCTCTTGCCTCAAATCGCCGCAAAAGCATCTTAACGGGTTGATGGGCCGCTGGCCCGTCGGGAAGGTCATCGATGTCCGAATTTTTCCACCATATCTTCAATACCTTGAGCCACGGCCTTCTCGGCTACATCGTCCCGTTCCTGTTCGTGCTGACGATCGTGGTGTTTTTCCACGAGCTCGGCCATTTCCTGATCGCACGCTGGGCCGGCGTGAAGGTGTTGACGTTTTCGCTCGGATTTGGCCCAGAACTGATCGGTTTCAACGACCGCCACAACACCCGCTGGAAGATCTCGGCGATCCCGCTCGGCGGCTACGTGAAGTTCTTCGGCGACGAATCCGAGGCCTCGACTCCGTCGGCCGAGGCGCTTGCCAAGATGACGGCCGAGGAGCGCGCCGACAGCTTCCACCACAAGACCGTCGGCCAGCGCGCCGCGATCGTCGCGGCCGGCCCGATCGCCAACTTCATCCTGGCGGTCATCATCTTCGCCGGCATGGCGCTGTATTTCGGCAAGCCGAACACGACCCCGCGGGTCGACGCCGTTCAGCCGGACAGCGTCGCGGCCGCCGCCGGCTTCAAGGACGGTGACGTCATTGCCGCCATCGACGGCCGGTCGATCGAGACCTTCGCCGACATGCAGCGCGTCGTCTCGGTCAGCGCCGGCACGGAATTGTCCTTCCTGGTCAAGCGGGACGGCACGGAACTCACCCTCAAGGCGACGCCGGCGCTCAAGGAGGTCAAGGACCTGTTCGGCAACAGCCACCGGATCGGCGTGCTCGGCATCCAGTACAACGCCAAGCCGGACGAATCGCGGTCGATCCCGGTCGGGTTCCTCGAATCGATCAAGATCGGCTTCGAGCAGGTCTGGTTCATCATCTCCACGACCTTCAAGTTCATCGCCTCGCTGTTCGCGGGCGCCGGGAGTGCCGGCGACGTCGGCGGTCCGATCCGAATCGCTCAACTCTCGGGACAGGCGGCCAGCCTCGGCTTCCAGTTCGTTGTGCAGCTGTGCGCGACGCTGTCGGTCTCGATCGGGCTGCTGAACCTGTTCCCGGTTCCGCTGCTCGATGGCGGACACCTGTTGTTCTACGGGGTCGAGGCCGTCCGCGGCCGGCCGCTGTCGGAGCGGGCGCAGGAGATGGGGTTCCGAATCGGCCTCGGGCTGGTCCTCATGCTCATGGTCTTTGCAACCTATAACGATATCCTTCACCTCGCCGGGTCCTGAGCGCGGCTTTTTTACGACGTGGCCGTTAGGCAACGTTTTGAAACGAATTTGAAAATTCAGAGAGATCCGGCGTTTGCCGTCGGGTCCAAATTGGCTACAAGCGAACGACAAATGGGAATCTGTCGGGTTCGTAGGGGTACGGAACCGGCAACGGAATATAAGGGCGCGTAGCGCATGAAGTTCGGATTGCGGGTGCGGGGGGGCTTGGCGGCCGCCTTTATCATGTTCGCCGGACCGGTGGCTTTGCCGCTGGCGAGCGTGGTTCTTTCGTCGCCAGCTGCGGCGCAGACGGTCAACTCGATCGAAGTGGTCGGCAACCGCCGTGTCGAGCTGGAGACCATCCGCTCGTACTTCAAGCCGGGCCCCGGCGGGACGCTCGACGCCGGCCGGGTCGATGACGGCCTCAAGGCGCTGATCGAGACCGGCCTGTTCTCGGACGTGAAGATCAACCGCCAGGGTGGGCGGCTGATCGTGACCGTCGTCGAGAATCCGGTGATCGGCCGCGTCGCCTTCGAAGGCAACAAGAAGGTCAAGGACGAGCAGCTCCAGGCGGAAGTGCAGTCGAAGCCGCGCGGCACGCTCTCGCGCCCGATGGTGCAGTCCGACGCCCAGCGCATTGCGGAGATCTACCGCCGTTCGGGCCGTTACGACGTGCGCGTCACGCCGGAGATGATCGAGCAGCCGAACAACCGCGTCGACCTGATCTTCACGATCGAGGAAGGCGCCAAGACCGGCGTGAAGTCGATCGAGTTCGTCGGCAACAACGCCTTCTCGTCCTATCGCCTCAAGGACGTCATCAAGACCCGCGAGACCAACCTCCTGAGCTTCCTGGGCTCGGGCGACGTCTACGATCCGGACCGTGTCGAGGCCGATCGCGACCTGATTCGCCGCTTCTACCTGAAGAACGGTTATGCCGACGTGCAGGTCGTGGCCGCGCTCAGCGAGTACGATCCGGAGCGCAAGGGCTTCCTCGTGACCTTCAAGATCGAGGAAGGCCAGCAGTACCGGGTCGGTTCGGTCGACTTCCAGTCGTCGATCGCGACGCTCGACGGCAACGCGCTGCGCGGCTATTCGCGCGTCAGCGTCGGCTCGCTCTATAATGTCGAGAACATCGAGAAATCGGTCGAGGAGATGCAGATCGAGGCCTCGCGGCGCGGCTACGCGTTCGCGGTGGTCCGCCCGCGCGGTGATCGCAACTTCGAGGCCCACACCGTGTCGGTCGTGTTCGCCATCGACGAGGGCCCGCGCACCTATATCGAGCGCATCAACATTCGCGGCAACACCCGCACCCGCGACTACGTCATTCGCCGCGAGTTCGACATCTCCGAGGGCGACGCCTACAACCGCGCCCTGGTGGACCGTGCCGAGCGCCGCCTGAAGAACCTCGACTTCTTCAAGGACGTGAAGATCGTCACCGAGCCAGGCTCGTCGAGCGACCGCGTGGTCCTGAACGTCAACCTGGAAGAGAAATCCACGGGTGACTTCTCGATCTCCGGCGGCTACTCGACCACGGACGGCGCGCTGGCCGAGGTCTCGATCTCCGAGCGCAACTTCCTCGGCCGCGGCCTGTTCGCCAAGGCGTCTGTGACCTACGGCCAGTTCGCCCGCGGTTACTCGCTGTCCTTCGTCGAGCCGTATCTGCTCGACTACCGGGTTGCGCTGGGCCTCGACCTGTATCAGCGCCAGCAGCTCGCCAACAACTTCATCTCCTACGGCACCAAGACGCTCGGCTTCAGCCCGCGCCTCGGCTTCCAGCTGCGTGAAGACCTGTCGCTGCAGCTGCGCTACTCGATCTACCGCCAGGAGATCTCGCTGCCGGCGACGCTCTCGAACTGTAACAACGGCGGTGGCGGCAGCCCGCTGCCCTTCAATCCGACACCGGCGTTCATCAACGCCAATCCCGGCAACGCGCAGGCTGCGGCGATCGGTGCGGCGACCGGTGGCCTCGGGTGCTTCTCTGATGGCGAGGCCTCGCTGCCGGTCCGCCAGGAGCTGGCGAAGGGCGCGACGCTGACCTCGGCGCTCGGCTATACGCTGAACTACAACACGCTCGACAACACCAAGAACC
Source organism: Bradyrhizobium sp. SZCCHNS3002 (assembly GCF_032377435.1). Classification (NCBI taxonomy): domain Bacteria; kingdom Pseudomonadati; phylum Pseudomonadota; class Alphaproteobacteria; order Hyphomicrobiales; family Nitrobacteraceae; genus Bradyrhizobium; species Bradyrhizobium sp. SZCCHNS3002. The sequence continues at coordinate 126,135 of NZ_JAUHHY010000001.1, forward strand.
CGACCGACGGCCTCTTGGTCGACTTCAAGCAGGACTTTGCGGGTGTTGGCGGCGACGTGTCGTACCTGAAGACCGCCTTCGATGCGAAGTACTTCACCCCGCTGGTGTCGGACATCGTCAGCATCGTCCACCTCCAGGGCGGCATCCTGAACAAGATCGGCAACACGCAGTTGCGCATGCTCGATCACTTCCAGATGGGTCCGAACCTGGTTCGTGGTTTCGCCCCGAACGGCATTGGTCCGCGTGACATCAATCCCTTCGGCACGCAGGATGCGCTGGGCGGCACCAAGTACTGGGGCGCTTCGCTCGAATTGCAGATGCCGTTCTGGTTCCTGCCTAAGGAGACGGGTCTGAAGGGCGCGATCTACGCTGATGCAGGCGGTCTGTCGGGTTATCAGGGTCCGACGGGTTGGGATTTGACAAACGAAGTCAATCGAGCCCCTTGCACCCCGCCGTCGCGCAATCCGAACAACGCCGGCACCTGCCTGGGCCTGCAGTTCAGCGACCAGAATACGGTCCGGACGTCGGTCGGTGTGGGTCTGGTGTGGGCATCGCCGTTCGGTCCGCTGCGCTTCGACTACGCGATCCCGCTCACCAAGGGTCAGTTCGACCGGACGCAGGAATTCCGGTTCGGCGGCGGTACGTCGTTCTGAGCCTGGGCCGATCGAATCCGGGTTGGCATCGACCAACCCCGCCGGTGTAAGAGATGGGAGCTCGGTTCCGGGACACCGGAGCCGGGCTCTGACTTTTTGCCCAGAGAGTACGACGGAATGGCCCAGCCGACCTTCTTCCACTCGCCGCCGCCCACGACGCTGGCGGCGATCGCAGCCGCCGCCAAGGCGACCCTGGTCGACCCGTCCCGCGGCGAGCAGGTGATCAAGGGACTGGCGTCGCTCGACGAGGCCGGCCCGATGCATCTGGCGTTTTTCGACAACCTCAAATACGCCGACCAGCTCGCCGGGACCAAGGCGGGCGCCTGCCTAGTCAGTCCCCGATTCGAGGCGCGCGTGCCGTCCCATGTCGCGGTGGTCCGCGCCAATCAGCCGTTCCGCGCCTTCGTGCAGCTTGCGCGTGAGTTCCATGCCGACGCACTGCGGCCGCAGCCCTGGTTCGGCGACGACGGACTCTCGCCCCAAGCCATCATCGATCCCACCGCGCGGCTGGAGGACGGCGTCATCGTCGAGCCGCTGGCGGTGATCGGCGCCCATGTCGAGATCGGCTCGGGGACGATCGTTGGTGCGGGTGCGGTGATCGGCCCCCACGTCAAGATCGGTCGCGACTGCAATGTCGGCGCCCGCACCGTCATTCAGTGCGCGCTGATCGGCAATGACGTCCTGATCCATCCCGGCTGCAGCATCGGCCAGGACGGCTACGGCTTCATCTTCTTCGGCGCGGATGGGCACACCAAGGTGCCGCAGACCGGGCGGGTGCTGATCCAGAACCACGTCGAGGTCGGCGCCGGTACGACGATCGATCGTGGCAGCCTGCGCGACACGGTCATCGGCGAGGGCACCAAGATCGACAACCAGGTGCAGATTGGCCACAATGTCACAATCGGGCGGCATTGCCTGCTGGCGGCCCAGATCGGGCTGGCAGGCAGCCTCACGATCGGCGACAACGTCGCGCTTGGAGCGAAAGTCGGTATCAACAATCACCTGACGATCGGCGATGGTGCCCAAGTGACCGCGATGAGCGGCGTCAAGGACGACATTCCGCCGAACGGCCGGTGGGGCGGCTTCTTCGCCAAGCCGACCAAGCAGTGGTTCCGCGAGATCGTCGCCGTGGAACGGCTGGTGCGCGATCAGACGGCGGCGAACAGGGACGAGGGGCGGGAGTGATGGACGAGTCACCCATCAGGTTTGCGGACATCGACATCAACGAGATTCTGAAGACGCTGCCGCACCGTAACCCGTTTCTCCTGATCGACCGCGTGAAGAACATCCGGGCCGACTACAGCGGCATCGGCGTCAAGAACGTCTCGTTCAACGAGCCGTGCTTCCAGGGCCATTTTCCGGAACGGCCGGTCTATCCGGGCGTGCTGATGATCGAGGGCATGGCGCAGACGGCGGGCGTGATCGGCATCAAGTCGGTCGAGGGCACGGAAAAGCCGCGCGCGGTGTATTTCCTCACCATCGACAAGTGCAAGTTCCGGAAGCCCGTGCTGCCCGGCCAGACCATCGAGTACCACATGCGCTCGATTGGCCGGCGCAAGACGATGTGGTGGTTCCACGGCGATGCCAAGGTCGACGGCGTCGTCGTCGCCGAGGCCGATGTCGGCGCGATGCTGACCGACTGACGGACTGGTAGAAAGTTGATTGCGTCGAAATGAGCAAGATTGATCCCACCGCACGCGTCGAGGATGGCGCCGTCATCGGTGAGGGGACCGTGATCGGTCCTTACTGCATCGTCGGCCCCAACGTCGTGATCGGGGCCAACTGCAAGCTGATCAGCCACGTCCAGATCATGGGCCACACCACGCTCGGCGATGACAACGTGATCTCGCCCTTCGTCGTGCTCGGCGGCGCGCCGCAGGATCTCAGCTATCGCGGCGAGCCGCATCGGCTCGAGATCGGCTCCGGCTGCACCTTCCGCGAAGGCGTGACGATGAACATCGGCACCACCAAGGGCGGCGGTCTCACCAAGGTCGGCAATGCCGGCTTCTTCATGAACAACGCCCATGTCGCCCACGATTGCGTGGTCGGCGACAACGTCATCTTCGCAACCTCGGCCACACTTGGCGGCCATGTCGAGGTCGGTGATGCCGTCTACATCGGCGGCCTGTCCGCGGTGCATCAGTTCACCCGCATCGGCCACGGCGTGATGGTCGGCGGCGTCTGCGGCGTACGCGGCGATATCATTCCGTATGGCCTCGCCAACGGCCAGTATGCCGCGCTCGAAGGTCTCAACGTCATTGGCATGAAGCGCCGCAAGTTCACCCGTGAGCGCCTCGCCACGGTGCGGGCGTTCTATCAGAAACTGTTCCACGGTCCGGGCGTGTTCGCCGATCGCCTCGCGGCGGTGCGGCCGCTCGCTGGCGAGGATCCCGCGATTGCCGAGATTCTCGCCTTCATCGATGGCGGCCGACATCGCGCCTTGTGCCTGCCCGAGATCGGCAGGCCGGCCATCGAGCCGTAGCGCCATGGCGCCCGCCGCCGACACCTCTCCGCCGATCGGCATGATCGCCGCGGGCGGGGTGCTGCCTTTCGCGGTCGCCGACGCCATCGTCGCGCGCGGCCAGACGCCGGTGCTGTTCGCCCTGAAGGGCATCTGCGATCCAAAGCCGCTGGCGCGCTTTCGTCATCATTGGATCGGCCTCGGCCAGCTCGGCAATGCCCTGAAGCTGCTGAAGGCCGAGGGCGTTCGCGATCTCATGTTCATCGGCAATCTCGTTCGGCCGGCCGTGTCGGAGATCCGGTTCGACTGGGGCACGCTGCGCGAGCTGCCCTACATCTGGTCCGCCTTTCGCGGCGGCGACGATCATCTGCTGTCCGGCGTCGGCCGCATCTTCGAGCGCCACGGCTTCCACATGATCGGCGTCAAGGACGTCGCCCCCAATCTGCTTGTTCCCGAGGGGCATCTCACGCGAAGCCGGCCCAACGATCTCGTGACCGGCGACATCGCCAAAGGAATGTCCGTGCTCCGCGCCATGGCGCCGTTCGATGTCGGGCAGGCGGTGGTCGTGATCGACGGCCACGTCGTTGCGCTCGAGGATATCGAGGGCACCGACGGGCTGCTGGCCCGCGTGGCGCGGCTGCGTGCCGATCGCCGCATTCGTGCTGCCGCCGGGCGCGGCGTGCTGGTGAAGGCGCCCAAGGCCGGCCAGGATCTCCGCTACGACCTGCCGACCATCGGGCCGCGCACCGTCGAGGGGCTTTCAGCCGCGGGTCTCGCCGGAGTCGCCGTGGCTGCCGCCTATACCCTGCTCGCCGATCCCCAGGAGACGGTGGCTGCCGCCGACCGGGCAGGCGTGTTCATCACGGGTGTCACGGCGTGACGTTCCGGCCTCCGGCAGGCCCGGCGATGCGCAGGATCTGCCTGGTCGCGACCGAAGAGTCCGGTGATCGCCTCGGCGCCAGCCTGATGAAGGTGCTGCGCCAGCGGCTCGGCGACGGCGTCGAGTTCTCCGGCGTCGGCGGTCGCGGCATGACACGCGAGGGGCTCGCCTCGCTGTTTCCGATCGAGGAGCTCTCGATCGTCGGTTTCGCGGCGGTGCTGAAGCAGCTGCCGAAGATCCTGCGCCTGATCCGCGGCACGGTGGACGCGATCGTTGCAGCTCAGCCCGACGTGCTCGTCATCATCGACAGCCCGGATTTCACCCAGCGGGTGGCGAAGAAGGTTCATGCCCGCGATGCCGCGATTCCGATCGTGAACTACGTGGCGCCGACCGTGTGGGCCTGGCGTCCCGGCCGTGCCAGGGCGATGCGCGGCTATGTCGATCACGTGCTGGGTCTGTTGCCGTTCGAGCCGGAGGCGTTCCGCAGACTCGGCGGCCCGCCCTGCACCTATGTCGGCCATCCCCTGATCGAGCAGCTTGCAACGCTCCGGCCGAATGCGGCCGAGCAGCAGCGCCGTGACGCCAAACCCCCGATTCTTCTCGTGCTGCCGGGAAGCCGGCGCAGCGAGGTCGCGCGTCACATCGCCGTCTTCGGTGAGACGCTGGCGCGGCTGCGGGCGCAGGACGTCGCGTTCGAGGCCGTGGTGCCCACCACGCCGCATCTCGAAGCGGCGGTGAGGGCAGGGGTAGCGAACTGGGAGGTCGTGCCGCAGATCGTCACCGCCGAGGCCGAGAAGCGGGCCGCTTTCAGGAGCGCCCATGCGGCGCTCGCCAAATCCGGCACGGTCACGCTGGAGCTCGCGATTTCCGGCGTGCCGATGGTCACGGCCTATCGCGTCGGCGAGGTCGAAGCCTTCATCTTGCGACGTCTCATCAAGGTCCAATCCGTCATCCTCGCCAATCTCGTGATCGGCGACAACGTCATCCCGGAATTCCTGCAGGAAGCCTGCACCGCCGACAATCTCGCGCCCGTGCTGGCGGATCTGCTGAGCAACGGCCCGATCCGCGCGCGTCAGGTCGAGGCGTTCAATCGCCTCGACGCCATCATGTCGACCGGCGCATCGTCACCGAGCATGCGCGCCGCCGACATCGTGCTGGAGACGATGCGCGGGGGACGGGCAGGGAACTAATCAGGTCGAGTCCGAGCTACAGTCTAAGCGCCGCGAGAGGTGTAAAACGATGGTCGACCAAGACGATCTCCCCTGGGAGGGACAATGCGCCGATGCCGCGTACACGTTCGCATTGCGATGCGCGGAATGGTCTGCGCGAAACCCTCACAGTTTGCCTGGGCCGCTGAACGAGATCATCGGCACCTTGATGACAGAGCTATGGGACCGGAATTTCAGCCAAACTGACATCCGTGTCGCCTTCGACGCAGCCGTGCGAGGTATGCCGCGTTAGGCCGCGGGATTAGAGCGACGCAGCCCGACGTCCACAAGGTTGGCGACCGACGATTGGCGTGCCGCCGACGGATAGGCGATGCGTCCAGCGGACTCCCCGACAGACCGCGCCGCGCGACGGTGGGCCTGCTGCCGCCTTGCGGCGACCGCTTTGCCCACCTATGGCGGCTCGCAGAGCCGCTCACTTGAACTGCTCCACAAGAAAGCTGGTCGCTCGTGTGAGCGCGTCCGTTGCCTTGGACACTTTCAACGGGCTGTCGCAGCTCAATCGGCTGCTGGCATTTGTTCCGCGGCTCGAAGCTCTACGAGTGCACCATTCGCACGAGATCTTTTCCGAGCTGTTCCAAGCTCAGAAACAAATTTGAGGCTTCGGCCAAAAAGACGAAAAGGAATGCATGCACCAGATACATGCGGTTGCCGAGCGTAACGAGCATACGTTCGATGACGACGCGCGGATATGAAGGCCTGCCGAAAAGCATGACGAATGCTACGCCAAGGACCAGCGAGCCGATCACGTCGCTTGGATAGTGAAACGCAAAGGCGACCCTGGATAGCGCAACGACGACGGTCGCCCAAAGAAAGCAAAGCCATCCAGCCCATCTGTTCTCGATGAACACCACCGTCGCGAGGCCGAAGAACAACGTCGCGGTGTCGCTGGGAAACGAACTCTGGCGGTCCCAGCTCCAGGGTACGGCGACGGAGTTCACATGAAGCGCTGGGTCCAGGAGAGGACGCGTGTGGACAAAGACGTGAAACTGGAGCCAGACAGACAGCATCGTCGCCAAGCAGACTCCGAACAGTCCTGCCAGCATACGACTCCGGCGCTTTGCACAATCGTCCACGAACCACAGCGCGACAAGCGAGCCGAATATCGGAATTCCTCTGAACAGGGAATTGGTCGCAAGCTCATAGAGACCGGCATGCGTTCCGGCGAGCGCGTTTATTCCAAGCAACAGGTCCTGATCCAAATTGCCAGTCATCTCCTTAGCCAAGTCTAAATATAACTGCGGGACAGCCATCCCTCGCAGACTGCGTCAATCGGCAGCAAGCAGAACATGCGATTTTGGTTAACCCTGCCGCCCGCGGTGTCGTCGTATGCCCGGTCCCCACATGATCATGTCTCCGGCATCAGCCCGAGACGGTCCTCGTCGAGAGGCTACGCCGTGGCGCCGTCCCCCCGTCTTGCTGATCGGTTCGCCGATCGACGGTTGGGACTGCCGCGTTGCCGATCTTTGCGACGCATCCCAAGCTTCGGCGCAAGAGCATCCAGCCGTAACGAAAAAGGCCCATCCAGCGTGCTGGACGGGCCTTTGGTGATTTGATGTCTCGCGGCGGGCGCGATCAGCCGCGCTTGTCCATCTCGACGTAGCTGCGCGTGGTCACGCCGGTGTAGAGCTGGCGCGGACGGCCGATCTTCTGTTGCGGATCCTCGATCATCTCGCTCCACTGGCTGATCCAGCCGACGGTGCGGGCGACCGCGAACAGCACCGTGAACATGGAGACCGGGAAGCCCATCGCCTTCAGCGTGATGCCCGAGTAGAAATCGACGTTCGGGTAGAGCTTGCGGTCGATGAAGTACTGATCGCTGAGCGCGATCTTCTCCAGCTCTAGCGCGACCTTGAGCATCTGATCGTCGGCGTGGCCCGTCTCCTTGAGCACCGCGTGACACATCTTCTGCATGATCTTGGCGCGCGGATCGTAGTTCTTGTAGACGCGATGGCCGAAGCCCATCAGGCGCACGTCGCTGTTCTTGTCCTTCACCTTGGCGATGAATTCCGGAATCTTGTCGACGGTGCCGATCTCGGCCAGCATGTTCAGCGCAGCCTCGTTGGCGCCGCCATGCGCCGGGCCCCACAGGCAGGCGATGCCGGCGGCGATGCAGGCGAACGGGTTGGCGCCCGACGAGCCGGCGATGCGCACCGTGGAGGTCGAGGCGTTCTGCTCGTGATCGGCGTGCAGGATGAAGATCTTGTCGAGCGCGTCGGCGAGCACCGGGTTCGGCTTGTACTCCTCGCACGGCACGGCGAAGCACATGTTCAGGAAGTTCTCGGCGAAGGACAGCGAGTTCTTCGGATAAACGAAGGGCTGGCCGATGGTGTATTTGTAGGCCATCGCCGCCAGCGTCGGGATCTTCGCGATCATCCGCATCGACGCGATCATGCGCTGCTTCGGATCGTTGATGTCGGTGGAGTCGTGGTAGAACGCGGCGAGCGCGCCGACCGAAGCGACCATGACCGCCATCGGATGCGCGTCGCGGCGGAAGCCGTGGAAGAAGCGCGACATCTGCTCGTGCACCATCGTGTGGTGGGTCACGCGATAGTCGAAATCCTGCTTCTGGGCCTTGGTGGGGAGCTCCCCGTACAGCAGCAGATAGCAGGTCTCCAGGAAGTCGCCCTTCTCGGCGAGCTGCTCGATCGGATATCCGCGGTATTCGAGGACGCCGGCGTCGCCGTCGATATAGGTGATCTTGGACTGGCAGCTGCCGGTCGAGGTGAAGCCGGGGTCATAGGTGAACATCCCGGTCTGGGCGTAGAGCTTGCCGATGTCGATGACGTCGGGACCCACGGTGCCGCTCAGGATCGGAAGATCGAAATTCTTGTTGCCGACGGTGAGCGTCGCGGTCTTGCTTGCGGATTTTGCGTCCATCGTTTGTCCCCGATGAGATCGTTAGGCTTGGCCCTTGTTCTTTGTGAGAGATGGCAGGGCGGGTGGACTTTATCTAGTGCGGCGGCTTTGACATTCGCGTCACTGTCGCTGCCAACAGCTTAAGAAGGTCAAATCCGAAACCGTACTGGAATCTTATGCTTACTAGTGTCCTTCGGCCCAAACATCGCTCAACGAGCCCGCCGCAACGTGTGAAGAATGTCCGAGCCGGGAAAACCAGTGGGTGCCGCGCAAATGCGTATCGTATTGCCCTGTGCGCTGCAAGATGGAGGTCCATGAGACCTTATGAGGTGGTCTGGTCCTCCAGGCGGCCCAAGGATTCATCACGCCCCAGGATCGCCAGAACGTCGAAAATACCGGGTGAGGTGGTTCGGCCGGTAAGCGCCGCGCGCAGCGGCTGCGCCACCGCGCCCAGCTTGAGATTGTTGGCTTCGGCAAACGCACGCAGCGCGGCTTCCGTGGCCGGCCCGCTCCAGGACTCGACGGCGGCCAGCGCGTCATGCAGCCGGCCGATCAGGGCGCGGCTGTCCGGCGTCAGCAGGGCGGCGGCCTTGGCGTCGATCGGAAGCGGCCGGTCGGCAAAGATGAAGGCGGCGCCGTCGATCAGCTCCAAGAGCGTCTTGGCGCGTTCCTTCAGGCTCGGCATCGCCAAAGTGAGCTGCGCGCGCGTGGCGTCGTTGAGCTTGGCCTTGAGAGCCGCGCCGTTCGGCACGTAATTCAGCACGTCCTCGAACTGCCGCACCAGCGCCGCATCGTCGCTGTGGCGGATGTAGTGGCCGTTGAGATTTTCGAGCTTGGCGAAGTCGAACCGCGCCGCCGAGCGGCCGATCGCCGGCAGGTCGAACGCCCCAATCATCTCCTCGGTGGAGAAGATCTCCTGGTCGCCATGGCTCCAGCCGAGCCGCACCAGGTAATTGCGCAGCGCCGACGGCAGATATCCCATCGCACGGTAGGCGTCGACGCCGAGCGCACCATGGCGCTTCGACAGCTTCGAGCCGTCGGGCCCGTGAATCAGCGGGATGTGCGACATCGACGGCACCGTCCAGCCGAGCGCGTCGTAGATCTGCTTCTGGCGCGCGGCGTTGATCAGATGGTCGTCGCCGCGGATGACGTGGGTGACGCCCATGTCGTGGTCGTCGACGACGACCGCCAGCATGTAGGTCGGATTGCCATCGCCTCGCAGCAGCACGAGGTCGTCGAGGTTCTCGTTCTGCCAGACCACGCGGCCCTGGACCTGGTCCTCGATCACGGTCTCGCCGGTCAGCGGCGCGCGCAGCCGGATGGTCGGCTTGACGCCCTCGGGCGCCTCCTTCGGATCGCGGTCGCGCCACATCCCGTCGTAGAGCCGGGTGCGGCCTTCCGCGCGCGCCTTCTCGCGCATCGCCGTCAGCTCCTCGGCGGTGGCATAGCAGCGATACGCCATGCCGCTGGCGAGCAGCTGCTCGGCGACCTCGCGATGGCGCGCGGCGCGGCTATATTGGTAGATGACCTCGCCGTCCCAATCGAGCTCGAGCCATTTCAGGCCATCCAGGATGGCAGCGATGGCCGCATCGGTCGAGCGCTCGCGGTCGGTGTCCTCGATCCTGAGCAGCATCTTGCCGCCGCGGCCCCGCGCATACAGCCAGTTGAACAGGGCCGTCCGGGCACCTCCGATGTGGAGAAAGCCGGTCGGGGAGGGGGCAAAGCGCGTGACGATCGGGGAGGTCATGGGCGGCAGCACGAAATCCAGGCAGGGGCTATGAAGGGCGGGGGGTGTATAGCAGGCCTATCGCATAACTAAAGCCTTCCTTGGGGGAGGCGGATTTGGCACATAGGCTGCCAAATTCCGGAGCAGGATATTCTTGATGACCACGACGACAGACACGGCGGCGACGGCAGAGGCAGGGCGCGACTTCATCCGCGACATCGTCCAGGCCGATCTCGACAGCGGCAGGCACAAGACGGTCGTCACCCGGTTCCCTCCGGAGCCGAACGGCTATCTGCATATCGGCCATGCCAAGTCGATCGGTCTCAACTTCGGCATTGCCCAGGAGTTCGGCGGCCGCTGCAATCTGCGCTTCGACGACACCAATCCGACCAAGGAAGAGCAGGAATATATCGACTCCATCCAGGCTGACGTGCGCTGGCTCGGCTATGACTGGGGCGACAACCTGTTCTTCGCCTCGGATTATTTCGAGCGGCTCTACGACTGGGCTGAGGGCCTGATCAAGGCCGGCTTGGCCTATGTCGACGACCAGACGCAGGAGGAGATCCGGCTGGCGCGCGGCACGCTGACCGAGCCCGGCAGGAACAGCCCGTTCCGCGACCGCTCGGTCGAGGAGAATCTCGACCTGTTCCGGCGCATGAAGGCCGGCGAATTTCCCAACGGCGCGCGCGTGCTGCGCGCCAAGATCGACATGGCCGCCGGCAACATCAACCTGCGCGACCCCGTGCTGTACCGGATCCTGCACGCCCATCACCCGCGCACCGGCGACACCTGGAAGATCTATCCGAGCTACGACTACGCCCACGGCCAGTCGGACGCGATCGAGGGCGTGACGCACTCGATCTGCACGCTTGAGTTCGAGGACCATCGGCCGCTCTACGACTGGTTCTTGGACAAGCTGCCGGTGCCGTCGCATCCGCACCAGTACGAATTCGCGCGCCTCAATCTGACCTACACCCTCTTGTCCAAGCGCGTGCTGACGCGGCTGGTGCAGGACGGCCACGTCTCCGGTTGGAACGATCCGCGCATGCCGACCATCGCCGGGCTGAAGCGCCGCGGCGTGCCGCCGGCGGCGGTGCGCGAGTTCATCAAGCGCATCGGCATCGCCAAGGCCAACAGCATCGTCGATGTCGGCATGCTCGAATTCTGCATTCGCGAGGAGCTCAATCGCACGGCGCAGCGCCGGATGGCGGTGCTGCGGCCCTTGAAGGTGGTGATCGAGAACTACCCGGAAGGCCAGGTCGAGGAGCTCGAGGCGATCAACCACCCCGACGACGCTTCCGCCGGCACGCGCAAGATCGCCTTCGGCCGCGAGCTCTATATCGAGCAGGACGACTTCATGGAGAACCCGCCCAAGAAGTTCTTCCGCCTGTCGCCCGGCAACGAGGTGCGGCTGCGCTACGCCTATTTCATCAAGTGCCGCGACGTGATCAAGAACGATGCCGGCGAGATCGTCGAGCTGCGCTGTACCTATGATCCGGCGACCAAGGGCGGCAACGCGCCGGACGGACGCAAGGTCAAGGCGACGATGCACTGGCTGCCGGCGGCGCAGTCGCTGAAAGCCGAGATCCGCATCTACAATCAGCTGTTCGCCAGTCCGAGCCCGAACGCGGCCGACTTTACGGCCGACCTCAATCCCAACTCGTTGGAAGTGCTGACCGACGCCCGCATCGAGCCGGCGATCGCCGCGAGCAATTCGGACGCGCCGATGCAGTTCGAGCGCCAGGGCTACTTTGTGCGCGATCCGGACTCGACGCCCGACAAGCTCGTGTTCAATCGTACCATCGGCCTGCGCGACACGTTTGCGAAGGAGGTCGCCAAGGGCTGAGGCGAGCGGAAGCCGCGGGACGCTTGCAGCTCAGCTGATCGCGTCCTGGCCGGCGTTCGTCAGGGTCGGCACACCGTCGGTGAGCTCGACGAGCCCGCGCTCGGCGAGGAGCGAGAGGTCTTCCTCGGCGACTGGGGACAGCGTGAGCCGGTGGGCCTTGATGTCCCGGAGAGTCCAGCGGAGGTGGATCGCCCTCTCGAGCGCGAGATCGGCGAAGGGGTCGTCAATACCTTTAGCGTCCATACCCCGATAAGCGCGTGCGACGCGAAAAGTTCCAAGCCAAGTGCGCGTGCAGAAAGCCAGGATTCCCGTTCCGTTCTGCTAGGCGGCCTCGCGCAGCTTCCGATAGCCTTCCCGCCCGGTCGGGTCACGGGTGGTGTTGGCAATGGCGGAGCCGGTCAGGCCGCCAGCAGGACGTCCAGGAGGGCGGCGCGGGATCGCGGGCGTGATGGCCGACGTCTGGCCGCCGCGGGGCGCGCTGGCCGGCGGCTGGCCCGCGATCCGGCCCGGCGCGTCATCGGCGTTCGCCGCGCGCCTCAAGATCTGGGCGGCCGAGGAGGCCGGCGCGGGGCGGCTGCTGCCCTGGGTGCCGGTGGCATTCGGGGCCGGCATCGCGCTGTATTTCACCGCCGATCACGAGCCTGTGCTCTGGATCGCCGCCATCACGGCGGCGCTGCTCTGCCTCGTCGCCATCATGATGCGGCGGCATCGGCTGTTTCCGGCTGCCGTGATGATCGCGGCGGCGGCGTGCGGCTTTGCCACCGCGACCATCAAGACCGCGCGGGTGGCGCATCCGGTGCTGGCGCGGCCGCTGTATTCGGTGGCGCTGTCCGGCTTCGTCGAGGCGCGCGACATCCGCGAGCGCAGCGACCGCATCGTGCTGCGCGTCACCGCGATGGAGAGCCCGCGCAACGCGATCACGCTGGCGCGCGTGCGGCTCGCGGTGCGCAAGGGCGCGGCGCCCGAGGTCGGCAGCTTCGTGCAGCTCAAGGCGCGGCTGCTGCCGCCGATGGCCCCGGTGCGGCCGGGCTCCTACGATTTCGCGCGCGACATGTTCTTCCAGGGCATCGGAGCCTCCGGCTTCGTGATGGGCGCGATCACGACGGCGCCGCCGCCCCAGGCCGTCGGCTTCGGCCTGGGCTATGCGGCGGCCATGCAGGGCCTGCGCGACGCGATCGACGCACGCATCCGCGCCCGCCTGTCGGGCGACGAGCGGGCGATTGCCACCGCGCTGCTGACAGGCCGGCGCGACGCCATCACGCCCGATGTCAACGACGCGATGTTCGTCTCCGGTCTCGGCCATGTGCTGTCGATCTCAGGCTATCACATGGCGGTCGTGGCCGGCGTCGTGTTCTTCGCCGTGCGCGCGCTGCTGGCGCTGATCCCAGGCCTTACCGTCAGCCACCCGATCAAGAAATGGGCGGCGGCCGCGGCGCTGGTCGCGGCGGCGTTCTATCTGTTGCTCTCAGGCGCGGAGGTCGCGACCCAGAGATCGTTCTTCATGACGGCCGTGGTGCTGATCGCGGTCATGGTCGACCGCCGCGCCGTCACTTTCCGCACGCTCGCGGTCGCGGCGATGATCGTGCTGATCGCAGCCCCCGAGGCGCTGGTGCATCCGAGCTTCCAGATGTCGTTCGCGGCAACGCTCGGCCTGGTCGCGCTGGTGCAGTTCGGCCTGCCCAGGCTGTTCGCGACGCCGGACAGCTCCACGACGCAGCGCGTCGCGCTGTGGGGCGGGCGCGAGCTCGCGATGCTGCTGCTGGCCTCGCTGGTCGCCGGGCTCGCGACCACGCCCTATGCCGCCTTCCATTTCCATCGCGTGACGCCCTATGGCGTGCTCGCCAATCTCGCGGCGATGCCGGTGGTCTCGGCGCTGGTGATGCCGGCCGGCCTGATGGGCTTGCTGGCGGCGCCGTTCGGCCTGGATGGCGTCTGGTGGTCGCTGATGGGCCTCGGCATCGACTGGATGATCGCGGTGACGCGCTGGGTGGCGGCGCTGCCGGGCGCGGTCGGCCGCATCCCGGCCTTCGGCATCGGCCCGCTGATCTTGGCCAGCCTGGGCGTCATCCTGATCGGCCTGCTGCGCACACCGCTGCGCTGGTTGGGCGCCATGGGGCTTTTGGCCGCCACCGCCTGGGCGGCCGCGACGCCGCTGCCCGACGTCCTGGTCGCCGGCGATGGGCGCGCGGTGGCGGTGCGCGGCCGTGACGGACGCCTGCATGTGATGCGCGCCGGCAAGGATGTGTTCGCCACCAAGGAGTGGCTCGCGGCCGACGCCGATGCCCGGCTGCCGGCGGACGCCTCGCTCGCCGATGGCGTCTCCTGCGACGAGGCGGGCTGCGTGGTCGCGATGGCCGACGGCCGCTTCGCCGCCATGACCTTGCGCGCTGAGGCGCTCGCCGACGATTGCGCCCGTGTCGCGCTGATCGTCACCACGCGCGCCGCGCCGTCATCCTGCGCGGCGGCCGTGATCGATCGCGAGCGGCTGCGGCAGCAGGGCGCCTTGTTGCTGGTGCAGCAGGGCATAGGCTTCGCCGTGACGCCGGCGCGTGCCGGCGGCACCGACCGCCCATGGTGGCCGGCGCCCGCCGAGGCCGGCGAGTTCGACACGACGCTGACGCCGCGTGCGCCGGCCGCGCGGCTTCAGGACGCGACGCCGCCGGAGACGGAGCAGGGCGAGCAGGATTGAGCGCCGGGCAGCTCGAACGTGCCGAGATGATACTCGGTGTCGTCTGGTCCATCGAACAGCGAGGGCCCTTCGACCAGCGTGAACGCAGCGCCCGGATAGCGTTGCCAGATGGCGACGTCATCAGCCGTGACCGTCAGCCATCCGAACGCAAGCATGTCGCGGCCGGGCTCGGTGATCCGTCCGGCCTTGTTCTAATCGATCTTGTTGACCACGGCGGCAAGCTCCCCCGGGCACACAATGCCGGCCGAGGGATGTCGTTCCTATCCGATGCGATGCCGGGGCGTGAGATTCGCCCGAGAGGACTTTGCGCTTGCAGAACCCAAGTCTACCAAGTCTCCCGCCGTCGAAAGCGCGCTCACGACCGACAGAAATGCCGACGCGCAGACCCTTAGGTGATGCTGATGCGGCGAATCGGTGTGGCCTGCGACGTCGGCACGTCCTCGGCGATGTCCGGGCGGCGCTCTGCCGGCTGCTTGCTGACCGGCAATTGCAGCACCGTGACGCGCTGGCCCTCGCAGAGCTGGGTCACCAGCACGTGGCGGCCGTCGGCGAACTCGATCGCGTCGTGATGGCGATCGGGAATGTGCGTCTCGATGCTGTTGAACTTCGCGACGCGCTCGCGGATCGTCCGGGTCCAGAGCCAGCGGCTGTCGTAGCGGACGTCCTCGGCAAAGGCCAACTCGGTGCCGGGCAGCATGCAGACTGCGACGGTCGGCTCGCTCTCCAGCGCGAAGCCGCGGGTGGCGGTGCCACGGAAGGTCATCGAGATCAACGTCTCGCCGACCTTGGCGGGACGGGACGCAACCGCATGGAGGCTGTAGTCACACATCGGATCGCTCCTCGTTGAGAGATAGCCGACCCACGCTCCCCCCGGACAGGCGCAGGCCTCTATCAGAGTGGACATCGATGGTGATGTTAGCGCGCGCTTCGCGGCAATTCTGCGCTGATCTGCATCGCGTGTGCCCGCGGCCGATCACAAGCGTTTGAGCATGCCGCGCTGCACATCATGAAGTGCATTCGCGTGTGGCGTATTTTGCTGGCTGATTCCAGCTTGGCTGGCTTCTCGCTCGGCGGCGACAGCGCGTGCGCCCGCCGCCGATCGACCGATCCCATTCGCGATCAGTACTTGCGGTACAGCCCGACCAGCTTGCCTTGGATCTTCACCCGGTTCGGCGGCAGGATGCGCACCTCGTAGGCGGTGTTGGCCGGCTCGAGCGCGATCGATGCGCCGCGGCGGCGGAAGCGCTTCAAGGTCGCTTCCTCATCGTCGATCAGCGCCACCACGATGTCGCCGGTGTCGGCGGTCTCGTTGCGCTGGATCAGCGCCATGTCACCGTCGAGGATGCCGGCATCGACCATCGAGTCGCCGCGCACCTCGAGCGCATAGTGATCGCCGTTGCCGAGCATGTCGGCAGGCACGCTGATGGTGTGGCTGCGCGTCTGCAGCGCCTCGATCGGGGTACCGGCGGCGATGCGGCCCATCACCGGCACCGCGACAGGGCGCTCGCCATCGTCCAGCGCGGGAGTGCTGGTGCGCACCTTGCCGAGATTGCCTTCGATCACCGACGGCGTGAAGCCGCGACGGTTGCCCGCGGCCTGCGACAGCTCGGGCAGCTTGATCACCTCGATCGCGCGGGCGCGATTCGGCAGCCGGCGGATGAAGCCGCGCTCCTCGAGCGCCGTGATCAGGCGATGAATGCCGGACTTCGAGCGCAGATCGAGCGCATCCTTCATCTCGTCGAAGGACGGCGGCACGCCGGCTTCCTTGAGCCGCTCGTTGATGAACCGCAGAAGTTCGTACTGTTTGCGCGTCAGCATTTCGACCTGGTCCCCGGTTTGTTGTTGTCCGAGTCCAGGAGCTGCGCCTTGAGCACAAGCCGGCTGAGAGCGCCCTGGAGTCGGACCGTCATCGCGTCGCCCGCAACATACTAAAAACAAATCATGAACGGACACTATATGTTCGATGTGTGTTCCGCAATCCTAAAAATATGATGAACGGACCGGGCTTTACCGGGGAAGCGGCTCAGTTCGGCAGGCGCAGGATCTCGCACGGGCTGCCGGCAGGCGCCTTCGGCGCAAACGCCGGCCGGATCACCAGCGCCTGCGACAGCGCGAGATTGCCGAGCAGCGACGAATCCTGCTGCGTCACCGGTGTTGCGACCAGGGTGCCGTCGGCGCGCTCCTTGAGCTGCGCCCGCAGATAGTCCTCGCGCGAATCGTTCGCCCCCAACTCGCGGCCGAGCAGGGCGGTCTCGCGCGGCATCACGGCCTCGTCGCGGCCGAGCAGGCGCCGAATCAGCGGCACCATGAACAGGATGGCGCAGACATAGGACGACACCGGATTGCCGGGCAGTCCGATCACCCTGATGTCGCCGAGCCGTCCGTGCATCATCGGCTTGCCCGGCCGCATCGCGATCTTCCAGAACGCCATTTCGACGCCCTCGGCCTCCAGCGCCTGCTTGACCAGGTCGTGATCGCCGACCGAGGCGCCGCCGGTCGTGATCAGGACGTCGGCCTCGGCCGCGCGGGCGCGCCGGATTCCAGCGACCGTCGCCTCCATCGTATCCGCGGCGATGCCGAGATCGATCGGCGTCGCGCCCTCGCTGCGCACCAGCGCCCGCAGCGCGTAGCCGTTGGAATAGACGATCTGCCCCGGGCCGGGCGTCGAGCCCGGCATCACCAGCTCGTCGCCGGTGGCGAGCAGCGCCACCTTCGGCCGCCGCCGCACCGGCAGCGCCGGATGATTCATGCTGGCCGCCAGGGACAGGTCGCGGTCGCTGAGCCGGCGCCCGGCCTTCAGCAGCACCATGCCCTGGTGGAAGTCGACGCCGGCCGGCCGGATGTGCCGGCCTGTGATCGCGGCCTCGGTGATCACGACATGGCCGTCCTCGGCGATCGTGTCCTCCTGGATCACCACCGCGTCGGCGCCTGCGGGGACAACGCCGCCGGTGAAGATCCGCGCCGCCTCGCCGGGCCCGACCACGCGATCGAACGGCCGTCCCGCCGCGACCTCGCCGATCACCTTCAGCCGCGCCTTGGCCTCGGCTGCGTCGGCCGCGCGCACCGCATAGCCATCCATCGCCGACATCGCCTCGGGCGGCTGCGTCCGCAGCGCCGCGAGGTCGCGGGCCAGGATGCGGTGATAGGCCTCGTCCAGCCCGACCATTTCCTCAGCCAGCGGCTCGGTGCCGGCGAGCACCGCGGACAACGCATCGGAGACCGGCATCAGGGCCATGGGATTACCTTCGGACGAAGACGGGCAGATCGACTGAATCGCCTTCTAACCGAACGCGCACGGGGTGGCCAAGAGCCTAAGCCGCTCCCGGCTTTCCGATCGTCTGAAGGTGCGTCGCGTGGCCCGCCGCCTCACGATCGCGCGAGAAACTCTGCAATCATGCCGGGGGGGCAGTCGCGATCTGCTCACGTGCACACGGAGTCCAGACGGAGCTATCCGGCAGCCGCGCGACAGGCGGCGCGCTCGGTGGTGTGCAGGATGTCCGCCACCATGTTCCGCAGCCAGACCGATGCCGCGTCACGATCGAGCTGCAGCGGCCAGACCATCGAGACCGCCGGCAGCCGCAACTTCAACGGCGCCGGACAGAGCGCCAGCCCAAACCGGGGTCCGTAGAGCCTTGCCATCCGGGTCGGGATCGTGGTGATCACCGGTGACGCGGCCACCGTCGCCAGCACGCTGAGGAAATCCGAGGAGGCCGAGACCACGTTGAGCTCGGTGCCGATCTCATCCAGCGCCGCCTCCAGGCAGCCCTGCAGGCTGTTGGTCAGCGTCACCAGTGCGTGCGGAAGCGACAGATAGGCATCCAGGCCGATCGGTGTTTTCATCGCGATGCGCTTTGGATTGTAGACGCAGCTCAGCGCCTGCTCGAACAGGAACTGGGATCGGTGCCGCAGCGCCACCGCCTCGAAGCAGCCGACGCCGACATCCAAGGCGCCCTCGTCGAGCAGACGATGCACCTCGTTGCGTTCGGTCGGACGGCTGAGAAGCCGCACGCCGGGCGCCGTTCGACGCAGCTCCGCCGTGAGTTCGGGGATCAGCAGCAGCTCGACCTCGCTCGAGAATCCCAAGCGGATGGTGCGCTGCTCGGTCGCTGGGTCGAACTCCGGTGCGGCGTGCAACGCAGCCTGCATCTGGGCCAGCGCCGCCCGAACCGGTCCGGCCAGCACCGCAGCCTTGGGGGTCGGCTGCATGACCGTGCCGACGCGGACGAACAGCTCATCCTGCAGCAGCACGCGAAGCGTCGACAGCGAATGGCTCATCGCCGGCTGCCCCACCTTCAGGCGCGCCGCCGCGCGCGTCACGCTGCGCTCCTGCATCAGCGCGTCGAACGCGACCAGCAGATTGAGGTCGAAGGAGCGAAGATCGAAATGATCGATGGACTGCATGAGTTGGATCGATTTGAGGAATGCATGACCTAATCGTAGATCTCGGCCCAGACAAGATCACCGTTCGGATCGAGGCCGCCAAACATGCAGGACATCACGACCTATCGCGTCGGGGACGCCACCATCAGCAGGATTTTCGAGATCGGTCTCGATGCGGTCGAGGGCGAGTTTCTGTTTCCAGGCGTGGACGCCGCCAGCATTGCCCGCGAACGCGGCCGTTTCGGGCCGGGATCGGTCGATCCGCGCACGGGATCGCTGCGCCTGAGCATCCATAGCTGGCTGGTGCGGACGCCGGAGCGCGTGGTGCTGATCGACACGGCCACCGGCAACGACAAGGAGCGGCCCGGCGCGGCCGTTCTGCATCGCCTGAACGAGCCGTTCCTCGACCGATTGCGGGCGGCCGGCGTCGCCCCCGACGATGTCGACCTCGTCCTGATGACGCATTTGCATGCGGATCACGTGGGCTGGAATACGCAGCTTGCCGATGGCCGCTGGATGCCGGTGTTTCCGAACGCCCGGCACGTTTTCTCGGGCCGAGAGCGCGCCTATGTCGCCGCCCTCTCGGCCGGCGACGGCTCGGACGCCGCGATCAGGGACGCGGCCGGGCTCGGACCCATGCTGCATCCACCGATGCCGGGGGTCTACGAAGACAGCGTGCTGCCGATCGTCGAGGCCGGCCTCGCGCGCGAGATCACGGTCGATGGCAGCGAGGTCGTAGGCGGCTTCCGTTTTGTGCCGAGCCCCGGTCACAGCATCGATCACGCCTGCATCAGCTTCAGCTCGCGTGGCGAGCGCGCGCTGTTCTGGGGCGATGTGCTGCATCATCCGATGCAGGTCGCGCATCCGGACTGGAATTCGGTCTATTGCGAATTCCCGGAGGCGGCGCGGACCTCACGGCTATGGGCGATGAACCATGCCGCGGAGACCGGCTCCCTCGTGTTCACCACCCATTTCGCCGAGTCCTCGGCCGGGCGCGTCAGCCGCGACGGCGACCGGTTTGCCTGGCACTTCGCCTGATCCGAGATGGCCATGATCGATAATGCAACGTTCTCCTCGCGCATCGTTTCCGAGCGCCGCCTGATCGAAGGTCCGGTGTCCGATGTCCAGCTTCAGCTCATCAACAAGCGCCGGCACGACCTGCAACGCTTCTCGGCCGAGCGCACGCTGGTGATGATGCACGGCGCCACCTTTTCGTCCGCAAGCCTGTTCGACGTCACGGTCGATGGCGCCTCCTTCATGGATGTGCTGGCGCAGGCCGGCTACGACGTCTGGGCCGTCGACGCGCGCGGCTACGGCGGCTCCAGCCGGCCGCCGGAGATGTCGCGCGCGCCAGAGGAAGGTTCTCCATTGGTCAATGCGCGGACCGCCGTGGACGATTTCGCTGCCGCGGTGGACTTCATCCGCCGGCATCGCGATATCCCGCGCGTCAACGTGCTCGGCATGTCCTGGGGCGCCACGATCGCCGGCATGTTCGCGAGCGCGGCGAACGCGAAGCTCGAGAAGCTGATCCTGGTGACGCCGCTCTGGCTGTCGAGCGAGCCGTTGCGCATCGACGCCGGCGGACCGCTCGGCGCCTATCGGATCGTCACCCCGCGCGCGTTCGAGGCGGCATGGCGCGGCGCGGCTCCGGAGCACGCGCGGGACAAGCTGATTCCGGACGGCTGGTTCGAGACCTGGGCGCAGGCGACGCTCGCGACCGATCCGGACTCGCCGTACCCCGACGCGATCCGCGCGCCCTCGGGCGCGGTACAGGACGTCCGCGCGCATTGGACCGCGGCCAGGCCGACCTATGATCCCGGCAGCATCAACTGCCCGGTTCTCCTGCTCTCGGCGGAATGGGATGTGGATGTCAGCTTCGAGATGGCGCACGACCTGTTCGTTCGACTCGCGAGCGCGCCGTACAAGCGCCTGGTCGAGATCGGCCAGGGCACGCACATGGTCCTGATGGAACGGAATCGACAGCAGGCGTTCGATGCAGTGATCGGATTTCTCGACGAACGCGCCGTGCCGGCGCGTTGATCATGGCGCGGACGATCTGCAACGGGCGGACGGCTTTCGTGCGGTCTGTTAGAGCGGATGTCGAATCCAGACATTCGGCTCGACATAGGCGGCATGGTCGTGCGCGACCGACGCGAGCACAGGCACGAGAGCACAGGGGATCTCGATCTCACCCGATCGATCGAAGGTCACGCCGGTCCATTGCGACCGCGGCCAGCGGACGCGCCGGGAGGCGGGCCGGACGGCGCCGTTGCCGGCGGCCGAATTTAGGATTCGCTTTTTCGGAAAAGTCTGCTATGCTGATTTGGTCCCGTGCTCGACAGGAGGGGCGCTTCGCGATCGTCACGGACGTGGAGCGCGGGATGCGGTGGCCGCGACGTGTCGCAGCGTGCTTCGGCATGTGGACGGACGGCATGGCGCGGACGTGAAGTCGCGTGGTCCTGGCATCCCGACGCTGATGCCAAGCCGGCGGGTGATGATGAGCCCGACGGCGACGGTGGCCAACAAGCCGGAGCACCGGGGAGAGCGCGAAGTAAGCGTGAAGACCATCGCGCAGGGAATGCCGGATGTCGGCTGGACCTGTGGTGACTGCCGCCTGCTTTTTTTCTGCAGGCGGGCCATGGGTTGCGGCCTGCAGCCCGGCATTCCCTGCGCCCTCCGACTTCGAGGGTGAACGACAGCAGCATCACTCGGGCTCACCGTGCCGCGAGAACAATTTCGCATGAGTGGACGTCGTGATTGCGAGCGCAGCAACTCAGAATTTTTCCGCGGGGGGACTCCGCTTATGCGCGGTGATCGAGAAGCGGAGTTTTCGTCTTTGCGAATTCCTCGTGCCTCTCTCACCGCCTCAAGCCTGTATGAGCTTCGATCCAGCGCCGCCCTCCGCTGTCGTCCCGGGCAAGTCACGACGCCGCGCCAGCGGCGGCGGGGCGCCGACCCGGGATCCATAGCCACAGGGAGATGTTTTGCGCACGATATCGAACGAGTCTTGCCAGATCATGGCTGCCGGTGGCTATGGCCCCTGCGTTCGCAGGGGCGACAGCGGAGGTTGTGGCGGAGTTGCGGGCCCGAGCCTCGTTGATACGCCGCCGCCGGCCATGACGCGTCCTTCCGACAAGCGCCTAGATCCCCAGCGCCTCCAGCGCCGCGGCGACATCGGCTGTCGAGCGCACCAGCACCGCATTCAGCCCGCTGGCCCGCGCGCCCTCGACGTTTTCGGCGAGATCGTCGAAGAACACGATCCGCTCGGCGGGCACGCCGATCGCTCGCACCACGTGATCATACGCCTCGGCATCCGGCTTGCGCAGGCCGATCGACGACGACAGGAAGATCTCGCGAAAGTGACCGAGCAGATCGGCGTAAACAGGCGAGAAGTGATCGATGTGCGGCTGGTTGGTGTTGGAGAAGGCGTAGAGCGGCAGCTTTTCCGCCGCGCGTGCGAGCAGCGCGGCGATGCCCGGCATCGCGCCGACGAAGATCGCGTTCCAGCCCTCGAGAAACTGCGCGTCGGTGATGTCGATGCCGAGCTGCTGGCGCAGGTTGGCGAAGAACGCGGCGTCGGAAACGGTGCCACGCTCATGGCCGTGATAGATCTCGTCGCGCACGAAGCGCGCCGCGATCTGCTCGGGCGGACAGCCGGCATGCGCCGCCCAGCGCGAGACCACCTGGACGAAATCGATGTCGATGACGACGCGGCCGAGATCGAACAGCAGCGCATCGGCCGCGCCGGGGTGGAGAGCGGAGGAGGGCATGGACAGCGGCGGCGGTGCCTGGTGTGGAAGCGACGGAGCGCCTCCTTAATAGCGATAGGGCTCGATGTCGACCAGCGGAAACGCGCTGACCACGCTCGGCAGGTTGGTGGCGGTCGCCGGATGCAGATAGGATGCGTTCAGCTCCGCGAACGAGGTGACGCCGAGCAGGCCGAGCGCGCGGATGACCTCGTCCTCCAGCAGCTCGAGCATGCGCAGGATGCCGTCCTCGCCGGCGGCCGCCAGCGCCCAGCATTGCAGCCGGCCAATGCCGACGAGATCGGCGCCGGAGGCGATCGCCTTGACGAT
The DNA here is from genome assembly GCF_032377435.1 of Bradyrhizobium sp. SZCCHNS3002. NCBI lineage: Bacteria > Pseudomonadati > Pseudomonadota > Alphaproteobacteria > Hyphomicrobiales > Nitrobacteraceae > Bradyrhizobium > Bradyrhizobium sp. SZCCHNS3002. The sequence continues at coordinate 148,931 of NZ_JAUHHY010000001.1, forward strand.
GTCGGTGCCGCGGCAGAAGCCGCCGTCGACCATGATCCTGGCCCGGCCCTTCACCGCCGCGACGATCTCCGGCAGCACGTGCATCGCGCCGCGGCCATGATCGAGCTGGCGGCCGCCATGGTTGGAGACGTAGATCCAGTCGACGCCGTGATCGACCGCGATCTGCGCGTCCTCGGCGGTCGCGATGCCCTTGATGATCAGCGGCAGCTTGAACTTGTCCTTGATCAGCTTGACGGTGTGCCAGCTCAGCGCCTTCTGATGATCGCCGCCGGTCGCGCGCAGCCGGCTTTCGCGCACATAGCGCTTGGCGATGTCGCGCTCGCGCCGGCTGTAGTGGGCGGTGTCGACGGTGAGGCAGAACGCCGTGTAGCTGTTGGCGACGGCGCGGCTCACATAGTCCTCGACGAAGGCGTCGTCGCCGCGGACATAGAGCTGGAAGATGCGCAGCGCGTCGGGAGCGGCCTCGGCGGTCTTCTCCAGCCCGGGCTCGGACACCGAGCTCAGCATATGCGCGGCCCCGAATCGTCCGGCGCCCCGAGCGACGCTGGCGGCCCCTGCCGGATCGAAGATTTCGAGCGCGCCGACCGGAGCCAGAACCACCGGCAGGCGCAGCCTGCGGCCGAAGGTTTCGACCGAGGCATCGACCCTGGAGACGTCGCGCAGCACGCGCGGACGGAACGCGATCTCGTCGAGCGCCATCCGGTTCCGGCGCAGCGTGGTCTCGGTTTCGGCGCCGCCGATGATGTAGTCCCAGGCATTCTGGTTGAGCTGGGCGCGGGCCTTGCGGATGAACTCGTGCAGGTTCTGGAACTTCTCGTCGCTCGAGCCGAGCTCGACGTTCCGCCACCCGGCCTCGATCGGGGTCTGTTGGTTCATGGTTGCCTCCCAGCGACTGTCATGTTTCCCGGTTTTGCCGCGGAGCATCGCCCATCGTGCGGTCCGGGTGCAAGCCATTCCGAACTGGAGTTCGCCGGGCGTGCAAAGGCGGTCGCCGCAGCCGCCGGCGGTCAAATCGCGTCATCTTCCGCGGCTCGTCGAAATGTGATGAGGGGTGCCCGTGAAAGACCGGATATGTGCAGTCGGTCCCTGGAGGACAGGCGCAGCCCTGATCTTGATTTCAGCCTGCGAACGTCCATTTCGGATGCGGGCGCCGGCGGTCGGGCTCCGGTACGGCGGCGCAATATCGGCCTTGAAGAAACCGGAAATGTGGTGTGAGTTCGCAACACAAATCGCGCCGGCGACGCGTGCGGACCCTGTGATCGACCGGCCATCCAACAAACGCTCGGGAAGCAAACAATGCGGAAAAACTGGCTGTTCTTGGCGGGCACGATGACCGGCGTCGGTCTGACCCTGATGGTGACGGGTCCCGACGGCGCGCAACTCGTGGCGAAGGCCAAGGCCGCGGCCGGCATGGCCGACACCTATTCGCAGCTCAATTTGTTCGGTGCGGTGTTCGAGCGTGTCCGCGCCGACTATGTCGAGAAGCCCAGCGATCCCGCGCTGATCGAAGGCGCCATCAACGGCATGGTGTCGTCGCTCGATCCGCACTCGCGCTACATGAATGACAAGTCCTGGCGCGACATGCAGGAGACGACGTCCGGTGAGTTCGGCGGACTCGGTCTCGAGGTCACCATGGAAGAGGGCCTGGTCAAGGTCGTCGCGCCGATCGATGACACGCCCGCGTCCAAGGCCGGCATTCTCTCCGGCGATCTCATCGCCAAGATCGATGGCGAAGCCGTGCAGGGACTGACGCTCGAGCAGGCCGTCGCCAAGATGAAGGGCGGCGTCAACACCAAGACCAAGCTCACGATCATGCGCAAGGGCAAGGAGTCGCCGCTCGACGTCACGCTGACGCGCGAGATCATCAAGGTGCGCCCGGTACGCTATCACACCGAAGGCGGCGACATCGGCTATATCCGCATCACATCCTTCAACGAGCAGACCACCGAGAGCCTGCGCAAGGCCGTCGCCACCATCTCCAAGGAGATCCCGCAGGAGAAGCTCGCCGGCTACGTGGTCGACCTGCGCAACAATCCGGGCGGCCTGCTCGACCAGGCGGTGTCGGTCTCCAGCACGTTCCTGCCGCGCGGCGAGGTGGTTTCCACCCGCGGCCGCAATCCGGAAGAGACGCAGCGCTTCACCGCCCGCGGCGGCGATCTCACCAAGGGCAAGCCGCTCGTGGTGTTGATCAATGGCGGCTCGGCCTCGGCCTCGGAGATCGTGGCCGGCGCGCTGCACGATCACAAGCGTGCGACGCTGGTCGGCACGCGCTCGTTCGGCAAGGGCTCGGTGCAGACCATCATTCCGCTCGGCGCCGGCAATGGCGCGCTGGCGCTGACCACGGCGCGCTACTACACGCCGTCGGGCCGCTCGATCCAGGCGCAGGGCATCGCGCCGGACATCGAGGTCAAGCAGGACGTGCCGGACGAATTCAAGGATCGCGGCGATCTCAAGGGGGAGGCCGGCATGCGCGGCCATCTCTCGGCCGCCGACGGCACCGAGCAGACCGGGTCGCAGTCCTACGTTCCGCCGGACGAGAAGGACGACAAGGCGCTGCACGCCGCATTCAACGTGCTGCGGGGCGTCACGGTGAACGCCGATGTCCGCGCCAAGGCGGCGGTGCCGAACTGATCTGCGAAGTGGGCGGGTGCGCGGCTTGCGACGCTCGATGCTCACACCCGACGGGGCGGCCCTGAGGCCGTCCCGCCGTGGTATTCGACCAGCGTGTACTGGCGGACACGGAGCATGTCCGTCTGTGTCCGGTAGATCATGGCGGAGCTGTGGACTTCAAGCGGCGAACGGGACGACTGGTCGGCAGGGTTTGAATCTGGCTTGCGGAAACGCCTCAAATTGCAACGGTATTTATCGGTTCGGAACCGGCTCAGGCGGCGTCCGAGCGCGAACGGCGGCCGGGTGAGCGATTGGTGCGCTGCGCGGCGAACAATTGCCGCACGTCGGCCGCCGGCTTCGGAGGGCTGAAGAGATAGCCCTGCATCTCCGAGCAGCCGAGCCGTTTCAGCACCTGGCGCTGCGCCTCGGTCTCGACGCCCTCGGCGGTCGTCGACATCTTGCGGATGGCGGCAATGTTGACCACGGCCTGCACGATCGCCGCGGAGCCCTCGCTCTCGGTGATGTCCTGGACGAAGCAGCGGTCGATTTTGATCTTGTCGAACGGAATGCGCTGCAGATAGCTGAGGCTCGAATAGCCGGTGCCGAAATCGTCGAGCGCGATGCGGACGCCGAGCGCGCGCAACTGGTGCAGCGTGTCGAGCGCGTCGTCGTCGCGGATCAGCACCGCTTCGGTGATCTCGAGCTCCAGCCGATGCGGCGGCAGGCCGGAGGTCGCAAGGGCATTGGCGACCTTGAGCGCCAGGGTGCCGCTCTTGAACTGCACCGGCGAGACGTTGACGGCGAGCCGGATGTCGTCCGGCCAGCTCACCGCCTCGGTGCAGGCGACCTGGAGGACGCGTTCGCCGAGCAGGTTGATGAGGCCGGTGTCCTCGGCGATCGGAATGAACTCGGCCGGCGAGACGCTGCCGCGCACCGGATGCTTCCAGCGCACCAGTGCCTCGCAGCCGACGATGCGGTCGTCCTGCAGGCTCAGGCAAGGCTGGTAGTAGACCTCGAGCCGATCGTCGGCGATGGCCTGGCGCAGGTCGACCTCGAGCTGGTGGCGCGCCTTGACCTGGGCGTCCATCTCGGGCTCGAAGAAGCGCCAGGTGCGCCGTCCCGCGCCCTTGGCGGCGTACATTGCCAGATCGGCGTTCTTCATGATCTGGTCGAGATCGGTGCCGTGCTCGGGGATCAGCGCCACGCCGATCGAGGCGTCGGCGGTGAGCTGATGGCCGAGGCAGTCGCGCGGCGCGCGGATCGCGCCGAGAATGTCCTCGATCAGCTGTTCGACGTCCTCGCGGTTGCGGATCGCCGTCTGAACCACGGCGAACTCGTCGCCGCCGAGGCGGGCGACGAATCCCGTGGTGCCGACACAGGCGCTCAGGCTCGCCGCGACGGACTTCAACAGCTCGTCGCCGACGAGATGGCCGAGCGAATCGTTGACGCCCTTGAACTCGTCGATGTCGATGTAATGCAGCGCGAGGCGCCGGCCTTGGGGGACGCCGGTCAGCTCCTCCTTGAGGCGCTCGTGGAACAGGGTGCGGTTCGGCAGATCCGTCAGGGCGTCGTAGTGCGCCAGATGCGTGATCTGCTCCTCGGACCGTTTGCGCTCGGTAATGTCCTCGTGGGTGGCGAGCCAGCCGCCGCCCGCGATCGGCTCGTTGACGATCTGGATCCAGCGACCGTCCGTGGTCTCGATGATCTGCGAGGTCTTGCGGCCGATGTCGCGCAGCACCGCATCGGCATATTCGCCGTCGTCGCCCGCGAGCGAGCCGGTCGCCTTGCGGTGCGCGATCAGCTCGCGGAACGTGCAGCCTGGTTTCACGACGTCGGCCGACAGGCCGTACATGTCGACGTAGCGCTGGTTGCTGATGACCAGGCGCTCCGATGCGTCGAACAACAGGAGGCCCTGGGTCATGTTGTTGACGGCCTTGTCGAGCCGTTCCTTCTCCAGCGTCAAGCGGCGGCTCGAAACGTCGTGGTCGCTGATCAGCCGGCGCACGACGACGTAGAGCATGCCGGCGATCAGCAGCACCGATGTCACGCCGACGGCGATCAGGAAGCGCATCTGCTCGCGCCAGTCAGCGAGCGCCGCCGAAACCGTTGTCGTCGCGGTCACGATCAAGGGATAGCTCGTCAGCCGGTGCGATGCGCCGATGCGGTGCTCGCCGTCGACGGGGCTGCTGAAAATGCCCGTGGTGTTGCCATCGCCGGCCAGGATCTGGCGGAAGATCGGCGCGTTCTTGTAGTTCTGGTTCTGCATGCCCTCATGGCGTGGATGGCGGGCCAGAAGGGTTCCGTCGCGATGCATCATCGAGATCGCCGCGTCGGGCCCGAGCGCGACGGAGGCGAAGAACCGCTCGACATTGATGGGTTCGAGACTGCGGCTGATGATGCCCAGGAACTCGCCGCTGGGACTGGTCAGTTTCAGGGCGATGACCGCGACATAGGTGCCGGTGATCCGGCCCACGACCGGTTCGATCAGCAGTTGCGGCGCAGTCGGATCGGATTTCAGCCGCTTGAAAAATGTGCGATCGGCAATGTTGACGGGCGGTACCGGCCAAGCCGCTCCGGAGTTGATCAGGTTGCCCTCGGAGTCGAAGATGTTCAAACCGCCGACATAGGTCACCGCGCTCAGCTTGTCCTTCAGCATGGCATTGACGGCGGCACTTCCCATCTGCTCCTTGAAGCGGGCGCCGGTGTCGATGTGGTTCTGTCGGACGTAGTTGGCGAGATCGCGCTGGATCGCGCCGAGATCCTCCATCTGCTGATCGAAATGACGCGCCAGCAGAAGGACGGTGTTCTCCAGCTCGCGCGTCGCGCTGTTCAGCGCGCGTTCCCGGAAACTGTCGGCCATGATGGTCGTGCCGATCGCGATGGCTGCAATCAGCACGAGGCCTCCGCCGACCAGCCAGCGGATCGGTCCACCGCGGTCGGTCGAAGCTCTGAGGGCATTCCGTGGACTGGCGTTGGTCGTCATCGGCCCCTGAATACGCTTGCGATAGGCGCTTCGGGATGGACCGCTACGACGTCCCTCCCACAACCATTGCTATAGGCCCGCTATGGAAGTGAGGTTAGGAAGTTGAGTTAGCGAACAATTAATTCGAAGTTGTATTTGACTTGGTAATCTCTTCAGGCGCGATAGTGCCCGGACTTGCCGCCGATCTTCTCGGTCAAGTGGATACCTTCGATGCGTACGCCGCGCTCGGCCGCCTTGATCATGTCGTAAATGGTCAGGCAGGCGACGGACACGGCCGTCAGGGCTTCCATTTCCACGCCGGTCGGCCCGGTCACCTTGACGGTGGCGCTGACGATGCAGCCGGGTAGCGCGGCATCGGGCGTGATGTCGATGGTCACCTTGGACAGCGCCAGCGGGTGGCACAGGGGAATCAGCTCGGAGGTCCGCTTGGCGGCCATGATGCCCGCGATGCGGGCAGTGCCGAGCACGTCGCCCTTCTTGGCGTTGCCGGACAGGATGAGCTCGAGCGTCGCCGGGCTCATGACGACGCGGCCCTCGGCGGTCGCGGTTCGCTCGGTCGCGGCCTTGTCCGACACGTCGACCATGCGGGCTTCGCCGCGGGCGTCGATGTGGGTGAGGGCGGGAGCGTCGGGCGACTTGTCGGACATGGTCACTCAGCCGCGCTGGCGGAGGCGGCATTGCGCGCGAGCAGCCCGCGCGTCGCCGCCGTGACGTCCGCCTGCCGCATCAGGCTCTCGCCGACCAGGAAGGTCTGGATGCCGACGCGCGCCAGGCGCGCGAGGTCGGCGGGCGTGAAGATGCCGCTCTCGCCGACCAGCAGGCGCTCCTTCGGCACCAGCGGCGCCAGCGCCTCGGAGGTCGCCAGCGTGGTCTCGAAGGTGCGCAGGTTGCGGTTGTTGATGCCGATCATCGGCGAGCGCAGCTTCAGCGCGCGATCGAGCTCGGCGCGATCATGGATTTCGATCAGCACATCCATGCCGTGGGCGAGCGCGGCAGCCTCGATGTCCGCAGCGGCGGCATCGTCCAGCGCGGCCATGATGATGAGGATGCAGTCGGCGCCGTGAGCACGCGCTTCGATCACCTGGTAGGTGTCGAACATGAAGTCCTTGCGCAGCACGGGCAGGGCGGTCGCGGTCCGCGCGGCGACCATGAAGTCGAGATGGCCCTGGAACGATGGCGTGTCGGTCAGCACCGACAGGCAGGCCGCGCCGCCGGCCTCGTAGGCCTTTGCGAGCACCGGCGGATCGAAATCGGCGCGGATCAGTCCCTTGGACGGCGAGGCCTTCTTCACCTCGGCGATCAGCGCGTAGTCGCCGTTTGCGTGCTTGGCTCGGATCGCCGCCACGAAGCCACGCGGCGGCGAAGCGACGCGCGCGCGGGCCTCGAGTTCGGGCAGCGCGCATGCCCGCTTGGCTGCCGCGATCTCCTCGCGCTTATACGCTTCGATCTTGGTCAGGATGTCCGACATGGCACGCTCCGGTGGATCAGCTGTTGGAGACCTCGATCAGCTGCTTCAGCCGCGCCGCCGCGGCGCCGCTGTCGAGCGAATCGCGGCCGATTGCGACCCCGTCCTTCAGCGTCTTGGCACGGCCGGAGACGACCAGCGCCGCCGCAGCGTTCAGCAGAGCGACGTCGCGATAGGGGCTCGGCAGGCCGTCCAGCACGCTCTGCAGCGCCACCGCATTGGCCGCAGCGTCGCCGCCCTTCAGACCGTCGCTGCCGCACAGGCCAAGCCCGGCCTCCTCGGGCGAGACCTCGAAGGTGCGGATATGGCCGTTCTCCAGCGCGGCGACGAAGGTCGGGCCAGTCAAGGTGATCTCGTCGAGCCCGTCGGAGCCGTGCACGACCCAGGCGGCCTCCGAGCCGAGATTCTTCAACACGTGGGCCAATGGCTCGACCCATTGCCGCGAGAACACGCCGACCATCTGGCGCCTGACGCCGGCCGGATTGGACAGGGGACCGAGCAGATTGAAGATCGTGCGGGTGGCGAGCTCGACCCGGGTCGGTCCGACGTTCTTCATCGCCGGATGATGCGCGGGCGCGAACATGAAGCCGATGCCGGCCTCGTGCACGCATCGTCCGACCTGGTCCGGCTTCAGGTCGATCTTGACGCCGAGCGCGGCGAGCACGTCGGCGGCGCCGGACCGCGACGACAGTGCGCGGTTGCCGTGCTTGGCGACCGGCACGCCGGCGCCGGCCACGATGAAGGAGGCGCAGGTCGAGACGTTGACCGAGCCGGAGCCGTCACCGCCAGTGCCGACGATGTCGACCGCGCTCGCCGGCGCATCGACGCGCAGCATCTTCGCCCGCATCACGCTGACGGCGCCGGTGATCTCCTCGACCGTCTCGCCGCGCACGCGCAGCGCCATCAGCAGCGCGCCCATCTGCGACGGCGTCGCCTCGCCCGACATCATGCTGTCGAAGGCGGACGCCGCCTCCTCGCGGGACAGCGGCGCGCCGGTCGCGACCTTGCCAATGATCGACTTGAGATCGTCCATCACGCGTGCCCCTAGCAAACCGTCACTGATTGTTGCCGCCGACCACCTGGGCCACGGCGGCCTCGTTGATCGTCGTCCCGATGTCCTTCTCGAGCTTCATGACATAGGCCGTGCCTTGCTCGTCGGCGAGCGCGCGCTGCAACTGGTCCTTCAGCTTCTTGGTGTCCTCGGACGCAAGGTCGACCTTCGGATCGATGATGTCGGTGACACGGAACACGATCCACTGCCGGCCGCCATCAGCCTCGGTCTGGCCGACGCCGTCCTTGGCGGTGCGGAACGCGGCGGTGATCGCTCCGGTGGGGACGCCGGGCACCGAGGCGTCGCGCTTGAACGCGCTGGCCGTCTCGATCTTCACGCCCAGCGATGTCGCCTCATCGGCGAGCTCGCCCCCCTCGTTGAGCTTCTTGACCAGCTCGGTGGCTTTGGCGCGCAGCTTCGCTGCGACCTCGTCGTCGCGCCAGCGCGCGGCGACCTGATCCTTGACCTCGTCGAGGGCGCGATCGCGCGGCGGGGTGATGCCGAGAACCTCGAACCAGACATAGCCGCCGCGGAACGAGATCGGCTCGTTGTCGACACCGACGTCGCTGGTGAAGGCCTGCGCAACGACATCAAGGCCAAGCGGGATGTTCGAAACGGGCTGGCCGTTGGGTTGCTTGCCGGACCTGTCGACCGCTTCGAGCGTAACGGCATTGAGACCGAGCTTCTTGGCGGCCTCGGCCACGCTGGCGCCGCCGCCGCGCTCATCTTCCATCTTGTCGCGAAGATTGGCGACTTGCGACTTGGCGCGGTCGGCTGCGATCTCTTTCTTGATCTCGGCAGCGACGCTCTCATATTCGGGCTGCTGGCCCGGCTGAATCGCGCTGACCTTGACCAGCGCCACGTTGAACGCGCCCTTGACCGGCTGGCTGACCTCGCCGGTCGGCAGCGAGAAGGCGGTATCGGCAACGACAGGGTCGAGAATCGCCGATTTCGTCACCAGACCGAGATCGAGATCGGCCGGGTTGAGGTTGCGCTCCTTGGCGAGCTCGTCGAACGTGACTTCACCCGCGGCGATCCGGGCGCGCGCCGCCTGTGCCTCCTCCATGGTGGGGAAGGTCATCTGCTGGACCTGGCGCTTCTCCGGCGTGCCCATCAGCGCCTTGCGCTGGTCGAACAGCTTCCTGGCGTCCTCGTCAGAAACGTCGGTCGACTTGCCGATCTCTTCGGGTGTCACCACGACGAACGAGATCTTGCGATATTCCGGCGCCTTGAACTGGGCTTTGTGCTCATCGAAATAGGACGCGAGAACCTCGGGCGAGGGCGCATCGATGGTGCCGGCCTGCGCCGCGTCGAGCTTGATGTAATCGATCGAGCGCTGCTCGTTCTGGAAGCGGCTCAGCGCCTCGAGCATCGTGTTGGACGGCTCCAGCCCGGCCGCGATCGTGCCGGTGATCTGCCGCCGCAGCGACTGTCGTCGCTGGTCAGCCAGATAGCGCTGCTCGGTGAAGCCGAAATTGCGGATGATGGCCTGGAAACGCTGCGGGTCGAATGCCCCGTTCGGGCCCTTGAAGTTGGGATCGCTGAGGATCACCCGCATGGTCTCCGCATCGGACTGGGCGAGACCGAGACGGCGAGCCTGCTCGTCGAGGGCGGCTTCCGCAATCGTCTGCTGCAGCACGGAGCGGTCGAGCCCGAACATGTGGGCCTGCTCGGTGGTCAGCGGACGGCCGAGCTGGCGGCCGATCTGCTGCAGCCGGTCGGTATAGATCTGCCGGAACTCGTTGATCGAGATCTCCGTGCGTCCCACGGTTGCAGCCGTCGACTGCCCGAAGCCGCGGAAGATGTCGGCGATGCCCCAGATGCCGAAACTGACGATCAAAACGCCCATGACCACCGCCATGATGGTCTTGCCGAGCCAGTTTGATGAGGCCTTGCGTAATCCTCGAAGCATGGGTCCAGTCTGTCTGCAGGAAAAAGGATGAAGAGGCCGCGCCTTAAAGCAGATTCCGCGAAAGGCCGTCGCCGAGTTGAAACGGCTTATAAAGAGGCAGCCGCCCGGTCGCAACCTCGGCCCTGAGGCCGATTGAAGCGGTGAGAAGACGGCTCCCGCTCTGGTGCTCCTCGAAGGGCTCTGCTAGCCGATGTCCGTCACAACATTTGCTGGAATCCCGCCATGACCGACCGCATCCGGCCGCTGATCGCCGGCAACTGGAAAATGAACGGCCTGAAGGCCTCGACCACCGAGTTCGACGCCATGCTGGCCGGAGCCGCCGAGGTCACCGGCAAGGCCGACCTGCTGGTCTGTCCTCCCGCCACCCTGGTGGCAGGCTTCGCCGAGCGGGCGCGCGGCACCCACGCGATCGCGATCGGCGCGCAGGACTGCCACCCTAAGGCCTCAGGAGCCCATACCGGGGACATTTCGGCGGAGATGCTGGCCGATGCTGGCGCCAGCGCCATCATCGTCGGCCATTCCGAGCGGCGTGCCGATCATGGCGAAAGCGATATTGTGGTGCACCAGAAGACCGAGGCGGTGTGGCGCGCGGGGCTGGTCGCGATCGTTTGCGTGGGCGAAACCCAGCAGCAGCGCGATGCCGGACAGACGCTCGACATCCTGCGCGGCCAGCTCAACCTCAGCCTGCCGCAGGACTCACGGGCCGACAACCTGGTCGTGGCCTATGAGCCGGTTTGGGCGATCGGCACCGGCCTCACGCCGACCGCCAAGGATGTCGAGCAGATTCATGCCTTTATTCGGCAATTGCTGATCGACCGCTTCAAGGAGCAGGGGGCGCGCATGCGTATCCTCTATGGTGGCTCGGTCAAGCCCTCCAATGCGGCCGAGCTGATGGCGGTCGCGAATGTCAACGGTGGGCTGGTCGGCGGCGCTAGCCTGAAAGCGGCTGATTTTCTCGCAATTGCGAAGGGCTGTTGAGAGCCGAGCTGAGCCGGGCGCTCTGATGCCCTGCGCCTCATGCCGCTTCTCCAATCCGCTTCCAATAGATCATCGTGCCGGTGAGGCCGCCATGCGGCTTCACGGCATAGTCTGGAATGATGCCGCTCAGCTGGAAGCCGACGCCTTCATAGAGTGATGAGGCGCCGCCATCTTCGGCGGTGTCGAGCACGAGCATCGTGCGGCCGTGCCCGCGCGCGAGGGTTTCTGCCGCATCCAGCAGAGCACGTGCGACGCCGCGCTTACGATGGCTCACGCGGGTCATCATCTTGGCGATCTCGGCGCGATGTGGCTGGTTCGGCGGCAGCTTCAGCTGCAGCGTCACCGTCCCGATCAGATCCTGCCCGTCAAAGGCCCCCAGCACGATTCGTTCGCCGCGCTCCGCGGCCGCGAGCGAGTCCTGCCAGAAAGCATCGGCATCGCCGGAGCTGAGCGGGTGCATGAAGCTGACGGACCCGCCATGGGCCACTGTTTCGATCAGCATCGCGCTCAGCGCCGCGCGAATGGCCGGCGTGTCGGACAAGGCTGCGATTCGCGGTAACATGCTCAACTCCGGGCAAGCGCCACGACATAGACGCAGGGCGCGTCCGATTCGTTGGCAAAGGTGGTGTCGATCGGTGGGCCGAAGCCGAGGCAGTCGCCGGGGCCGAGGACGTGGCGGTCCGCGCCTTCCGTGATGGTCAATTGTCCGCTCTGCACCCAGAGAAGCTGGCGGATGTGGATGTATGAAGAGGCCGGCAAGGTCACGCTGCGGTGCGCCGGCATCTCGACCGTTACCAACTCGATCGGATGATCCGGCCTGAGAAAGACCTGGCGCCTGACATAGCCCGTCTCCGGATCGCGCCAGACCGGCTGCTCGGCCGCCTTGGACAGGCGCTCCGACTGGGCTTCGGCGCGGAGCATCAGGCCGGCCAGCGTGAGGTCGAACGCGCTTGCGAGCTTCACCAGGATGACCGCGGTCGGGCTGACCTCGGCACGCTCGATCTTGCTGATGGTTGCCTTCGACACGCCGGAGCGTTCGGCGAGGTCGGCCAGCGACCACCCGCGGGCGTCGCGTTCCAGCAGCAGGCGGCGCGCGAGCCGCTGGCTGAAATCGTCCATTATTTGATCCATTCGTCTCTGATAATGGATGTCACGGCGGACGGCAAGGGGCGACCCCGAGGGTTACGTCGGCGCTTGTGTGAAGCGTGCTTGCGATTATCTGCGGGGTGGCGTTGCTCGACACGATCGTGTAACACCGCGCAAATTTCCGAATAGCCCGCGAAGCTCTCGCGATCCCGGCCTCCGGCCGGGGCCTGCGAGGGCTTGTGACGGAAGGTCACCATGCAGACTGTCTTGATCGTCATTCACCTCATGATCGTCGCCGTCCTGATCGGCGCGGTGCTGTTGCAGAAGTCCGAAGGCGGCGGCCTCGGCATGGGCGGCGGCGCCGGCTTCATGTCGAGCCGCGGCACGGCGAACCTGCTGACGCGCACCACGGCGATCCTGGCGGTCGGCTTCTTCCTCACCAGCCTGGCCCTGACCTGGCTGGCAGGATACGATCGCAAGCCGGCCTCGATCCTCGGCACCGTGCCTGGGCAGACCCAATCGGGCGGGGCGACCCCGGTGGCGCCGACCAGCGGTGGCGTGCTCGACCAGCTCAAGAAGGCCGACGAGCAGCAGGCCCCCGCGGCACCGAGCGCGCCGCAGGCCCCGCAGTCGCAATAAAGCGGGCAAGCCATGCAGGAACGCAGTTGGCGTCCTGCATCATAAAGCGGTCTCAAGTCCCTGGGACCATTCATATTTTGACGTCACCCACAGGCCCGCGACGACGTTGCGGGCCGACCACGATTCGTTTTGGCGAATCGCATCAGCGGCATTAAAGGTAGGGTCCCATGGCGCGGTACATCTTCATCACCGGCGGCGTGGTTTCCTCGCTCGGAAAGGGTCTGGCTTCAGCCGCGTTAGGCGCGCTGCTGCAGGCCCGCGGCTACAAGGTCCGGCTTCGCAAGCTCGACCCCTATCTCAACCTCGATCCAGGCACGATGTCGCCGTATCAGCACGGCGAAGTGTTCGTGACCGACGACGGCGCCGAGACCGATCTCGATCTCGGCCATTACGAACGCTTCACCGGGCGGCCCGCGACCAAGGCCGACAACATCACCACCGGGCGGATCTATCAGGACATCCTGACCAAGGAGCGCCGCGGCGACTATCTCGGCGCGACCATCCAGGTCGTTCCGCACGTGACGAATGCGATCAAGGATTTCGTGCTGTCCGGGAATGACGAGTACGATTTCGTGCTGGTCGAGATCGGCGGCACCGTCGGCGACATCGAGGGTCTGCCGTTCTTCGAAGCGATCCGCCAGCTCGGCAATGAGCTGCCGCGCCATCACGCGATCTACATCCATCTCACGCTGCTCCCGTACATCCCGAGCGCCGGCGAGTTGAAGACCAAGCCGACGCAGCATTCGGTCAAGGAGCTGCGCTCGATCGGCATCCAGCCGGACATCCTGCTGTGCCGCACCGACCGCCCGATCCCGAAGGAGGAACGGCGCAAGCTCGGCCTGTTCTGCAACGTGCGCGAAAGCGCCGTCATCGAGGCGCGTGACGTCGACAACATCTATGCCGTGCCCGAGGCCTATCACGCCGCGGGTCTGGACGACGAGGTGCTGGCCGCGTTCGGCATCGAGCCGCGGGTGCCGCCGGCGCTGGCGAGCTGGCACACGATCAACGAGCGCGTCCGCAACCCGGAAGGCGACGTGACGATCGCGATCGTCGGCAAGTACACCGGCATGAAGGATGCCTACAAGTCGCTGATCGAGGCGCTGTCGCATGGCGGCATCGCCAACAAGGTCCGCGTCAAGCTCGACTGGATCGAGAGCGAGGTGTTCGAGAACGAGGACCCGGCGCCGTTCCTCGAGCACGTCAACGGCATCCTGGTGCCCGGCGGCTTCGGCCAGCGCGGCGCCGAGGGCAAGATCCGCGCGGCGCAGTTCGCGCGGGAGCGCGACGTGCCGTATTTCGGCATCTGCTTCGGCATGCAGATGGCGGTGATCGAGGCCGCGCGCAATCTGGTCGGGATCACCGAGGCCAACTCGACCGAGTTCGGTCCGACGCCGGAGCCGCTGGTCGGTCTCATGACCGAATGGCTGCGCGGCAACGAGCTGGAGAAGCGCTCCAAGAGCGGCGATCTCGGCGGCACGATGCGGCTCGGCGCCTATCCTGCGGCGCTGAAGCGCGGCAGCCGCGTCTCCGAGGTCTATGGCGGCGCCACCGAGATCTCCGAGCGCCATCGCCATCGCTACGAGGTCAACACCGCCTACAAGGACCGGCTCGAGCAGCACGGCCTGAAATTCTCTGGTCTCTCGCCCGACGGCGTGCTGCCGGAGATCGTGGAGTACGAGGACCACCCCTGGTTCATCGGCGTCCAGTTCCATCCCGAGCTGAAGTCGCGCCCGTTCGAGCCGCATCCGCTGTTTGCCTCGTTCATCCAGGCCGCGGTGGTGCAGTCGCGACTGGTGTGAGCGGGAGCTGCTCTCCCCGCGCAAGCCGTCATTGCGAGCGCAGCGAAGCAATTCAGGGTCCTTGCGCGGCCCTGGATTGCTTCGTCGCTGACGCTCCTGGCAATGACGGTCGGGGCGAGAGCCGCGGCCTTTGACGACTGCGCCGATTGTTGCGACAAGGCTCCCTGATCGTTCGAAGCAACAGAGATCAGGGAGGATCACATGATCTACGAGAGCCGCATCTATCGCTGCATTCCCGGCCGGCTGCCGGCGCTGCTCAAGCGCTTCGAGACGACGACGCTGAAGCTGTGGGAGAAGCACGGCATCCGCCCGGTCGGCTTCTTCACCACCCTGATCGGCGAATCCAACCAGGACCTGACCTATTTCCTCGCCTGGGAATCGCTCGCCGAGCGCGAGACCAAATGGACCGCCTTCATGACCAATCCGGACTGGATCGCCGCCCGCGCCAAGAGCGAGGAGGACGGCCAGATCGTCGCCAACATCACCAGCCAGTTCCTGGTGCCGACCGCATTCTCGGCGCTGAAATAGAGGCCGGGGAGGGGCGGGGATGACCGATCCCCGCAACCCTGCTATTCGCGGGCGCGCGCCGGGTTGATCCGGATGCCCGCGCCGGGCCATGGTCGCGCGCTCAAAGAGGATGAAGTCGTGAACGCTCCGATCTCTGCCGCGCCGGTCGTCAGCCTCGGCTCCGTCAAGTTTGGCAATCATCTGCCGCTCGCGGTCATCGCCGGGCCGTGCCAGCTCGAGAGCCGCGCCCACGCGCTCGAGGTCGCCTCGGCGCTGAAGGAGATCGCGACGCGCCTGAACATCGGCCTCGTCTACAAGACCTCGTTCGACAAGGCCAACCGCACCTCTGGCTCCGCCGCGCGCGGGCTTGGCCTTCAGCAGTCGCTGCCGATCTTCGCCGAGATCCGCGCCTCGCTCGGCCTTCCCGTGCTGACCGACGTCCATGACGCGAGCCAGTGCGCCGAGGTGGCGCAGGCCGTCGACATCCTGCAGATCCCCGCCTTCCTGTGCCGCCAGACCGACCTGCTGCTCGCGGCCGCCGCGACCGGCAAGGTGATCAACGTCAAGAAGGGCCAGTTCCTGGCACCGTGGGATATGGCGAACGTCGTTGCCAAGATTACCGGCGCCGGCAATCCGAACGTGCTGGCGACCGAGCGCGGCGTCTCGTTCGGCTACAACACGCTGGTCTCGGACATGCGGTCGCTGCCGATCATGGCGCGCACGACCGGGGCGCCGGTCATCTTCGACGCCACGCATTCGGTGCAGCAGCCGGGCGGGCAGGGCACTTCGTCGGGCGGCCAGCGCGAATTCGTACCGGTGCTGGCGCGCGCCGCGGTCGCGGTCGGCGTCGCCGGCGTGTTCATCGAGACCCATCCCGATCCGGATCATGCGCCCTCCGATGGGCCGAACATGGTGCCGCTCGCCCAGTTCGAGGCCTTGTTGAAGACGCTGATGGACTTCGACCGGCTGGCCAAGGCGCAGACGACAGACGCCATCAGCTGATGCACCAGCCCGTCGCCAAGCCCGCAGACAACAAGTTTCCGCCAGCCGTGAACATCATCGCGCTGGCGGGCTTCTCGGCGGCGCTGTCGACGCGGGCGCTCGATCCGGTGCTGCCGCATGTCGCCGAGGATTTTTCGATCAGCATTGCGACGGCGGCCGGCATCGCCGCCGGCTATGCGCTGATCTATGCGCTGATCCAGCCGGCGATCGGCGCCGCCGCCGATCTGTTCGGCAAGGCGCGCCTGATGACGCTGTGCCTCGCGCTGCTCGGCGTCGCCAGCATCCTTGGCGCGCTCGCCACCTCGTTTCCGCTGCTGTTCGCCTCGCGCATTCTCGCGGGCGTTGCCTCGGGCGGCGTGTTCCCGGTCGCGCTCGGATTGACCAGCGATCTCGTCGCGCCCGACAAGCGCCAGGTTGCGATCGGCCGCACGCTGGCGGGATCGATGGCCGGCAACCTGCTCGGCGCCACCGCGTCGGGCATCATCGGCGACTTCATCGGCTGGCGCGGCGTGCTCGCGATCCTCGGCGCGCTCGGGCTGATCGCCTCGCTCGCGGTGGCGGCCGGCTTCCGCGGCGCCAAGGTCACCCACGTGCCGACCACGGATCTCGCCGCGCTGAGGAGGGGCTACCGCACCATCTTCACCAATCCGAATGCGCGCTTCTGCTTCCCGGCGGTGTTCGTCGAAGGCTGCTGCGTATTCGGGCTGTTTCCGTTCATCGCCTCGTTCCTGTTCGACCTCGGCGAAACCTCGCTGTCGATCGCCGGCATCGTCATCGCGGGTTTTGCGGTCGGCGGCCTGTTCTACACCTTCACGGTGTCGAGCTTCCTGCCGCGGCTCGGCGTCAAGGGCATGATGATCGTGGGCGCGGGACTGGTCGGCCTGCAACTCGCTGCGCTCGCCTTCGGCCCCGGCTGGAAGCTGCAGTTCGCCTGCATGCTGATGATGGGCTGGGGCTTCTACATGATCCACGGCTGCCTGCAGGTGTTCGCCAGCGAGCTGTCGATCGGCGCCCGCGCGACCGCGATGTCGCTGCACTCGTTTTTCTTCTTCCTCGGCCAGACCGTCGGCCCCATCGCCTACGGCTTTGGCGTCGTCCATGGCGGCAAGCAGCCGACGCTGCTCGCCGGCGCCGTCCTGATGGTCGCGCTCGGCTTCGCCTGTGCCGCGCTGCTGCGGCAGCGGCCGCCGGCGGATGCGGCGACGAGCTGACCGCCCTGTCGGGCACAGGTGCATGCTCATTGCATCTGAAGACACCGAGCCATAGCCGCAGGAACGCCTGCTCATTTGTAGCTCCGTCATGGCCGGGCTTGTCCCGGCCATCCACGTCGTCCGGCACGCCGAGAAGGACGTGGATGCCCGGGACAAGCCCGGGCATGACGACGTGGAGACAGGCGAGCGCATAAAGGCCCATCGTTTGCTGCTTTAGCCCTGGGCGCACACCGCCGCCATCTCGCGGCGCATCTGCGTCCGAGCTTTGCCTTTGGACATGCCCTCTTTCTGAGAAGAGGGCACGGGGAATGCCGGGAGCTGGCCGCCCCCATGGCCCGCCTGCGGAAAAAAATGCAGGCGGCGAGAACCACAGGTTCAGCCGAGACATCCCGGCATTCCCCGCGCGATGGTTGGGCGGCTTATACGTACTCTCCCCGGGGACCGGGCTGTCTTGCCCCCGTGACCGGCGGATCATCACCACCAGCGTGACCTCAGCGTCGGGAGGCCAGGACCATACGATTTCGCCGGCGCATCGGGCTCGTTCGTCCGCGTGACTGATCACGCTGCGAACCCGACACACCCACCGCATCCCGCCTCAACGTCCGTGACGACCGCGAAGCGCCCCTCTGATCGAGACGGGACGGAGATAGTCAATCATGGATTCTGATAAAACGAATGTGGAATATTTTTCGCGGGAGGACTGGACAGGGGTGATCGGCTTGAACACGCTGACGAAATCAGTTTCCAGGCGCGCGCGGTTTGACGGTCGAACAAGACGGGGCAAGCCAACCCATTGGGCGAGTCGCGCCCGTCGGGCGACTCGGCAGCATGACAGCGTTGGAGACGGCGAGAGCTCAACCCACGATCGCTTGCTCCGCTACTTTGTGGAAGTGACAATCAGATGATGAAGCTGATCGCCAACGAAGCCGCCACAAAGCTCCTGTCATTCTCGGCAGGAAAGAAGGCCGCCTTTCTGATTCTGCTTTACGAGAGAATGGTGCCCGAGCTTCGTTCTTTTTGCCTTGCCGAGGACCGCGACTTCTTCATTTTTGAAAAGGCACGACAGGAGTATTGGCGATCACTTCTGGATGGTTCGCGTCCTATATCTTGGGCCCAGCTTCGTGAGGATATTCTCGATGCGACCCCCGACACCGAGGATTTTGGTTCTCTGGAAGTCTCATTCGCATTGAACGCAGCTCTGGTTGCGGCGAATATCGCCGGATTTATGGCTGATGCGCGAGACGTCCATATCGTCGAAGCCATGGAGTATCCTCTGGAGTCGCTGCATGCTTACGCGATCGATCAAATGGGACTGGTCACCTACGATAAGGCGATCAACAACATCGTGGGCGGCCACCCGCTCGTGCAAAGAGAGGCGCGGACGGAGGAAGAAGACGTCGCATTCTTGAGCACGATCGAGGATCCGCCCTGGTCGGAAAGCATGTATTCCTTGGTGCGGGGGAGGGCCGAAGGCCAGCACGGCTTGCTCAGGTGAAAGGCTGAGGTTGGGCGGACTTTGATCGTGATGAATTACGGAATTACGGTGACAGTGCTGGACTGCACCCCTCCAGTGAGACACGATAATCTCGGTGACAGGCATTTCGAGGATGACCTGTGGCAGCAAGAGGGAATAACCGTCAGTTTAACTGCAGATCAGACGTCTGCGCGTAGGAACGGCTATCAATAGCGTTACGATTGGTCCAATGTGATGTTCGAGACCTTCAAGAGACATTTTCTTCTGGATGCAGGCCCAAGCCCGATAGGCCCATTAAGTGATGCGAGCTTGCGGCCGGAGGCTGCGAAACTATTCGCTGAATTTGGTGGATGCTCCTTCAATGGCGGGCTGTATCGCGTGGTGCGGGTGAGCAGCCTCGACACATGGGCCGCGCGCGTTGGCTATGCGTTTCCCGAATTCAAAGGGCGCATCGCGTGCTTTGGTTATGATTGGCTTGGTAGGGCGTTCGCGACTGATGAAAAGCGCCTCGAAGGCGGAAAGCCCGGGGTAGTGATGTTTGAGCCCGGCACAGGGGAAGCTCTGAAGATTCCTGCGAATATCGAAACCTTTCACGATGGCGAGCTGGTCAATTTTGGCGAGGCTGTTCTTGCAATTGATTTTTTCCAACGCTGGCAGAAACTTGCTCGTACCAAATTGGAATACGATCAGTGTGCCGGTTATAAGAAGCCGCTGTTCCTCGGCGGAGTGGATGATGTCGGGAATTTGGAGCCTTCCGATATTGACGTGTACTGGCACATATCCGGCCAGCTTATCCTCAAGGCCAAAGGGCTTCCCGTCGGGACGCCGATTCGCATCAGTCGTCCGTGAAGATCGATGACTTCAGGGTAACACGAGCGTGCGGTGAGGAATTCCGGTGAAGGTGCTGGGCGGTCACCGTAACCTAGCGTTGTCCTGCTTGAAGGCTGATCTGCTATGAACAACTCATCGAAATCTGATTCATTGGGCCGATCGAGGTCGAGAGCGATGAGATCGCTCGTTAGCTGTTTGGTCTGTGTTATCCTGATTTGGACCGCGACTATCGCGAAGGCGACAGCCGATGGCTTGCTCACCTACTTCTCGGAAGAGTTGCCCTTAGAAATACCAAAACCCAAGGCCCCGTCATCAGAGCATGAAATCTTGTTGGCTAAAGTGCGGGTGTTAGGCCGGCCTGCATATCTTGTCGGGGAGAACCAATCTGGACAGCCTACACGCATAGTTCCCCGCGAGCGCTGGTCGGCCTGGTTGCAGGTGATTGAGGTCATCCGTGGCAAGCGACCCGAGCTGGAGCGCATAAACGTGACGTTCGGAGGCGATCCAAGCTACGCTCGAGGTCCCCGCACACCGTATCAGCTCGAGCAGGAATATTTTGTGGCGATGTACGAAGACTCCTCTGGTTATCACGTTATCGGCCTTCCTATCAGCCCCGCCAAGTATAGCGAGTGGGAGCGAGTGATCACCGAGTCGATCTTGAGCGAGCCAAGTCGCCCTTGAAATAGTCGGCTTGTGTGAAGCCGTCGGAAACGGGGCGGCAAATGGCTTGGGTGTCACGTGAAGTGCTGTCCAGCATCGTCTCCGTGTCCCTGAGTTTGTCGCCACGCTGTTTCCACATCGTCATGCCCGGGCTGCGTCCCGGGCATCCACATCCAGCCGCGTATGCCGATCGACGTGGATGGCCGGGACGCAGCCCGGCCATGACGGCGCGGAAGGTGCCGGATTCGAATCGTCAGGTGTGATCGGGCGCTAGCCGCGGCCGCGATACGGCGCGACGCCCTGGTCGGGCACCCACAGGCCCTTCGGCAGCTTGCCGGTCTGCCAGAACACGTCGATCGGGATGCCGCCGCGGGGGTACCAGTAGCCGCCGATGCGCAGCCATTTCGGTTTGAGCTCGTTGGCCAGGCGCTTGCCGATGGCGACCGTGCAGTCCTCGTGGAAGGCGCCATGGTTGCGGAAGCTCGCGAGATAGAGCTTGAGCGACTTGGATTCGACCAGCCACGGGCCGGGCGCATAGTCGATCACGAGATGGGCGAAGTCCGGCTGGCCCGTCACCGGACACAGCGACGTGAACTCCGGCACCGTGAAGCGGGCCAGGTAATCCGTATCCTTCTGCGGATTGGGCACGCGGTCGAGCCGGGCCGCCTCGGGGCTCTCGGGCCACGCCACCTCGCGGCCCAGTTGCAGGCCTGCTGATGTCTCGGGTTTGCCGGGTCTTTTCGCCATGTCTCGCGTCACGGGTGGGAGGAGGCGCCCTCTTACCCAATCGGGGCGCCGGCGTCATCCGCTTCCTGATCCCTCGGCGACCTCACGTCAGCGCGACCTGATGTCAGCAAGACTCGATTTCAGCAACACTTGGCCTTTTCGCCCTCCTGCCCTTGCGGTAGAAGCGGCGCAGCAAAAGTCGCCCACCAGAAAAGCCCGCACGAGGACCCCATGACCGCCATCGTCGACATCATCGGCCGCGAAATCCTGGACAGCCGCGGCAATCCCACGGTCGAGGTCGACGTCGTCCTGGAGGACGGCTCGGTCGGCCGCGCCGCCGTGCCGTCCGGCGCCTCCACCGGCGCCCATGAGGCGGTCGAGCTGCGCGACGGCGACAAGCACCGCTATCTCGGCAAGGGCGTGCTCAAGGCCGTCGAGGCCATCAACGACGAGGTCTATGAGGCCCTGGCCGACATGTCGGTGCATGACCAGGTCCAGATCGACCAGATCCTGATCGAGCTCGATGGCACCGAGAACAAGAGCCGGCTCGGCGCCAACGCCATCCTCGGCGTCTCGCTCGCCTGCGCCAAGGCGGCGGCAATCTCCTACGACATGCCGCTGTATCGCTATGTCGGCGGCACCTCGGCGCGCACCCTGCCGGTGCCGATGATGAACATCGTCAATGGCGGCGTCCACGCCGACAACCCGATCGACTTCCAGGAATTCATGATCATGCCGGTGGGCGCACCGACCTTTGCGGAAGCGCTGCGCTGCGGCTCGGAAATCTTCCATACGCTGAAGGGCGAGCTGAAGAAGGCCGGTCACAACACCAATGTCGGCGACGAAGGCGGCTTCGCGCCGAACCTGCCGTCGGCGGACGCAGCGCTGGACTTCGTCATGAGCGCGATCGGCAAGGCCGGCTACACCGCGGGCGAGGACGTCATGCTGGCGCTCGACTGCGCCGCGACCGAGTTCTTCAAGGACGGCAAGTACGTCTACGAGGGCGAGAACAAGTCGCGCTCGCGCTCGGAGCAGGCCAAATATCTCGCCGACCTCGTCGCGCGCTATCCGATCGCCTCGATCGAGGACGGCATGTCGGAGGACGACATGGACGGCTGGAAGGAGCTGACCGACCTGATCGGCCACAAGTGCCAGCTCGTCGGCGACGACCTGTTCGTGACCAACGTGAACCGTCTGGAGGACGGCATCCGTAACGGCCGCGCCAACTCGATCCTGATCAAGGTCAACCAGATCGGCACGCTGACCGAGACGCTCGCCGCGGTCGAGATGGCCTACAAGGCCGGCTACACCGCCGTGATGTCGCACCGCTCCGGCGAGACTGAGGATTCCACCATCGCCGATCTCGCGGTTGCCACCAATTGCGGGCAGATCAAGACCGGCTCGCTGGCGCGTGCCGACCGCACCGCCAAGTACAACCAGCTGCTGCGGATCGAGCAGGAGCTCGACGCGCAGGCCAAATATGCGGGCAGGGCGGCGCTGAAGGCGCTGGCCTGATCCGGAACGCAACACGGAAGAGGGAGGCGCGCATGGGTGTCGAGGCAGGCCTGCAACTGCGGACGCTGATCAAGCGCAGCGGTGAGCTCGAGCTCTCGCTGGTCGACGTGCCGACCCCTGAGCCTGGGCCGGACGAGGTCGTGGTGCGGATCGAGGCGGCGCCGATCAACCCGTCCGATCTCGGCCTGCTCGTTGGCGCTGCCGACCTCACGACCATGCAAGCGTCCGGCACCAAGGACCGTCCGGTCATCATCGCGAAGGTGCCGGAGGCGGGGATGCGGGCGATGGCCGCCCGGGTCGACGAGTCCATGCCTGTTGGCAACGAGGGGGCGGGCGTCGTGGTCAAGACCGGATCCTCCGACGCCGCCAAGGCGCTGATGGGCCGCACGGTCGCGGCGATCGGTGGGGCGATGTACAGCCAGTATCGCTGCCTGAAGCTCTCCGAATGCCTGCCGCTGCCGGCCGGCACGACCCCGGCCGAGGGCGCCTCCTGCTTCGTCAATCCGCTGACCTCGCTCGGCATGACCGAGACGATGCGGCGCGAGGGCCATACGGCGCTGGTGCACACCGCGGCCGCGTCCAATCTCGGGCAGATGCTCAACAAGATCTGCCTCAAGGACGGCATCCCGCTCGTCAACATCGTGCGCAGTGCGGCGCAGGCCGAGATCCTGCGCGGCCTCGGCGCCAAATACGTCGTGGATTCGACCTCGCCCACCTTCATGGACGAACTCATCGCGGCGCTGGTCGAGACCGGCGCGACCATCGCCTTCGATGCGATCGGCGGCGGCAAGCTCGCCGGCCAGATCCTCAACGCGATGGAAGCCGCGATCAACAAGTCCGGCAAGCACCCGTACAGCCGGTACGGCTCGAACGTGCACAAGCAGGTCTACATCTACGGCAGCCTCGACGTCAGGCCGACCGAGATCACCCGCGGCTTCGGCATGACCTGGAGCGTGGGCGGCTGGCTGCTGTTTCCGTTCCTGATGAAGATCGGCAAGGCGGATACCGAGCGGCTGCGCCAGCGCGTCGTCGACGAGCTGAAGACGACCTTTGCGAGCCACTACACCAAGGTCGTTTCCTTGTCCGAGGCGCTCGATCCGGCCAACCTCGCCGTGTACGCCAAACGGGCTACCGGCGAAAAATTCCTCATCGACCCCAACAAAGATAAGTGACCTAACGTCGCTCCTCGGACGTTGCTGACGGGCTTGCGTTTGGCCCGCATGCGGAGACAATCCGCCCCGTTTGTCTGGGGGGCGGCGTCAGCCGCATGGAGCACTGAGGAGAGATTTGTCATGACCCGATTGGATCGCCGTCGATTTCTGGCTGGTGCGGCCCTCGCCGGAGCTGCAACCGCCTTGCCGCCGCTGGCCGGACAGGCACGCGCGGCGGTTGCGCCCGCCGGCGCGCAGGCCCCCGGCTTCTACCGCTACAAGGTCGGCGACTACGAGTGCACCTCCGTCAATGACGGCGCGCGCACCTTCCCGATGCCCGACAAGTTCGTCGTCAACACCGCCAAGGACGACGCGCTCGCGGCTGCCGAAAGCGCCTACATGCCGAAGGGCATGATCACGATCCCCTTCAATCCGCAACTGATCAACACCGGCTCCAAGCTGGTCCTGATCGATACCGGCAACGGCGCCGGGGCCTTCGAGGCCAGCAAGGGCGCGGTCGGGCGCACCCTGCAGAACCTCGCTGCCGCCGGCGTCGATCCGAAGAGCATCGACGTCGTCGTGCTTTCCCACATGCATGGCGACCACATCAACGGCCTCAAGCTCGCGGACGGCTCGCTGGCATTTCCGAACGCCGAGCTGAAGGTGCCGGCCAAGGAGTGGGCGTTCTGGAATAGCGACGAGAACGCCGCCAAGGCGCAGACCGACTTGATGAAGGGCAACTTCGCCAACTTCAAGAAGGTGTTCGGCGGGCTCGAAAGCAAGGTCACGCAGTACGAGTGGGACAAGGAGGTCGCGCCCGGCATCACCGCGCTCGGCACGCCCGGTCACACGCCGGGACACACCTCGTTCGCGGTCGCTTCCGGCAATGCCAGGGTCCTGATCCAGGCCGACGTCACCAACGTCCCCGAGCTGTTCCTGCGCAATCCGGATTGGCACGTGATGTTCGACACCGATGCCGCGATGGCGCAGGAGACGCGGCACAAGTTCTACGACATGGCCGCCGCCGAGAAGGCCAAGGTGATCGGCTTCCACTTCTCGTTCCCCTCCGTGGGCTATGTCGAGAAGGACGGCGCCAAGTACCGGCTGATTCCGGCGCCGTGGAATCCGGTGATCTGATCTCCTCCTCGTCATTGCGAGCGAAGCGAAGCAATCCAGGGGTCGGTTGAGACTCTGGATTGCTTCGTCGCTTCGCTCTTCGCAATGACGGGGATGGAGTGTGCCAGGCCGTCTTTCGATGCGGCCTGCTTGTTTTGCATATGCGAAATGCCGGGCTTCCCGCCGCTCCGGCGAACGCCTATGTCAGGCGTTCCCGGGACTCCGCAGGGCCTTGCATGTCGATCGACCTCTCTCCCACCACCGCCGATCTCTCCAACTGGCGCACTGCGCCGTTCAGCCGCTGGGCCTTTCACAACATCCGCGCGATCCTGCCGGTCGCCGACGTCGAGAGCGCGCCCGGCAGCGCCTGGCCGCTGCCGGCGAGCCCGGTTGCGTTCGAGGATTTCAGCGTGCGGCTGCCCAAGGGCGGCACGCTCGATCTCGACGGTTTCCTGAAGGCGACGGCGACCGACGGGCTGCTGATCCTGCATGACGGCCGCATCGTCTTCGAGCACTATGACGGCGGCACCGACTGCGACACGCCGCACATCCTGATGTCGGCGACCAAGTCGATCACCGGCCTCATGGTCGGCATCCTGGCTGGCCGCGGCGAGCTCGACATTGACGCCGAGGTCACGCGCTATGTGCCGGAAGTGGCCGCCACGGCCTATCGCGGCGCCACGATCCGGCAGCTTCTCGACATGCGCGCCGGCGTCGTCTTCGATGGCGCCGGCCTGCAGGCCTATGCCGACGCCAGCGGCTGGGAGCCGGTCGCGCCGGGCACCACGCCGAACCTGCACGATTTCTTCGCGACGATGCGCGCCCAGTCGGCGCCGCATGGCGGCACCTTCAGCTACGTCTCCTCCAACACCGATCTGCTGGGCTGGGCGATCGAGCGCGCCACCGGCCGCAGTTTCGCAAGCCTCGTCGGCAGCCTGCTGTGGAAGCCGATGGGGGCCAGCGGCGAGGCCTTCATCACCCTCGATCGCAAGGGCGCGCCGCGCTGCACCGGCGGCTTCTGCGCCACCTTGCGCGATTTCGCGCGCCTTGGGCAGCTCGTGCTGTCAGGCGGGCGGCGCGGCTCGCACGCGATCATCCCCGAGGCCTGGCTCGACGACATCAGGCACAATGGCGACATCAAGGCCTGGCGCGACGGCCAATGGCGCGACAGTTTTGCCGCGATCAGCCGCAACATGCACTATCGCAGCGGCTGGTACGTCATCAACGATCAGCCGCAGCTGATGTTCGCGATGGGTATTCACGGCCAGAACCTGTTCGTCGATGCCGCCAACGGCATCGTGATCGCCAAGGTCTCGTCATGGGCGCAGCCGGTCGACGGGCAGGCGATCTGGCTGACGCATCAGGCGGTGGCTGAATTTGCCCGCAGCCTCAAAGCCACGGCTTGAGCTCGCCGCGGCGAAGGTCTGGAACATTGGAGCCCTGCTCGCGATGAAACGCTGAGTTTCGCGACACGCTGTTTTCATGCACTTGCATGGTCTTGCCCATGTGTCTTAAGTGCACCCCTCACGTTCCCCTGCAAAGGATGCCCTATGCCTGCTCCGTACGCCATCGTCGCCCTCGTCGGCAGTCTCCGCAAGGAGAGCTTCACCCTGAAGATCGCCAATGCGCTCGCCAAGCTGGCGCCGGCCAGCCTGAAGATCGACGTCACCACGCTCAACGGCCTGTCGTTCTTCAACCAGGATCTCGAAGCCAATCCGCCGGCCGACTGGCTCGCCCTGCGCGACAAGCTGAAGGCCTCGAACGGCGTGCTGATCCTGACGCCGGAATACAACCGCTCGATCCCCGGCGTGCTGAAGAACGCGATCGACATCGCCTCGCGCCCCTATGGGCAGAGCTCGTTCCTGGGCAAGCCGGTCGGCCTCATCTCCAATTCGCCGGGCCCGCTCGGCGGCGTGGCGGCGGCCAAGCACCTGCAGAACATCATGCCGGGCATCTCGGGCCCGATCATGGGGCAGCCGGAAATCTACCTGAATGGCGTCGGCGACGCGTTCGGCGCCCAGGGTGAGCTGGTCAAGGATTCGCTCAAGACGGTGTTGCAGCAATATCTGGATGCCTTCGCCGCCTTCGTTGCCAAGCAGAACGGCTGACCTTGGTCGTCGCCGTGCGGCGGTCGCCAACTGCATGACGGGTATGATGCGGGCAGGGCGTTGACGCGCCTTGCCCGATCCGTTTCAAGGCCATGCCGGACCAGCGCAAGGATGCGCATTGCCAAGGAAGCATGATGGCCCATTCGTTCACACCCGCGTCGTCGTCGAGGCCCGGCCCGAACCAGCCGGATCTCGACTCGGAGGCCGTCTGGCAGGCGCGGATCGACCTCGCGGCGTGCTTCCGGATGGCGGCGCGGCACGGGCTCGAAGAGGGCATCTGCAACCACTTCTCGGCGCTGGTGCCCGGCTATGACGACCTCTTCATCGTCAATCCCTACGGCTATGCCTTTCGTGAGCTGACGGCCTCGAAGCTGCTGGTGTGCGATTTCGACGGCAACGTCATTGCCGGCGATGGCCGCCCGGAAGCGACTGCCTTCTACATCCATGCCCGCATCCACAAGGCGTTGCCGCGGGCCAAGGTCGCGTTCCACACCCACATGCCCTACGCCACCGCGCTGTCGATGACCGAAGGCGACCCGCTGATCTTCGCCGGGCAGACGGCGCTGAAATTCTACGGACGAACCGCGGTCGACGCGAACTACAACGGGCTGGCGCTCGACGCGCGGGAGGGGGACCGCATCGCCGGGGCGGTCGGCAACGCCGACATCGTCTTCATGAAGCATCATGGCGTCATGGTTCTGGCGCCGACCATCGCCGAAGCCTGGGACGATCTCTATTATCTCGAGCGCGCCTGCCAGGTGCAGTGCCTGGCGCTGTCGACCGGCCGCAAGGTCACCGCCGTCGCGCCGGCAATCGCGGAAGCCGCCTCTCGCCAGATGCGCGAAGGAGATGCGGAATCGGCTCGGTTGCACCTCGAGGCCGTCAAACGCATGCTCGACCTCGAGGAGCCGGTCTACCGGAGCTGAGGACTGATCGTCTGGAGGCTGGTGCGATGTCCAGATTGGAGCTTTCTGCCGAACAGCGCGCAGCGCTGGATCGTCCCGTCTGGTCAGCCCTGACCACCGGGCACCGGGCGCTGGCGGAAGGCACCGCGCATGCTCGTCGCTATCCAGCGGCGATTGCACCATTCGCTGCCATGTCGGACGACAGCGATGCTGCGTGGTCTGAGCTCGCCGACTTCGCCAAGAAGGACGTGGTTGCGATCGTGACTCCCGCTCCTCCGGGCGACCTGCACGGCCTTGCCGCCTGGTTCAGCGCCTGCGTCCGCCAGATGGTTGCGGTCGAGGCCGAGGCCCCTGTTGGGGATGCCGTGATCGAAACGCTCGACCAGCGTGACATTCCGGCGATGCTGGAGCTGACGGCGCTGACCAAGCCGGGCCCGTTCCTGGCCAGGACCCACGAGCTGGGCCGCTATATCGGCATTCGCGACGGGGAGCGCCTGGCCGCGATGGCCGGGGAGCGCATGCGCCTCGACGGGTTCACGGAAATCAGCGCGGTCTGTGTCCATCCGGACTATCGCGGCCGTGGCTATGCCCAAAGGCTCGTAACAGCCCTGATGACGGCCATCAGGGGCAGGGGCGAGACGCCGTTTCTCCACGTCATAGAGGACAATCATGCCGCGATCGCGCTGTATGAGCGTCTCGGCTTCGTGTCGCGAGCCACCTTGTGTTTCACGGTGCTTCGGCAATCCGTCAGCCAGTGACCGGTGATGCGACCTTCGTAAAGAAGCCTCGCGGGGCGGATTAGCAAATCCTTAACCAAGGTGCCCCATCTTCCGGCCATGGTCTCCCGCGCGCGGCTCAAATCGTTCCTGACGGGGCTCGCCCTCTACACGATGGCGGCCGCCATCATCGGCTATTTCGGCATCAACGCCTATACCGGCCGCTACGGCCTGACCGCGCGCCAGGAGCTCGACCAGGAGATCATCGCGCTGACCTCCGAGCTCGCGCGACTGAAGCAGGAGCGGGCCGAGGGCGAGAAGCGCGTGTCGCTGCTGCGCTCCGACCGGGTTGATCCCGACATGCTCGATGAGCGCGCCCGCTTTCAGCTCGGCTACGCCAACCCGCGCGATCTGATCCGGATCAACCGGCCAAACTGAGCGAGCCGGTCTCCTCGAGGCATCCGTCGTGAGACTGGCCTTTGTCTGCGTACCGAACGCGTGCACGACAAGCCCATGACGAGGAAGACCCGCGCTGCGCGCGGGCCTTCGACGATCGCTGATGCGCTGCTCCTTATGCGGCCCGCACGGTGGCGAGGAACCTGTGGACCTCGGCCTTCAGGCGGTTGCTGTCCTGGGACAGTGACTGCACGGCGTTGAGCACGTGGGACGAAGCCGTCCCCGTCTCGGTTGCTTCGCGCTGGACGTCGGCAACATTCGCGGAAACCTCTTTCGTGCCGCTGGCGGCTTGCTGGATGTTGCGCGAGATTTCCTGGGTTGCGGCGCCCTGTTCTTCGACAGCGGCTGCGATGGTGGCGGCGATTTCCGACATCCGGCCGATCGTGTCGCCGATTTCCTTGATGGCGGTGACCGAATGCTGGGTGGCGGTCTGGATGGCGCCGATCTGCTGGCTGATCTCTCCAGTCGCCTTGGCGGTCTGCTCGGCGAGCGCCTTGACCTCCGAGGCGACAACGGCGAAGCCGCGGCCGGCTTCACCCGCCCGCGCCGCCTCGATGGTGGCGTTCAAGGCCAGCAGGTTGGTCTGGCCGGCGATGGTGTTGATGAGCTCCACCACGTCGCCGATGCGAGCCGCCGCTTGCGACAATTCGCCCACGCGTTCATTGGTCTTGCGGGCCTGCTCGACGGCTTCACTGGCGATCGCCGAAGACTGCTGCACCTGCCGGCTGATCTCGTTCACGGAGGAGGACATTTCCTCGGTGGCGGCGGCAACCGACTGGACGTTGTTGGAGGCGGCGCCTGAGGCGCCGGCTACGACGGTGGCGAGACCCTTCGAGCGTTCGGCAGTCGCGCTGAGCGACTGGGCCGATGACTCCAGATCGGTCGCTGCCGACGACACGGTCTCGATGATCTGGCCGACCGCTGTCTCGAAATCGTTCGCAAGGCGCATCGTATCGATCTTGCGCTGCTCGGCCTGGCGCGCCTCCAGCTCGTTCTGCTCGGCTTCGAGCCGCTGGCGGGCGACGGCATTGACCTTGAACACCTCGACGGCACGGGCCATCTCGCCGACCTCGTCGCGCCGTTCCGAGCTCGGTATCTGCACAGCGAGATTCCCGTTCGCAAGCTCGGTCATCGTCCGGGTGATCGCTTGCAGCGGCCGGACCAGGCCGCGCGCGATCATCAGGGTCGCAACGCACAGCAGGGCGATCAATCCGACGGCCCACATCAGCGTCACCTTGACGGAGGCGTAGAACGCCTCGTCGAGATCGTCGACATACACGCCCGTGCCGACGACCCAGTTCCACGGATCGGCCTTCAAGGTGTAGCCGAGCTTCGCCACCGGGACGCTGCTGCCGGCGCGCGCGAACATATAGCTGACGAAGCCGCCACCAGGCTGGGTCGAAGCCGCGATCAACTCGCGTACGAAAGGCAGACCGTTGGCGTCCTTCTCGTTGAGCAGGCCCTTGCCCTCCCAATCCGGCTTCGGGCCAAGCACGAGGTTCACGCCGTCCGGCTGGTAGACGAAGATGTAGTCGTTCTTGCCGAACCGGATGCCGCGGAGCACGGCCTTGGCGCGGTTCTGCGCCTCGTCCGCGGTCAGGGCGCCCTTCGCCGCCGCATCGGCAAAGCCCTTAACGATCGACACGGCAGATTGCACCTGTCCGACGACCGCGGCCTTACGCTCTTCGACCAGGGCTGTGCGGGTGGCCAGCAGCTGGCTGACGACGGCGACGATACAGACGCCGATGGATAGCGCGACCAGAACCGCAAAGCGGCGAGGGATGGTGAGAACCATGTTCGTTCCTGTCCGGGGGCCGAGGCAGCCGGACAGTTCAGGCAGCCAGGGATTTCCGTTGAGTTATTTGATTTCGTTGATGAATTCGGAAAAATTGTGCGTTGCGGAAGGTTTAGAATTGATTGATTCGAAGGCCCGTAGAAACACGGAGACCCTCTGCCGCTGCTCGGTCGGAATATCCGTTATGCCGATGTTCGATATGTCGGGTTTTTTGGTCGCCGATGGCGTCGTCGAGATCCACCGATGAGGGTGTCGCGGAGGGCGTCGTCGGCTTGGCCTGACGCGTCCCATCCGCTGAGATGGCTGCTCTTTTTTGTAGCGGCCTGCGGTCGGATTCCAAAAATGGTGGAATTGTATTTGCAATATTTCGTGTGCATTGCAGTGCGGCACGCCAAAGCCTTCGGACGTGCCACGCGGTCCTTTTACGTCTCCTGGAGTTGAGCTAGAGAGAGCTACTTTTTCTCTCATCCGGAATTGCCATGGCCGCACCGAAGAAGACCGCCGCAAAGGAACAAGGGCAGGACAGAGATAACGGCCCGCCGCCGGAATTCACCAGAGAACAGGAATTGGCTGCGCTGCGCGACATGCTGCTGATCCGCCGCTTTGAGGAAAAGGCAGGTCAGCTTTATGGCATGGGTGCGATCGGCGGCTTCTGCCATCTTTACATCGGCCAGGAAGCGGTCGTGGTCGGCATGCAGATGGCGCTGAAGCCGGGCGACCAGGTCATCACCGGCTATCGCGATCACGGCCACATGCTGGCCACCGGCATGGATGCCAAGGGCGTCATGGCCGAGCTCACGGGACGCCGCGGCGGCTATTCCAAGGGCAAGGGCGGCTCCATGCACATGTTCAGCGTGGAGAAGAACTTCTTCGGCGGCCACGGCATCGTCGGCGCCCAGGTCTCGCTCGGCACCGGCCTTGCGCTCGCCAACCGCTACCGCGGCAACGACTCGGTCAGCGTCGCCTATTTCGGCGACGGCGCGGCCAACCAGGGGCAGGTCTATGAGAGCTTCAACATGGCGGAGCTCTGGAAGCTGCCGGTGATCTACGTCATCGAGAACAACCGCTATGCCATGGGTACGGCGGTGTCGCGCGCCTCGGCGCAGACCGACTTCTCCAAGCGCGGCATCTCCTTCAACATCCCGGGCGAGCAGGTCGACGGCATGGACGTCCGCGCGGTGAAGGCCGCCGGCGAGAAGGCGGTCGCGTGGTGCCGCGAGGGCAGGGGTCCGTACATCCTGGAAATGCAGACCTACCGCTATCGCGGCCACTCGATGTCGGACCCGGCCAAGTACCGTACCCGCGAGGAGGTGGAGAAGGTCCGTCACGACCAGGATCCGATCGAGCAGGTGCGCAACCGCCTGCTGGCGGCCAAGGTCAGCGAGCAGGATCTCAAGACGATCGATGCCGACGTGCGCAAGATCGTCAACGAGGCCGCCG
Source organism: Bradyrhizobium sp. SZCCHNS3002 (assembly GCF_032377435.1). Classification (NCBI taxonomy): domain Bacteria; kingdom Pseudomonadati; phylum Pseudomonadota; class Alphaproteobacteria; order Hyphomicrobiales; family Nitrobacteraceae; genus Bradyrhizobium; species Bradyrhizobium sp. SZCCHNS3002. The sequence continues at coordinate 181,067 of NZ_JAUHHY010000001.1, forward strand.
ATTTCGCGCAAGCCGATCCCGAGCCCGATGTCGCCGAGCTCTACACCGACGTTTATCGCTGAGCGCGCGCAAGCTGTTTCTCTGGAGCTGATATGCCTATTCAAGTTTTGATGCCTGCGCTGTCGCCCACGATGGAAAAGGGCAATCTCGCCAAATGGCTGAAGAAGGAAGGCGAGGCGATCAAGTCGGGTGACGTGATCGCCGAGATCGAGACCGACAAGGCCACGATGGAGGTCGAGGCGACCGACGAGGGCACGCTCGGCAAGATCCTGATCCCCGAAGGCACTGCCGACGTCGCGGTCAATACGCCGATTGCGACCATCCTCGCCGACGGCGAGACCGCCGCCGATCTCGGCAAGGCGGCAGCGCCTGCAGCCGAGATGAAGGCCGCGCAGTCGGCGCCGCCGGCCGAGCCGGCTGCTTCGGTGTCGGCATCGCCTGCGCCGACCGGCGTGGCTGCGCCGCAGAGCGTGGCCGAGCCCGATCCCGAGGTGCCCGCGGGCACCGAGATGGTGACGCAAACCATCCGCGAGGCGCTGCGCGACGCGATGGCCGAGGAGATGCGCCGCGACGGCGACGTCTTCATCATGGGCGAGGAGGTCGCCGAATATCAGGGCGCCTACAAGGTCACCCAGGGCCTGCTGCAGGAGTTCGGCGCCCGCCGCGTGATGGACACGCCGATCACCGAGCACGGTTTCGCCGGCATCGGCGTCGGTGCCGCGATGGCCGGCCTGAAGCCGATCGTCGAGTTCATGACCTTCAACTTCGCCATGCAGGCGATGGACCAGATCATCAACTCCGCGGCCAAGACCTTGTACATGTCCGGCGGCCAGATGGGTTGCTCGATCGTATTCCGCGGTCCGAACGGCGCTGCCGCCCGCGTTGCCGCGCAGCACAGCCAGGACTACTCGTCCTGGTACTCGCACATCCCGGGCCTCAAGGTGATCGCGCCGTATTCCGCCGCGGACGCCAAGGGCCTGTTGAAGGCCGCGATCCGCGATCCCAATCCGGTGATCTTTCTCGAGAACGAGGTGCTCTACGGTCACTCCGGCGAGGTGCCCAAGCTCGACGACTACGTGATCCCGATCGGCAAGGCGCGCATCGCCCGTAGCGGCAAGGACGTCACCATCATCTCGTGGTCGAACGGCATGACCTACGCGCTGAAGGCCGCCGATGAGCTCGCCAAGGAGGGCATCGAGGCCGAGGTGATCGACCTGCGCACGCTGCGTCCGATGGACACCGAGACCATCGTCGCCTCGGTCAAGAAGACCGGCCGTGCGGTGACGGTGGAAGAAGGCTGGGCGCAGAGCGGCGTCGGCGCCGAGATCGCCGCGCGCATCATGGAGCACGCCTTCGACTATCTCGATGCGCCGGTGACGCGCGTATCCGGCAAGGACGTGCCGATGCCTTACGCGGCGAACCTCGAGAAGCTCGCGCTGCCGTCGGCGGCGGAGGTCGTGCAGGCCGCCAAGTCCGTCTGCTACCGCTAAGGGACATCCCACCATGGCCGGACCCAAGGAGCAGCCGCTGCCGCCCGACGTCATCGGCCGCGAGGACGCCACCGAAGTGTTGCGCGCCTTCGTGCTCGATGGCGGGCTCTCGATCGCATTCCAGCGCGCCTTCGAGGAGCCCGACGTGTGGGGGCTGCTCCTGGTCGACGTCGCCAGACATGCTGCGCGCGCCTATGCGCGCGAGAGCGACTATTCCGAAGACGAGGCGCTGCAGCGCATCGTCGAGATGTTCGAAGCCGAGCTGGCTCGGCCGACTGACACGGGCACCACCAGCCCCAGGTCGAAACAAGGTCACTGATCATGCCGATCAACATTCTGATGCCCGCGCTGTCGCCGACGATGGAGAAGGGCAACCTCGCTCGTTGGCTCAAGAAGGAAGGCGACCAGGTCAAGTCCGGCGAGGTCATCGCCGAGATCGAGACCGACAAGGCCACGATGGAAGTCGAGGCGGTCGATGAGGGCACGCTCGCCAAGATCCTGGTGCCGGAAGGCACGCAGGACGTGCCGGTCAACGACGTGATCGCGGTGCTCGCCGGCGAGGGCGAGGACGTCAAGGCGGCCGGCAGCGCGCCGGCGGCGGCGGCTCCCAAGCCCGAGGCGAAGCCGACGGTGTCCGCGGCGGCGCCCGCCGCCACACCTGCACCTTCCGCCGCGCCCGCGCCGAAGCCGGCCGCGGCTCCTGCGCCGGCCGCTCCCGCGGCTGCGCCCCAGGTCAACGGTCACGCGCGCATCTTCTCGTCGCCATTGGCACGTCGTCTCGCCAAGGATGCCGGCATTGATCTCGGCCGCATCACCGGCACCGGCCCGCACGGCCGCGTCGTCGCGCGCGACGTTGAGGACGCAAAGTCCGGCAAGGGCCTGAAGGCTGCGCCGTCGGCGGCACCTGCCGCGGCAGGCGCGCCGGCGCTGGCGCCGTCGATGTCGGACAAGCAGATCCTGGCGCTGTTCGAGCCGGGCTCCTACGAGGTCATCCCGCATGACGGCATGCGCCGCACCATCGCGCAGCGCCTGACCGCGTCGGTGCAGAACGTCCCGCACTTCTATCTCACGATCGACTGCGACATCGGCAAGTTGCTCGCCGCCCGCGAGGAGATCAATGCGGCAGCTCCAAAGGACAAGGAGAAGAAGCCGCTCTACAAGCTCTCGGTGAACGACTTCGTCATCAAGGCGATGGCGGTCGCGCTGCAGAAGATTCCGAACTGCAATGTGAGCTGGACCGAAGGCGGCATGGTCAAGCACAAGCATTCGGACGTCGGCGTCGCCGTGGCGATGCCGGGCGGGCTGATCACGCCGATCATCCGCAAGGCCGAGACCAAGACGCTGTCGGCGATCTCGGGCGAGATGAAGGACTTCGCCGCACGCGCCCGCTCGCGCAAGCTGAAGCCGGAGGAATATCAGGGCGGCACCACGGCCGTGTCCAACCTTGGCATGTACGGCATCAATCACTTCACCGCCGTGATCAATCCGCCGCATGCGACGATCCTCGCGGTTGGCACCTCGGAAGAACGCCCCGTGGTGCGCAACGGCAAGATCGAGATCGCCAGCATGATGAGCGTGACCCTGTCGTGCGATCACCGCGCCATCGACGGCGCGCTCGGCGCCGAGCTGATCGGCGCGTTCAAGCAGCTGATCGAGAATCCCGTGATGATGATGGTGTGACGTTGCGTTCCGGAGCGGGATGGCAGACGGGGCCAGCGCATGCGCATCAGAACGCGGTGGCCCTGGATCACGGCACTGGTGAGCGCCGCGTTGTTTGCCAACCCGCTCGGGATCGACGTCATCCATTCTGCTTTCTACTCCGGCGAGGCGCTGTCGCGCGGCATCTGGGCGCCGATCGTGCTTGCCGGATTTGCGATCTGCGCCGTGCTGGTGCTGCTGGAGGCAATAGTTCGAGCCTTGATCTGGCGACGTTCCGTCGGCAGCACCACGACCATCTGATTTCCAACTGCTTCAGTTGAATGGGAGCCGTAATGGCCGACACATCCTTCGACGTCATCATCATCGGCTCCGGCCCGGGCGGCTACGTCACCGCGATCCGTGCCGCGCAGCTCGGCTTCAAGACCGCGATCATCGAGAAATCCTACCTCGGCGGCATCTGCCTGAACTGGGGCTGCATCCCGACCAAGGCGCTGCTGCGCTCGGCTGAGATCTATCACTACATGCAGCACGCCAAGGAATACGGCCTGTCGGCGGAAAAGATCTCCTACGATCCGAAGGCGGTGGTGCAGCGCTCGCGCGGCGTGTCGAAGCGGCTGAACGACGGCGTCGGCTTCCTGATGAAGAAGAACAAGGTCCAGGTGATCTGGGGCCGTGCCGCGATCGATGCGCCCGGCAAGGTCACCGTGACCAAGTCCGATGTCGAGGCGCCGAAGGGTGCGCTCGGCGAGGGGACCTATCAGGCCAAGCACATCATCGTCGCGACCGGCGCGCGGCCGCGCGTGCTGCCGGGCCTCGAGCCGGACAAGAAGCTGGTCTGGACCTATTTCGAGGCGATGGTGCCCGACAGGATGCCGAAGTCGCTGCTGGTGGTCGGCTCCGGCGCGATCGGCATCGAGTTCGCGTCGTTCTTCCGCACCATGGGCTCCGAGGTCACCGTGGTCGAGGTGCTGCCGCAGATCCTCCCCGTCGAGGACGCCGAGATCGCCGGCATCGCGCGCAAGCAGCTGGAGAAGCAGGGTCTCAAGATCATGACCGGCGCCAAGGTCACCAAGCTCGACAAGAAGAGCGACAGCGTGGTGGCGACGATCGACGACGGCAAGGGCAAGACCGAGACGGTCGAGTTCGACCGTGTCATCTCGGCGGTCGGCGTGGTCGGCAACATCGAGAATCTCGGGCTGGAGAAGCTCGGCGTGAAGACCGACCGCGGCTGCATCGTCATCGACGGCTACGGCAAGACCAACGTGCCCGGCCTCTACGCGATCGGCGACGTCGCGGGGCCCCCGATGCTCGCGCACAAGGCCGAGCATGAAGGCGTGGTCTGTATCGAGGCGATCAAGGGGCTGCATCCGCACCCGATGGACAAGAACCTGATTCCGGGCTGCACCTATTGCCATCCGCAGGTCGCCTCCGTCGGTCTTACCGAGGCCAAGGCCAAGGAGCAGGGCCGCGACGTCAGAGTCGGCCGCTTCCCCTTCGTCGGCAACGGCAAGGCGATCGCGCTCGGCGAGGACCAGGGTCTGGTCAAGGTGATCTTCGACAAGAAGACCGGACAGCTGATCGGTGCCCACATGGTCGGCGCCGAGGTCACCGAGCTGATCCAGGGCTATGTGGTCGCGATGAACCTCGAGACCACCGAGGAAGAGCTGATGCACACGGTGTTCCCGCATCCGACCCTGTCGGAGATGATGAAGGAAGCCGTGCTCGACGCCTACGGCCGCGTGCTGAATATGTAATCCGCTCACCGGCCGTCATGCGCGGGCTTGACCCGCGCATCCATCCCCTTCGAAAATCCTTGCGAAGGGGATGGATTGCCGGGGCAAGCCCGGCAATGACGGAGATGACCAGACGGGCACAACAAGAAGGCTCCGCCGTGAAATCCAGCGACAATCTCACCACCGAGCGCCCGACCTTCGTCACCCATCTCGAATGCGCGATGGAAGGCGATCATTATCCGGCGGACCAGGTCCACAACCTCTCCAAGGCCGGCAAGCCGCTGCTGGTGCGCTACGATCTCGCAGGGGTGAAACAGGCGCTGACCAAGGACGCGCTGGCGCAGCGTCCGGCCGACATGTGGCGCTATCGCGAGCTGCTGCCGGTGCGCAAATGCGCCGACATCGTGAGCCTCGGCGAGGTGATGACGCCGCTGATCAATCTGCCCAAGCTGTCGAAGAAGCTCGGCGGCGGCGAGATCATCGTCAAGGACGAGGGCCGGCTGCCGACCGGCTCGTTCAAGGCGCGCGGCCTGGTGATGGCGGTGTCGATGGGCAAGGCGCTCGGCATCAGGCACATGGCGATGCCGACCAACGGCAATGCCGGCGCGGCGCTCGCGGCCTATGCGACCTCCTGCGGCATCAAGACCACCATCTTCTGCCCGGCCGATACGCCAGAAGTGAACGTCAGCGAGATCGAGCTGCAAGGCGCGACCGTGTATCGCGTCAACGGCCTGATCGATGATTGCGGCAAGATCGTCGGCGAGGGCAAGGCCAAAGTCGGCTGGTTCGACACCTCGACCTTGAAGGAGCCGTATCGGATCGAGGGCAAGAAGACGATGGGCCTGGAGCTCGCCGAGCAGCTCGGCTGGGACGTGCCCGACGTGATCTTCTATCCGACCGGCGGCGGCACCGGCCTGATCGGCATGTGGAAGGCGTTCGACGAGCTGGAGAAAATCGGGTTCATCGGCGCCAAGCGCCCGCGCATGGTGGCAGTGCAGGCCTCCGGCTGCGCCCCGATGGTGCGCGCCTTCGAGCAGGGCGTCGAGCATGCCACGCGCTGGGAGGACGCCCACACCATCGCGTCCGGCATCCGCGTGCCCCAGGCCGTCGGTGATTTCCTCATCCTGCGCGCCGTGCGCGAGAGCAAAGGTTTCGCCACCGCGGTCGATGACGAGAAGATTTCATCTGCGCTCACCGAGGTCGCGCGCGAGGAGGGGCTGCTGTTGTGCCCGGAGGGCGCGGCGACCTATGCCGCCTACAAGCAGAGCCTGGCCGACGGACGCGTGACGAAAAACGATCGCGTCATGCTGTTCAATTGCGCGACAGGACTTAAATATCCGCTGCCGCCGGTTACCCGCACGCTCGATCGTCACCAGCCGATCGACTTCGGGCAGTTCTAACTAACAACCAGCACCGCGGCCTCGGGCACATGCTCCGGCGCAGACGCATTCGCGTCTGTGACCGGCGCGTGCGACACAAGGGAGGACGTGATGCGACGAGCTCTTTGCGCCGTGCTGTTTGTATGTCTCGTGCTGACGTTGCCGGCGCGGGCCGACAATTATCCCTCGCGCGCGATCACCGTGATCGTGCCGTTCGCCGCCGGCGGCCCGTCGGATGCGATGATGCGCATCCTCGCCGAGCACATGAGACAGACGCTCGGGCAGCCCATTCTGATCGAGAACGTGACCGGGGCGGGCGGTTCGATCGGCGTGGGACGCGCGGTGCGCTCGAAGCCCGACGGCTACACCGTGAGCTTCGGCCATCTCGGCACCCATGTCGCGAACGGTGCCGTCTACCGGCTCGGCTATGACCTCGAGGGCGATCTCGAGCCGGTGGTGCTGCTGCCGAGCAATCCGATGATCATCGTCAGCAGGAACAACATCCCGGCCAAGTCGCTGCCGGAGTTTCTCGCCTGGGTGAAATCGCAGCCGAACCCCGTATCGGCGGGCACCGCCGGCAATGGCTCCGGCAGCCACATCGCAGGGCTCTATTTCGAGCAGGTCACCGGCCTCAAGCTGCAATATGTGCCGTATCGCGGCACGGGGCCGGCGATGAATGATCTGGTCGCTGGCCAGATCGACCTGATCGTCGACCAGACCTCCAACGCCATCAACCAGGTTCGTGCCGGGACGATCCGCGCCTACGCCGTCACCGACGCCAAGCGCCTCGATTCCGCGCCGGAAATTCCGACCACCGACGAGGCCGGCCTGCCGGGCTTCCACATGACCTTGTGGTCGGGCCTCTGGCTGCCGAAGGGCGTCAGCAAGGAGATCGTCGACACCCTCAGTGCGGCGGCGGTGGCCGCGCTGGACGATCCGGATGTGAAAAACCAGTTGAAAAACCTGGGGTTGCAGATGCCGGCGGCCGATCAGCGCGGCCCCGCCGCGCTTGGAACTTTGCAGCGGGCCGAGATCCGCAAATGGTGGCCGATGATCCGCGCCGCAGGGGTGGTGCCCGAGTAGGCGCCCTCAGTTCCTGCCAACCAAGGATGGTTGCGCATCGGCCACGAATGTTGCGACGTCGCCACAGTTTGCGAAGTTTTGGTAACAATCTCCGGCGCTCCGCAAACGCGCCGCTTTTTAGCCACACCTGGTCGTGAAATACTTTGATCAGAACATAACCAGTGCGTGTGAGGCTGCCGAAAATCCACTTGCCGGATTTTGAGCGTTCTCCGCAGCACCGGGAGGCCAAAACAGCGATGGACGCGAAGACCGACATCAAGCGCAGGCTGCCCAGCCGTCATGTGACGGAAGGGCCCGAGCGTGCGCCGCATCGGTCCTACCTCTACGCCATGGGCCTCACCACGGCGCAGATCCATCAGCCCTTCGTCGGCGTCGCCTCGTGCTGGAACGAGGCTGCGCCCTGCAACATCGCGCTGATGCGGCAGGCCCAGGCGGTGAAAAAGGGCGTCGCCCACGCCGGCGGCACGCCGCGCGAGTTCTGCACCATCACCGTGACCGACGGCATCGCAATGGGCCATGACGGCATGCGCTCGTCGCTGCCGTCGCGCGAGGCGATCGCCGATTCGGTGGAGCTCACGATTCGCGGCCATTCCTACGATGCGCTCGTCGGCCTCGCCGGCTGCGACAAATCGCTGCCGGGCATGATGATGGCGATGGTCCGGCTCAACGTGCCCTCGATCTTCATCTATGGCGGCTCGATCCTGCCCGGCAATTTCCGCGGCCAGCAGGTCACGGTGCAGGACATGTTCGAGGCTGTCGGCAAGCATTCGGTGGGTGCGATGTCGGACGACGACCTCGACGAGCTCGAACGCGTCGCCTGTCCGTCGGCCGGCGCCTGCGGCGCCCAGTTCACGGCCAACACGATGGCGACGGTGTCCGAGGCGATCGGGCTGGCGCTGCCATATTCGGCCGGCGCCCCCGCGCCTTACGAGATCCGTGATTCCTTCTGCATGACCGCCGGCGAGAAGGTCATGGAACTGATCGCCGCCAACATCCGGCCGCGCGACATCGTCACGCGAAAATCCCTGGAAAATGCCGCTGCGGTTGTGGCGGCGTCCGGCGGGTCGACCAATGCTGCGCTGCATCTACCTGCGATTGCACACGAGGCCGGCATCAAGTTCGACTTATTCGACGTCGCCGAAATCTTCAAAAAGACACCTTATATCGCGGATTTGAAGCCGGGTGGCCGCTATGTCGCCAAAGACATGTTCGAGGCTGGTGGCATTCCGCTCTTGATGAAGACGTTGCTCGACCATGGCTATTTGAACGGCGACTGCCTCACAGTCACCGGCCGGACGATCGCCGAAAACCTCAATGGCGTGAAGTGGAATCCGCACCAGGACGTGGTGAGGCCGGCCGACCAGCCGATCACTGCAACCGGAGGTGTGGTCGGTCTGAAAGGCAATCTCGCGCCAGAGGGCGCGATCGTGAAAGTCGCGGGCATGTCGAACTTGAAATTCTCTGGGCCGGCCCGCTGCTTTGATCGGGAAGAGGACGCCTTTGACGCCGTCCAGAAGCGCACCTATCGCGAAGGCGACGTGATCGTCATTCGCTACGAGGGGCCGCGCGGCGGTCCGGGCATGCGGGAAATGCTGCAGACCACGGCGGCGCTGACCGGGCAGGGCATGGGCGGCAAGATCGCGCTGATCACCGACGGCCGGTTCTCGGGCGCGACCCGGGGCTTCTGCATCGGTCATATCGGACCGGAGGCGGCGGTCGGCGGACCTATCGCGCTGGTCGCGGATGGCGACATCATCGAGATCGACGCCGAGGCGGGCATCCTTAACGTGAAGTTGAGCGATGCCGAGCTGGCGACACGCAAGACCAAGTGGACGCCGCGTGAGACGCATCACACGTCAGGTGCACTTTGGAAATATGCCCAGCAGGTGGGGCCGGCCGTGGCGGGCGCCGTGACCCATCCAGGTGGTGCGCAAGAGAAGTATTGCTATGCGGACATCTGATCGGATCCTTTTCGCATTGATGCTGGGGGTTGCCCCGCTCGCGTTGCCGACGCCATCGTTCGCGTTCGATGGCGCTCCGGTCAACCAGGAGCCGGCGATCCCCGTGGCTGGACAGCAGGCTGGCGCCGGCGCGCTGCGCAAGGCGCTGCCCGCGACGACGTCCTCGACCTCGCCCACGCAGTCCCTGACGGCGCTGCAATACGCGGCGGAGGAAGGTCACCCGATTGCGCAGTTCAAGCTCGGCCGCATGTATGCGGCGGGCGATGGCGTTGCGCGCGACGACATGCGCGCCTTCGACTATTTCAGCCGCATCGCCAATGCGCATGCGGAGGACAGTCCGTCGGCGCCTCAGGCGCAGATCGTCGCCAATGCCTTTGTCGCGCTCGGCCGCTATTACCTGAGCGGCATTCCGAACACGAAGGTCAAGGCCGATCCGGATCGCGCGCGGGAGATGTTCTCCTATGCGGCGTCCTATTTCGGCAATGCCGACGCCCAGTACGATCTGGCGCGGATGTACCTGAAGACCGCAGACGCCTCGCGCGACGACTTCCGCTATGGCGCGCGCTGGCTCGGCCTCGCCGCGCAGAAGGGCCAGCACCAGGCCCAGGCGCTGCTTGGTCAGATGCTGTTCAACGGCGACCGGTTGCCGCGCCAGCCGGCGCGCGGACTGATGTGGCTCACGCTGGCGCGCGACAGCGCCGGTCCGGACGAAGCCTGGATCAAGGAGAGCTACAACCGCGCCTTCGCCAAGGCCTCGGACGATGACCGCGCCTCGGCGCTGCAGATGCTCGAGAGCTGGGTGCAGGGCAAGCGCGAGTAGCAGGAGCGGAATGCATCGCGTTCCCTCCGTTCGACAGAGGGACTGCGATGATCATCCGCGATGCGACGGCTGACGATGCCGAGGCGGCCTGCGCCGTGCTGCGCGCCTCCATATCCGAATTGTGCCTGGCGGATCACCGCGGCAACCCTGATATCCTGGCGCGCTGGCTCGCCAACAAGACACCGCAGAACGTCGCGGCCTGGGCGGGCGGGCGAGGGCGATCGTTGCTCGTCGCGGTCGAGGATGATGTGATTCTCGCCGTCGGCGGGCTCGCCCACCCCGGCGAGATCACGCTCAACTACGTGTCGCCGCGCGGACGCTTTCGCGGCATCAGCTCGGCTCTGCTGGCGGAGCTGGAGCGGCGGGCGGCCGCACTGGGCGCGCGTGACGTGGCCCTGCTGAGCACCGAGACCGCGCACCGATTCTATCTCGCCCGCGGCTACGCGGATGTCGGCGTGCCCGCCGGCAAGTTCGGCACCGCGGCCTCCTATCCGATGAGCAAGACCCTCGCCACTGCGCCGTGAGTCGCGGGCCATGGTGAGACATCGAGGCCATGGCCGCGGATGCCTAACGAATAGGCGTCGGCGCGCCGATGTTTTGATCAGCGTCAGGTTCCATAACCAAAATCGGCGATCTTTGGTACACGAACGACCGCGATGACGCCAAAACGCGCTTGGCACGATTCGTGAGTGCAAGTCCCCTGCAACAGCAGAGGCGGCACGTTTGCGCAGCGTTCGGATCGGCCTGATCATTCCTCGGCGCGGCTCGGCAGGGTTGTGGGCACCCTCCGCGGAAGCCTGTGGGCGGCTGGCCGTGACCGAGCTGAACCAGGCCGCGGGCATCCGCCGCCGACAGGTCGAGCTGATCGTCATCGACGCCGGCGCGACCGGCGCCAGCGCGGGCCGGGCTGCGGTGGAGGCGGTCGACGAGCTCGCCGTCGATGGCCTGATCGGCATGCTGCCGAGCTACGCGCGCGATCCCGTCGCGCAAGCCGCGCGCGGCCGCGTGCCGTTCGTCTACACGCCCCAGTTCGAGGGCCTGCCGGCGAACAGCGATGTGATGACCACGGGCGAGACCGCCGGCGAATTACTGGGGCCGGCGGTGCAGTGGCTCTCCGAGATCAAGCGCGCCCGGCGCTTCTTCCTGTGCGGCAACGACTACATCTGGCCGCGCTCGTCGCTCGGCATCGCCAGGCGCTTGATCGCGCGCTTCGGCGGGACCGTGACCGGCGAATGCTACGTGCCGGTCGGCGTCCACGATTTCGACGAGATGCTCGACCGCATCAAGACCACGCGCAGCGACGTGGTGCTGCCGGTCTTTCTCGGCTTCGACTGCATCGCCTTCAGCCGCGCCTTCTGCGCCGCCGGTCTCAGCCGTCACGTGCTGCGATTCTCGTCCGCCTTCGACGAGACCATCGTCTACGGGCTCGACAGCGGCGAGACCGAGAATGTCTATGTCGCCTCCAGCTATTTCGCCTCGCTGCGGTCGCGCAACAACGGCGCGTTTCTCGAGCGCTACTACACGGCCTTCGGTGACAATCCGCCGCCGCCCAACGGCTATGGCGAGTCCTGCTACGAAGGCATTCACGCGCTCGCCGCGCTGATCGAGCGCGCCGAGAGCTTCGACGCCCGCGATCTCAGGCGCGTCTTCGGGCGCACGCTGCAGCGGCGCACGGCGCGCGGCAACGAGGCGCAGCCGGTGGTTGGCGGGCGCCATCCGATCCATCTCGCCGAGCTGGATGGCTACGACTTCGCGGTCGTCGCCTCGCGCTGAGGCGCAGGGCGCGCTCCAAAAAACACTTGCCTTTTCAAATATTGTAATTTTAAACTTCTCGCGGATCATGAACCAGCATCATCAACCCATGGGGACCTTTATGACTCTCTCCCGACGTCGTTTCCTGCAACGCTCGGCCATCGCGACCTCGACATTGATCGCGGCACCCGCCGTGCTGCGCTCGGGTGCGCTCGCGGCCGAGAACCCGATCACGGTCGGCAGCCTGCACGACCAGTCCGGTCCCATCGGCACCTCCGGCACGCCGATGGTCTACGCGCTGCAGCTTGCCGTTGAGGAGATCAACGCCGCGGGCGGCCTGCTCGGGCGTCCCTTGAAGGTGATCCACTACGACACCCAGTCCAACATCCAGCTTTATTCGCAATACGCCCAGCAGCTGGCGGTGAAGGACAAGGTCGATGTCGTCCATGGCGGCATTACTTCGGCCTCGCGCGAGGCGATCCGCCCGACCTTCGACCGTTTCAAGGTGCTGTACTTCTACAACACGCTGTACGAAGGCGGCGTCTGCGACCGCAACACCTTCTGCACCGGCACCACGCCGGCGCAGACGGTGGAGAAGCTTGTGCCGAGCGCGATGAAGAAGTCCGGCAAGAAGGCCTACATCATCGCGGCCGACTACAATTACGGTCAGATCACCGCGAAGTGGATGACCAAATACTGCAAGGACAATGGCGGCGAGATCCTGGCGACCGACTTCTTCCCGCTCGACGTCACCAATTTCGGCTCGACCATCTCGAAGATCCAGGCGGCCAAGCCCGACCTCATCCTGTCGGCGCTGGTCGGCGGCAACCACACCGCGTTCTACCGGCAGTGGACCGCGGCCGGCATGAAGGGGAAGATCCCGATCGCCTCGACCACCTTTGGTCTCGTCAACGAGCCCTCGACATTGGATGCGGCGGAGAGCGATGGGGTCATCGGGGCCTACGGCTATTTCGAGGAGCTGACCACGCCGGCCTCCAAGAGCTTCGTCGAGAAGATCAAGAAGGCGCATCCGGATTCGCCTTACATCAGCGAGCTCGCCTCGTGCACCTATGAGGGCGTCATGCTCTGGGCTGAAGGCGTCAAGAAGGCCGGCAGCATCGACCGCATGAAGGTGATCGAGGCGCTCGAAAGCGGCCTCGTTTTCGACGGCCCGAGCGGCAAGGTCTCGCTGGACAAGCAGACCCATCACACCGTCCGCAACGCGTTCCTGGCCGAGGTGAAGGACCGCAAATGGTCGGTGCTCGAGACCTACACCGACGCCAAGCCCGCGGACACCGCGAGCGTCTGTGACCTCGTCAAGAACCCGAACGACGTCAAGCAGTACATCATCAATCTCTGACGCGTGCCGGGTCCCGCCATTCGGCGGGACCCGGTTTCATTGGACTGCCCTGAAAGACCTGACGCATGGCGATCTACGTCATCCTCGCGCTGGATGTCCTCAATGGAATCTCATCGCTGTTCCTGCTCTGCCTGGGACTGGCGATCATCTTCGGCATGATGAAGATCATCAATCTCGCCCATGGCGAGTTCATCATGCTCGGCGCCTACGCCACCGTGATCTCGGCCAATGCCGGGGTGAACATCTGGATCGCGATGCTGATCATCGCGCCCCTGTTCGTCGGCATCGTCGGCCTCGTGATCGAGCGCTGCCTGATCCGGTTTCTCTACGGCCGCCTGGTCGATTCCATGCTCGCGACCTGGGGCCTCAGCCTCCTGATCATCGGCATCATCACCACGATCTACGGCAACACCCAGCAGGGCGTGCCGACGCCGCTCGGCGGCTTCTCGATCGGCTCGTACCAGTCGAGCTACTACACGCTGTTCCTTGCACTGATGGCGGCCGTCATGATGGCCATCATCTACGGCGTGATGCGCTACACCCGGTTCGGCCTGGTCGCCCGCGCCACGATGCAGAACCCGGCGATGGCGGCGACGCTCGGCGTCAACCCGGCCCGCGTCTACATGAGCACGTTCGCGCTCGGGGCCGCCGTGACGGGTCTCGCCGGCGGCCTGCTGGCGCCGGTGTCCGGCATCACGCCGGTGATGGGCGGCGCCTATGTCGCCAAGGCCTTCATGACGGTGGTTGGCGGCGGCGCGGCGATCCTGTCGGGCACGCTCTCGGCGGCGAGCCTGTTCGGCTCGGTCAACCAGATCGGCGCCTATTTCACCACGCCCGTCTATGGCGAGGTGATCGTCTTCACCACCGCGATCGTGCTCATCCGTCTGCTGCCGCAGGGCATCTCCGGGCGCTTCTTCAAGGGGAACCTGTGATGGACAAGCGCCTTCGCCTCGCTCTCCAGGCCGCGGGGACCGTCGTCGCCATTGGCGTGATCGCGATCATGCCGAGCGTGATCGAGTTGTTCGGCCTGATGCAACTGACGTTGTTCGCCGCGATGTCGGTTCTGGCGCTGAGCCTCGCCTTCATCTGGGGCTATGGCGGCATCCTGTCGTTCGGCCAAACCGCCTTCTTCGGCCTCGGCGGCTATGCCTACGCGATCGCTGCCGTCAACTTCCAGGACTCGACGCCGGCGATCCTGCTGGCGATCGCCGTGCCTGCGCTGTTCGCGGCGATCCTCGGCTACTTCATCTTCTTCGGCCGCATCTCGGACGTCTATCTCGGCGTCATCACGCTCACCGTCACCTTGATCCTGTTCAACTCGGTCAATTCGACCTCGGGCGACGCCTACAAGATCGGCAAGGCGCTCCTCGGCGGCTTCAACGGCATGCCGGCGGTGCCGACCTTCAACATGCCGTTCGATCCGTCGACCGTGCTGTCGCCCGAGCAGTCGTGGTGGACCACCGCCTACGTGCTGCTCGGCGTGTTCCTGCTGCTGCGGCTGCTGCTGGCGCTGCCGGCCGGGCGCATCATCGTCGCGGTGCGCGAGAACGAGGTGCGGGCGTCGCTGCTCGGGTACGATCCGCGGCTGGTGAAGTGCCTGACCTTCATCCTCGGCGGCGCCATCGCCGGTCTTGCCGGCGCGCTCTACGTCAACTGGGGCGCCTTCGTCAGCCCGACCATCTTCAGCCTGTCGCTGTCCGCCGAGATCATCATCTGGATCACGGTCGGCGGGCTCGGCACCTTGCTCGGGCCGATCATCGGCTGCGTCGTGATCGAGTACATCGTCGCCTATATCGGCTCGCAGCAGCTCCTGAACTCCAACCTCGTTCTCGGCGGCGTACTCGTGGTGTTCGTGCTGCTCCTGCCGAAGGGCATCTTCCCGACCGCGCGTGATCTGGTGATGCGGCTGATCCCGGACAAGAAGCCGAAGACCAATGGTCCGCCGGTCCCGTCAGCGGCGGCGCCGCATCCTGCAGGAGCCGAGTGACATGGCCGACCTCGTCCCTCTGCTCAAGGCCGAGCACCTGACGATGCGCTTCGGCGGCGTGGTCGCCAATGACGACATCACGTTCACCCTGCAGGAGATGGAGCTGCGCTGCCTGATCGGCCCAAACGGCGCCGGCAAGAGCACGTTCTTCAAGACGCTGACCGGACAACTGGTGCCGACGTCGGGCAGCATCGCGTTCCGCGGCATGCCGATCGCGGGAAAGCTGTCGCACGAGATCGCGCGCATGGGCATCGGCATCAAGACCCAGGTCCCGAACGTGTTCAACGGCCTCTCGGTGCGTGAGAACATCTGGATGGCGGTACGGCGCAAGGCAACGCCGCGGCAGCAGGGGCCGGCGGTCAATGCCGTGCTGGAGATGATCCGGCTGACCGACTACGCCGACAGCATCGTCGCGACGCTGTCCCACGGACAGCGGCAGTGGGTCGAGATCGGCATGGTGCTCGCCGCCGAGCCGGAATTGATCCTGCTCGACGAGCCCGCCGCCGGGATGACCGACGAGGAGACGTTCCATACCGCTGCGATCATCCGCGAGATCAACCAGACCCGCGCCATCGTCGTGGTCGAGCACGACATGGAGTTCATCAAGCAGATCGCCAAGCGTGTGACCGTGTTTCACCAGGGCCGCGTGCTGGTCGAGGATACCGTCGACAAGGTGCTCGCCGACCAGCGCGTGCGCGACGTCTATCTCGGCAAGAAGGTGGCCGCATGAGCACGCTTCTCGAGGTTAAGGGGCTCAAGTCCGGCTATGGGCGGATTCCGATCCTGTTCGGCGTCGACCTGACGGTCGCCGACGGCGAATATCTCGGCATCCTCGGCCATAACGGCATGGGCAAGACCACGGCGCTGCGCACCTTGATGGGACACCTGCCGACCACCGACGGTTCGGTCGTGTTTGCCGGCAAGACCATCACGCATCTCAAGCCGCACGAGCGCTCCCGGCTCGGCATCGGCCTGGTGCCGCAGGGCCGCGAGATCTTCCCGGACCTGTCGGTCATGGAAAATCTGCGCATGGGGCTCGCCGCGGCGCCGAGGGAGGACCGCAGCGTCATCGATGCCGTGCTGCAGGATTTTCCGCGCCTGGTGCGGCTGCTCGACCGCCGCGGCGGCGCGCTGTCGGGCGGCGAGCAGCAATTGCTGGCACTGGCGCGCTGCCTGTGCACAAAGCCCAAGCTGATCCTGCTGGATGAGCCGACCGAAGGCATCCAGCCGTCGATCATCGAGGAGATCATCGAGACGCTGCTGGCGTTGAAGTCGCGCTGGAAGATGTCTTTGATCGTGGTCGAGCAGAACCTCGAATTCATCACGTCGTTATCGGATCGCATCCTGCACATCCAGAAGGGGCGTATCACCGAGGAACTCGACCGTGAGACTCTCCTGGCCCGGGAAGGTCAGATGATCCCGAGCTAGAGCCCGTACCGGCGCGCGCGCGCCGGCCCATTGAACTGACAATTTGCTGTCTCTGCCCAGCTTGTCCTCACAAGAAAGGATGACTCATGTCCATCAAACGCCCGAATGCCGAGGAAGTCGCCGATCTCGCCGCCAGCCTGCACATGAACATGACGGTCGAGGAGGCCGCCGAATATCTGTCGCTGATGGGCGGCATGTTCGACCAGTACGACATCATCGATGAGCTGCCGAACCCGCTGCCGCCGGTGAAATATCCGCGCACGCCGGGCGCCAAGCCGATGCCTAAGGAGAACAAGTACAACGCCTGGGCGATCAAGACCGAGGTGAAGGGTGCGTCGTCCGGCAAGCTCGCCGGCCGCACGGTGGTGCTGAAGGACAACGTCGCGCTCGCCGGCGTGCCGATGATGAACGGCTCGACCACGCTGGAAGGCTTCATTCCCGCAGCCGACGCCACCATTGTCTCCCGCATCCTCGATGCCGGCGGCACCATCGTCGGCAAGGCCGTCTGCGAGCACTTCTGCCTGTCCGGCGGCAGCCATACCTCCAATCCCGCGCCGGTGCACAATCCCTGGAAGATGGGCTATTCGGCCGGCGGCTCGTCCTCGGGCAGCGCTGCGCTGGTGGCGGCCGGCGAGGTCGACATGTCGATCGGTGGCGACCAGGGCGGCTCGATCCGCATTCCCGCGTCCTATTGCGGCATCTACGGCATGAAGGCGACGCACGGTCTCGTGCCCTACACCGGCGTCATGCCGATCGAGTCGACGATCGACCACACCGGGCCGATGACCAAGTCGGTCGCCGACAACGCGCTGCTGCTCGAAGTGCTGGCGGGTGCCGACGGCCTCGATCCGCGGCAATATGCGCCGAAGGTCTCGGCCTACACCGAGGCGCTCGGCAAGGGCGTCAAGGGCCTCAAGATCGGCGTGCTCAAGGAAGGCTTCAGCGCGCAGAACATGGAAGAGGGCGTGGTCAGCAAGGTCAAGGCCGGCGCAAAGCGCTTCGCCAAGATGGGCGCGTCGGTGTCGGAGGTCTCGATCCCCGAGCACATGCATGCGCTGGCGGCGTGGAATCCGATCACGCTGGAAGGCTTCCTGGTGCAGATGATGCTCGGCAACGGCATGGGCTTCAACTGGAAGGGCCTCTACGACGTCGGCCTGCTCGACGCGCATTCCGGCTGGCGCACGCGCGCTGACGATTTGTCGGTGACGTTGAAGCTGACCATGCTGGTCGGGCAGTGGGGCCTCGAGCACTACCGCGGCCGCTACTACGCCAAGTCGCGCAACATCGCGATCCAGGCGAAGGCGGCCTATGACGCGATGTTCGGCTCCTACGACCTCTTGCTGATGCCGACCCTGCCGTGCGTCGCCACGCCGATTCCGGCCAAGGATGCGCCGCTCGCCGAGGTGGTGCAGCGCGCCTTCGAGATGACCGCGACGACGAGCCCGTTCGACGTCACCGGTCATCCCGCGATGACCGTGCCGTGCGGCCTCTCCGATGGCCTGCCGGTCGGCCTGATGCTGATCGGCAAGGACTACGCCGAGTCCACGATCTACCAGGCGGCGGCGGCGTTCGAGGCCGACGGCGACTGGAAGACCTTCTGATGATCACCATCACCGCGGTCATCAGGGCCAAGGCGGGACAAGAGGCCACGATGCGCGACGCCCTCGTCGCCGTCGCGGCCCATGTCGCGGCCAACGAACCGGAGACGATCGGGTTCTTCATCTCGCAGAGCGAGACCGAGCCCGGTCTGTTCACCACCTATGAGCGCTTCGCCGACAAGGCCGCGATGGACCGCCACAACGGCTCCGCCGCGGTGGCGACCTTCTTCGGCATCGCCAAGCCGATCCTCGACGGCGAGGTCATTCTCGTGACCTCGCAGGAGGTGTCGGCGACGATGCGGTAGGGCGCGGCGAGAGATGACCACACCAACCGTTCTTCGAGATGCCCGCCAAGGGCGGGCTCCTCTCGACGAGGGCTTCGGGTTTGGCCGGATGAAAGTCTTCGGCCAAAGCGAGCCTCATGCAAAATCGTACGGGGCTTGCGGCCACACCGCATGCAAGTCCCGCCCTCTATCTCGATCCTCATGGTGAGAAGCCCGTCCTTTGGGCGGGCGTCTCGAACCACGAGGCCCCAAACGACGAGCGCAGAACAACAAGAGGAACATCGCCGATGCTCCGTCTGCACGGCATCCTGGGACGCGCGAGCGACAAGGCTTATGCCGGCCGCATCCACGCGCTGGAGCATCGCGGTGGCATCGAGCTGCTGTTCGTGCCGCCGGAGGATGCCGGCCGCAAGCGCTTCCGCCTGACAACAGATCGCGGCACCGACTGCGCCGTCAGCCTGGATCGCGACGAGGACCTGGTCGACGGCGCGCTGCTGCATCTCGACTCCGATCGCGCCATCATCGCACGTTTTGGCGAGCAGCAGGTATTGCGCCTCAAGGCGCGTGACGAGGCCAGCGCGCTCAAGCTCGGTTGGCATGCCGGCAATCTGCACTGGCGCGTCCGCTTCGAGGGCGACAGCCTCGTCGTACTGCTCGACGCCCCGATCGAGACCTACCGTGCGCGGATCAAGCCGCTGCTCGACGCCGGCGAAGTCGTGGAGCGCGCGCATGTTTGACCGCGGCGAGACGCTGGCCCTGCTGCAACTCGGCGACAGCGCCTTTCCCGCCGGCGGCTTTGCCTTCTCTTGGGGCATCGAAGGCCTCGCCGCCGATGGCCTGCTGTCCGACCGCAGCGATCTCGACGGCGTCATTGCCGATCACCTTGCAAAGCGCTGGGCCACGATGGATCGCATCCTGCTGCGGCGCGCCTGGCACGCTGGCGATACCGCGGCGATGGTAGCCGTGGATCGCCTCGCCGAGGCCACGACGGCGTCGGCCGAGATGCGCGAGGGCTCGCGGCGTGCGGGCAGGGCGTTGCTCGGCGTCTGGGTCAAGCTTGCAGGCCCCTTGTCCGTGTCCTACCGCGCGCGCGTCTCGGCCGATCCGAGACTTGGACACCTCGCCGTGGCGCAGGCGATCGCCGGCCGTGATGCCGGCCTGAGCCTCGATGCCGCCGAGCTCGTCTCCGGCTGGACCCTCATCACTGGCCTCGTCAGCGCCGCGGTGCGGCTCGGCCTGATCGGCCACATCGACTCGCAGCAGAGCCTGGCGCGCGCCCGCGCACGGCTCGGCGATCTGCTCAACGGCACACCCGACGACGACGCGATGCCGTCGAGCTTCACGCCCTTCATCGATATCGCCGTGTCGCGCGGGCCGTTGCGGCACGTGCGCATGTTCACGACCTGAGGTGCCGCGCCATGATGAACCTGTCGCCGACCGAGCTGGATCGTCTCGTGATCTTCAACGCCGCGCAGATGGCGCGGCGCAATCGCTTGCTGGGCATCAAGCTGAGCCATCCCGAGGCGGTCGCCTACATCACCGATGAGGTGATGACCGCGGCGCGACGCAATCTGCCCTATGCCGAGATCCGCGACATGGCCGGCCGGTTGCTGACCACCGATGACGTCGAGCCCGGCGTCGCGCAGATGATCCCGATGCTCTATGTCGAGCTGATGTTCGCCGAGGGCACCAAGGTGATGGCGCTGTTCGAGCCGATCCAGCCGGCCGAAGGCGCAGCCGCCGAGGAGATCGTGCCCGGCGAGATCATCGCCGGCGGCGACGACATCGCGATGTTCACGGAGCTGCCGGCGGTCACCATCGACGTCGTCAACACCGGGGATCGCGACATCCAGGTGCGCAGTCACACCCACTTCTTCGAGGTCAATCGCGCGCTGCGCTTCGACCGCGCCGCCGCCTGGGGCATGAAGATCGACCGGCCCGCGGGCTTGGGCATCCGCTTCGAGCCGGGGATCTTCAAATCGGTGCGGCTGGTGCCGATCACCGGCGACCGGATCGTGCGCGGCCAGGCCGGGCTGGTCAATGGTCCGCTCGATGCGCCCGGCGCGCGCGACGCCGCGCTGAAGCTCGCGCAATCGCGTGGCTATCTCGGAGCCTAGGTCATGGCAACACTGACACGGCAAGCGTATGCCGAGCTTTACGGTCCCACGAAAGGCGATCTCGTCCGGCTCGCCGACACCAGCCTGCTCGCCGAGATCGAGCACGACTACACGAGTTACGGCCATGAGCTGCTGGTCGGTGCCGGCAAGAACATCCGCGACGGCGAGGCCGTCGCGGCGCACCGGACGTCCACTCACAAGGCCCTCGACGTCGTCGTCAAGAACGCGACCATCGTCGACGCCGTGATCGGCATCGTGAAGGCCGACATCGGCATCCGCGACGGCCGCATCGTCGGCATCGGCAAGGCCGGCAATCCCGACATCATGCCGGACGTGCATCCGGACATGGTGGTCGGTCACACCACCGCGCCGATCGCCGGCGGCCCGTTCATCGTCACCGCGGGCGCGATCGAGAGCCACGCGCATCTGATCTCGCCGGAGCAGTCGGATCACGCGCTGGCCGGCGGCACCACCACGATGGTCGGCAACGGCTCGGGGCCGGTGTTCGACGTCGGCTCCGGCTCGGGCCCGAACTTCGGCCATTTCCTCAAGTCGATCGAGTTCTCGCCGCTGAACTACGCGCTGTTCGGCCGCGGCGGCTCCAATCCCGCAGCGGTCGAGGAGGCGGTCGCGGCCGGCGGCATGTCGGTCAAGATCCACGAGGACTTCGGCGCGTCGCCCGATGTCATCGACAAGACCCTGATCGCGGCGGATCGTCACGACTTCGCGGTGCATCTGCACACCGACTCGATCAACGAATACGGCTTCTGCGAGGACACGATGGCGGCGGTCGATGGCCGCACCATCCACATGTACCACGTCGAGGGCGCCGGCGGCGGCCATGCGCCCGACCTGCTCAAGGTCGTGTCCTGGCCAAACGTGATCCCGTCCTCCACCAATCCGACCAATCCGTACACGTCGTATGGCATGGAGGAGGGCGTGCCGATGACGATGATCTGTCATCAGCTCAACTACAATTCACCCGAGGACGTCATGTTCGGCGAGGCGCGGGTGCGCGCGCAGTCGATGGCGGCGGAGGACTTCCTGCACGACATGGGCGCGATCTCGATCTTCGGCACGGATACGCAGGGCATGGGCCGGCTCGCCGAGAACGTCGCCAAATGCTGGCAGCTCGCGAGCGTGATGAAGGACCGCATCGGCCGGCTGCCGGAGGAGACAACTGTTCGGGCCGACAATGAGCGCATCAAGCGCTACGTCGCCAAGCTCACGATCAATCCGGCTATTGCCGTCGGCATCGATCATGTCGTCGGCTCCATCGAGGTCGGCAAGATGGCCGATCTCGTGCTGTGGCCGCGCGCCTCGTTCGGGCTGAAGCCCTACATGGTGATCAAGAACGGCTTTCCGGTCTGGGCCGCGATGGGCGACGGCAATGGCAGCCTCGGGCTGTCGGAGCCGATGATCCAGAAGCGGATGTGGGGCGCGCTTGGCGCAGCGCCGCAGCGTCTCGGCGTCAACTTCATGTCGAAGCTCGCGGTCGACGCCGGCATCCGCGGCAGGCTCGGGCTCGGCCGCGAGACGGTGCAGATCAAGAACGTGCGCCGCCTGCGCAAGACCGACATGGTCCGCAACGCGGCGATGCCGCATGTCGAGGTCGATCCGCAGACCTTCGAGGTCCGCGCCGACGGCAAGCTCTTGATGTGCCCGCCCGCGACAACCGTGCCGCTCGCGAGGAGGTTCATGCTGCGATGAGCCGTCTCGCTCTCACCCGCGCCGATGCGCCGATGACGGCCGCGCGCGTCGGCATCGGCGGCCCCGTCGGCTCCGGCAAGACCGCGTTGGTCGAGCAGCTGATCCCGGCGCTGCAGGCGCGCGGCATCGACATCGCCGTCATCACCAACGATCTCGTCACCGCCGAAGATGCCGAGCGCGTGCGGCGCTCCGGCCTGATCGACCCCGAGCGGGTCTCGGCGGTGGAGGCCGGCGCCTGTCCGCACACCGTGATCCGCGAGGACCCGACGCTCAACATCGAGGCCGCCGACGAGTTGGAGCGGCGCTTTCCCGGCGTCGAGCTGATCCTGCTGGAGAGCGGCGGAGACAATCTCGCCTCGACCTTCTCGCGCGACCTCACCGATTTCTGGATGTTCGTGATCGACGTCGCCGGCGGCGACGACATCCCGCGCAAGCGCGGCCCCGGCGTCATCCGCGCCGATCTCCTGGTCATCAACAAGGTCGATCTCGCCCCTCATGTCGGCGTCGATCTCGCCCGCATGCAGCGCGAGGCGACGGACGTGCGCGGCGGCCGGCCGGTGCTCCTGACCAACTGCCGGCGCGGCGAAGGCGTGAACGCAATCGTCGATCTGTTGGAGCGCGAGGTTTTGTTCCGCTCGTGAGCGCTTCCGCCCCAGAGCCGCCGCGGCTCGATCTCTCCTTCGTCCGCCGGGGCGGACGTACCGTGATCGACCGGCGCCTGTTCGCCTGGCCGTTTGTGCTGACGCGCAGCTTCCACGCCGATGCTGCGCGGCCGGATTGCCTCAGGGTGATCTTGCAGACGGGCAGTGGCGCGGTGCATGGCGAGGACCGGTTGACGCAGCGCTTCACGCTATCTGCGGGTACAGCCGTTTGCGTGGCCACGCAGGGCGCCACCTCAGTACATCGCGCCGAGCCGGGCGCACGTGCCAAGGAGCAGGTTCTGCTCCGGGTCGCGACCGGCGCCAGGCTCGACTATCGGCCGGAGCCGCGCATCCTCTTTCCCGGGGCGGCCCTGTGCCAGGTGCTCGACCTGAACTGCGCCGCCGATGCATCGGCGCTCGTCACCGACGCCTTCACGATGCATGACCCGGACGGGCAAGGACGCTTGTTCCGCGAGCTCGACTCCGCGCTCGTCGTGCGCCGGACGGGCGAGGAGCCGCTCCTCATCGACCGTATGCATCTGAGCGATCCTGATGTCGCCGTCTTCAACGGTCATCGCGCGTTCGGCTCGGCCGTGCTGATGTTGCCGCCGACGAACGATCTCGCCGCGCTCCGCCAGCGTCTCGCCGATGCGCTGTCCTGCATCGACGGCCTCTACGCCGCGGCGAGCCTGCTGCCGGAGAGCGCCGGTCTCGGCGTGCGCCTCGCCGCCCGCGAGATGCGCCAGCTGCGCACCGGATTCGACGCGATCGCCGCGATCTATCGCGAGGCGGCGGCTCAGGCCCCGAGCGCGCCGGCGACGGCGCGGCCGACCGCTGCGTGAACCGCGTTGCGCTTCTCGTCGCTGGCCTTGGTCTCGGTGAGATAGCTGCTCACGAGGACCGGCGCGCGCCCTGTCGGCCAGATCACGGCGACATCGTTGCTGCTGCCGTTGTCGCCCGCGCCGGTCTTGTCGCCGATGCGCCATTCGCCGGGCAGGCCGGCGCGCAGCTTGGCGCCACCGGTCTTGCAGGCGATCAGCCAGCCATTCAGGACATCGCGCGACGCCGCCGACAGCGCAGTGCCGGTGGTCAGCTTCGCCAAGGTCTGGGCCATCGCCGCGGGCGTGGTGGTGTCCCTCGGATCGCCGGGCACGCTTTCATTGAGCGCAGGCTCGATGCGGTCGAGCCGGGTGATGGCGTCGCCGAAGCCGCGGATGGCGCGGGTCAAGCCGGCGGGGCCGCCGAGCGTCGCCAGCAGCAGATTCGCCGCGGTGTTGTCGCTGAGCGTCACGGTCGCCTCGCACAATTCGCCGACCGACAGGCCCGACGTCCCCACATAGGCCTTGGTGACCGGCGCATAGGACAGGATGTCTCCTTGCGCGATCGGAATGCGGCGCGCCAGCTGCTCGGAGCCGGCATCGACCTTGGTGAGGATCGCGCCCGCCAGCAGCGCCTTGAAGGTGCTGCACATCGGGAACCGCTCGTCGAGCCGATGGCCGCCGAGGGCGCCGCTCGCGGTGTCCAGCAGGGCCACGCCGAGCCGACCGCCGCTGTCGGCTTCGATGCCGGCGATCGTCGCCTGGAGGTCGGCGGCAAGCGCCGGCTTCGCCGCCAGCAGCGGCACGAGTGCGAGCGGAAACAATTGCCGCCGTGTGTACATCGTCATCGAGCGTCCTCGAGTGACGCCGTCTCGAGATCGAAATCGGCCCACACCGGCACGTGATCCGACGGCTTCTCCCAGGCCCTGACATAGCTGTCGATGCCGACCTCGACCAGCCGGTCGCTGGCTTGCGGCGACAGCAGCAGGTGATCGATCCGGATCCCCATGTTCTTCTGCCAGGCGCCGGCCTGATAGTCCCAGAACGTGTACTGCCCCGGCGCATCGGTCACGGCGCGCAGCGCGTCGGTGAGCCCGAGGCCGAGCAGCGACTGGAAGCTCTCCCGTGTTTCGGGACGGAACAGCGCATCCTCGACCCAGGCTTCGGGGTTGGAGACGTCGGCGGCGGCCGGAATGACGTTGAAGTCGCCTGCGAGGATCAGCGGCTCCTCGGTCTTCAGCCGTTCACGCGCGTAGTCACGAAGCCGCGACATCCATTTGAGCTTGTAGGGATATTTTTCCGTGTTCGGCGGGTTGCCGTTGGGCAGATAGAGGCAGGCGATGCGCACCACCCCGCTCTTGAGGCTGACCACGCCCTCCAGGAAGCGCGCATGCACGTCCTCGGCGTCGCCATCCAGACCCGATTTGGTTTCATCGAACGGCAGCTTCGACAGCAGCGCGACGCCGTTGAAGGTCTTCTGACCGTGGGTCACGACGTTGTAGCCGAGCGCCTCGATCTCCAGCCGCGGGAATGCGTCGTCCGTGCACTTGATCTCCTGCAGGCAGACGATGTCCGGGGAGCATTCCTTGAGCCAGGTCAGAAGGTGATCGATCCGCTGCCGGACCGAATTGACGTTCCAAGTGGCGATACGCATGGCCTGAGGTTCCCGGGGGGAAAGAGAAACGGCCCCGGTTAGATCAAGCCGCGACCACTCCGGTCAAGGCGAATGGCGTCGGAATCACAGGCGGTGCAACAATGCCATGCACGGTGCGGCATGGTCGGGGGCGCGCGCTGCGCGTATTCATGCGGCCAACACCCAGGGAGATCATGATGGACCATCGACGTCTCGGCCATTCCGGCCTCCGCGCGCCCGCGCTCAGCTTCGGCACCGCGACCTTTGGCGGCAGCAACGACTTCTTCAAGGCCTGGGGCGGGACCGACGCTGACGGCGCCTCCCGGCTGATCGACGTCTGCCTCGATCATGGCCTCTCGATGTTCGACAGCGCCGACGTCTATTCGGACGGCCTGGCCGAGAGCATTCTCGGCCAGGCCATCAAAGGCAAGCGCAACCGCCTGCTGATCTCGACCAAGGCGACGTTCCCGAAAGGCAGTGGCCCGAACGACTATGGCTCCTCGCGCCAGCATCTGATCGAGGCGATCGACGGCTCGCTCGCGCGGCTCGGCGTCGACCACATCGACCTGTTCCAGCTGCACGGCCAGGACTACAACACGCCGGTGGAGGAGACGCTGTCCACGCTCGACCAGCTCGTGCGCGCCGGCAAGATCCGCTACATCGGCTGCTCCAACTTCTCCGGCTGGCACCTGATGAAGTCGCTGGCCGCCTCCGACCGCTACGGCTATCCGCGCTATGTCGCGCATCAGGCCTACTACTCGCTGCTCAACCGCGACTATGAGTGGGAGCTGATGCCGCTGGGCCGCGACCAGGGCGTCGGCGCCGTGATCTGGAGCCCGCTCGGATGGGGCAAGCTGACCGGCAAGATCCGCCGCGGACAGCCGGCCAAGCCCGGCACCCGCGCCCACGACATCGCCGGCACGGGACCGCATTACGAGGAGGAGCGGCTGTATCGCGTCGTCGATGCGCTCGACGGCGTCGCCAAGGAGACCGGCAAGACGATTCCGCAGGTGGCGCTGAACTGGCTGCTGCAGCGCCCGACCGTGTCGACCATCATCGTCGGCGCCCGCAACGAGAGCCAGCTCATGGAGAACATCGGCGCGCTCGGCTGGAGCCTGGCGGCGGAGCACGTGGCCACGCTCGATGCCGCCAGCGACATTCCCGCGGCCTATCCGGTCTGGCATCAGCGCGGCTTCCCGATGCTGAACGAGCGGCGCTAGCCGACGAGCGAAACTGCTGTGGACCATCGGCCGCAGGCCTCGTGCCTGCGGCCGATGCATTTGACGACGTCCCCCGGCCGGCACTAAAATCACGCTTCGATCGTCACGTGGCCGCGCTCCGGTCATCCTGGAGCCGCCACAACGGGGGGCATCGACCCCGGACCGATCGGCGGTTGAGCCTCACGACTGTGCCGGACCCGCAGTCTTCAATGTGACGATGTTTGGCTCACTAAGTCGTCCCGGCGAACCGCATCCGATTTGTGCTGAAGAGCGAAACTCTCGCTCCTCACCCTGAGGAGCCCGCCGCAGGCGGGCGTCTCGAATGGCGAGGCCCACACTGTGGCCTCATGGATCGAGACGGCGCTGCGCGTCTCCTCACCATGAGGGGGCAGCTCCGAGAGCGGCGCTGCACCTTGATCATGCGAAGCTGCTTACGGTGAACGATGGTGGCGTACTCGGCTCGCCGGCTGTGCGATCAAATGCTCCATCCCTCCGCCGGATAGGCCAGCGCTTCGCTTGGCCTGATCTCCGCGCCCAGCCCGTTGCAAAATCGGCTGGCATAGAACGCCAGCGGCAGGCCGTCCTGGTGCCGGCACCAGCGCACTTCGCCGATGAACAGCGTGTGGTCTGCGATCTCGATCGCGTTGACGACCTCGCAGCCGAACTGCGCGATCGCCTGCGGCAGCAGGAAGAAGCCATCGCGTTCGTCGAAGCTTGGTGCGCCCTGCGCCAGTGGTGCGCCGGCGAAATGCCGGCCGATCGCGACGTCATCCGCCGCGAGCACGTTGACCGCATAGCGGCCGGAGGTACTCACCGCCTGCCAGGTGCGGCCGCGCTTCAGCGAGACCAGCACCGTGGGCGGCTGCATCGAGACCGTGGTGAAGCTGTTCGCGGTCATCCCGACCGGTGCGCCCTGGGCATCGCGGCTCGTCACGACGGTCACGCCTGTCGAGAACCGCGAGGCGGCAGCGCGAAAGCTGGCCGGGTCCGGATGATGGCTCATCGGCTTCTCTCCGCCATCACGCTGCGAGCCTTGCCCGGTCATCGATCCAGGCATGAATACGCCGGTCGCTCGCCAGCCGGTCCCACTGCCGCTCCGGATAGTTGAAATTGTCGGTGAACTCGTCACAGAGCGCGCGATCCTGCGCCATGGTGAAGATCAGCCGGCCCATCGCCTCCGACGGCGGCTGCAGCATCAGATTGGTCCAGCGCGCCGCGGCGAGCACGCGGTTCTCGCGCGCGCGATCGACCGTCTCGACGAAGCGGTCGTCGAACGCCACGGCGTCAACGATCGCCTTGCCCAGTTCGAACGCGGCGTAGGAAGCCATGTTGGCGCCCTGGCCCATCATCGGATCGACCACGGAGTGCACGTCGCCGAGCGCGATCGCGATCTTGCCGTCGTCGAAGCTCACCGAGGAGCGCCGTACGGTCGGCACCACCGCGCCCTGCAAGAGGTCCAGCGGCTGCAGATCGAAGCGGTGCGTGTCGATCCGGTTGTAGGTGTGCGGATGGTGCTTTTCGAGCTTGTCGAGCAGCGTCTGCCGAAAGGCCGAGGGATCGGCGTCGTAGTTGAGCGACACCAGCTCGGCCATGTCGCCGCCGGGAATGTTCTCCATCAGCAGCGCCGTCTTCATGCCGCCGAAGGTCAGCGTCGGGATCACGATCATCTCGCCATGGCCCGGCGACACCGACAGCGTGACGCCGCGCGGATCGTCACCCTCGGGGCTGCCGTGATCGACGCCGTCATAGAGGCCGACGCAGAGCAGGCGCTGCGGCTGGTTGTAGGGCGACAGCTCCGGCCGATGGCTGAACATCCGCCCGAGCGCGCCCTTGCCGGTCGACACCACCAGCAGGTCGAAGCGCGCCACCAGCGCCGGAATGTCGTCGTCCTGGATGCTGGCGTATTCGATCGTGCCGCCGCGATCTTCGAAATCCTTCATCAGCGCCGGCAGGTAGATCCGGTAGTCGACCGCGCGGCTCGGCTGCTTGAAGGCGCCGCGGAAGAGCAGGGGGCTGCCCGGAAAATTGAAGAAGTGATCATGGTGGTGATAGACGACATCGGGATCGTCCCAGTGGTTCACGCCGAGCTCGTTCTCGCGCGCCACCGTGATGCCGTGATGCGCCACCGTGTTCATCAGCCGCGTTGCAGCATACTGCTCGGGCGCGCGATCCGTCAGGACGGTCGCCTGGATCCCGTGCTGCTGCAGATAGAGCGCCAGATGCAGCCCGCCGATGCCGGCGCCGACGATGCCAATCGACTTCTCCATGGGTCTCCCCTCCCTGTGATCTTTTTTGAGAGGCTAGACTAGGCCGCCTCCTGACGTATACGGAATAGCCAGAATAAAACTCATTCCGGGGAGGAATGGATGGACCGGATCGACGCGCTGCAGACCTTCATCCGGGTCATGGAGGCCGGCAGCTTCACCCAGGCTGCGGCTGATCTCGGCCTGGGACAGCCGGCGATCACCAAGCGCATCGCGCTCTTGGAGGAACAGTTCGGCTGTCGGCTATTCGTACGCACCACGCGCAAGCTGCGGCCGACCGCCGAGGCCGACCGCGTGCTCAAGCTCGCCAAGGACATCGTCACCTTGTTCGAGAGCGCCGGCGTGCCATCGCCGAAGCGCGTCGGCGCGCCCTCCGGCACCCTGCGCATGACGGTGCCGACCTCGTTCGGCCGCTTCTTCTTCGCCGACATCTTTGCGGAGTATGGCCGCCGCTATCCCGAGGTGCGGCTCGACATCCGCTTCACCGAGCAGTTCGTCGACCTCGTCGAGACCGGCACCGAGCTCGCCATCCGCATCGGCTTGCTCTCATCGAGCTCGCTGGTCGCGCGCCGCGTCGGCACGGTCAAGCGGCTGCTGGTCGCGGCGCCATCGCTGCTCGCGAGACACCGCCCGCCGCGCCTGCCCAACGATCTGCGCCAGCTGCCCTGCGTGACCTATTCGCGGCTGTCGCCGAAGAACGAATGGAGCTTCGAGTCCGAGACCGGCCGACATGTCGTCGGCATCGCGCCCTCGCTCACCTGCGACGACGCCGACATCATGGCGCTGGCGGCGCTGGAAGGCCTCGGCGCCGCCGTGCTGCCGGACTGGTGCGCGGTGGGCCACATCGCTTCAGGCAAGCTCGTCCACCTGCTGCCGGACTACGATGTGTCGTCGCTGCCGCTGCACGTCGTCTATCCCGACCCGCAATGGATGTCGCATCGCGCGCGATTGTTTCGTGATCTGATCATCGAGCGTGCCGATGTGTTCGCGATCGGTACGTCGCATTGAGGGATGCGTAGGGTGGGTAAAGGCGCGCGACGACGCGACAGCGTCGTGAGCACCGTGCCCACCGTTCTCGCGGCAGGAAGACCGTGGGCACGCGCCGCCTGACGGCGTCGCTTTGCCCACCCTCCGGAGTCCAATGATCATTGATCGCCATGGCCACCGGAGCCGGCATCATCAGCGCCGGAATGGTGACTGCCGCCGTGATCTCCCGATGCTGCATCGGAATGATAGAAGTGCCAGCGACGGGCGTCGATCACCATCGATGTGTACAGGGCTCTCACGGCGCCGTATTCAGGATCCATTGTCGTCATCTGACCGAGCTTCTCGCGGAGGATCTCGATATCTCTCAACCTGGCCCGCTTGTTGAACAGCCAGTAGATGCCGATGCCCAGGACGATCAGCATCATGACCCCGAAGAACGTCACCCATGCGACAGCAGGCCCAGCAAACACTTGCACCATTCTTCCGTCTCCTTGCCTTGCAGATGGACGGTTCCGCCCGGTCTTGCACAGGGTGCCCAAGCACTTCAAATTGGGAGAGGTGCCGGTTGAGCACAGCGCCTCGCAGGCCGCGGTTCGCGTCACGCGTGGCTGCCACTGCGACCAGCGCAAACTCTCATTAACGCTGCTCGTGAACATCACGGGCGCCCTGATTGACGCGCCGGCTCATCTCCCCACAATCTCCGCGCGATTGCGAAAACACTCATATTGCAGGGGGCAGGGGATCGATGAACGAGGCCGCGAAGCCAGGCATTCCGCTGTGGTTCAAGCTTGCCTATAGCGCGTTCTGCGCGGTGCTGGTGCCGACCTATCTGATGGCCTACGGCCCGACCAACTTCCTGTATTTCTGCGACGTCGCGCTGTTGACCACGCTGGCGGCGGTCTGGCTGGAGAGCCCGCTGCTCGCCTCGGCGCCGGCGGTCGGCATCCTCCTGCCGCAGGCGTTGTGGGTCGTCGACTTCCTCGGCACCGCTGCCGGCGTGCCATTGACGGGCATGACGGCCTATATGTTCGACGCCAAGCTGCCGCTGTTCACCCGCAGCCTGTCGTTCTTCCATTTCTGGCTCCCGTTCGTGCTGGCCTGGCTGGTCTGGCGGCTCGGCTATGATCGCCGCGCCTTCGCGGTCTGGACCGTCGCCGCCTGGGCGCTGCTGTCGGTGTGCTACTTCCTGATGCCGCCGCCACCCGCGACCAGCGACCTGCCGGTCAACATCAACTACGTGTTCGGCCTCAGCGATGCCCTGGCGCAGAGCTTCATGCCGGGTCCGGCATGGTTCGCGATGCTGCTGATCGGCCTGCCGCTCGTGATCTTCTATCCGACCCACCGACTGTTGCTGCGCTATGCAGGCCGCGCGCCGGTGTTGACGGTTGTTCCTGCAAGGTTGTGATCCGCGCGTCTCTTTGAGGATCGTCGGCACGCGCCGCCCGCTGGCGTCGCTTCGGACACCGGCCTCTCCGCCGTCATCGCGAGCGAAGCAATCCAGAGTCCCACGCGCGGCCTGGATTGCTTCGCTTCGCTCGCAATGACGAAGATGCTAAGGCTTTGCCTTGAACGGACCGATCGAACCGCGTGACGAAGGAGACGACGATGCGGCTGGCAGTGATTTCCGATGTGCATGGCAATCTGCCGGCGCTGGAGGCGGTGCTCGCGGACATCGAGACACGCGAGGTCGATGCCACCGTCAATCTCGGCGACTGCGTGACCAGCCCGTTGTGGCCGCGCGAGACATTCGACCTGCTGCGGTCGCTGGAGTTGCCGACCGTGCGTGGCAATCATGACCGCTGGATCGAGGAGTTTCCGGAAGAGAAGCTCTCTCCCGCCGGTCGCTTCGCTCGCGCGGCGCTGACCGCCGAGCAGCGCCGGGTGTTGCACGCGCTTCCGCCACGGCTCGCCCTGGAGCAGGGCATCCTCGCCGTCCATGGCACGCCCGACGACGACTGCGCCCTTCTGCTCGAGGAGATGCTCGATGACGGCCGCTACGTCCCGGCGCGCCGCGACGTGCTGGCCTCGCGCCTCGTCAATCTCGGCGGTGCCACGCTCGTGCTGTGCGGCCACAGTCATCGTCAGGCGATGGTGCAGGTGCCGCGCGGACCCCTGGTGGTCAATCCCGGCAGCGTCGGCTGTCCCGTGTTCGGCGACATCCCGATCGCAGCCCAGCTCGAATATCGCTCGCCGCACGCCCGCTACGCCGTGCTGACGGAGCGCCGCGGGCATTGGCAGGCCGAGCTGCTGGCGCTGACCTATGACTGGGATCGCGCGGCGGCGCGCGCCGCCGAAAACGGCTTTCCGCATTGGGCCGGCGCCTACGCCTCGGGCGCGGTTATCTGACAGGTCACGACGACGCGGTGCTTGGCAAGGTACTTGGCGAGGCGCTATGCGATCGGCCATGCCCGTCGGGCAAATCAAGGCCGGTTCATCGCTGTTGTGCGCGATGCAACGGGCGACACCGGCTTTAAATCTGCCTGCGCGCAGAAATTCATTTCTCCAACGCCTTCAAGCTGATTTGCCCTGTCCAGTCCTGCCGGGAACAATTCTCTTGTTTCGCTTTGTCAGAAGTCGTGCTTTCATCCCGCCGTCCCGCCCCGGCACGAGGGGCGTATCGCGATCGTCACGACACGCGGGGTGGGATGCGATGGGCGCTTGGGGCTGCAGCATGGCTGATGCCGTGCGGACGAACAGCCCTGGCGCACGCCGAAATCGCATGGTCCTGGCCTCCCGATGCTGAGGCCAAGCCGGTGGGGACGATGATCCGCCGGCGACGGGGGCAAGACAGCCGGTCCCCGGGGAGAGTGCGTATAAGGCGTAGAGCCGTCGTGCAGGGAATGCCGGTTGACCGGCTGGACCTGTGGTGACTGCCGCCTGCTTTCTTTCTGCAGGCGGGCCATGGGTTGCGGCCAGCACCCGGCATTCCCTGCGCCCTCGACCTGAACGAGGGGGACATGGACGATCATGACTCGGGCACATCGTGCCGCGGGAACGACGAGTTGCATCCAGCCCTGTCAGCGCGCGCATTCGGAGGTTCCGTAATTCTACGGGCGGAACAATTAACGCGGCTGAAGCAGCCGATCAGGCATGGCAAGGGATCACAAGGAAGGTTCTGCGCCCACATGAATTGGCCTGGGGACTCCTCGATCGCGAAGCGTACCGCGGGCGGCAGTCCGCTGGGCGCCTTCTTCCTTTGGATCAGCGGTTTCAACGCCATCGAAGGCCTCGACGACGAAGCGCTGACCGAGCGCGATCGCCGGCGTATCCGGGCACGGCAGGTCGATGCCGTCGCGCGCCTTGTCCCCGTGACCATCGGCATCAATTTCGCGAACGCGGCCATCATTCTCGGCGTGTTCTGGAACACGGTCTCCAATCTCTTCCTGATCGCGTGGGGCACTGCGATCGGCGTGGCTGGCGGCATGGCGCTGCGCGGCTGGTGGCGGGCGCGCAGGTCGCGGCCGCAGGAGGCGTCCGAACGCGCCATCTCCCGGATGACGCTGCAGGCGTTTTTCCTGGCGACCATCTGGGGATCGCTGCCGTTGATCGTGATGCCGCAGGTCGATCCGCATCTGCAGATCATCG
Organism: Bradyrhizobium sp. SZCCHNS3002; assembly: GCF_032377435.1. NCBI lineage: Bacteria > Pseudomonadati > Pseudomonadota > Alphaproteobacteria > Hyphomicrobiales > Nitrobacteraceae > Bradyrhizobium > Bradyrhizobium sp. SZCCHNS3002. The sequence continues at coordinate 214,576 of NZ_JAUHHY010000001.1, forward strand.
TGGGCTCGCTGATGACCGGGATGATCTCCGGTGGCGCATTCGCGATGTCGAGCGTGCCGCGGGCTGGTCTCGCGTACACCTGGACCCTGATGGTCGCCTCGGTGGGCTCGCTGTTTCTTTGCGGCGGCGCGACCTATCTCGTGCTCGTCGTGTTCCTGCTGCTCTACACCTCGTTCATGGTGCGGCACCTGGTGTCGCACGGCAACGTATTCCTGGAGAACCTGAAGGCGCAGATCCGGCACGAGCGCCAGAACGAGACGATCTCGCTGCTGCTGAAGGAATTCCAGGAGAATGCCGCGAGCTGGCTGTGGCAGACCGATGCCGAGGGCCGTCTGATCGACGCGCCGCAGCGCTTCGCCGACGTGGCCCAGCTTCCGCTCGACCAGCTCAAGGGCGAGCGGCTGATCGATACGCTGAAATATCTCTGCCCGACGGATACGGCGACGCTCAAGACGTTCGCCGACCGCATGGCGCAGCGGCTGTCGATCCCCGAGATTCTGATCCATGTCGTGGTCGCGGGCGGCGAGCGCCGCCGCTGGGCGCTGACGGCGCGGCCGGCGCGGGATCATGAGGGCAAGTTCGCAGGCTATCGCGGCTTCGGCCGCGACGTCACCGAGCGCTGGCGCGCCGAGCAGGCGGAAGCCGAAAGCCGTGCCAAGTCCGACTTCCTGGCGATGATGAGCCATGAGATCCGCACCCCGATGAACGGCGTGCTCGGGCTCGCCTCGACCTTGCTGGAGACCAAGCTCGACGACGAGCAGCGTCACGCGGTCATGACGATCCGCGAGTCCGGCGACAACCTGCAGCGCATCCTCAACGACATCCTCGATCTGTCCAAGCTCAACGCCGGCAAGCTCGAATTCGAGACGGTGGATTTTTCGCCGGCGGCGCTGGTCGAGGCGGTCACCGCCATCATGGGCGTCAACGCGAAATCGAAGAGCCTGCTGGTCAATGCGGATATCGATCCGAAGCTGCCGCCGGCGCTCAAGGGCGACGTGGCGCGCATTCGTCAGGTGCTGATCAATCTCGCCTCCAATGCGGTGAAGTTTACCGAGCAGGGAGGCATCACCATCGCCGTGGCCTGCCGCGCGCGCGACGATCAGAAGGCGACCATCGAGTGGCGCGTTTCCGACACCGGCATCGGCATTCCCGCCGATCGGGTCGGCAAGCTGTTCACGGATTTCGCCCAGGCCGATGCCTCGATCAACCGCCGCTTCGGCGGCACCGGGCTCGGTCTGGCGATCTCCCGGCGGATCATCGAGCAGATGGGCGGGGTCATCGCGGTGTCGTCGGTGCAGGGCGAAGGCTCGACCTTCCGCTTCAGCCTGACCTTGCCGTGGAGCGACAAGCAGGTGTCCGATCAGCGCGGCGACCGCGTCGGCGCCGGCGACCTCAAGGCGCGGATCGAGGCGCTCGGTCGTCCCTTGCGCGTGCTGATCGCCGAGGACGACGCCACCAACCGCATGGTGGTGTCGAAGATGCTGCAGGAGTTCCCGGTCGACAAATGCATCGTCCCGGACGGCTTGCAGGCAGTGAAGGCGGCCGACGAACGGGAGTTCGACCTGGTGCTGATGGATGTCCGCATGCCGGAGATGGACGGCATCACCGCGACCCGGGCCATCCGGGCGAAGGGCGGACGGCTTGTCGCGCTGCCGATCATCGCGCTGACCGCGAATGCCTTCCCCGACGATATCAAGCAGTGCCGCGAGGCCGGCATGACCGACTTTCTGGCCAAGCCGTTGCGCAAGCCGGCGATGGTGGCGGCGATGCTGAAGGCGATCGGAACGCCCGCGCCGAACGTCGAGGCGCCGGCGCTTGCGCCGTCCGATGTCCCGGCCGCGACGGCGGAGGCCTGAGCCGATAATGAGGGGGCGCTAGACCGAGAAACTGGTGCCGCAGCCGCAGGAGGCGGTGGCGTTGGGATTATTGACCCGGAACGAGGCGCCCATCAGGTCGTCGACGAAATCGACCTCCGAGCCGGCGAGGAACGGCACGGAGGCCGGATCGACCAGCACCACGGCGTGATCGCGCTCGATCACGAGGTCGTCGTCGGCCTTGGCGCGGTCGATGTCGAACTTGTACTGGAAGCCGGAGCAGCCGCCGCCTTCGACCGAGATGCGCAACATCGCGCCGGCGCTCTCCTTGCCGAGGATCTCTCCGATGCGGCGGGCGGCGCGTTCGCTGATGGTGACGGGGCCGGTCGAGGCATCGGTCATGGCAGGAGGTCTCCGAGGGTCGTGCGTCATGCCCTATTCATTTGGTCCCGGGCACTCCCCATAGTTATGTGGGCTCCGCCGAGGAATCAAATCGCAAAAGGAACAATTGCCCGTGTCGGTCGGAATGGCTGCCCCCCGCGCTCCCTATTCCTGCGATCCCGATCGCAGCCGGGGCCGCCTGTTCGCCGAGCCGCCGTCCCGAACCCGCAGCCCGTTCCGCAGGGATTGCGACCGGGTGATCCATTCGACGGCCTTCCGAAGGCTCAAGCACAAGACCCAGGTGTTCGTCTTCCACGAAGGCGACCATTACCGCACCCGTCTGACCCATTCTTTGGAAGTCGCCCAGATCGCCCGCGCCCTGGCCCGCCAGTTCGGCCTCGACGAGGACCTGACGGAGACGCTGGCCTTGGCGCATGATCTGGGACATCCGCCGTTCGGCCACGCCGGCGAGCGCGCGCTGAACCGCTGCATGGCGGAGCATGGTGGCTTCGACCACAATGCCCAGACATTGCGCATCGTCACCTCGTTCGAGCAGCGCTACCCCGATTTCGATGGCCTCAACCTGACCTGGGAATCGCTCGAAGGCATCGTCAAGCACAACGGGCCGTTGCAGGCGCCGATCCCGCCGGGAATCGCCGAGTTCAATGCCCGGTTTGACCTGGAGCTGTGGAGCTACGCCTCGCTCGAGGCCCAGGTCGCCGCGCTCGCGGACGACATCGCCTATGACGCCCACGACATCGACGACGGGCTGCGGGCCGGCCTGTTCACGGTCGATGACCTCCAGGAGATTCCGCTGCTCGCGGCGATGATCGCCGAGATCGACCGGCAATATCCGGCGCTCGATCCGATCCGGCGCGGCGCCGAGCTGGTGCGCGAGCTGATCTCCTACCTGATCGCAGCTGTAGCGGCCGAAGCCGAGCGCCGGATCACGCGGGCGCAGCCGATGTCGCCGCACGACATCAGGCGGCACAGCGGGCCGCTGGTGGCATTTCCGGCCGATGTCGCTGAGCACGAGGCGACGATCAAGGGGTTTCTCTGGCAGCGGATGTACCGCCATGAGCGGGTGATGCGGGTGATGCGCGACGCCGAGCGCATCGTCGCCGACCTGTATGGCCGCTACCATGAGGACGGTTCGACGCTGCCCGCAGGCTGGCTGGACGGTTGCGACGGCGAGGGCGATCGGGCTCGCCGCATCGGCCATTTTATCGCCGGAATGACGGACCGTTTCGCCTTAACCGAGCACCACCGGCTTTTTGACTCGACTCCGGATTTGCGTTAGGCGGCGGCATGGTCGAACAAGCTTCCACCCCTTACCTTTTTGCCGACATGCTCGCGCGTGTCCACACCATCTGCGCCATCATCGCCAAGCAGGGCGGCTGGCCCGAGGGCATCGATTTCTCGCGCGTGGTGGTCGAGCCGCCGCGCGATCCGAGCCATGGCGACATGGCCACCAATGCCGCGATGGTGCTCGCCAAGGAGGCGAAGGCCAAGCCGCGCGAGCTCGCCGAACAGATTGCCGAGCGCCTGCGCGCCGACGAGCTGGTCGCCAAGGTCGACGTCGCCGGACCGGGCTTCATCAACCTGACCCTGCAGCCGACCGTCTGGGCGCAAGCGCTCGGCACGATCCTGCGCGAAGGCGCTGCCTACGGCCGCGTCGCGCCGGTGCCGGGCGCGCCGAAAGTCAACGTCGAGTACGTCTCGGCCAATCCGACCGGGCCGATGCATGTCGGGCACTGCCGCGGCGCCGTGTTCGGCGATGCGCTATGCAGCCTGCTGCAGTTCGCCGGGCGCGACGTCACGCGCGAGTACTACATCAACGACGCCGGCGCCCAGGTCGACGTACTCGCACGCTCCGCCTTCCTCCGCTATCGCGAGGCGCTCGGCGAGGATATCGGCGCGATTCCGGATGGGCTCTATCCGGGCGACTACCTCAAGCCGGTCGGGCAGGCGCTCGCGACCGAGCACGGCGACAAGCTCAAGTCGCTCGCTGAAACCGAATGGCTGCCGATCGTACGCGACAAGGCGATCACGATGATGATGGCCGAGATCAAGGACGATCTCGCCGCGCTCAACATCCGTCATGACGTGTTCTTCTCGGAGCGCTCGCTGATCGCAGGTAGCACCAACAAGGTTGCCGACACGATCGAGTTCCTGCGCGAGCGGGGCGACGTGTATGAAGGCCGTCTGCCGCCGCCGAAGGGCGCGCCGCCCGAGGACTGGGAGGATCGCGAGCAACTGCTGTTCCGCGCTACCGCCTATGGCGATGACGTCGATCGTCCCCTGATCAAGTCGGACGGCAGCTACACCTATTTCGCCTCCGACATTGCCAATCACCGGCACAAGTTCGAGCGCGGCTTCGCCGACCTGATCGACGTGTTCGGCGCCGATCACGGCGGCTACATCAAGCGCATGCAGGCCGCGGTGAAAGCGGTGACCGCCGGACAGGCGGTGCTCGACGTCAAGGTCGTGCAGCTCGTCAAGCTGTTGCGCAATGGCGAGCCGGTGAAGATGTCGAAGCGCTCCGGCGACTTCGTCACCTTGCGGGAAGTTGTTGATGAAGTGGGGCGCGATGCGGTCCGTTTCATGATGCTCTATCGCAAGAACGACGCCGTGCTCGATTTCGACCTGGCCAAGGTGATCGAGCAGTCGCGCGACAATCCGGTGTTCTACGTCCAGTACGGTCACGCGCGGGGGCATTCGATCTTCCGCAATGCGCGGGAGAGCGTGCCCGAGCTGCCGGAGGAGGAGGGGGCACGGCTGGCGTTCCTCCGCGAGGCCAACCTCGAAAAACTCTCCGACTCGGCCGAACACGACCTCTTGAAACGCCTGGCACTGTACCCACGTACGGTGGAGAGCGCGGCTCTGGCGCATGAGCCGCACCGGATCGCCTTCTACCTGTATGAACTTGCAAGCGAATTTCACGCCCTCTGGACGCGGGGGCGGGATTTGCCCTATTTACGCTTCATTATCGATGATGATGCAGAATTGACCAAGGCACGTTTGGCCATGGTTCAGGGCGTCGTCTCGGTTCTGGCGTCGGGACTTGCGATCTTGGGCGTTAATGCTCCTGATGCAATGCGCTGATTGGGGGAAACACACGACTTCAGTTGGGGGCCTCAATCTGGCAGGGTCCGCCTTAGGACGCATATGCGGCTCACCCGCAGGGACGCTTCATCACGATGGCTGATCGTTACCAGGACAGACCCTTTCCCGCTGATGGTTTTGGCCGTGGTGGAAACCAGCAGGCCGATGCCGATCCGCTCGCCGAACTCGCTCGCCTGATCGGGCAGAACGATCCTTTTGCCGCCTCGGGCCGGGCCACCCCGCAGTCTCAGCCGCGGCCGATGGCGCGCCCCGCGGCGCCCGCGCCAGAACAGCCGGTCCCCGGCATGCCTTCGGCCGGTGCCCCGGCCTGGATGCAGCGAGCTCAGCCTGCCGCCGCCAACCCCTTCGCCGACATGGGCCGCGAGCCGCCGCAGCCGGCGCCCGCACCGCCGGCCTTTCCGGCGGGCTATCAGGATCCGCGCGGCCAGCCAGGCTTCCCTGATCAGGATTTCGCGCCCGCGCCCGCTCCCCGGCAGCAGCAGGGTTATCCGAACGCGGAGTTTGCCGATCAGTTGTCCAAGCTCGACTACAGCGTCGGCGAGTCGCGCCACGGGTTCGCCGAGAATGATCGCGACTACAACCGCGACAATGGCTTCGATGACAACGAGCCGGACTCCTCGCGCTATGACGATGCGCTGTTCGGGCAGATGGGCTCGGGACAGCAGGGGTTTCAGGGCGACAACGATTTCCAGGACAGCCAATACGGCTATCAGGACGGTTACGACGAAGGCGAGGAAGAGGAGCGGCCGCGGCGGCGCAGCGGCATGAGCACCGTGCTCGCGGTGCTGACCCTTGCGGTGGTCGGCACCGGCGGCGCCTACGGCTACAAGACCTACATCTCGTCCGGCCGGACCGGCGAGCCGCCGATCATCCGCGCTGACAACAGTCCGACCAAGATCATGGCCCAGCAGGATCCGACGCCGAAGGTGCCGGATCGGCTGCTCGGCAATGACGGCGGCGAGAAGCTGGTGTCCCGCGAGGAGACGCCGATGGATCTGAACACCCGCGGCGGCAATCCGCGCGTGGTGTTCCCGCAGATGAACCAGAATGCGGCGCCGCCGCCGGTCAGCGCCGGGGCGGCCCCGATGTCGCAGATGGCCAATGCCAATGGCATTTTGCCCAACAGTGATCCGCGTCCGATCAAGACGCTGTCCGTGACGGGAGGCAATCAGGCCGCCGCGGTCGATCCGCCGATGCCTGCGACGCCTGCAACCAAACCGGCGGCGACGCCGAAGGGCCGTAAATCGCCGGCCAACGCCAACGCGTCGGCCGCCAACGACAGCCCGATGCCGCTGACACCGCAGCCGGCCGCGCCGGCGAGCGCGCCGGCCCGGATCGCCGCCGCCGTGCCGGTCACCGAGCAGACCCAGAACGATCGGACCGGCGGTTATCTGGTCTCGATCTCGTCGCAGGCCAGCGAGGCCGAGGCGATGACATCGTACAAGGCGGTGCAGGACAAGTACGGCGCCGTGCTGGGCAAATACGAGCCGATCATCAAGCGGATGGATCTGGGTGAGAAGGGTGGCGTCAGGTACCGCGCGGCCGTTGGGCCCTTCGCGACGAAGGAAGAGGCCAACAAGATGTGCGGATCGTTGAAAACTGCCGGCGGACAGTGTTTCCCGTTTAGCAACAATTAAGGCTCGCTTGACCGCCTCCGAGGCGGGGTCTATGCGGCCCGCATGACCATGCGGGCTTTCATTACCGGCATCTCCGGACCTGATCTCAGCGACGCCGAGCGCGCGTTCATCCGCGAGTTCAGGCCCTGGGGCTTCATCCTGTTCAAGCGCAACGTCCAGTCACCCGCCCAAGTGACTGAACTGGTTGAGGAATTAAGGGCCTGCGTCGGCCGCGCCGACGCTCCCGTTCTGATCGACCAAGAGGGTGGCCGGGTGCAGCGCCTGGGGCCGCCGCATTGGCCGGCCTATCCCGCCGGCGTGGTGTTCGACCGTCTCTACGACCTTGATTCGGCCGCAGGCCTCCGTGCCGCCTGGCTCAGCGCCCGCCTGATCGCCGATGACCTGATCGCGCTCGGCATCACCGTGGATTGCCTGCCGCTCGCCGACGTCCCCGTCGCTGGCGCCGATGCCGTGATCGGGGATCGGGCCTATGGCACGACGCCGGAAAAGGTGGCGGCGATCGCCCGGGCGGTGACGGAGGGGCTGGAGCGGGGCGGCGTGCTGCCGGTGCTCAAGCACATTCCGGGACATGGCCGGGCCACCGCCGACACCCATTTCCGGCTGCCGACCGTGGACGCGCCGGAAGCGGAACTCGATGCAACCGATTTCGCCGCCTTCCGGCCGCTGGCCGACCTCCCGATGGCGATGACTGCACATGTTGTGTTTAGCGCGATCGACGCCGCCCATCCGGCCACGACTTCTGCGACAATGATCGAACGGGTGATTCGCAAACGGATCGGGTTCCAGGGTTTGTTGATGAGTGATGACGTTTCCATGAACGCATTGGCCGGATCGATCGCCGAGCGCACGCGTGCGATCGTGGCGGCCGGCTGCGACATGGTTCTGCATTGCAACGGCAAGCTCGACGAGATGCAGGCCGTGGCCGCCGAGACGCCGGAGCTGGCCGGCCAAGCCCTGATCCGCGCCGATCGTGCACTTGCGGCGCGCAAGGCGCCCACGGGCTTCGATCGTGACGCCGCGCGCGGCGAGCTCGACGCCCTGATCAACCGGCTGGGACCCGCGAGCGCATGACCGCTGAAATTCTGTCGTTTGAAACCGGCCGTCCCACGACGGAGCTGGCCGAGGCCGAGCCGGCGTTGGTCGTCGACGTCGAGGGCTACGAGGGCCCGCTCGATCTGCTGCTCGCGCTGGCGCGGCAGCAGAAGGTCGACCTCGCCAAGATCTCGATCCTGGCGCTCGCCGACCAATATCTTCAGTTCATCGAGGCCGCCCGCAAGATCCGGCTGGAGCTCGCCGCCGACTATCTCGTGATGGCGGCCTGGCTCGCCTTTCTGAAGTCGCGCCTGCTGCTGCCCGAGCCGCCGGCGCAGGAAGGTCCGAGCGCCGAGGAGATGGCCACAGCACTTGCCAACCGGCTGCGCCGGCTGGAGGCGATCCGCGAGGCCGCCAATCGCCTGATGAACCGGCCGCAGTTCCAGCGTGACGTGTTCCCGCGCGGCAACCCGGAGGCCATCGCGGAGGTCCGTCGTCCCAAATTCACCGCGACCCTGTTCGACCTGCTGTCGGCCTATGCCATCCAGCGGCAGTCGCGCGTCGTCACGTCCGTTCATATGGCCAAGCGCACCGTCTGGTCGCTCGCCGAGGCGCGCGCGTCGCTCGAACGGCTCGTCGGCATGACGGAGGTGTCGGACGACTGGGGATGTCTCGACGACTACCTGCTGGACTACGTCGTCGAGCCTGCACAGAAGGCCACCGTCTTCGCATCGAGCTTTGCGGCCGTCCTCGAACTGGTCCGCGAAGGCAAGCTCGAGCTGAACCAGAAGCAGGCGTTCGCGCCGCTGTATTTTCGTAAGCGTCCACCGATCCAGCCCGGCGCCATGGCTGCGCCGGACTTGACGGTTGAGTAACGAACAAGGAGACCCTGCCATGGCAAGCTTGGCGGAACTGCGCATGGAAGAGCCCGACGAGATCGCGATCGAGCCCGCGGCGCGCCCCGAAGAGTTGCGCATCCTCGAGGCTCTCCTGTTTGCCTCGGCCGAGCCGCTCGAGCAGGCCGCGCTCGCCAAGCGTATGCCTGAAGGTGTCGACATCAAGGCCGCACTGGCGCAGCTGCAGGCGGAGTACGCCAATCGCGGCGTCAATCTCGTGCGCGTTGCCAACAAATGGACCTTCCGCACCGCCGGCGATCTCGCCTGGCTGATGACGCGCGAGAGCACCGAGACGCGCAAGCTGTCGCGTGCGGCGATCGAGGTGCTGGCCATTGTCGCCTATCATCAACCGGTGACGCGCGCCGAGATCGAAGAGATCCGCGGCGTCGTCACCTCCAAGGGAACGCTGGACGTTCTGCTGGAGACCGGCTGGATCAAGCCGCGCGGGCGCCGCAAGACCCCAGGCCGTCCGCTGACCTTCGGCACCACCGATGCGTTCCTGGCCCAGTTCAGCCTGGAGACCCTGGGCGATCTGCCAGGCCTGGAAGAGCTGAAGGGCACGGGCCTGCTGGATTCCCGTCTGCCGACCGGCTTCACCGTCCCGACGCCATCGGACGATCCGACGCTCCGGGAGGACGAGGAGCCGCTGGATCCGGGCGATCTCGATCTGGCGCTTGCGCCGGCGGTCGAGGCCGAACCTGGCGACGCTGAGGCGGCAGAGGCCGAAACGGCGGAGATGGAAACAGTCGCAGCCGAGACGGCGGCGGCCGAGGCTGCCGAGGGCGAGATGGGAACCGCCGAGACCGCGGTTCAGGACGACGCCTCGTCGCAGGTCGCCGTTGGCGATCTGGAACTGCCCGGCACCGATGCGGAAACCGACACGACGGAGGTGGACTTCGCCGTCGAGGAGACCGAGCTCGAGCAGGAGGACGAGGCCGTGACCGAGCTCGTCGAAACTTCTGCCGAGGCTCAGGCTCAGGTGGAGGACGAGGCAGAAGCAGAGGCCGAGATCGACGCGGCAGACCATGAGATCGACGCAGCCGATGGCGAGCACGACCGCGATACCGACGAGGACGGCTCGCCGCACCAAAACTAGTGGTCGGAGCTGTTAACACTCGCGTTATTACGTAGGTCCCGCCGCGAATTGTCGGACCTTAAGTGCTTGTTTTTGGAGGCGTTGGCGCCTACCTTCCGCCCAGATCGGGCTGTCCGCGCGCTATTTTCGGCCGGTGCTAGGCCGCGTTCGTGTTGCTGTTTCGCAATCGAATGCTAGAAGCGAAGTGTCGCGGTCAAGTCCATGGATATGACGCGGTTTCGGCGGTAGCGTCGACGGGCAGTCGGGTGAAGGCTGCGCCGGTGTTTGGAGGGTTGCAGGATGGGTTCGCTTAGCATTTGGCACTGGATCGTCGTGATCGCGGTCGTCCTGCTGTTGTTCGGGCGCGGCAAGATTTCCGATCTGATGGGCGACGTCGCGCAGGGCATCAAGGCGTTCAAGAAGGGCATGCAGGACGACGACAAGGCGCCGGAGAAGACCGAGCCCGTCAAGTCGATCGATCATGGCGCCACGCCTTCGGCCACCCGCACGGATGTCGGCAGCAAAGCCGTTTGATCTGCGCGTGAAAGGCGCGGGCGGCGCGCCCCCGCAGGGACGGCACCGGGACCTGTTCAGGCAGGCCCGGGCAGGCGGGATCAGAGGCGTCGTCGCGTAGGCGGATTGTTTCATGTTCGATATCGGCTGGAGTGAGCTGCTCGTCATTGGGGTCGTCGCGTTGATCGCGATCGGTCCCAAGGAGCTTCCGGGCGTCCTGCGCATGGTCGGGCAATGGATCGGCAAGGCGCGCCGGATGGCCTCGGAGTTCCAGGGCCAGTTCCAGGAGGCGATGCGCGAAGCGGAAATGGCCGACCTCAAGAAGAGTTTCGACGAGGTCCGTGAGGCCGCCAGCGGTTTCACCCCGACCGGCGTGATCTCCTCGTTGCAGCGCGACGTCGACAAGGCTCTCGATATCGAGGGGATCGACAAGCCTACTGAGCCGGCGCCCGCACCGGACGCGGCCGCTGCTTCGTCCGAGCCTCCTTTGATGACCCCGACGACCCCCGAACCGCCACAGGCCGAGACCTTCGTGGAGGCTGAAGCTCATCAACCGGTGGGCGAGCCGCTGGCGATCGTACGTGAAATCAAGCCCGAGCCGCAGCCCGAAATGTCTGCGTCAGCAGAAGCTGAACGCCTGAAGGACGCCAAAGCGTCATGACCGTCGAAGATATCGAGGCCAGCAAGGCCCCGTTGATGGACCACCTGATCGAGCTGCGGTCGCGGCTGATCAAGGCGCTGCTCGGCTTCGGCGTGGCCTTCATCTTCTGCTTCTTCTTCGCCAAGCAGATCTACAACATCCTAGTGCTGCCGTTCGTCTGGGTGGCAGGTGCCGAGAACAGCAAGTTCATCTACACCCAGCTGCTCGAATATTTCATCACGCAGCTCAAGCTGGCGATGTTCGGCGCCGGCTTCATCTCCTTTCCGATCATTGCGACGCAGATCTACAAGTTCGTGGCGCCCGGCCTCTACCGCCACGAGCGCAATGCTTTCCTCCCTTACCTGATAGCGACCCCCGTCTTCTTCGTGCTCGGCGCCATGCTGGTCTATTTTGCGGTGTGGCCGATGATCGTGCGCTTCTCACTCGGCATGCAGCAGCTCGGCGGCCCCGAGACGGCGCAAATCGCGTTGATGCCAAAGGTCGGCGAATATCTGTCGCTGATGATGTCGCTGATCTTCGCCTTCGGCATCGCATTCCAGCTCCCGGTCATCCTGACCCTGCTTGGGAGGATCGGCATCGTCACCTCGCAGATGCTGAAGGAGAAGCGGCGCTATTTCATCGTGATCGCCTTCATCATCGCGGCCGTCCTGACGCCGCCCGACGTGCTCAGCCAGGCCTCGCTGGCATTGCCGCTGCTGGCCCTCTACGAGGGCGCGATCATCGCGGTCGGCATCGTCGAGAAGCAGGCGGCTGCGGCCAAGGCGGGCTCTTCGTCGGGCTCCGGCAACTTGCCGACCACACCAGCGGACTAGGGCAGGCCCGCAAGCCCGGGCTCCATCCCGGGCGTTGCCTGTTCCCATCCGCCGCCTTTCGCGGTAGTGCAGGCCGGCCCGTGATCCACGGCGACTCGCCGACATCTTTCGTTCCCAGGACCGAACGACCATGCACGACATCAGATCGATCCGTGACAACCCGCAAGGTTTCGATGCGGCGCTGACGCGCCGGGGTCTGTCGCCCCAGTCGTCGCAACTGCTGGGCATCGACGAGCGGCGTCGCGCGGCGATCCTGGCGTCCGAGCAGGCGCAGGCCCGGCGCAACGCCGCTTCCAAGGAAATCGGCGAGGCCAAGAAGGCCAAGGACGAGGCGCGTGCGAGCGCGTTGATGGAGGAGGTCGCGAGGCTCAAGACCACGATGCCGGAGCTTGAGGCCGCAGCGAAGCAGGCCGACCAGGAGCTGGCGCGCGAGCTGTCAGCGATTCCGAATCTGCCGCTCGACGAAGTGCCCGACGGCAAGGACGAGCACGACAATGTCGAGCGCCATGTGTTCGGCGCCAGGCGCAACTACGCGTTCGCGCCCAAGCCGCATGACGACATTGGTTCACCGCTCGGCATGGACTTCGAGGCGGCCGCAAAACTGTCGGGCGCGCGGTTCGTCGTCCTGAAGAAGGGACTGGCGCGGCTGGAGCGCGCGCTTGGGCAATTCATGCTCGACCTGCACACGACCGAGCACGGCTACACCGAGATCAACCCGCCGCTGCTGGTGCGTAACGACGTCATGTTCGGCACGGGACAATTGCCGAAGTTCGAGGACGACCAGTTCTGGGCCGTGAAGGGCGAGCTGATTGCGGAGCCGGATGATCGCCTCAAGACCGAGCGGCTCGGACTCATTCCAACTGCTGAGGTTGCCCTGACCAACCTCGTGCGCGAGTCCATCGTCGACGAGAAGGAGCTGCCGATGCGGCTCACGGCGCTGACGCCGTGCTTCCGCGCCGAGGCAGGCGCGGCCGGCCGCGACACCCGCGGCATGATCCGTCAGCATCAGTTCACCAAGGTCGAGCTGGTCTCGATCACGACGCCGGAAGCCAGCAAGGACGAGCATGAGCGCATGCTGGCCTGCGCCGAGGAGGTGCTGCGCCGGCTCGATCTGCACTATCGCGTCATCACGCTGTGCACCGGCGACATGGGCTTCTCCTCGCAGAAGACCTACGACATCGAGGTCTGGATGCCGGGGCAAGGCGATGGCGGCGCCTTCCGCGAGATCTCCAGCTGTTCGGTGTGCGGCGACTTCCAGGCGCGCCGCATGGATGCACGCTATCGCGGAAGTGACGGCAAGCCGCGCTTCGTGCACACGTTGAACGGCTCGGGCACGGCTGTCGGCCGTGCGCTGATCGCGGTCATGGAGACCTATCAGCAGGCCGACGGCTCGATCGCGGTCCCCGACGTGCTGCAGCCCTATATGGGCGGCCTCAAGGTGGTGGCCGCCGAGCCATAGCGCCGCGGCAAATTGCATCCGCCCCGGTCGCCGCCATTGCGTGGCGGCCGGCGGGTCGTATCCTCCGGTTCTGTTCAGCAATTGCTTTTCAGAAACCGGCAACATGGTCCTGCATCGGGATATTTTCTGGATCGGGCGGCAATGGGCCGTCACCGGCTCCGGCATCCAGGCGGTCGATCAGCGCCTGAAGGGAGCGTTCGACGTCGATCGCTCGAGGGTCTGGGACGAGGGTCTGCACGACTCGCTGCGCGATCAGCCCTGGTTCAACCCGGTCGACTTCGAGAAGGCGTTGAGTGTCGCGCGGGCCCGGTTTGCAGCAGTGCCGCCGACCGAGCCTTCAGCAGTGCCGGCGCCTCCTGCTCAGCAGGCAGCCGGCGTATCCGGCACGTCCAGCCTACCGTTGAGGCTGGGCATACGAGGGCAGCTCGCCAGGTTCCTGCCGCAGTGGCGGATCCGGCATTGACCGGGTGATGCCGGCGAGCGCTCGGGTTTGCCTCGCTGCTGCACAGCAGATAAGACACCCCCGAACGATGCTTTCGAAGAGACGGAAGGTTGGCCATGCGGATTCTCTGCACCAATGACGACGGGATCCATGCGCCGGGTCTCAAGGTGATCGAGGAGATCGCACGGGCCCTGTCCGACGACGTCTGGATCGTGGCGCCCGAGCTCGACCAGAGCGGCGTGTCGCATTCGCTCTCGCTCAATGATCCGTTGCGGCTGCGCGAGGTCGGCCCGCGCCACTTTGCCGTGCGCGGCACGCCGACCGACTGCGTCATCATGGGGGCCCGGCATATCCTGGGGGCGAAGCTGCCCGACGTGGTGCTGTCCGGCGTCAACAAGGGCCGCAACGTTGCCGAGGACGTGGTCTATTCGGGCACCATCGCCGGCGCGCTCGAAGGCACCATTCTCGGCTTGCCGTCGTTCGCCCTGTCGCAGGAATTCAGCATCGCCACTCGCGACAAGCCGTCCTGGGACACCGCGCTCAAATTCGGCCCGCAGATCGTGCGCAAGGTGCTCGAAGCCGGCGTGCCGAGGAATACAGTGATCAACGTCAACTTCCCCGCCTGTGCACCGGAAGAGGTCAGGGGCGTCGTGGTCACCCGCCAGGGCAAGCGCAATCTCGGCTTCTTGAAGGTCGATGAGCGGCGCGACGGCCGCGGCAACCCCTATTTCTGGATCGGCTTCGACCGGGCAGCTTCGCTCGATTTGCCCGACGAGGGGACGGACCTCGCAGCTCTCGCGGCGCACTACGTGTCAGTGACTCCGCTTCGCCTGGATCGCACGGACGAGGCGTTCTCCGGCAAGCTCAGCGACATTCTCGGCTGAAGCGCCTTCTACCCCTGCGGCTCAGCGCCACGCAGGGCATGATCGATCGCCTTTCCGAGCGTCTCGAGCTGGAACGGCTTCTGCAGGGCCGGCCGGTCGCGATATTCTTCCGGCAACCCCGACGAGCCGTAGCCGGTTGCGAAGATGAAGGGCCGGTTGCGCGCCTTGATGAGATCGGCCACCGGCGAGATGACCTTGCCGTTGACGTTGACGTCGAGAATGGCAACGTCGAAATAGGTGCTCTCCGCCAGCCGCATCGCTTCGCCGATTTCGCCGGCCTCGGCCGCGACGGTGTAGCCGAGCTCTTCCAGCATGTCGGCCACCATCATTCGGATCATGACTTCGTCTTCAACCAAAAACACAGAGCCGCGCGGCGGCCGCGGTGCAGTCATGATGTCAGTCCTTGCCCATATCCGATTTGACGCTCGCAAATAACGGCTTATGGCGCAACGTCAACAATGTCGTCTTTCGTGGCCGTGCGGCGTGGGCACGATCGCCCGTAAGGTGAACGAATCGGATCCGACTTGGTTCCTCGTTCGGAACGCGGTCGTTGTCGGGACCATGCATCCTGGTTGCGACGGGTACGCGGAAAATCGGTGCGCAACCCTCGCCCGGCAGGTAAATTGCGCAGGAGCCCACCAACCGACATCCCGATGCCCCCAGCTGCTCCTCCCGAGAAAATGATGTTTCAGCTGACCCTGCGTCGGCGCGGGATCAGCGATCAGGCGGTGTTGCGTGCGATGGAAGAGGTGCCGCGGGAGGAGTTCGTTCTGCCGGCCGACCGCCCGGACGCCTATCGCGACAGCGCGATGGCGATCGCTTGTGGACAGACCATCAGCCAGCCCTTCGTCGTCGCCTACATGACCGAGCAGCTCAAGCTGCAGAAGTCCCATCGTGTCCTCGAAATCGGGACGGGGTCGGGGTACCAGGCCGCGATTCTGTCCAGGCTGGTCACCAACGTCCTGACGGTGGAGCGCTTCCGGACATTGGCCGACAAGGCCAGGGAGCGGTTGGAGAAGCTCGGCTGCTTCAATGTCGAGGTCATGCTCGGCGATGGCTACGCGCTGCCGCCGGGGGGCGGCCAGTTCGACCGCATCATCGTAACGGCGGCGATGGATGAGATTCCCCAGAGCCTGCTCGACCGGCTGGAGCCGGACGGTATCCTGATCGCGCCGGTCGGGCCGCAACACGGGGTGCAGACGCTCGTCAGGATCACGCGGACGGGTGATCGTTTCGACCGAAAAGAGCTCGTCGACGTGCGATTTGTGCCGGCAATTCCGGGAATTGCGCGCGAACTCTAAAGAGACGGATCAGCAGGCCGCACAACGCTTTATTCGCGGCTTAAGCGCTTATTTACCGCGGCTGTGTTTACTCGAATTCGTTGTTTGTTGCGTACGAGTGAGTAACCATGCCCGCCACTGTCGAGTTGCTTCGCTCGCGCCGCCTGCCGCAGGTTGCGGCGTTGGCGCTGATGTCATTCGGCGTCGCCGGCTGCAGCGCCGACATGTCGACGCGGCTGTCGCAGACGCAAAATCCGTTTTCAAACCCGTTTGCATCCGATTCCACCGGGTCGGTGCAGGCGCAGCCGCCCCGGCAGCACCAGCAATACAGCCAGTCCTACACGCCGGCTCCCGCGCCGGCGCCAGCCTATTCGTCCGCGGCGCTGCCGCCCCCGGCGGTCGGGGCTCCGCAATCCTATCCGACGGGCGGCGGTGCCGGAGGCATGTCGTCGGGTGGGCGCGGCGTCGCATCCTATGCGCCACCCGCTGCGGTCCCCGTCGCAGCGCCCGCCGTCGCCGCACCCCAGGCCTATGCACAGCCGGCGCATTCCTATGCTCCGCCGGCTCAGCCGCGGCTCGAGACCACCGGCACCGTGCCGCCGCGTTCGGTCGCGGCCGCGCGTCCTGCCAGTGGCACCAAGATCATCGTCGGCACCAGCGATACGCTCGACATCCTCGCCAAGCGCTACCGCGTGACGCCGGCTGAGATCCTGGCTGCCAACGGCTACAAGGGGCCGCGCGCGTTGTCGCCGGGCCAGCAGCTGATCATTCCGCATCCTGGCGCGGTGGCGGCTGCGCCCGCGGCCCAGCCCGTTGCTGCGGCGCCAATGATCGCGCCGAAGCCGGTGGCGGCCGCAGCACCGTCCACCGTCCACTTCGTCAACCGCGGCGAGACACTCGCCAGCATCGCCCGCCAGAATCATCTGACGGCGGCTGAGCTCGCCCGCGCCAACAACATCGATCAGGCATCGCCGCTGAAGCTCGGGACCAGGCTGACCGTCCCTGGCAGGGCCGTAGCGGCAGCCGCGCCGGTGGCCCCGGTCGCAACCGTTCCCCAGGCGGTTGCGACCGTGCCGGCGCCAGCGCCGACGACGCGGGTTGCGGCGGCAGGTCCGGTCCAGAGCGCCCGCCTGGCCCAGGCCAATCCGGCGCCCGAGAAGGAGGAGGAGCCGGCGCGGCCGGCCGAAACCACCAGCTCGCTGCCGACCTTCCGCTGGCCGGCGCGCGGCAAGGTGATCACGAGCTACGGCGCCAAGACCAACGGCAAGTCCAACGACGGCATCAACATCGCCGTGCCCGAGGGCACCCCGGTGAAGGCAGCCGAAGATGGCGTCGTCGCTTACGCCGGCAATGAATTGAAGGGCTATGGCAACCTGGTCCTGGTGCGGCATTCCAACGGCTATGTCACCGCATATGCCCATGCGAGTGAGCTGATGGTGAAGCGCGGTGATCCGATCAAGCGCGGCCAGGTCATTGCCAAGTCGGGTCAATCGGGAGAAGTCGGATCGCCGCAGCTCCACTTCGAGATCCGCAAGGGATCGTCTCCGGTTGACCCGCTGCAATTCCTCAACGGGGCGTGAGCCGCGACGCCTGCCGCCCTCACATGCAAGGGCTCGCCTCTGGGCGAGCCCTTGTCGTTTGAGGCGGGATATCAGCCAAAGGCGTCGTTGCGAGCGCAGCGAAGCAATCCAGGGTGGTGTGCGGGACTCTGGATTGCTTCGCTGCGCTCGCAATGACGGAGGCTGAGACTGGTTGCGTGCCACGCAGGCGACTGTCATCGCCTGCGATGGGGCGCGGAAGGTCGGATTACTTCGCGCTCAGCCGCACGCCGAGGCGGCCCGCCAGATCCTGCGTGAACTGCCAGGCGACGCGGCCCGAGCGCGAGCCGCGCGTCGTGGCCCATTCCAGCGCCTCGCGCTCCAACTGATCCTCGGCCACTGCGATGTCGAAATGGCTGCAATAGCCTTTGACCATCGCGAGATATTCGTCCTGGCTGCAGCGGTGGAAGCCGAGCCACAGGCCGAAACGGTCGGACAGCGAGACCTTCTCCTCGACCGCTTCGCCCGGATTGATCGCGGTGGAGCGCTCGTTCTCGATCATATCGCGGGCCAACAGATGGCGTCGGTTCGAGGTGGCGTAGAGAATGACGTTCTCGGGCCGTCCCTCGATGCCGCCTTCGAGCACGGCCTTCAGCGATTTGTAGGACGCATCATTGCCGTCGAACGACAGGTCGTCGCAGAACACGATGAAGTGGAACGGCGCGGCACGAAGGATGTCCATCAGCGCCGGCAGGCTCTCGATGTCCTCGCGGTGAATCTCGATCAGCTTCAGCCGGTCGGCCGGCTTGCGCGTGACGTTGATGCTGGCATGGGCGGCCTTCACCAGCGATGATTTGCCCATGCCGCGCGCGCCCCACAACAAGGCGTTGTTGGCCGGCAGGCCGTTGGCAAAGCGCTCGGTGTTCTCGATCAGGATGTCGCGCATCCGGTCGATGCCCTTGAGCAGGTCGATCTCGACACGGCTGACGCGCGGCACCGTCGAGAGCCGGCCGTTCGGATGCCAGACGAAGGCGTCGGCCGCGTTGAGGTCCAGCGCGGGCGTGGCACCCGCATGGGTTGCCGCCAGATGCGTGGCAATGGCTTCCAGCGCACGGGCAATCCGGTCAGCCGTATCGTCGGAGGCGGGGCGGGCAGGACGTTTTGCCGCGATCTCTGGTGGCTTTTGCGCTGCAGGCCGGGTGCCTTTGGCGAGCGGTCCGAGGGCGTTTTTGGCGGGGCTACGGGACGGGGCTTTGGCTGGTTTTTTCGACATGCTGCAAGTTCCTGATGGGGCAGCCATATCGGGCCTCGCCGGCTGCCGCAAGCGGGGCGAAATGAAGGGGCGGGGCGCCTTGCTATTGGGACCGCTGCCGCTATATTCCGCGCGAAATTCGCAAGAGGCCGGCCCGCGCCGAGACATGCGTGGTTCGCCGGCTATTCCCGTCTCACCGGGCGCTGCCCACGAGGATCGACCACATGCTGATCACCCCTGCCTATGCCCAGGCCGCCGGCGCTGGCGACACCAACAGCATGCTGATGTCGCTGCTGCCGTTCGCGCTGATCTTCGTGATCATGTATTTCCTGATCCTTCGGCCGCAGCAGAAGAAGGTCAAAGAGCATGCCGACCTGGTCAAGAACGTCCGCCGCGGCGACACCATCGTGACCCAGGGCGGCCTGGTCGGCAAGGTGACCAAGGTCGTCGACGACGACCAGGTCGAGTTCGAGATCGCCGACGGCATCCGCGTGCGGCAGATGCGCCAGATGATCACGGGCGTCCGCACCAAGGGCGAGCCCGCGAAGGCAGACGCAAAGGACGACAAGAAGGACGAAAAGGCCGCGAGCTGATTGCGGCCCGGCCAGATCAACTCCGGCCTTCGCTCTTTAGTGATGTTCTGATTTTTCGGGCCGGCTACGGCCCTTACGGACAAGCTCCATGTTGTATTTCACGCGGTGGAAGGCGCTGGGCATCATTCTCACGGCGCTCGTCGTGTGCCTGTGCGCGGTGCCCAACTTCTTCTCCGAGGCGACGGTCAAGACCTGGCCGGCCTGGGCGCAGCGCCGGCTGGTGCTCGGCCTCGACCTGCAGGGTGGCTCCTATCTGCTGCTCGAGGTCGACTCCAACTACATCAAGAAGGAGCGGCTCGATGCCGTGCGCGACGACGTTCGCCGCACGCTGCGCGATGCCAAGATCGGCTACACCGGATTGGTGAGCCGGGGTGATGGGGTCGAGGTCCGGATCACCAAGGAAGGCGACACGGGAACTGCGATCTCCAAGCTGCGTGATCTCTCGCAGCCGCTCGGTGGGCTGCTCGGTTCCAGCGGCCAGCGCAGCCTCGAGGTCAGCGATGCCGGCGGCGGACTGGTCCGGCTGACGATCCCGCCGGCGGCCATCACGGAACGCATCCGCCAGACCATCGAGCAGTCGATGCAGATCGTCGAGCGCCGCGTCAACGAGCTCGGCACCGTCGAGCCGGTGATCCAGCGCCAGGGCAACGACCGCATCCTGGTGCAGGTGCCGGGCTTGCAGGATCCGACGCAGCTCAAGAACCTGCTCGGGCGCACGGCCAAGATGGAATTCCGCATGGTCGACACCTCGGTGCCGGCGGATCAGGCGATGCAGGGGCGGGTGCCGGCGGATTCCGAGGTGCTGCAGAGCGCATCGCCGCCCAACCAGCCCTATGTCGTCAAGAAGCAGGTGCTGGTCTCCGGCGGTGATCTGTCCGATGCGCAGACCGGCTTTGACCAGCGCACCAACGAGCCGATCGTCACCTTCCGCTTCAACTCGGCCGGCTCGCGCAAGTTTGCGCAGGCCACGACCGAGAATGTCGGGCAGCCGTTCGCCATCGTCCTCGACAACAAGGTGATTTCGGCGCCGGTCATCCGCGAGCCGATCACCGGCGGCTCGGGCCAGATCTCGGGCAATTTCACCGTGCAGTCGGCCAACGAGCTCGCGATCCTGCTGCGCGCCGGTGCGCTGCCGGCGCCGCTCACGGTCATCGAGGAGCGCACCGTCGGTCCGGGTCTCGGCGCCGATTCGATCGCCAAGGGCGAGCTCGCCTCCTATGTCGGCTCGATCCTGGTCATCGTGTTCATGCTGGTGACCTACCGGCTGTTCGGCGTGTTCGCCAACATCGCGGTGGTCGTGAACGTCGCCATGATCTTCGGTGTGCTGTCGCTGCTCAACGCCACGTTGACCTTGCCGGGCATCGCCGGCATCGTGCTGACGGTCGGCATCGCCGTGGACTCCAACGTGCTGATCTATGAGCGCATCCGCGAGGAGCTGCGTGGCGGCCGCAACGCGATCTCGGCGATCGACGCCGGCTTCAAGCGCGCGCTGGCGACCATTCTCGACTCCAACATCACCACCTTCATCGCCGCCGCCGTGCTGTTCTACATCGGCACCGGCCCGGTGCGCGGCTTCGCCGTGACGCTGGGCATCGGCATCCTCACCACGGTCTTCACCGCCTTCACGCTCACCCGCCTGATCGTGGCGGGGTGGGTGCGGTGGAAGCGGCCGCAAAGCGTGCCAATCTAGGAGCTACTGTGACACACTGGGTTCTCATCGGGCTTGGCATCCTGATCGTGGTGCTGACGGTGGTCAGCGCGCTCGGCCTGCTACCGTCGCTGCGCATCGTGCCCGACGACACGCATTTCGATTTCACGCAGTTCCGCCGCATCAGCTTCCCGATCTCGGCGGCACTGTCGATCCTGGCGATCGTGCTGTTCTTCACCCACGGCCTGAACCTCGGCATCGACTTCCGCGGTGGCACCTTGCTCGAGGTGCGGGCCAAGTCGGGCACCGCCGACATCGCCGGGATGCGTGCGAAGCTGTCGACGCTCGGCCTCGGCGAAGTGCAGCTGCAGCAGTTCGGTGCTGATACCGATGCATCGGTTCTGATCCGTATCGCCGAGCAGCCTGGCGGTGATGCCGCGCAGCAGGAGGCCGCCAACAAGGTGAAGGCGGCGATCGGTGATTCCGTCGAATATCGCCGCGTCGAGGTCGTGGGTCCGCGCGTCTCTGGCGAGTTCCTCGCCGTCGGACTGCTCGGCCTGATGCTCGCGATCGTCTCGATCCTGATCTATCTGTGGTTCCGCTTCGAGTGGCAGTTCGCGCTCGGCGCCATGATCGCCAACGTCCACGACATCGTGCTGACGATCGGATTCATGTCGATCAGCCAGGTCGATTTCGACCTCACCAGCATCGCGGCGCTGCTGACCATTCTCGGCTACTCGCTGAACGACACCGTCGTCATCTACGACCGTATCCGCGAGATGCTGCGGCGCTACAAGAAGATGCCGATGCCGCAGCTGCTCAACGAATCGATCAACTCGACCTTGTCGCGCTCGATCATCACGCACGTCACGGTGACCCTGGCGCTGCTGGCGCTGCTCTTGTTCGGCGGCCCGGCGATCCACAGCTTCACCGCGGTGATGATGTTCGGAGTCGTGCTGGTCGGCACCTACACCTCGATCTTCATCGCGTCGCCGATCCTCATCTATCTTGGCGTGCATTCGGTCCGAGCCGAAGCGCAGGAGGAGAAGCCGGCGGCGAAGAAGAAGATGCCGTGATTCGAAGGAAGCTTGCCTTCGGATCAGATCCGGAGGCAGCAAGCTGGTCTCGGGCATGACCACTCCGAACGACACTCCGCACTTCCCGCGATCGGCGCCGATCGACGGCTATGGCAAAGGCGGCTTTGCCTTTGCCGGCATGTCGCACCGCGGCTCGCTGTTGTGCCTGCCCGACTCGATCTGGGCCTGGGATGTCACTCAGCCCGGCCAGATCGACCGATATTCGCTGCAGCGCGTTTTCGACGCGGCGAACAGAATCGACACGCTCATCATCGGCACCGGAAACGAAGTCTGGATCCCGCCCGCACCGCTGCGCGCGGCCCTGCGCGGCGTGAACGTCGTGCTCGATGCGATGCAGACCGGCCCCGCGATTCGCACCTACAACGTCATGATCGGCGAGCGGCGCCGGGTTGCGGCAGCGCTCATCGCCGTCCCATGAGCGAGACGAGCGCCAACAGCGACGCCGCGTTCTGTGCAGGCCTTGTCCGCGAGCACGATTTCGACCGCTACGCCTCGACGCTGTTCATGCCGCCCGAGCCCCGGCGTGCGCTGTTGTCGCTGTACGCATTCAACGTCGAAGTCAGCCGCATACGAGATCTGGTGTCGCAGCCGCTGCCGGGCGAAGTCCGGCTGCAGTGGTGGCACGACACGCTGACGGGTCACGAACATGGCGGCGCCGAGGGAAATCCCGTTGCGGCCGAATTGCTGCTCACCGTGCAGCGCTTCGCGCTTCCGGTCGAGCGGCTGACGCGCCTGGTCGATGAGCACCAGTTCGATCTCTATAACGATCCGATGCCGACGATGGCGGCGCTGGACGGCTATCTCGGCGACACGCGCGGCGCGCTGTTCGCGCTGGCCGCGCAGATCATTGCGCCGCCGTTTGCGGACGCCGATCATCTCGCGCACCATGCCGGCATCGCGCAAGGGTTGCTCCAGGTGATCGCGTCGCTGCCGCGCGATGCCGCCCACCGGCAGCTCTACGTTCCGCTCGATCTTCTCGCGCGGCATGGCGTCGGCCAGGAGGAGATGTTCTCCGGCAAGGCGTCACCGGCGATCCAGGAGGTGATCATGGAGCTGCGCGGGCAGGCCCGGCAGCATCTCGATCACACCCTCGAGCTGGCGCGCCAGGCGCCGCCGTCCGTGCGGCCGGTTCTGCTGCCGCTCGCGCTGGTCCGGCGCGACCTCGCGCGGGCCGAGCCCCGCGACGATCCGTTTCAGCAGCGCCCCCGCTCGCGCCTCGCGACGCTGTGGACGCTGTGGCGGGCCGCGGGGACGGCGAGTTTTCGCGCGCGCTGACGCCGTCGCCGGCTCAAGCCGAGGGCATCGTGTTCCATAGTGGCGGGCTGTGCAGGAGTCTCGGCATGTCCGGCGACTCGTGCCGGTGGATCGTGCAGCGGGTGTCCCAGACGACGAGATCACCGGGCCGGCAGGTGTGGGTCCAACTGAACTCGGGCCGTTCGGCAAGCTGCCAGAGATCGTCGAGCAGCGCGTCCGATTCGTCCTGCTCGAGGCCGACGACGTAGGAATGGCGGCGCTGCCCCAGCGCGAGCATCGAGCGGCCGGTATCGATATGATTGCCGACCAGCGGGTGCACCGGGCCTGCGATGACGGTGCGACGGCCATCATCGGCGGTGTCGGTCGCGAGATGACGAACCTTCAGATGAGCGACGCGGCTGCGCAGCGCCGGCGAGAGCGCGTCATAAGCGGCGTAGAGGCTGCAGAATGACAGTCTGTCGCCCAGCAAGCCGCCGGGAGAGGTGTAAAATAGATCCGCGTGACCGAAGCGGCGGCTGAAAGCCGCGATGTCACGTTCACCAAGACGCTGGCCGCGCACGAGCAGGACCTGGTGCTTGAGCAGCGCGCGCATGAACGAGGCGAACGCCCAATCATCGAAGGATCCGAGATCGACATTGCAGACCTCGGCACCGAGCGTCTTTCCCGTCGGGATGACCTGGATGAGGCTGCTTTCGGCGCTTCGAGCAACGTTGCTTCTGAGACTCACTTGCGTCATCTCCCAAGTTTCACCAGCGCCTGCAAATCAACCATCGTAATTTGTCGCGGGTGTTTCGGCTCGGAGGCAATTCGCGGAAGGATCGCGGCACGATCTGCCGATTGTCGGCACACTCTGCCGCTCTGAGTCGGAAATTGGACGCTTCAAGGCGACGCACGAGGAAATATCCAGCAACCTGCAACTCATTCGCAGGCAATCTGGCGCTTGATCGTGCGGATGTCGCGCGCAAGCGAATCAGTGCGGGCGATTCGTTCCCTTGATCTGGGTCCGATGCATGATTCGCCGCGCATGATCATCGAACGGATCGCGCCGATGCATGGTGCAGCGATTGTCCCAGATGACGAGATCGCCGACCTTCCAGACATGCTCCCAGGCGAATTCCGGACGGGCTACATACGCCCACAATTCGTCGAGCAGTGCCTCCGATTCCGCCAGTTCGAGCCCGACCAGATAGGCGTTGCGCCGGCGGCCGAGATAAAGCATCTGCCGACCGGAATCGGGATGCGTGCAGACCAGCGGATGGATCGCGCCCGGCGAGGTGCGCGGATCATCGGTCGGCGTCACGCCCTGACGTACGAAGCCGCCGCTGTTGTAGGTGCCGTCGTGCTTGATCTTCAGATCCGCGACACGGCGCTTCAGTTCGAGCGGAAGCCCGTCGTACACGGCATACATGCTGCAGAACGAGGTGTTGCCGCCGGCGGGCGGAATTTCCAGCGCGTAGAGCGCGCTCGCGATCGGCGGCGTGTCGAGATACGACATGTCCGTATGCCACACCGCTTCTCCCGCGCCGAGACTGCCGATCGCCTCGCCATTCACCTTCACGTTCGAGACGATATAGATTTCGGGCAGACCGTCGACGAAGCGGCGCCCGTTCTCCTGCACCGGCGCCCAGTCGAGATCACCGAAGCGGCGGCTGAAGGCGATCAGGTCCTGGTCCGTCAGATCCTGGCCGCGCACCAGCAAAACGGAGTGCGTGTGAAAGGCGCGGAGCAGGGCGCCGAAGGCCGCATCGTCGAGATGCCTGAGATCGACATGTCGAATCTCCGCCCCGAGTTGCCGGCCAGTCGGGATGATCTCGATGCTCGACGACCGAGAGATTGTCGCCGCGCGGGTCTCGACGTTCATTGCCAAATCCTCCCAAACGACATTGCAACCACAGGATACAATGGCCGGGCCGCGAAGTCTCGTCCGCTCAGGCCGAAGGCAGCTTCAGGTCGGCCTCGAAATTGAACCGGTCGCGCAGGTTCTTGCGCGAGTCCAGGATGTCCTTGAGGAAGGCGCGATCACTGTCGCTCGTGAGCATCGGCTCGATCAGGTCGATCTGGTTCATCGCGACCAGCTGCAACAGCTCGGTGCGTGGCCTGCCGCTGGCGTCGCGCGGCAGGGCATGCACGACCTGGATGTGCTCCGGCGGCTTCGGGCCCTTGGCTGAAGCAAGCTCGTTCTGCAACTGGGTTTCAAGCGTAGGCTGCTCCCCCTCGACGAACGCATACAGCCCGACGCCGGTTCGGCGGTCGGCGAAGGCGACGATCGCGGCATCGCGCACGGCCGGGTTCTTCCGGATCATATCCATCAGCACCGGCGCATCGTTGACGAGGCGCCGTCCACCCCCCTCGCGGTCGGTGAAATTGAAGATGCCGCGCGTGATCGCGCGATACACCTTCTTGCCGGTCATCAGCCAGATGCGCGCGAACAGCGATTTGCGTGCCAGGATCTTGCGCTCCTTCGGCGTCAGCGCCTCGGGCGCGTAACTCCGCTTGTGCTTGAGCAGGTGACGCAAATCCTCATAGGCCGCGATCCGGAACAGGCGGCTGCGGCTGTCGAAGCAGGCGGCCAGCTGAAAGTCCGTCACGTAGCTATGGCCGTCGTGACCGACCAGCCAGTTCTGCTCCTTGGCGAGATCGTTGTGCGTGATTCCGGCGCGATGCAGCCGGCGCATCATCCGCTTGGCCGAACGGAAATAGGCGACGTTGCCGTGCGGCTTGGCCAGATGCAGCGCCACGCCATTGATGAAGCCGCGGACCAGCGCGCGATCCCCCGCCCACAGCAGATCGGGGCCGGCGTTGAGCCCCCTGGCGCGCGTCAGCGCCTTGCGCTCGCGCGTGAACAAATGCCGCGCCAGCACGAACGACCACCACGGCACCTCGTCGAGCCGGCGCAGCACCGCATCGACTTCGCCGGCCTCGCTCTGGAAGCGGCCGCGCTCGACGGTCGAGAACACGTCGCGCTTGAGCAGCACGCCTTCGCTCCAACGTGCCGCCAGCACGGCGGAATCAGTCTTCGGCAAACTCATGGGGCTCTCACGCAGCGGCCGCGACGCGCAGGTGCTCGGCGATCCAGCGGTCGAGATCAGCCAGCGCGCGGGCGCTCATCGCCTGCTTCTTCGCCACCGTCTTCTCGTTGCCCTTCAGCCGCGTGCCGTCCGGCTTGCGGGTGGGGGCCGCCGCCAGCGGCGGGAACAGGCCGAAATTGATGTTCATGGGCTGGAACGAGCGCGTCGCGCCGTCGATCGTCTCGATGTGGCCGCCGGTGATATGGCCGAGCAGGGCGCCGAGCGCGGTGGTTGGCGGTGGCGGCAGCAGATCGGCGCCGCGCACCTCGGCGGCGGCGTAGAGGCCTGCGATCAGGCCGATGCTCGCCGACTCCACATAGCCCTCGCATCCCGTCATCTGGCCGGCAAAGCGAAGCCGAGGTTGCGCGCGCAGACGGAGCTGCGCATCGAGCAGCTTCGGCGAGTTGAGGAAGGTGTTGCGATGCAGCCCGCCGAGCCGCGCGAATTCGGCGTTCTCGAGACCGGGGATCGTGCGGAAGATCTGCTGCTGCGGGCCGTATTTCAGTTTCGTCTGGAACCCGACCATGTTGTAGAGCGTGCCGAGCTTGTTGTCCTGGCGCAGTTGCACGATCGCGTAGGGTTTGACGGTCGGATTGTGCGGATTGGTCAGGCCGACCGGCTTCATCGGACCATGGCGCAACGTCTCGTGACCGCGCTCGGCCATCACTTCGACCGGCAGGCAGCCGTCGAAATAGGGCGTGTTGGTCTCCCACTCCTTGAAGTCGGTCTTCTCGCCGGCGAGCAGCGCCGCGACGAAGGCGTCGTACTGCTCCTTCGTCATCGGACAGTTGATGTAGTCGGCGCCAGTGCCGCCCGGACCGACCTTGTCGTAGCGCGACTGGAACCAAGCCTTGGACATGTCGATCGTGTCCTTGTGCACGATCGGCGCGATGGCGTCGAAGAAGGCGAGCGCCGTCTCGTCGGTCAGGTCACGGACGGCCTCTGCCAGCGGCTGCGAGGTGAGCGGACCGGTGGCGATGATCACCTTCTCCCAGTCCGCCGGCGGCAGGCCGGTGATCTCGCCGCGGCGCAGCTCGATGCGCGGATGGCCTTCCAGCGCGCTTGCGACGGCAGCCGAGAACCCGTCACGGTCGACGGCCAAGGCACCGCCGGCCGGGACCTGGTTGGCGTCGGCGGCCCGCATGATCAGCGAGCCAAGCCGACGCATCTCGGCATGCAGGAGGCCGACCGCGTTATTGGCCGCGTCGTCGGAGCGGAACGAGTTGGAGCACACGAGCTCGGCCGGCGTCGCGGTCCGGTGCGCCTCGGTCATGCGGTCCGGCCGCATCTCGTGCAGCACGACGTCGACTCCAGCCTCGGCGAGCTGCCAGGCGGCTTCCGAGCCGGCGAGGCCGGCACCGACAATGTGGACGGTCTTCGAAGGTGATTTGGAGCCTGTCATGCGCGGGACAGGTAGCGCTTTTCCCGAGCGCTGCAAATGCGCCAGTGAGGCTCGGCGCGAGAAAGCGGGCGCGTGTGTCGCCGTGTGCGAACCGCCCGAAAACGGCAACGCCCGCAGCGAGGCGGGCGATGTCCGGTAGATATCGGAAGAGTGCTGATCAGCCGTTGTAGTGACCGGCGGCAACGCGCGGGATGTCCGAGCGATCGAGACCGATGTCGGCGAGTTCGCGATCGCTGAGCTGCGACAGCTCGGCAACGTTGCGCTGATACTCACGGAACGCCTGAACCATGCGGATGAGCGAGAGCAACATGAGAAATCTCCTTTAGTTCGCGATTCAGTTCTTCGTTGGAACTTCATCGTTGAAATGAACATAGAAGGGAATGTTGCGATGCGGAAGCGTGAATGTTGCGATGCAGCTAACCCCTCGGCGCATAGCTTGAGTAACGCTTGGGTAAGAATCGGGCAGGGCGCCCAGCCGCTAAGCGAATTGCAAAAAACCACGTATTCATGCGGTTTTTCAATCGCTCGTTCGGATTGCCGGATCGCGTAATGCCAACTCCGATGCTGGACAAGTTTTGGAGGTGCCCGCCCGGTCCGTACCTCGCGAAATGCATGGGTTGATAGAATGAATATAAATTCATTATTTTGGCTTTACCTGTCGAATGGAAGGCTCGCCATCACGGATCGCTCGCGGCGATTTCATTTCGTGCCATCTCGCGGAAGGTGCGACAAAGTGTCGCGGTATCCGGCAATGATGCCGATGCCGCCGCACCAGCGAGGAAGAACAATGAACAAACTGTTTGGGGCCGCGCTCATCACTGCGGCAATCGTGGCGTTCGATCCGGCTCAGGCCGCGCGGATGCATGGCGCCGGCTGCAGCGGGGCCAACCTGGAAAAGACCGAGACGGCGATCGAGGCCATGGCCGACGGCGACGCCCGATACACGGCGCAAAAAGAGATCGCGGCGGCGCAGGACGCGCTTCTGAGCGGCAAGATGGGTGCCTGCAGCATGCACCTGACCAGGGCGATGCAGGCCGGGATGAGCAAGTAGCGGGCGTATCACAGCATCATCGAACGAACGGCCGGTCGCGATGCCGCGATCGGCCTCACTCTCCCTCCTACGGCGCCCGCGCCAGCTGGGTCGCGAACGTCGCGATCGTCCGCGCATAGACCTCGCTCTTGTTCCACTGCTGGATGACCGCAAAATTCGGGCCGCCGGGCTCCCAGTCCTTGCCCTTCTGCCAGCCATAGCCCTTCAAATAGTTCGCGGTGGAGGCGAGAACGTCGGGCGCGCTGCGGATCAGGTCGCGCCGGCCATTGCCGTCGAAATCCACGGCATATTTGATCCAGGACGACGGCATGAATTGGGTCTGCCCGATCTCGCCGGCCCAGGCGCCGTGCATCTCGGCCGGTTGAAGGTCGCCGCGGTCGACGATGCGCAGCGCATCCAGCAGCTCGCCGCGGAACTGCTCGGCGCGGCGGCAGTCATGGGCCAGCGTCGCGAGCGCGCGGATGGTCGGGAACTTGCCGACGTTGACGCCGAAATCGGTCTCGAGACCCCAGATCGCGACCAGCACCTCGCCGGGCACGCCGTAGCTCTGCTCGATCCGCGACAGCACCGAGCCGTATTGCTTCAGCATGTTGGAGCCGCGGGTCAGGCGCGGCGGCACCATGCGCCCGGAGAACTCCTCGAAGGTCTGGCTGAACACCTTCTGACCGCGGTCGCGGTTCAGCACGCTCTGGTCGGGCGTCACGCCCGTCAGCGCCGCATTGATCGTGTTCTGCGAGATGCCTTTGGCCGCCGCTTCGGTCTTGAACTCGGCGAGCCAGCCGTCGAAATTGCCGTTGCCGCAGGGTACCGCGGCATGCGCTGGCGCTGACAGGGGGGTGAGGGCAGCGAGACAGGCAAGAGCGGAAACGGCGAGAACGCGAGCAATCATCGAAACACCTGGACGGCAATGGATTCAAAAGGCGTTGCTGGGCGTGCTCCATGTCGGGCGTAACCGCGGCAGCAGCAAGGCCTTTCGATCACATTGGCGTCGGATTTCGTGAGCGCCGCCACACTCTGCGGCCACTCGACGCGACCGCCGGCCTGGAGGCCGGCGGCAGTGAAGATTCATCGCGGCGTCCTCACATCTGGTCACGCGAGCGCCATGGGAACAGGTTCGCCGGGAAATCCGCCGCGGGCTTGGAGCTGCGGGGGGCCGGCGGCACGATCCGGGCGGCGTCGGGATGGATCGCGATGGCCTCACGGTAGAGATGCCAGGTGGCGTGGCCGAGCACCGGGATCACGACGGCGAGGCCGAGGAAGAACGGGATCGTGCCGGCCACCAGGAGCACTGCGACGATGAGGCCCCAGGCCGCAACCGGAACTGGATTCTTGGCCGCCACGCGCAGCGAGGTGACCACCGCTTCGAGCGCGCCGGCGTGACGGTCGAGCATCAATGGGAAGGACACGATGCTGAGGCACAGCGCCAGCAGCGCGAACAGGAAGCCTGCGCCACAGCCGACCGCGATCAGCCACCAGCCTTGCGGTGTGGTGAAGACCCGCTGCAGGAAATCGCTCACACCGGTCGCGCCGCCATAGCCGAACACTGCGACGTAGATCGCCTGCGCCGTCGCGACCCAGGTGACGAACAGCGCGAGGAGCAGCGTGCCCAGTCCGAGCATCGAGCCGAACGAGGGCGACCGCAGCACCTCCAGGGCGTCCCAGGCACTGGTGTCCTCGCCGCGGTCACGGCGGCTGCTGAGCTCATAGAGACCGAGCGCGGCGAACGGGCCGAGCAGGGCGAAGCCCGCCGCCAGCGGAAACAACAGCGGCACCACCGCATAGCCGAACGCTGCGCGTGCCAGCACCAGGCCGAGAACGGGATAGATCGCACATAGCATCACGGCGTGACTCGGCACCGCCTTGAAGTCATCCCAGCCGAGCCGGAGCGCGCGCATCAGGCTCGACATGTCGATCGTACGAATCGTCAGCTCAGCCGCGACCTCGTCTGCCGCCCGAACGTGGGAGGCAGCATTGCTGTGGTAGGTGGCCATCGTCGTGTGCTCCCTCAACTTGCGTAGGGCGCTTCCCAACCACGCAGGCGGGCTGCGCTTCTCGTTGGAACAAATTCGCGGACGGCCAGACGCGACGAACCTCGGGGCGGCCATTCGCGAACGGAAGTCATCAGGATAGTGCCAAAACAGGCTGCGCCTACTCACGCCTCGGTGAGGGCTGTGAATGTCGCAGTGCATTTAAAACGGTACGTCCATGCAGAAGCTGAGCATTGTCCAATAAAGTCATTCCGCCGTCATTCCGCCTTGGGTAAGCTTCACATTCGTCGCCGTGTTCGCGTTTGGCAGGCAACGGTGGTGGCGGAGGGGTTTTGACGGGCCTCTTCGCAACGGAACATCGCCGGCCGAGTTCTTGTTCGATCACTATCCATTGGGAGCCATTGATGAGCGTTTTCGGAAAGATCATGGGCGCAATTTTCGGCCATCATGCCGAGGCTGCACCGGCCGGCGGCAGTGCGCCGGCCGCGGGTGGTACCGCGCCGGCAGGCGGCGCTGCTGCGTCCCCGACGGCGGCCCCGGCCGCTGCGCCGCAAAATGTCGATGTGGCGGCCATCGTCGACAAGGCCGCGGCTGCCAAGCACGAGAAGCTGGAGTGGCGAACCTCGATCGTCGACCTGATGAAGGCGCTCGACATCGATTCGAGCCTCGCTGCGCGCAAGGAGCTCGCCAAGGAGCTCGGCTATAGCGGCGACACCAACGACTCCGCCAGCATGAACGTGTGGCTGCACAAGCAGGTGATGAGCAAGCTCGCCGCCAATGGCGGCAAGCTGCCGCCGGAGATCAAGCACTGAGCTTGCGCCGCTCACGGCAAGAACAAGAAAGCGAAAGGCCCGCCATCGTGCGGGCCTTTGTCGTCTTGGATCGCGTCGAGCGCGAGGCTGCGCCAGCGCCTCAGACGTGTACGAAGCCGGCGCGTTCCCAGGCCTCCGCGTGCAGCTGGTCGCGCTCGAAGCCGATGTCGCGCAGCGTGCGCTCGTCGAGCTGGTCGAGATAGGCGAGCTGGGTGCGGTAGTGAACGTAGCGCTTGAGAACGTCGAAAATGGCTGTGATGAACATGTGCCTCTCCCCATGGGTCTGGTTGCTTGTTCGGCGGGGGATTGCTGATCCATCCAGGTAGCCATTGCGTTAAAGCGCACCGTCCAATCGTCTCGTCCGGTAATTCCACGGCCCATCAGGCCATGAGATCCCGATTCTCCGGATGGTCACGGAGGTAGTCGGCGACGAAGCTGCAGCCCGCGATGACCTTGCGGCCGTCGGCGCGGATCAGCGCGAGGGCGCCTTTCACGAGCTGCGAACCGATGCCGCGGCCGCGCAGCGGTAGCGGGGTCTCGGTGTGGGTGATGATCACCCCCTGCGGCGTGGCCCGGTAATCGGCAAACGCGACGTGGCCATCGATGTCGAGCTCGAAGCGGCTCCCGGCCTTGTTGTCACGGACATCAGTCATGCGTCTCTACTTTCGCTTGGGCTTCTCGGTGAGTTTGAGGAACTCCGCCAGCATCGCGCGGATCGACCATGGCTTGCCATCGACCGCACCCCGGATGTCGTCGATCTTCCATTGGCCCGCTTCGCGCACGAGGTCGTAACGGATGATGTCGTCGGCCTGTTCCTTGCGCTCGGTCCGGTGGCCGCGAATACTGACAGCAACGGTTGCCTTGTCGCCGTCCTGCATTTCCGGCGTCACCTTGAACGAGGCGACATCGGGATCCTGCGAATTCGTGACGGGATCGAAATCGATCGCCCCGACCTCGCCCTTGGGCGTGCGGGCGTCCATCCTCGCCCATTGGGCGGCCAGCGACTTCGACAGATATTTCGCGCGCGCCGCCTTGTCCTCGATGATGAAGGTGCCGCCATCCTCGCCCTTGCCCTTGGCGACGCGGGTATAGATCGCGGTCATGATGCCGACGGGCTCGTTGGAAGAAGACGCCTGCGCGTGCAGCGGAGAAGCGGCGAGCACGCCAGCGAGGCCGAGAAGCAGGAAGCGACGATCGATCATGGTTGTCCTCAAATCAGATTCGGCGCGCGGTGATATGAAGAAATGCGCGGCCGGCCACGGTTTGTCGCGCGGCATCTGCATCCGTTCGAAACACGCCACCGCATGGGTGCGATGGGGAGGCCGGCCTTGCGAGGGCGAGCAGGACCGGGATAAACAGGCCCAAAGGTATCGGGCGGCTGAGATCGCCTGAAGGATCGATCGAGGGGACGCTTCCATGGGTCTGTTCGTCAGCTGCAGCGGCGCGAGAGGTTGTCGATGACACCGGCACCCCTGCGCATGTCCCGCCGGGTGATGAACCTCGCGCATATCGTTACGCAAAATGGCCGCCGGCTTGGCGATCGCGTCGGCTTCGTCTGGGGCGAGAGGTCGTGGACCTGGCGCGAAATCGACGCGATGGTCTCGGCGCTCGCGGCGGCGCTGGCCGAGCGGGGGATCGCCAAGGGCGATCGCATTCTGGTGCACTCCAAGAACTGCGAGGAGATGTTCGTCTCGATGTTCGCCGCGTTCCGGCTCGGCGCGGTCTGGGTGCCCACCAATTTCCGACTGATGCCGGACGAGGTCGCCTATCTCGCGACCGCCTCGGGCGCCAAGGCATTTCTCTGCCATGGCGATTTTCCGGAGCATGCTGCGGCGGTGACGACCACGGAGTTCACGTGGCGCATCGGCGAGGGCGGCAGCTTCGGCGCGCGCTCCGTGGCCGACGCCATGCAGGCGCATGCGGGCGCAGAGGTCGCAAATGCGGCCGTCGAGCACGACGATCCCTGCTGGTTCTTCTTCACCTCGGGCACCACGGGCCGCTCCAAGGCGGCGGTGCTGACCCATGGCCAGATGGCGTTCGTCATCACCAATCATCTCGCGGATCTGACGCCGGGCACGACAGAACACGACGCGTCTCTCGTCGTGGCGCCGCTGTCGCACGGCGCCGGCGTGCACCAGCTGATGCAGAGCGCGCGCGGCGCCCGGACGGTGCTGCTGCCGAGCGAGAAGTTCGACATCACCGAAGCCTTCCGCCTGATCGAGAGGCATCGCGTCAGCAACCTGTTCACGGTCCCGACCATCCTCAAGATGATGGTCGAGCATCCCGCGGTCGACCAGTTCGATCATTCTTCGCTGCGGCATGTCATCTATGCCGGCGCGCCGATGTATCGCGAGGACCAGAAGCGCGCGCTCGCGCGGCTCGGCAAGGTGATCGTGCAGTATTTCGGTCTCGGCGAGGTCACCGGCAACATCACGGTGTTGCCGGCCGCGGCGCATGAGGAAGAGGATGGACCGGAGGCGCGGATCGGCACCTGCGGCTATGAGCGCACGGGCATGCAGGTCTCGATCCAGGACGATCAGGGGCGTGAGCTCAAGCCCGGCGAGACTGGCGAGATCTGCGTCATCGGACCGGCCGTGTTCGCGGGCTACTACGACAATCCGGAGGCCAACGCGAAGGCGTTTCGCGACGGCTGGTTCCGCACCGGCGATCTGGGCCACATGGACGAACACGGCTTCGTCTACATCACCGGCCGCGCGTCGGACATGTACATCTCCGGCGGCTCCAACATCTATCCGCGCGAGGTCGAGGAAAAGATCCTGACGCATCCGGATATCGGCGAGGTCGCCGTGCTTGGCGTGCCCGATCCGGTGTGGGGCGAGGTCGGCGTCGCCGTCTGCGTCGCGCGCGAGGGCGCGGCGCCGAGCGAGAGCGCCATCGCCGGCTATCTCGCGACCAAGCTGCCGCGCTACAAGATGCCGAAGCGGTTCTTCTTCTGGGACGCGTTGCCCAAATCGGGCTATGGCAAGATCCCGAAGCGTCTGGTGCGCGACGAGCTCGAGGCGCGCGGCCTGCTCGATCTCACCAGGCAGGACTGACGCGTGATGCGATCCATCATCCAGCCCGGCGCGCCCGTGGCCGACCGCATCCAGTGGGTCGCGGCGCGCGGCCGCGCTTTCACGTTCGCGCTCGAAAAAGGCCTGCCGCTGCTGGAAGCCGCGCGCCGCGGCTTCGCGGCCAATGGCTTTGCCGGTGGCGTGCTCGACATCAAAGGCGGGGCGCTCGGACCGTTCGCCTATGTGATGCCGGCGCTGTCGAAGACGGCGGATCATGCCGCGTTCTACAGCGAGACCTATCGGCCCGCCGGTGTGACGCGCCTGTCGACCGCGACGATGACGCTTGGCGTGCGCGACGGCGCGCCATTCTTCCATTGCCACGCGCTGTGGACGGAACAGGGCGGCCGCGCCGGGGGAGGGCACATCCTGCCGGAAGAGACCATCGTCGCCGAGCCGTTCGAGGTCGAGGCTTTCGGGCTCGATGGCGCGATCTTCACGGCCGCGCCTGATCCCGAGACCGGCTTCAAGCTGTTCGGCCCGGTGGCGGCCGCACCAAGCGGCGCCACGACGGATCGCCGCGCCTTCGCGTTGCGGCTGCGGCCGAACCAGGATTTCGCCGGCTGCCTCGAGGCGTTCTGCCGGGCGCAGCGGATCAGCAAAGGGCGCATTCGCGGCGGCGTCGGCTCGACCATCGGGGCGCGCTTCGAGGACGGCGGCGTCGTCGAGCCGTTCGCGACGGAGCTGACGATCACCGCCGGCACGATCGCGCCCGGTGACGACAGCCTTGAAGCCACTGTTGACGTCGCGCTGGTCGACTACACCGGAGCACTCGCGCAAGGCCGCCTCGTCCGCGGCGACAATCCGGTGCTGATGACCATGGAGCTGGTGCTGGAGGTCGTGGCGTAGCGGTGGTGCGGCGGTGGCCGATGCGGCCGCGATGTGCGAGATTGCCGGGGATGTCACCGAGGTTGTGAAGGCGTCATGGCGAGGAAGCAACGCGAGATCCGGCTGCCAGCCCCTTATCTGAAGCGGCTGTGGCTCGATCCGGCCAAGATCTCCGATCGCGCCGCCTATCCGTTCTGCCTGCCGTTCCTGCAGGATGAGTTCGAGCTCAGCTTCACGAGTGCGATTACGATCATCGTCGGCGAGAACGGCACCGGGAAGTCGACCCTGCTCGAAGGCATCGCAGCGCTCGCCGGCTATGACGAGGCCGGCGGCGGCAAGGGTTACATGCCGGTTGATCATGGCCGCGCGGTGGAGCGCATGGGCGGCGCACTCGCTGCCGCGCTGCGGGCGAGCTGGCAGCCGAAGATCACGCAGGGCTGGTTCTTCCGCGCCGAGAGCTTCTTTTCGGTGGCGCGCTATCTCGACCAGGCCGCACTGGACGATCCGCTCGGCGGGCCGCCGCCGGACTTCCTGTCCCACTCCCACGGCGAGGGCTTCCTGCGCTTCTTCGACGAGCGCTGCCAGCGCCAGGGCATCTACATCTTCGACGAGCCGGAATCGGCGCTGTCGCCGGCGCGGCAGATCGAGTTTTTGAAGCTGATGCGGCGGATGGATGACTCCAGCCATTGCCAGGTGCTGATGGCGACGCATTCGCCGGTGCTGATGGCCTATCCGGGCGCGACGCTGCTGCGGCTGACCAAATACGGATTGGAGCCCGTCCGCGTGCAGGACACCGATCATTTCAAGGCCATGCGCGAGTTCTGCAATGATCCGGACGGGTTCGTGCAGGCGGTGTTCGCGGAGTGAGGGCTCCAGACGACTCTGGATTGCTCGCCGCGACTGGCCATGTGACACCGATCTCGCGATGCCCTGGCATCCGAGCTTTGACATTCATTCCGCCCTCCCAAGGTGAGAGGGCGCAGGGAAGGCCGGGTGCAGGCCGCACCCATGGCCCGCCTGCGAAAAAAATGCAGGCGGCAGGAACCACAGGATTGGCCGAACAACCGGCCTTCCCTGCGCGACGGTTTACGACTTATACGCGCTCTCCTCGGTGCACCGGGCTTTCTGGCCACCGTCATCGGCGCGATGCCCTGAAGGCATCGACACCCATTTGACCTCAGCGTCGGGAGGTCAGGACCACACGATTTCGCCGTCCGTCCCGCGACCCGTCGTCTTGCGCATCAGCACCGGGCCCGTGACGTCCATCGCATCCCGCCCTCCACGCCCGTGACGACCGCGAAGCGCCCCTCTCGTGAGGACGGGACGCATGCAGGAAAACAGA
The DNA here is from genome assembly GCF_032377435.1 of Bradyrhizobium sp. SZCCHNS3002. NCBI lineage: Bacteria > Pseudomonadati > Pseudomonadota > Alphaproteobacteria > Hyphomicrobiales > Nitrobacteraceae > Bradyrhizobium > Bradyrhizobium sp. SZCCHNS3002. The sequence goes on from NZ_JAUHHY010000001.1 coordinate 251,532, forward strand.
AATTCCGTAAAAACGAAAGAAGAATATTTTTCGCGGCAGGACTGGACAAGGGTGATGCCGCTGATCCCGTGCGGAAATTTAGGTTTTGCGCGCACGGCTGTTTTGGTGTCAAAACGGCCGCGTCGTGGCTCGGCCGTGTGCGCGGCTTGCCCGTCGGGCGACTCGGAACGTGACGGGAGCGAAGGAAGAGGGGGCTGCATGCCGGAGCAGATCGGTCGCCACGACAAGCTCGAACGGGCGCTGCTGGCCCTGGATGATCGCGCCATGGTGCTGGAGGAGCTCGACGGCTTCATCGCCGGCCTGCTCGTGCTGCCTGAGCCGATTCCGCCGGGCGAATGGTTCGCGGCGGCCTTCGGGCTCGGCAAGGGGCATCGCTCCGTCTTCTCCAGCATCGACCATGCCAATGAGGTGCTCGGGCTGGTCATGGACTATCACCGGGAGATCGCGCTGACGCTCGCGCAGCATCCGGAGCAGTACCAGCCGCGTTTTCCAATCGACGCCTTCAACGGCGACGTCGTCTGGGAGCTGTGGATCGACGGTTTTGCGGCGGCCGTGGACCTTCGCCATGAGAGGTTCAAGGCTTATCGGCAGGTCGACGGGGAGGTGGGCGAGGCGGCGCTGCGTCTGATGGTGGCGATCGAGCTGGCGCTCGACGACGATCGTGCCGAGAACGCCAAGCTCGACCGCGAGGCGCCGGCTGATATCCGCGAGGCGGTGCTGACGCTGTATCAATACCGGCAGAGCGGGCCGCCGGTGCCCACGTCGACCAACTTTGCCCGGCAGCCCAATCCGTTCGCCTCGTTCGGCAAGACCGGCCGCAACGACCCCTGTCCCTGTGGTTCCGGCCAGAAATACAAGCGCTGCTGCGGCGCGAATTGAGGCGGCCACGACACGGTCTTTTTTGTTGCAACAATCCAGTGCGGTGCAAAGATAGGCCTGTCCGCGCCGGATGCGGACCAATGAAAGTGACCGAGGAAACGAGATGAGGATGGTGTTCGGCAAGGCGCTGACCGCAAGGACGGCGCTCGCGATCGCGACGACGGCCCTGACAATCACGACCCTGACGATGGCGGAAGCGCATGGGCCCACCCGGCGCAAGGTGCAGGAGCACGTGGAGATCAACGCCGCGCCCGCCAAGGTGTGGGCCGTGATCGGCAACTTCCAGGACATGAGCTGGCTCGGCATCGTCGACAAGACCGCGGGCGACAAGGGCAACGAGATCGGCGCAACGCGCAAGCTGACCTTGAAGGGCGGCGCGACCGTCGACGAGGAGCTCTACAAATACGACGCCGAGAAGATGAGCTATTCGTATCGCATCACCGCCGTCGACGTGAAGGTGCTGCCGGTGACGAACTACTCGTCGACCATCGCGGTGACGCCGAGCGCTGACGGCAAGGGCAGCGTGGTCGAATGGACCGGCGCGTTCTACCGCGGCTTCCCCAACAACGACCCGCCGCCGGAGCTGAACGACGAGGCCGCGGTCAACGCGGTGAGTGGGCTCTACAAGGGCGGGCTCGAGGGCCTGAAGAAGAAGGTGGAGAGCGGCAGCTGAGCGCAAGGCGGAAGATGTCGCCCGGTCAGCGGTGCGCTCCCTCTCCCCGTCCTTCACGGGGAGAGGGCTGGGGTGAGGGGCAGCCGCACGGGTGGTGTGAACAGAGGGACCTGTACCCCCTCACCCGGATTGCATCTCCGATGCAATCCGACCTCTCAGTGCGAGCGAAGCTCGTCGCGTCCCCGCAAGCGGGGCGAGGTAAAGACGGAGACCGCGGCCGCAGCGTTTGTCGTCTCTCTAATCATATTCGAGCCCTTCTGCTTGGTGCTTTGCTCGCCCTTGGCACCGCAGCTCACGCCGAGGAAGCCTTCGTCACCAATCAGCTCAGCGACGATCTGACGATCGTCGATCTCGTGACCTCCAAGCCGGTGGCAACGATTCCGATCGGCGGCAAGCCGGCCGGCGTTGCCGTCGCCGCAGACGGCCGCTTCGCCTATATCGCGAGTCCGGACGACAAGACCGTCAGCGTCGTCGATGCTGCCGAGCGAAAAGTCGTCGGCCGCATCGAGGTCGGTGGCGGGCCGCTCGGCATAGCGGTGACGCCGGACGGTTCGACGGTGTACGTCGCCGACTGGTACAACGCCGCGATCCGCGTGATCGATGCGAAGACCCGGACGGTGAGCGGCAGCATCACGGTCGGCGCCTCGCCTTCGGGGCTTGCGGTGACCCCCGACGGCAAGCTGCTGCTCTCCGCCGACCGCGACGACGACATGGTCTCGGTGATCGACACGGCGACGCGCCAGCGGCTCGCGACCATCAAGGTCGGCGCGCGGCCGTTCGGTGTGACCATCGACGCCGAGGGCAAGCGCGCCTACACGGCAAATGTCGCCTCCAACGACGTCTCGGTGATCGACCTCGCCGGGCGCCGCGAGATCGGCCGGGTCAAGACCGGCTTGCGGCCCTATGCGGTGGCGCTGGCGCAGGGCAGGGGCTTCGCCACCGACCAGTATGACGGCACGGTCAGCGTGTTCGACCTGGCGAGCCTGCAGCCGCTCAAGCGCATCAGTGTCGGCGACTATCCGGAGGGCATCGAGGCGACCGCCGACGGCCAGTGCGTCATCGTCGCCAATTGGGAGAGCAACATCCTGAGCGTCATCGACGTGGCCGCGCTGAAGGTCACGGGAGAGATCAAGGTCGGCGACGGTCCGCGCGCCTTCGGCGCGTTCCTGCGGCGGTGAGGCGCTGGGCACGGACTGTAGCCCGGATGAGCGCAGCGATATCCGGGTTCTTCTGCGACGCCGGCGATGACCCCGGATGTCGCTGCGCTCATCCGGGCTTTGACGAGGCGCTCACAAAGACGCGGGCAGGTATCGAGGTTCGTCATTGTCCCTGCATCCCGGCGCCGATGCAGGCTACGGATCTCGTCCGGCATGCACGACCAGCCGCTCCACGATCTCTTCCACCCGCGTGAACAGCATCTCCGGTCGCTGGTCGCGCAGCGCCTGCTCCGCGGCATAGCCCCATGTCACCGCGCCGAAGGCAATGCCGGCGGCGCGCGCCGCCTCGATGTCGCGGGTCTCGTCGCCGATCGCGATGGCCCGGGCCGGGTCGACGCGCAGCCGCTTCAGCACGCGGCGGAACTTGCGTGCCTTGCCGAACACCGAGGCCGAGCAATCGAAATCGGCGAACAGACCGGCGCGCAATCCGAGCTTCTGCCGCGCGTTGGCCTCGCTGTCCGACGAGACCAATGCGAGCGTCGTGCCGTTCGCGGCAAGCGTGTCGAGCATGATGTCGACGCCTGCAAACAGCGGAATGCTTGCGGCATGCGCCGTCTTCAGGCGGCGCACGTGGCGCGCGATGAAGGGCAGCTTCCAGCGCGGCACCTGGAGGAAATCGAGGATCTCGCGGGTCGAGGCATGGCGCAGCCCGTCGATGTCCTCGTCCTTCACCTGGCGAAAGCCGAAGCGCGCGGCGACCGCATTCACGTGGACCCGAAACCACGGGAAGCTGTCGGCGAGGGTGCCGTCGAGATCGAAGATGACGAGAGAATATGGCATCGCGCGGGGTGAGCGTGGCGAGGGGCTGATGATCGTCGAGGCGTGTCGTGCTGCGACAGCCCTGCGCCATAGCAATGGGAGGGGCGGGGCGCAATGAGACGCGACCATTGCGTCTCGCAGCGCCATGGCGACGTTCGATGATCAGGGGTTGAACATGTTGTGATGTGCACCTGGAGATGACGCGGTCTATGATCGCGGTGCGCCGGCGGATCAGGGTCTGCCTGCCCGATTTGATCGAAATTGTTTTCATCATTCAAGCCAGAGAGATTTCACATGGCCCTCAACAAGGTTGCTGCAGCCTATCTGTCCTACTTCGCCTATATCGACGATGCGCTCGATGCGGTTCAGCCGAGCGATTTCGTGACGATGCTGAAGTCCGTCCCATCGGGCGCCGCGAACGGTCCGTGGTCGCTCGTCTGGGGCCCGGCGGTCAACAACGGCGTGCTCGCCTATGTCGCGCAAGGCAGCGACGGCAGCTATGCGCTGGCGTTCCGCGGCACCGATGTCGACGGCTCGGTCGCCGGCGCCTTCGAGAACGTGCTCGCCGATGCCGACGCGGTTTTCCAGGTGCCGTGGCTGTATCCGCAGCAGGCCGGCGCGCCGCTCCAGATCAGCGCCGGAATCAACGACGCGCTGGCGCTGGTCATCGCGCTCACCGATCCCACGACGGACCTGTCGCTGCTGGACTATCTGCGCGGCCTCGCGGCCAAGCAGAACCTGCAACTGATGGTGACCGGGCACAGCCTCGGCGGCGCGCTCGCCGTGGCGGCGACGGCATGGCTGCAGGATCAGCTGCCGAAGCTGAACTCGTCGCTGAAGTTCACGCTGTGGCCGCACACCTTCGCGGCTCCGACGATGTGGAACGCGGGATTCGCGGCGACCTTCGCGAAGAGCTACACCTATTACGCGGCGGTCAACAGCAACGACATCGTGCCGATGGGCTGGGCCAACCTGAACGGGATTCTCGGCACCTATCCGCCGCCGGCGCCTGTCCTGAAGGACACCAACTACTACTCGATCTACAAACCGCTCGAGTGGCTCAGCGCATCGATCCCGACCTATACCGCGATTGCGCCGAGCAATCCGGACCTGTTCACGATCACGCCGATCGTCGAGGCGAACGACTCCTGGACCGCGGAAGCCGGCTACATGCATTCCATGCAGCTGCAGTATTTCCCGCATGCGACCGGCACGAAGGCGCCGCCCCTGCCGGGAGTGACCAAGACCGGCGTGGCGCGGCCGCGGGCGGTCGCCGTCGCGGCCTGAGCGTCGCAGGGGAGCTTTTGCGGGGCTGGGTTCGCTCAGTCCTGCAAGGGGGCTCGGTGCGGCGGCCAATCAACCTTTCATCACGATTTTTGTGAGTGTGCGCTGCAGGAACGCCTTGCGCGGTGCGGTGGTTGACCCCGCACAGAAGCAAGGAGAGAGACATGCAACGCACGATCAAGATGGCCGCGCTGGCCGCAGCCACCGTGGTGATCGGCACCGCCGCCGCGTCGGCGCAGGGCTATGCCCGTTTCGGCGACTCCATGGCCTGGGTGCCGCCGGCGCAGACCACGGATTCCGAGCCGGTGTATGGCGCAGCGCCGGCGCCGGCCTACGCGCCCGGTCCGGTGGCTGGCCCAGTGGCCTGGGGCGGCGGCTACAATGGCACCAACCATCCGACCCCGGGCTCGACCCAGGGCGATGTCGGTCCGTCCGGCAACAACAACGGCACGCTGACCGGCGTCTATCGTCAGTGGTAATCGCTGTCAGATAAGTCAGCGTCCAGTCGACAAGCCCGCCGCCCGGACACGAGCGGCGGGCTTGTCTTCCGCAAGGAGCTACCGAGAGACAGCCGCGTTGGATCATTCAATCGCGGCAATGTGAGCGAAGCGTTGTGTCGCAGCATTGTCGTGACCTGCCGCGGAACCGGCAGGGTCCTCACGTTGTTTGCTCCGCGATAATTAGGAACGAAGGAGCAAGTTCATGAGGCGCATGTTTGGTTTGGCGGCCTTGACCGCGGTCACGCTGGTTGCCGGCACCGCCGCCGCTTCAGCCGGCGAGTATGGCCCGGGTGGCTACGGCTATGGCGGCCAGGTCACCAGCACCTACGCCTACCGCGATTCCTTCGCCTGGGCGCCGGGTCCGGTCTATGAGGAAGGCTACGTCGCGGTCGCGCCGGGCCCGTATGACGGCCCGGGCTGGGGCGCCGGCTACAACGGCACCAACCATCCGACTCCGAGCTCGACCCAGGGCGATGTCGGGCCCGGCGGCAACAACAACGGCACGCGCAGCGGGTACTATCGCTGGTGAGTTGTACGTGAGCAGACAGACGAAGCCCGCCGCTCGTGATCGAGCGGCGGGCTTCGCTTTTTGGAGAGGACGTTTATCCATCGCCCCTCATTGCGAGGGACAAAAAGCGACGAAGCAATCCGGAGGCTCGGGTTCGGCCCTGTATTGCTTCGCTTCGCTCGCAATGACGGCGCGACGGAACTACTCCGCCGCCTCGCTCGCGGCGCCGCGGCTGCGCTTCTTCGGCTTGGCCGACTTCTCCAGCACCGGCTTCAGGAACTGCCCGGTGTAGCTGCGCGGGGCCTTGACGATGTCCTCGGGCGGGCCCCAGGCGACGATCTCGCCGCCGCCGTCGCCGCCTTCGGGGCCGAGGTCGATGACCCAGTCGGCGGTCTTGATGACCTCGAGATTGTGCTCGATGACGACGACCGTGTTGCCCTGGGCGACCAGCTCGTGCAGCACCTCCAAAAGCTTCTTGACGTCGTGGAAGTGCAGGCCGGTGGTCGGCTCATCCAGGATGTAGAGCGTGCGGCCGGTGGCGCGCTTGGACAATTCCTTGGCGAGCTTGACGCGCTGCGCCTCGCCGCCTGAGAGCGTGGTGGCCTGTTGGCCGACATGGATGTAGTCGAGGCCGACGCGGCGCAAGGTCTCGAAGGTGTCGCGCACGCGCGGCACCGCCTTGAAGAACTCGGCGGCCTCCTCGACGGTCATGTCTAGCACGTCGGCGATCGACTTGCCCTTGAACAGGACGTCGAGCGTCTCGCGGTTGTAGCGCTTGCCCTTGCAGACATCGCAGGTGACGTAGACGTCGGGCAAAAAGTGCATCTCGATCTTGATGACGCCGTCGCCCTGGCAGGCCTCGCAGCGGCCGCCCTTGACGTTGAAGGAGAAGCGGCCGGGCTCGTAGCCGCGCGCCTTCGATTCCGGCAGGCCGGCGAACCATTCGCGGATCGGCGTGAACGCGCCGGTATAGGTCGCGGGGTTGGAGCGCGGGGTGCGGCCGATCGGCGACTGGTCGATGTCGATGATCTTGTCGATGTGCTCCAGGCCCTCGATGCGGTCGTGCGGCGCCGCCGCCTCGTTGGCGCCGTTGAGCTTGCGCGCGATCGCCTTGTACAGCGTGTCGATCAGCAGCGTCGACTTGCCGCCGCCGGACACGCCGGTGATCGCCGTGAACAGGCCGAGCGGAATCTCGGCGGAGACGTTCTTCAGATTGTTGCCGCGGGCGTTGACGACCTTGATGGTGCGGCGATGGTTCGGTGGCCGCCGCTCGGGTACCTCGACCTCGAGCTCGCCGGTGAGATATTTGCCGGTCAGCGACGCCGGATTGCGCATGATCTCGGCCGGCGTGCCCTCGGCGACGATGTTGCCGCCATGGGTGCCGGCGCCGGGGCCGATGTCGAGCACGTAGTCGGCGAGGCGAATGGCATCCTCGTCATGCTCGACCACGATCACGGTGTTGCCGAGGTCGCGCAGCCGCTTCAGCGTGTCGAGCAGGCGGGCATTGTCGCGCTGGTGCAGGCCGATCGACGGCTCGTCCAGCACGTAGAGCACACCCGTCAGCCCCGAGCCGATCTGCGAGGCCAGGCGGATGCGCTGGCTCTCGCCGCCGGACAAGGTGCCGGAGGAGCGCGCCAGGGTCAGGTAGTTCAAGCCGACATCGAGCAGGAAGGTCAGGCGGTCGCGGATCTCCTTGAGGATGCGGGTGGCGATCTCGGTCTGCTGCGCGTTCAGGGCCTTCGGCACCTCGGCAAACCATTCGCCGGCAGCCTTGACGGAGAGATCGCTGATTTCGCCGATGTGCTTGCCGCCGACCTTGACGCACAGCGCCTCGGGCTTGAGCCGGAAACCCTTGCAGCCGGCGCAGGGCACGTCGTTGAAGTACTTGCCGAGCTCCTCGCGCGCCCATTCGCTCTCGGTCTCGCGGAAGCGGCGCTCGATGTTGGTGATCACGCCCTCGAACGGCTTCTTGGTGTCGTAGGCGCGAACGCCGTCCTCATAGGTGAACTTGATCTCGTCGTCGCCGGAGCCGTGCAGCAGCGCGTTCTGCGTCTTCTTCGGCAGATCCTTCCACTTAGTGTCGAGCGTGAACTTGTAGAACTTCCCCAGCGCGGTCAGCGTCTGCAGGTAGTAGGGCGATGACGACTTGGCCCACGGCGCGATCGCGCCCTTGCGCAGCGTGACGTCCTTGTCGGGGATCACGAGGTCGGCATCGACGTGCTGCTCGACGCCGAGGCCGCCGCATTCGGGGCACGCGCCATAGGGGTTGTTGAACGAGAACAGCCGCGGCTCGATCTCGGGGATGGTGAAGCCGGACACCGGGCAGGCGAACTTCTCGGAGAACAGGATGCGCTCGGGCCCGCTCTTGTCGTGGATCTTGGCCACCTTCTTCTTCTCGTCATGGCCGGGCTTGACCCGGCCATCCATCTCCTTCGAAGAGGATGGATCACCGGGTCTCGCGCCTTCGGCGCGGCCCGGTGATGACGAGGAAGGGGCTGCATCCGCGAACTCGATCACGGCCAAGCCCTCGGCGAGCTTCAGCGCGGTCTCGAAGCTCTCCGCCAGGCGCTGGCCGATATCGGGGCGCACGACGATACGGTCGACGACGACATCGATGTCGTGCGGGAACTTTTTGTCGAGCGTGGGCGCCTCGGCGAGCTCATGGAAGGTGCCGTCGATCTTGACGCGCTGAAAGCCCTTCTTGAGATATTCGGCGAGTTCCTTCTTGTACTCGCCCTTGCGGCCGCGCACGACCGGGGCCAACAGATAGAGGCGGGTGCCTTCGGGCAGCGCCAGCACGCGGTCGACCATCTGCGACACGGTCTGGCTCTCGATCGGCAGGCCGGTGGCCGGCGAGTAGGGCACGCCGACGCGCGCCCACAGCAGGCGCATGTAGTCGTAGATCTCGGTGACGGTGCCCACCGTCGAGCGCGGATTCTTCGAGGTCGTCTTCTGCTCGATCGAGATCGCCGGCGACAAGCCGTCGATCTGGTCGACATCCGGCTTCTGCATCATCTCCAGGAACTGGCGTGCATAGGCCGACAGCGATTCGACGTAGCGGCGCTGGCCCTCGGCATAGATGGTGTCGAAGGCGAGCGAGGATTTGCCGGAGCCGGACAGCCCGGTGAACACCACCAGCCTGTCGCGCGGGATCTCGACGTCGATGTTTTTCAGATTGTGCTCGCGGGCGCCGCGGATGGTGATGGCCCGCAGGCTCGACTGGTTGGCTTGCGCGCGCTGCTTGGCCTTGAGCACTTCATCCATGACGATCGTCCCACGGCGCGAGACCGCGCCATTGTTGCAGGCGCGTTCTGCCGGGAGCCGGCCATCGGACGCCAGAGGGAAAAGGTATCGTCGGAACGTAGGAAGAACGTGGCCGGATTTCCAGTACCGTCAGCGAATCATCAACAATGCGCTCAGGGAATGGCAGCGAATGGCAGGAGGCTGCCGGTTCCGTCCGGCCCTGTGCGCGATCCCGCAAAGAAAAAGCCTCCGCTCTGGCAGAGCGGAGGCTGTGTGCGTTGGCCCGGAGGCGACGTTCTTAGAAGTGGTAGTTGATGCCGACCTGACCGGAATGCACGTTGAGCGTGCCGGTCGCGAGCGTGCCGAGGCCGGTGAAGGTGTAGCTCTCGCCACCGAAGCTCTTGTAGAGATACTCGCCCTTCAGCGACCAGTTCGGGGCAAACATGTACTCGACGCCTGCGCCGACGGTCCAGCCCGAGTGGATCTTGCTGTCCGAAACGGCGACGCCCGGAGCCGTCAGCGAGATGCGGTTGTCCGCCCAGGCGTAACCGCCGGTGGCGTACAGCAGGGTCGGGCCGAAGGCGTAACCGATGCGGCCACGGACGGTGCCCCAGTCACGGATCTTCGATTCGGCGGTCACGCCAAGCGCGCCGACGGAGGCATTGATGTCAGCCCAGGCAGCATCGGCCTCGAGGCCGAACACGACAGCACCCTGCTGCCAGTTGTAGCCGACGGTGCCACCGGCGAAGCCGCCCTTCATGGCCGCAAAGTCAGCATCCTCATTGGCGTAGCCACCCATCGCACCGATGTAGAAACCGGTCCAGGTCTGCACCGGCGCGAGAACCGGGGCCTTGGTGTAGGTCGGGCGTGCGGCGAGATCAGCGGCGGCAGCGGGAGCGGCCAGGGCGGCCAGGGCCACGGTCGCGAGCAAGATCTTCTTCATTCCAGTCTCCAGTTTATTCCTCGAAGTCCGCATCGCACCGATAAGCTTACGCACGAAACAGACTCACCCGTTCAAGTTGACGAGGTTCCTATAGCCCGGTTCCGTACGGATTACCGTCACCCTGAAGACACACTCGCGGCCAAACCGCGTTTTTACGGCCCAGTTCCAGAAAGCCTATGTTACTCAATTGCTTGGTTCCGTGTGTGGCGAGCCGGCACGGTGGTATCGGTGCAACAAAAAAGGCCGGCTTTCGCCGGCCTTTCTCGGAACCTGTCGGTTGCAGGTATCAGTATTTGGCAATGACCGGGCCGCCGAAATGGTAGCTGAGGCCGACCTTGACGGTGTGGACGGTGTCCTTCCACTCGGAGCGGTTGGTCGCGAAAGCGCTGTACTGGATCGCGCTCTTGCCGAAGTCGAGATAGTTGTACTCGAGCTTGGCCGACCAGTTCGGGGCGAACATGTATTCCGCGCCGGCGCCGACCGTGTAGCCCCAGCGGGTGGTGGTCTGGCTGAAGACGTTGCCCGGCACGCCGTCGTAGCGGTGCTGCAGTTGGCCCACGGCGGCACCGCCGCTCACGAAGAACAGAGCGGGACCTGCGGCGTAGCCGAGGCGGCCCTTGATGTCGCCGAAGCTGGTCAGCTTGGTGAAGAAGGTGTCGCCCACGCCGGCATTGACCACTGCGGAGCGGCCGTTGATGTCGGCCCAGTGATAGTCGCCTTCGAGGCCGAACACGACGTTGTCGACCTGCCAATTGTAGCCGAGCACGCCGCCGACGAAGCCGCCATTGGTGTTGTAGTTCTGGGTGCCCAGGAAGCCCGGCGCATTGAAGCGGCCAAGGAAGGTTTCCTTGCTGGTGCCCCAGCCGCCGCCGCCCTGGATGCCGGCGTAGAGGCCCGACCAGCTCAGGATCTGCGCGACCATGGGCGGCGCCTTGGTGTAGGGCCGTGCCGCCATGTCGGCCGCCGACGCGGACGTGGCGGCCGCGACGCCGGCGAGGGCCGTCGTGATCACAAGCAACTTCTTCATCAAATTCTCCCCCGGGAGGTTGGAATGACAAGCGATGGGCAAGTCATACACAGGGCATCCCGGAGACGCTGTAACGCGCCCGCCACAGAAACGAAAAAGCGTTATAAATCATATATTTAGCACAAAAACGCCGCGACGCTGCCGGGCTGTTGACACGAAAAAGGCCGGCGTGGAGGCCGGCCTTTCCGAATGCGTGCGAGTGGCGGTTTTTTTTCAGTAGCGGGTGCCCATCGGCGCTCCGAATCGATAGTTCACTCGGACGGTCGCCATGTCGATGTCCTGCTTGATGGTGTCGACGCGCGACAGCACGGTGGCGGTGGCCGGGAAGCTGATGTCGCGCGAGCCCATGAACAGGTGGTCGTACTCGACGGCGACCGACCAGTTTGGCGCGAAGCCGAACTCGACGCCGGTGCCGACGGTGCCGCCCCAGCGGGTCTCGCTGGCGGAATCCAGCAGCGTGCCGACCGGGAAGGGCGCAGCCGCATTCGCCGTGCCGGTGTATTTGTTGTGGGTGACGGCCGCGCCGCCCTTCACGTACCAGAGCACGTTGCCCCAGGCATAGCCGACCTGGCCGGTGAACAGGCCGATCGCATCGGTCTTGGTGGTGTTGGTGATGCCTGCAGCCAGCGCAGCCGTGCTCGCGTTCGACGACTTCAGGTCGGTCCAGTCGCCCTGGGCCTCGACGCCGAACACCCAGCTCGCCGCCTGCCAGCGATAGCCGACCTGGCCGCCGATGAGTCCGCTCGAGGCATTGTGGCAGCCTTCGGACTGGGCCGGCACGACCGGCACGCCGCCGACGCGATTGAGCGTCCAGCAGTTGTGGCTCCAGTCGGCGCCGCCATTGACGCCGAGGTAGAACCCGGCCCAGCTCGGCAGCGGCGTGACATAGGCCGGCGGCGGCGCCTTGCTGTAAGGGCGCGTCGCGAAGTCGGCCGCGGAGGCCGGCGCCAGTCCCAGCGCCGCGGCTCCAGCGGTCAAGATCAAGGTCGTCTTCTGCATTCGTCTCTCCCCAGTCCCATAACTGTCCTCGCACCGGATCCCTCCGATCCGGGCCCACGCGAAGGTGGCCTGTGGCTGGTTGTAGGAGAGACTGCTTTCTAAACTCGTGATCGGCAGCAGGCGTGCGGCGGGATGTGTCGAACGTGCTTAAGCGCGGGTAAAGATGGCGGCCGTCGCGCCGATCGTGGAGCTGTCCCGAGGGCACGCATGGTGAGCGCCTGGCGCGTCAGGCCTCGAGTGCCAGTCTTCGAGCGCGCCAGTCTTCGAGTGCCTGTCCTCGAGGGTCAGTGCTTGGAGACGACGGGACCGCCCCAGCGATAGTTGACGCGGACCGTCGCCATGTCGACGTCCTGGCCGACCGCATCGGTCCGGCCCGCGGCTCCGCCGGGAACACCGGAGAAGCCCAGGGTGCGGTTGCCCATGAACAGGTGCTCGTATTCGGCTGCGACCGACCAGTTCTTGGCGAAGCCGACCTCGACACCGGTGCCGACCGCAGCCCCCCAGCGCGTGGCGCTGGACTGGTCGAGAGCCGCGCCCGTTGCCGTGGCGAGACCGTTGTACTTCTCGCTTGCGACCGCGGCGCCGCCCTTGACGTACCAGAGCACGTTGTTCCAGGAATAGCCGACCTGGCCGGTGAACACGCCGATGCCGTTGATCTTGGTCTGGTTGGTCACGGCCGGGGCGAACTGGCTGGTGTTGCTGCCCTTGAGGTTGGCCCAGTTGCCCTGACCTTCGACGCCGAACACCCAGCCGCCAGCCTGCCAGCGATAGCCGATCTGGCCGCCCGCCAGCGCGCCGGTCGCATCATGGCAGCCCTCGGCATTGGTCGCCGCGACGCCGGCAAAAGTGACCTTGTTGGTCCAGCAGGTGCGGGAGGATGCGCCGCCGGCGTTCAGGCCGACATAGAAACCACTCCAATCATAGATCGTCGCGATCATCGCAGGCGCTTTGGTGAAGGTGCGCGCGGGCAGATCGGCAGCGATGGCCGGCGCAATCCCCAGCGCCAGCGAAGTTGTCGCCCCCAGCAACAGCCTTCTCATCGCATTCCCCAAACCAAGTCCGACGCCCGCACGCACGCTCTCACCAACGCCCACCCGCCGGACCTTGATAGCCCCTTCCGCCGTAAAAAGCCGTCACCCAAAGGACACAACGGCTCGGCAAGTACCGGTTCTGGCACGCAAAAAAAGGCCGGCGCGAGGCCGGCCTTTCGACATATTCGCTTTTGGCGTGCGATCAGTAGCGCGACATGCCCGGACCACCGAAGTGGTAGGAGATGCCGGCCTTGACGGTATGGACGGTGTCGCTCCACTCCGAGCGGTTGGTCGCGACCGGGGAGTACTGGATCGAGCTCTTGCCGAAATCGAGATAGTTGTACTCGACCTTGGCCGACCAGTTCGGAGCGAACATGTACTCGGCACCGGCGCCGATCGTCCAACCCCAGCGCCAGTCGTTCTGCACGAACACGTTGCCGGGAACGCCATCGTAGCGGTGCTGCAGATCGCCGACCGTGGCACCGCCGCTGACGAAGAGCAGTGCCGGACCCGTGGCCCAGCCGAGCCGGCCCTTGATGTCGCCGAAGCCGCGCAGCTTGGTGAAGTAGGTGTCACCGACGCCGGCGTTGATCACGGCCGAGCGGCCGTCGATGTCCGCCCAGTGATAGTCGCCCTCGAGGCCGAACACGATGTTGTCGACCTGCCAATTGTAGCCGATCACGCCGCCGGCGAAGCCGCCGGTGATGTCGTAACGCTGCGTGCCGGCAAAGATCGCCGTATTCGGCGCACCGAAGAAGGTCTCATCGCTGCGGCCCCAGCCGCCACCGCCCTGCAGACCGAGATAGAAGCCGGCCCAGGTCGGAAGCGGAGCGGGCGCCATCACCGGGGCCTTCGTGTACGGGCGGGCGGCGAGATCGGCGGCTCCCGCCGGCGTCAGCGCCCCCAAGACCATCAAGCTGACAGCTCCAAGAAAAATTCTTTTCATCCCAAGTCTCCCGCTTTGGGCGTCTCCAAAATGGTCCCCGGAGACGCACGTCTGTGAAGTTGGTGCGACCACGCTTGCGGCCCCAATCCGTCCTCAAATATACGCGATTCAACCCTGGATACCGTCTCCCAAAAGCCACAGGCGGGGAGGAAGTGGGGCGATGTAAGCTGATGAAAGTTAATCGCTTTTTCGTGATTGACGGAACTTTTTCGCGGTTCCATTGGGTTCCATCGGGTTCCTTGGAACTCGACGCACGGTTGTAGACACAGGCGCGCGAACAAAACTGGAACAATGGCCGTCCGCCTGCTATATGTGGATAAACAATGGACGAGGCGGGTGGACCGCGCGGCAACCGTATAGGGTCCGCCGCGAGAGGAAGGGTTAGCCACCGGACGCCGTGAGGCCGGTGTGGACGGCCGGTCCGATGATCGAGAACCGCGGGAGAGTGGTGATGGCGGGTAGTGTGAACAAGGTGATTCTGGTCGGCAATCTCGGCAAGGACCCCGAGATCCGGCGTACGCAGGATGGGCGGCCGATCGCCAATCTGAGCATTGCGACGTCGGAAACGTGGCGCGACAAGGCGACCGGCGAGCGCAAGGAAAAGACCGAATGGCACCGTGTGGTGATCTTCAATGAAGGTCTCTGCAAGGTCGCCGAGCAGTATCTGAAGAAGGGCGCCAAGGTTTACATCGAGGGCGCGCTGCAGACCCGCAAATGGACCGACCAGAGCGGCGTCGAGAAGTACTCGACCGAGGTCGTCCTGCAGGGCTTCAACTCGACCCTGACGATGCTCGATGGCCGTGGTGGCGGGGGCGGCAGCTTCTCCGATGACATGGGTGGCGGCGATTTCGGCAGCAGCGGTCCGTCGATGGCGCCGCCGCGCCGCGCAGTCGCTTCGGCCGGCGGTGGCGGACGCAACAGCGACATGGACGACGACATTCCGTTCTGAGCCGCCTGCGTCCTCGGTCGATACAAGGTGGCTTCCGTCCGTGTCGGGACGGGAGCCGGGGCGATCACCTCGGGTCTCGCATTGCAGGCGATCGCGCGCGTCTGACGTTTCGTTCGCTTGAGCTGTGCGTAACCTGACCACCGGGGTGTTGCATGAGCTTCGCACCGCTGCTCGCCGCCGAGCCCGCCGTCCTGCTGCACGCTGTCGCCGCGATGACGGCGTTCGCACTGGGGCTGGTCCAGTTCGCAGCCCCGAACGGGACCTTGCCGCATCGAACGCTCGGCTGGATCTGGGTCGCTCTCATGGCCGCCGTTGCGGCCAGCTCGTTCTGGATTCACACCATCCGGCTGGTCGGTCCCTTCAGCCCGATTCACCTGCTGTCGCTCTATACGCTGGCCGTGCTGCCGGTTGCGGTGTGGGCTGCGCACCGCCATCGGGTGGGGCCCCATCGCCGGGCCATGATCACGCTGTTCTCCGGCGCCCTCGTGATTGCCGGACTGTTCACGCTCATGCCTGGACGGATCATGCACAAGGTGGTCTTCGGCCCATAGCCAAACAGGGTTCCCGGAGCCTGCCATGGGCGGCCGCGGCAACCGGTTAAGTCCCTGGAAAGGCGAGCAGAAAAAGCGCGCTCCGAACCCCCTTGGGGGTGGCTAGCGGCAGCGCCATGCGCTATATGATTCCAAGCGATTTTCGCGTGTCAAAACCGACCGGTATCCCCTTTGTCCGATAAAGAAGATGAGAAGCCCGGCGAGCCGGGCGGACCTTCCGACATTCGTCCCGTTTCCATCCTCGACGAGATGAAACGCTCCTACCTCGATTACGCGATGAGCGTGATCGTGTCGCGAGCGCTGCCCGATGCGCGCGACGGCCTCAAGCCCGTGCACCGGCGCATCCTGTATTCGATGTACGAGCAGGGGCACACGCCCGACAAGAAGTACGTCAAGTCCGCGCGCGTGGTCGGCGACGTCATCGGTAAATACCATCCGCATGGCGATCAGTCGATCTACGACGCCATGGTGCGCATGGCGCAGGACTTCTCGATGCGCGTGCCGCTGATCGACGGCCAGGGCAATTTCGGTTCCGTCGACGGCGATCCCCCCGCGGCCTATCGATACACCGAAGCGAAGCTCGCCAAGTCGGCGATTCCGCTGCTCGACGACATCGACAAGGACACCGTCGACTTCCAGGCCAACTACGACAATTCCGACAAGGAACCGTCGGTTCTTCCGGCCAAATATCCGAACCTGCTGGTCAATGGCGCCGGCGGCATCGCGGTCGGCATGGCCACCAACATCCCGCCGCACAATCTCGGCGAGGTGATCGATGCCTGCATCGCGCTGATCGACAATCCCGCGCTCACGATCGACGACCTCATCAACATCATTCCGGGGCCGGATTTCCCGACCGGTGGCATCATCCTCGGCCGCGCCGGCGTCCGCTCGGCCTATCATCTGGGCCGCGGCTCGATCATGATGCGCGGCAAGGTGACGATCGACACGATCCGCAAGGATCGCGAGGCGATCATCATCTCCGAGATTCCCTACCAGGTGAACAAGGCGACGATGGTCGAGCGCATCGCCGAACTGGTGCGCGAAAAGAAGATCGAAGGCGTCGCCGACCTGCGCGACGAAAGCGACCGCGACGGCTACCGCGTCGTCGTCGAGCTGAAGCGCGACGCCGTGCCGGACGTCGTGCTCAACCAGCTCTACAAGTTCACGCCGCTGCAGACGAGCTTCGCCGCCAACATGCTGGCGCTCGACGGCGGCCGCCCGCAGACGATGACGTTGAAGGACCTGCTGACGATCTTCGTCGCGTTCCGCGAGCGTGTCGTCACGCGCAGGACCAAGTTCCTGCTCAACAAGGCGCGCGACCGCGCTCATATCCTGGTCGGCCTTGCCGTGGCCGTCGCCAACATCGACGAGGTCATCCGGGTCATCAGGACGTCGCCCGATCCTGCGACCGCGCGCGAGGCGTTGATGTCGCGCGACTGGCCGGCGCGCGACGTCGAGGCCATCATCACGCTGATCGACGATCCGCGCCACCGTCTTTCCGAGGACGGCACCATCCGGCTGTCGTTCGAGCAGGCCAAGGCGATTCTCGACCTGCGCCTGCAGCGCCTGACGGCGCTCGGTCGCGAGGAGATTTCCGACGAGCTCGACAAGCTCAAGGTCGAGATCAACGACTATCTCGACATCCTGCGCTCGCGGGCGCGGGTACAGGGGATCATCAAGGACGAGCTCGCCGCTGTTAAGGCGGAGTTCGGCACGCCGCGCCGCACCGTGATCGCCGAGCAGGAAGGCGAGGTCGAGGACGAGGACCTGATCCAGCGCGAGGACATGGTCGTGACCGTGTCGCATGCCGGCTACACCAAGCGCGTGCCGCTGTCGGCGTATCGGGCGCAGCGCCGCGGCGGCAAGGGCCGCTCGGGCATGCAGACCCGCGAGGAGGATTTCGTCAGCCGGCTGTTCGTGGCCTCCACGCACACGCCGGTGCTGTTCTTCTCGTCGCGCGGCCAGGTCTACAAGGAGAAGGTCTGGCGGCTGCCGATCGCGGCGCCCAACGGGCGTGGCAAGGCGCTGATCAACATCCTGCCGCTGGAGCAG
Organism: Bradyrhizobium sp. SZCCHNS3002; assembly: GCF_032377435.1. Lineage (NCBI taxonomy): Bacteria > Pseudomonadati > Pseudomonadota > Alphaproteobacteria > Hyphomicrobiales > Nitrobacteraceae > Bradyrhizobium > Bradyrhizobium sp. SZCCHNS3002. The sequence goes on from NZ_JAUHHY010000001.1 coordinate 269,096, forward strand.
GGCGAGCGCATCACCACCATCATGCCGCTGCCGGAGGATGAATCCTCCTGGGCCAATCTCGACGTGATGTTCGCGACCACCGGCGGCAACGTCCGCCGCAACAAGCTGTCGGATTTCGTCGACGTGCGCCGCTCCGGCATCATCGCGATGAAGCTCGACGAGGGCGAAGAGATCGTCAACGTGCAGATCTGCACCGAGCGCGACGACGTCCTGCTCACGGCGTCGGGCGGGCAGTGCATCCGCTTCCCCGTCACCGACGTGCGCGTCTTCACCGGTCGGACCTCGATGGGCGTGCGCGGCATCGCGCTCGCCGGCGGCGACAAGGTGATCTCGCTGTCGATCCTGCGCCATGTCGAGACGACCTCGGACGAGCGTACGGCGTACTTGAAGATGCGCCGGGCGATGTCGGGCGATGCTGCCACCGAGGAGCCGGTCGAGGCCGAGGGCGAGGAGGCGGCCGCTGGCGCGATCCAGCTGTCGCAGGAACGCTATGTCGAGATGTCGGCGCAGGAGCAGGTGGTGCTGACCGTCTCGGTCAACGGCTACGGCAAGCGCACCTCGTCCTACGAGTACCGCACCACCGGCCGCGGCGGCAAAGGCATCGTCGCGATGTCGGTCAACAACCGCAACGGCAAGCTCGTCGCCTCATTCCCGGTCGAGGATGGCGATCAGATCATGCTGGTGACGGACAAGGGGCAGTTGATCCGTTGCCCCGTCGACGGCATCCGCATCGCGGGACGCTCGACGCAGGGCGTCATCGTGTTCGACACCGCCGATGATGAGCACGTCGTTTCGGTGGAGCATATCGGCGAGGAGGCCGAGAACGGCAACGGGAACGCTGACCAGGCGAATGGCGAATAGGGCGTAGCGAATAGCGGACGACGCAGGTCTTTCGCTGTTCGCCTCACTGCGTCCGCTCGACCGAGACCATCCTGGCCTCGCGGATGGTTCCCCGGGTTCCGGCGCTGCGCAGGCAGCCCGCCTCGAAGTTGGGCCAGGCCTGCTGCGAGCAGTCGCGGCCGATCGGGCGGATGTCCAGGCGGTCCGCCTTGGCCAGCGGACGCGGCACGCTGGCTTCGACCTGGGGAGCGAAGCCGGGCAGGAGGGTGATGCCGGCAGCCACCAAGCCGGCTGCTGCGACTGCAGATAGCGCTTTGATCATGACGGTCCCCTGTCTGGGCCGTTCGGCCCGTGTTCGTTAACGATTTGATAACCAGGTCGGGTTTCGAGACGTCTTCGCGGGACGGGCGAATTGGTTTCGTCTCGGCGCGAGCGTGTTTCATGTCGGATGTTCCGACGAAACAATCGCGGTAGCCGACCACGGTTCCGGCCCACCGGCGTCGCACCTCGTTCCATCGCAATGCAGTCTCTCGGCCGCTCTTTGCCCATCACAGCCACGCCAGCGCGCCTGACGGCGGCTTGCCGGCCTGTTCCGGGCGGTATAGGACGAGCGCATGCAACGCATTGCGCTCTATCCGGGCTCGTTTGATCCCGTCACCAACGGCCATCTCGATGTGGTCCGGCAGGCCGTCCACCTCTGCGACCGCCTGATCGTCGCGGTCGGCGTGCATCACGGCAAGAAGCCGCTGTTCTCGACCGAGGAGCGGCTGGCGATGGCGCATGAGATCTTCGGCCCCGTGGCAACCGCGGCGGGCTGCAGCTTCGAGGCTTCGACCTACGACAATCTGACGGTCACGGCCGCGCAAAAGGCCGGTGCGATCATGATGATCCGGGGCCTGCGCGACGGCACCGATTTCGACTACGAGATGCAGTTGGCCGGCATGAACCAGACCATGGCACCGCAGGTCCAGACGGTGTTCGTTCCAGCCTCGGTGGGTGTCCGTCCGATCGCAGCCACGCTGGTTCGCCAGATCGCCGCCATGGGCGGCGAGATCTCGCATTTCGTGCCGCCGTCGGTGGTCGAAAGTCTCAAGGCCAAGTTCAAGTGATCCTTCAGGCACCGGCCGCTTCCGGCGGTGCCTTCCTCTCCACATCGTCTCATGTCATCGGAGTTGCCATGATCCGCGCGCTCGCTTTCGTCTTCGCTCTCGTCTTCGCATTGCCGGCGCTGGCCCAGTCGCTGCCTGCCGGCCTCGACAAGCAGAATGCCCTGGTCATCGACACCACCAAGGGCCGCATCATCATCAAGCTGCGCACCGATCTGGCGCCACAGCATGCCGAGCGGCTGAAGACGCTGGCGCGCGAAGGCTTCTACAACAACGTGCCGTTCCACCGCGTCATGGACGGCTTCATGGCGCAGACCGGTGACGGCCAGAACTTCAATGGCACCGGCGGCTCGAAGTACCCGAACCTGAAGCAGGAGTTTTCGAGCACGCCGTTCAAGCGCGGCACCGTCGGCATGGCGCGCCGGGGCGATAGCGTCGATTCCGCCAACTCGCAGTTCTTCATCTGCTTCGGCGATGCCTCCTTCCTCAACGGCCAATACACCGTGATTGGCGAGGTCGTGCAGGGCATGGACGTCGTCGACAAGCTCAAGAAGGCGCCTCCGGGCTCCTCGGGCGGTGCCGTCACCGATCCGGACAAGATGGTGAAGGTTCAGGTCGCCTCGGACATCAAGTAGAGGCAGAGCAGGGGGACACCCGGGTCTCGCGCCCGGTTCCCTCGGGCTTTAAGGAACCTTTTGCCACGTCGCGGCGGCATGCCGATTCTGCCGGCCCGCCACATCGACAGGGCCGGTGGCTTCAGCTTTAAACGCATTGGGTCTATTCTGGACCAGCATCGCGGGCCTCGTCGTGCTCGGATTGCCGTCAGGAGGGGTGACGGCCGCACATGGGAAGGCGCCGCGACATTTCAGACCCAGGATTTGCTTTGTCCTGACCCCCGTCAATTCTACCAAAACCGAGAGACCAGCATGGCTGTGACCGAAAATACCTTGATCCTCGAGACCACCCAGGGCCCCGTCACCATCGAGATGCGTCCCGATCTCGCGCCCGGCCATGTCGCGCGCATCAAGGAGCTCGTCCGCGAGGGCTTCTACGACGGCATCGTCTTCCACCGCGTCATCGACGGCTTCATGGCGCAGACCGGCTGCCCGCAGGGCACCGGCACCGGCGGCTCCGGCAAGAAGCTGAAGGCCGAGTTCAACGCCGAGCCGCATGTTCGCGGCACCGCCTCGATGGCGCGTGCGGCCAATCCAGATTCAGGCGACAGCCAGTTCTTCATCTGCTTCGACGACGCCCGCTTCCTGGACAAACAGTACACGGTCTGGGGCAAGGTCACCGAGGGCATGGAGAATGTCGACAAGATCAAGCGCGGCGAGCCGGTGCAGAACCCGGACAAGATCGTGAAGGCCTACATGGCCGCCGACGCGGCGTAACCAACGACCCTCTCCATGAACACGCCTCTCGGCGTGTTCATGGTCGGTGTGCAGTACCGCCCTCGGCTTTTGACCCTCATGGTGAGGAGCGTGCGCAGCACGCGTCTCGAACCATGAGGCCACAGTCGGGCCTCATCCTTCGAGACGCGCTGACGCGCTCCTCAGGATGAGGTTTTCGACGGTCGTTCCAGAACGACGATGCGCACAGACCTCTTCGACTTTCAGTTGCCCCCCGAAAACATCGCGCTGCGGCCGGCGAGCCCGCGCGAATCCGCGCGCATGCTGGTGGTGCAGGGCGATGGCGTGCTGCGCGACCGCACGGTCGCCGACCTGCCGGACTGGCTGGAGCCGGGCGATCAGCTCGTCGTCAACGACACCAAGGTCATCGCCGCTCAGCTCTCAGGACGCCGCATCAGCCGCGAGACCGAGGCGAAGATCGAGGCGACCCTGATCAAGCGGCTCGACGGCTCGCGCTGGCAGGCGCTGGTGCGGCCCGCCAAGAAGCTCGCGCCAGGCGATACGATCCGTTTCGGCAACGAGGGCAAGGTCTGCCTGCTCGGCCATCTCGACGCCACCGTCGAAGCCAAGGGCGAGGAGGGCGAGCTGACGCTGTCCTTTGTGTTTCATGGGCCCGCGCTCGACCAGGCGATCGCCGATCTCGGCCGGCCGCCGCTGCCGCCCTACATCGCCGGCAGGCGGCCCGCAGACGAGCAGGACGCGACCGATTATCAGACCATGTTCGCGGCCAAGGAGGGCGCGGTGGCGGCCCCCACCGCCGGACTGCATTTCACGCCGACGCTGGAACGGCGGCTGCGCGAGCGCGGCGTCGGGCTGCAGCGCGTCACCCTGCATGTCGGCGCCGGCACCTTCCTGCCCGTGAAGGTCGATGACACCGAAGGCCACCGCATGCATGCGGAGTGGGGCAGTCTGACGCCTGAGACCGCCGCTGCGCTGAACCGGGCCCGCGCCCAAGGCGGCCGCATCGTCGCGGTCGGAACGACGTCGCTGCGGCTGCTCGAGAGCGCGGCGCAGCCCGACGGCACGATCGCACCATTCGAGGCGGAGACGTCGATCTTCATCACGCCCGGCTATCGCTTTCGCGCGGTCGACATCCTGATGACCAACTTCCATCTGCCGCGCTCGACCCTGTTCATGCTGGTCTCGGCCTTCGCCGGGCTCGAGACGATGCAGGCGGCTTACGCGCATGCGATTCAAAGCGGCTACCGGTTCTATTCCTACGGCGATGCGTGTCTGCTGTTCCGCCAACCGGACGAGCGGGTCGTCGAGCCGTAGAGCGCAGAAACGTAGGGTGGGCAAAGCGGCGCCGAAGGCGATGCGTGCCCACCGTCTATCACCCGCTTTCGCGGGTGATGACAGTGTTGGCGAGTAGGGTGCGTGGCCGCCTCACGCCATGGCCTGCTCCGGCAAGAGCTCGGCGATCTGCACCGCATTCAGCGCAGCGCCCTTGAGCAGCTGATCGGCGGCGACGAACATCGCGATCGAGTGACCTGACGGATCGGACAGATCCGTCCTGATGCGGCCCACCAGCACGTCGTCCTGGCCGGAGGCGTCGACCGGCATCGGGAAGTAGTTCTTCGCGCGGTCGTCGACCACGCGCACGCCGGGCGCGGTCGCCAGGATGCGGCGGACGTCGTCCTCGGTGATCGGCTTCTCGCATTCGAAGGTGATCGCCTCGCAATGCGCGCGCAGCACCGGCACGCGGACGCAGGTGACGCCGACGGCGATCCCTTCATCCTCGAAGATCTTGCGGGTCTCGTTGATGACCTTGGTCTCTTCGTCGTTGTAGCCGGTGTCGGGATCGATGGCCGTGTTGTGGCTGAACAGGTTGAAGGCGAACGGGTGCGGCATCACCTTGGGCGCATAGACCTGGCCGTTGAGGCTCGCGCGGGTCGACTGCACCAGCTCGTCCATCGCCGCCGCACCGGCGCCGCTGGCGGCCTGGTAGGTCGAGATGATCATGCGCTTGATGCGGTTCTTCTGGTGGATCGGCCACAGCGGCACCAGCGCCGTGATGGCCGCGCAGTTCGGGTTGGCAATGATACCCTTGTGGTCGCGGATGCGGCGGGCGTTGATCTCCGGGATGACCAGCGGAACGTTCGGGTCCATCCGGAAGGCCGAGGAGTTGTCGACCACCACGGCACCGGAGCGGACCGCAATCGGCGCAAACTTCTTGGAGATGCCGCTGCCGGCCGAGAACAGCGCGATGTCGACGCCTTCGAACGAGCGCTCGTTGAGCTCCTCGATCACGATCGTCTGGCCACGGAAGGTGAGGGTCTGCCCGGCCGAGCGGGCGCTTGCCAGCGCCTTGAGCTTGCCGACGCGGACATTACGGCGGTCCAGGGTGGCGATGAACTCGGCGCCGACGGCGCCGGTGACGCCGACGATGGCAATGGTGGGATCGTGAGGCACGTCTTCAAGTCTCCGGTTGGAATCTGGGCATAAAAAAAGCCCCGGACCTTCATCAGGCGGGGCTTCGGTTCGAAGATGGTCGCAATCGAGTTCGACTACGCGCGCACGCCTCCCGAGGCCCGCAAGGGCTTGGTGGTTTTCGTCGTGCGTTTGGTCGAGGTCGACATGGCGCCGGACCATAGGGGCGGCCGGAACCGCCGTCAACGGCCGAAAGGCACCAAAACAGCGCCATCGCGGTTGAATCGGGGGCGGTCCTGACGCAATAAGCCGGCCATGAGCTCCTCGGTCAGCGACCTTCCCAACCATTTCGAACTGCTCGGCACAGACGGCGCGGCCCGTACCGGCCGGCTGACGACTCCGCACGGCGTGGTGCGCACCCCGGCCTTCATGCCGGTCGGCACCGCCGGCGCCATGAAGGGCATCCACTGGCGCGACGTCCGCGAGGCCGGCGCCGACATCGTGCTGGGCAACACCTATCACCTGATGCTGCGGCCAACGGCAGAGCGCATCGCCGCCCTTGGCGGCCTCCAGCGCTTCACCGGCTGGGGCGGTCCGATGCTGACCGATTCCGGCGGCTTCCAGGTGATGTCGCTGTCGGGCTTGCGCAAGGTGACCGAGCAGGCGGTGACGTTCCGCTCGCACATCGACGGCGCGAAGATCGAGCTGTCACCGGAGCGCGCCATCGAGGTGCAGCGCCTGCTCAACTCCGACATCGCGATGCAGCTCGACGAATGCGTGCGGCTGCCGGCCGAGCGCGACGATATCGAGCGCGCGATGCGGCTGTCGCTGCGCTGGGCCGAACGCTGCCGCCGCGCCTTCGAGAAGGCGCCGGCAGGCTACATGCTGTTCGGCATCGTGCAGGGCGGCGACGTGCCCGCACTACGCGTCGCCAGCGCGCAGGCGCTGGTCGACATCGGCTTCCACGGCTATGCGATCGGCGGCCTGGCCGTCGGCGAGCCGCAGGCGGTCATGCTCGAGATGATCGAGGCGACCGCGCCGGCGCTGCCGGCCGACCGTCCGCGCTACCTGATGGGCGTCGGCACGCCTGACGATCTCCTGGAGTCGGTCCGGCGCGGCATCGACATGTTCGACTGCGTGCTGCCGACCCGCAACGGCCGCCACGGCGTCGCCTACACGCGCTTCGGGCCGGTGAACCTGCGCAACGCGCGTCATGCCGACGATGACAGGCCGCTGGATGAGGAGAGCCCGTGGCCGGCGGCGCGCAGCTATGCCCGCGCCTATCTGCATCATCTGATCAAGGCGGGCGAGGCGCTCGGCGCGACGCTGCTGTCGGAAATCAACATTGCCTATTTCCAGCAATTGATGGCCGGGATGCGCGAGGCGATTGCACAGGGGCGGTTCACGGAATTCTACGAGCGCACCAAGGCCGATTGGGCGCGCGGCGACATCGCCTCGCGCGCCGGCTGACGGCCGCTTCAGGTGAAGGCCGTCAGCTTGTTGTGAGCCCGGCCCTGTGCGCCGGCCCTCATGAAATTGTGCTGATCATGCACTGCCGACCGGCTCGATGGCCGACGGTTGCGTTATCCTCGGCCATCGAACGGCCGTGACATCACGTCGCGGAACTCTCTCGCCCTGGGGCCGTTCAGTTGCAGACGAAGCGGCTTTTCACGGAGTGCTTGGTGACGAAGCCATAGCCGCAGGTGTCGCAGGTCCAGAGATAGCTGATCGCATTGTCAGCCAAATATGCCGACGCCTCCGCGGCAATCATGGAGTCGGCGCAGACCGGGCATGTCGGCAGATCGCAGCCGCGGGGATTCGGGCGGGCGGTTGCGGTCGACACGAGATCAGCGAGTGCTGACATATTGACCTCCTGGACGATCTCTTTGTTGGCGATCTCTGCTTGAACGACGTCAATTTCGAAAAGGGTCGATTTCGAACAAGTCGCGTTCGAACGGGTCTATTTCCGACGAGTCCAACTTTCGCGGATATCAAGTCCGTCACACAAAGAGTTTTGTCTGGGTGGTCTGTTCTTATATCTATTCTACAACGGCGCTTTCGTTTGGCACGAACGCCCCGATTGTATCACTCCGAAGATGACATCTTGCTGATGTCCGCCCGGGTTGCAGTCGACCTGCACCGTGAATCTTCATCCGGCTAAAATCAAGCATACACCGAGTTTATTGACCTTGTCGCAACACAAATGCGTTGGTTTTTCGCAATTTAGCCACGACTTGTTGTGCGCCGCGATCGTCCTAAGATCGCGCAAACGTGCTTGCGCAGCGCAACAGGCTCGCTGAAGATGGTCAGAAGCGTTGTCGACGTCGCGCGGGGCGCGCAGAGGAGTGATTTCATGGAGTCGTCAGCACAGCGTCCAGGACGCGGGCGCGTATTTGATTCAATTGTCGACGCGTTCGGCAATACGCCGATTGTGCGGTTGCGAAAGCTGCCGGAGCAACATGGAGTCAAGGCGACCATCCTCGCCAAGCTGGAATACTTCAATCCCGCCGCGAGCGTGAAGGATCGGATCGGCGTCGGCATGATCCTGGCGATGGAGCAGGCCGGCGTGATCAAGCCCGACACCGTGCTGATCGAGCCGACCTCGGGCAATACCGGCATCGCGCTGGCCTTCGTCGCGGCGGCGCGTGGCTACAAGCTCAAACTGGTGATGCCGGAGTCGATGTCGGTGGAGCGGCGCAAGATGCTCGCCTTCCTCGGCGCTGAGATCGTGCTGACGCCGGCGTCGCAGGGCATGAAAGGCGCCATCGCCACCGCCGAGGAGTTGTTGCGGACGACGCCGAACTCGGTGATGCCGCAGCAGTTCAAGAACCTCGCAAACCCGGACATCCATCGCCGCACCACGGCCGAGGAGATCTGGAACGACACGGCGGGCAATATCGACGTGTTCGTCGCCGGCGTCGGCACCGGCGGCACCATCACCGGCGTCGGCCAGGTGCTGAAGTCGCGCAAGCCCGGTCTCAAGGTCGTCGCGGTCGAGCCGGAGGAGAGCCCGGTGCTGTCGGGCGGCCAGCACTCGCCGCACAAGATCCAGGGCATCGGCGCCGGCTTCGTGCCGGACATTCTCGACCGCTCGGTGATCGACGAGATCGTCAAGATCAACAGCACCACCGCCATCGAGACCTCGCGCGCGCTGGCTCGCACCGAGGGCATTCCCGGCGGGATCTCCTCGGGCGCGGCGATTGCAGCCGCGATCGAGATCGGCAAGCGGCCGGAGAGCGCGGGCAAGACGATCCTGGCGATCGTGCCGTCGTTCTCGGAGCGCTATCTGTCCACCGCGCTGTTCGAGGGGATCTGATCATGGCCGACCAGCCGCGGCGTCCGCGCACGCTCGCTGACGCCCGTACCGAGGCCGAGGCCGCGTTCAAGAAGGTGACCACCAAGCCGGTGGAGGCGCCGCCGAAGAAGGCGGCGGTTCCTGGTGTGCGCGAGCAGGTGACGTTGCGGATCGACCAGGACGTTCTCGAGCACTTTCAGTCTCAAGGGCCGGGCTGGCAGGACCGCATCAACGCGGCGCTGCGCAAGGCGGCAGGGCTCTGAGGGGCGGCTGCATTCTAACGAACAAGCCCGGAGCTCGTGCTCCGGGCTTTTTTACGGGGGAAAGACGAAGTCGCTTACCGGCGCAGCGCGCTGCCGAGCACACCGCCCATCATGCCACCGATGAAGGCGGCGCCGGCGGCGTTGCCCGAATTGTCCTGCGGCGGCGGATTGCGATAGACCGGCGCACCCTGAGGCGGCGGGCCGCCGGCAGCCACGTTGCCGGCCGGCTTGGCGCGGCGCGGCCTGGCCTCGTCGCCGACTGCGGCGGTCGCCGGCGCGGGCTGCGGCTCTGCCAGCAGCGCCTTGTGCTGCAGCTTGGTCAGGAATCCAGTCGATGGATAGCCTCGGGCCGCCTGCCAGCGCTTCATGACACCGCGGGTCTGGTCGTCGAACACGCCGGTCATCCTGGTGTCGAAGCCAAGACCGGTCAGCCGCCGCTGCACGTCGCGGCGCTTGGTCTTGTCGAGGCCGATCTGATCCTCGCTGACCTGAGTGCCTTCCTCGGTGTAGGTGGCGGGATCGACGCCCTTGGCGACGTTGCGAGTGGCGGTGTTGATGGCGCCGCTCTCGATCGCGGCGATGCGCGCCATCGCCAGCGACTTGAACTGCCCGTTCGGGTAGGTCGAGAGATAGGCGTTCAGCTCTTCCGGCTTGTTGGAGTCCTTCACCGAGCGCCAGAATTCGAGCTCGGCTTCGCCTGCGGTCACGGTGGCCGTCGCGACGGCCGGCGTCGTCCCGGCCGTGGCGGCCGTTGCAGCAGGGGCCGCCGCCGGGTTGAGGTAGACGGCGCCGATCAGGTTGGTATGCCCCCAGGGCAATTGGCCCTTGCTGGTCTCCTCATTGACCTGGGCGCGCACGGCGGTCATGGCCTGCTGGATCTCGATGCCGGGCTGGGCGATGTGCGAGATCAGCGCGCGGGTGAACGGGCTGTTGGCGCCGGCCTCGCCGTCGAGGGCGGTCTGGCCCGGGCCGGTGGCGAACGCGATCAGCGTACCCTCGCCGGACTTCATCTCGGCCAGGCCGGTCTGCACCGACACGCTGCGGGTCGGCGAGTTCGACTTGATCTTGGCGGCGAACGGATTGTCGCGGCAGGCATCGAGGAAGACGAGCTTGACCTTGGCGTCGCCCATCGTCTGGTCGAGCGTCACGTCGATGTTGATGGCCGAGCCCAGCTTGACGTCCATCTCCGATTTCAGGTCGGCGTCGACCGGCAGCAGGTAGTTGGTGCCGGCGATCGCAATGCCGTGTCCGGCGTAATAGAACACCGCGATATCGGCGCCCTGCGCCTTGCGACCGAAATCGAGCAGCTTCTCGGTCATCTTGTCGCGGGTGAGATTGGTGCCCTCGACGACGTCGAAGCCGACGTTGCGCAGGGTGGCCGCCATGGCCTTGGCATCGACCGGCGGGTTCGGCAGTTGGGCCACGCTCTTATAGGCGCCGTTTCCAACGACAAAGGCGACCCGGCGGTCGGCCTTGGCGGCTTCAGCGGTCAGCACCACGCAGAGCAGGGACAGGGCGACGGTGAGATAGCGCATCAGGAGATCCCCCAACGATCAAGCGAAGCGTTCACTGCAGCATTTGTCGCGGATCGGCGCCAAAAGTCTTGTTCCCGGTCAAAAAATCACGCTTCCGCCATAAACCAGTTCGCGGGTGTTGCGCCAGATCCACGACGATCGCGTGTAGCGCGGCGGTTCCGTGATCCGGGTCACGCCGCTTGAGGGGATGCTCGGCGCCTCAGGTCCCTGCCGAACTGCCCATCGGCACCGGCCGAGGCTGCGGCGGACGCAGGTTCAGCAGGTTTCCGGCGAGAATCAACGCCGCGCCGACCACGGTCAATCCGTCGAGACGCTCCGCATAGACCAGCCAGCCGACGGTGGCGGTCAGCGGAACGCGGAGAAAATCCATGGGCACCACGATGGTGGCGTCGGCGTAGAGCAGCGCCCGCGCCATGCAGAAATGCGAGAAGGTGCCGCAGAGGGCGACGAGCAGGATCCAGCCCCAGGCGGTGGCCGATGGCGGCGTCCAGAATACGAGCGAAGGGATGAGGCCGGCGACGGATTGCACCACCAGCATCCAGAAGATGATCGACACGGTGGGCTCGGTGCGCGTCAGCAGCTTGACCAGTGCGATCGAGATACCGAAGCCGACCGCGGCGGCCAGCGCGATGAGCTGTCCCGGATTGATCGCCCCGGTATCCGGGCGGACGATCACGACCACGCCGACGAGGCCGAGCCCGATCGCCGCCAGCTTGAACAGGGTGACGCGCTCGCCGAGGAAGGCCGCGGCCAGCAGCGCCGTCCAGATCGGCATCGTGAACTCGATCGCCACCACCTGGCCGATCGGGATCAAGGTGAGCGCGAAGAACCAGCCGAGCTGCGCGCCGTAATGGACGAGGTTGCGCGCCGCGTGCTGCTTGAGCCGCGAGGTGCGCAAGGTGGCAAAGCCTCCGCTGAGGGCGATGACCGGCGAGAGCATCACCAGGCCGATCAGGCAGCGCAGCTCCATCAGCTCGAACACGTTGAGCTCGCGCATAGCTTCGCGTCCGGCCACCGCCATCACCAGCATCAGGCTGAGCCAGCCCGTCATCCACAGTGCGGCAATCAGTTTCGAAGCGGGACGATTCATGCGGTGGCGGGGAGAGCGAGGACGGCGGCGAAGGCGGGCTGTATCACCTCGCGCGCAGAGCAATGCAAACGAAATCAACGGTGCAGCGCACCAACGCCGCTGCAGGCTTTGCTCGCGACGGACGCGCGTCATCGAGAAAAACGTGGAGTGTGGCTGTGTTTCGTCCTAAAGCGACCGCCGCGATACAGCCCGCGAACAGCACAACACAGTCTAAGGCAGCCAGAGACAAGACATGACCGAACGCGCCGCTTCAGCCGACTTCGTGACCGCCTTTGCCACTGGCTGGCCGGAGCGGGAGCCTCATCTCATGGTGCTGTCGCTGACCACCCATAAAGGTGTGCAGGACTTCGCCATGACGCGGGAGCAGGCGCTGCTGGTCGCCAAGACCATCAAGCGCACCGCCGCGCAGCTTGCTCCGCCGCCGTCCGCAGGTGCGGTCCCCGGCGCCAGGCGCGGCAGTTGATCGGGATCACCGCGACAGTGAAATGTTAGCTGCGCGGAACTGGCTGTCGGCCCGGATCGACACGGACTGCCTCTTGCCGCGGGTGGCGAGCGCGATGTTGGCGTTGAAGCCGGCGGTGGTCGCGAGCAGCTGGAAATTGCCGCCGCCGCCACGGCCCTGCAGCACGCCATTGATGCCGCGGCTGGTCTCACTCCAGGTTCCCGAGATGGCCGAGCCCTCAGCGATCACCTCGGCCTGCAGCCCGAACTTGTAGGCATCGCTGGCGCAGGTCAGGACGAGCGTCATCCGCGGTCCCGAGACGCCGTAATTGGCCCGGCACCGGATGCGCTCGGTTGAGCCGTCCTCGAGGGCAACCGTGCCGCTGCCGCCCCATGTTCCGGCCATGCCCGTGAAGGGACCAGGGTCGGCATGCCCCGGCGAGGCGGTCACGCCCGCCGTCAAAACAACGGCGGTGGCCGCGACCCGCCGCACCATCTTCAGGAGCGTGTGCGCGCCGTTACAGGCGCGAAGCCTGCCAGCGGCCGCTGCAGGGGATGCCTGCCGAGGCGCCGTTCCACTTGCCCGAGCCAGAATTGCCGTTGAGCTGCCCATTCGCATATGCGCCATTGATGGAGACCTTGACGAGGCCTTCGCGTCCAATCGAACCCGACACATTGGCGCCAGCCGCAGAAATCTTACCGTCTGCGACGATCAAGGTCGAGCTGGCCGTGGGCTCGCAGCTGCCACTGTTGGTGACGATCGTCACCTGCCACTGCCCGTCATAGGGCGACTGGGCGAATGCGGGGGCGGCCGAGCTGCCCACCAGGATCGACGCGGCGAAAGCCATTCCAATGCGGTCGAGACGCATGAATCGTTGTCCCTCAAATGTCGTTGATCACGACCTTATTTGGAAGAATTGTGACGAAAATTTGCCGCAGCGCCACAACGGATTTTTATCGAGCAATTTCAGTCCATTAACGATTAATGCGGAACCCGGCTTGGAGGCATTCGGGCGGCATTGTGCGCAAACTGCGCCTTCGCCCACGGCATGAGCGGGCGAACGCCCACATCTTTCCGCTGACCGCCCATGCTGCCGTTCGCAGGGCACCGCGAGGGCGCCAGCGGGGAGGATGTCCACAACTTATCAGGGCGATGCGATCAGATGCTCAGTGCGGGGTGAGGCTGGGCGCCTTGGTCGCGAACTGCTCGTCCTGCGGCTTGGCCGGAATCGCGCCGGTCGCCTTGGCCGATTCGACGACATCGCCGAGCAGCTTGAGCCCGAGCGGTGCGAGAGCGCGCTCCCACAGCTCGCGCGCGGTCTCTCCCTTCTTGACGAAGCACCATTCCTGGGCGGCGATGGCGCCCGCATCCATGCGGTCGGCGAGGTGATAGATGGTGCCGCCGGCGATCGGATCGCCTTCCTTGATGGTCCACTCCACCGCAGCGATGCCCCGGTGACGCGGCAGCAGCGACGGATGGTAGCCGATGCCGCCGAGCCGGGCGGCTGCGACCGCCTCGTGAGTGACGCGGGCGTGGCTATGCGCCGTGACGATCAGGTCCGTGCCGGGGGCGATCTCGCCGGCGGGCACGACCTTCGGATTGGCCTGGACCACGACCTCGATCCCGGCCGCCCGCGCCGCGGCTGCAAGCCGGTCCTCGCCATCATGAACGACGACCCGCGCGATCTCGATTCCTCTCTCGCGCAGCATGTTCAGTGTGGCGACACCGAAATGGCGGGAGCCGACGAGAGTGATGCGCATGGCCAGGGATCTTCCACGGTTGGGGGCTGGATCCGGTCGGAGGCTCTGACCGGGCGAAACGGGTCAAACCAAGCCTTGGCCTCCAGGTCAAGCGCCTGCTGGGCCGTCGTCACAGTCTGGCTTCGTCCGGCCGCCGGAGGCGCTGTGGGACCCAAACGGGAAAGGGGAAGGCCGCTCCGAGCCGGAGTTGGCGGGGCCCCTCACGCCTATTGGCGCGCCGATCGCCATGGTCGCCATCAACCTGGCCGCCATCAAGATGCAGGCCGAGACGACCGTGGCGGATGACACGCCCTCGTCGGTACCGGCGGCGGCCTCAGATGAACCGGGACGTCAGGACAGGTGCCGGAAATTCGCCTATAGGTTGTGTATAGACCGGTGCTGCATCACGCATATTGCTCGACACAGCTCAACTAAAGGCGCCGAGCTATCAACTGTACTGATGAGGACAACCGAAGATGCCGCTCCTGTCGGCTCAACGGGCGCGATCTGGTCGGTCTTCGAACGCAATTTCCTGGACCCATGGCTGAAGATGTCATCGAACTTCTGGTTGTGTTATCAGTTGGCGCGTCTGCGTAGTAAAACTGACGCTTCTGCGTATGACGAATATAATTTCTTAAAGGCCCAGGAGCACAATGCTCGAGCCGCTCCGCCGCGCGGCCGGATAGCCGGGTGCCGCGCCTGTCACCGATCCCTGGGCAACAGCACCCGGTTATTTGCCGGCGGTCATGTGGTTTCCGGCGGCGGAAGGTCGATGCCGAGCGCCGCGCACAGCGGCCCAAGATGTTTCTCGTAGCGGCGCCAGCTTCCGATCGAGCGGCGGTAGATCGGCTCGCGCACCTGCATCAGGCTCGCCGTGCGCACCATGCGCTCGGTGCGATGGAAGTCGAGGCAGGCATCCTCCCAGTCGAGCCCGCAATGGGCGAGCACGCGGCGCGACACGCCGTCGAGGTCGTCGACCAGATCCTCGTATTGAACGTCCATCAGGATGCCGGGCGGTAGCACCTTGTGCCAGTGTTCCATCACGCCCTCATAACCCCGGTAGTAGTGGCCGAGTTCGGTCAGGTCGTAGGCGAATGGCTGTGAGCCTGTGAACAGCAGCGAGTAGCAGGAAATGCAATTGTCGAGCGGGTCGCGCCGCGCGTTGATGATCCTGGCGCGCGGGAACGCCGCATGGATCATCCCGACGAACAGGAAGTTCAGCGGCATCTTGTCGACGATGCGCTCGGCTTCGGGCGCCAGCGTCCGAACGCGGGCGGTGTACTCCTGACCGATCTTCGTCATTTCCTCGGGTGGCAGCAGCGTGATCAGATCGGGATACGCCGGAACGACCTTCTGGCGGTTGGCGCATTCGCCGACGAGATCCTTGAAGGTCTCGAGCTCGCCCGCGCCGAAGACCTTGGAATGGCTGGCCAGCACCTGCTCCATCAGGGTGGTTCCGGAGCGCGGCATGCCAACGATGAAGATCGGGGCCCAGGAATCGTCGCCGTGCCCTGCAACCATGCGAAAGAACTCGGGCGTGAAGCGCGTCGCGACGTTTTTCATCATGCCGAGCCGCTGCTCGGAGTCGTAGTCGAAGGTCTTGCGCTTGAGGGTGTTGGCCTTGTGCAGATGCGAGAAGGCCAGGTCGTAGTCCTTCAGGTCGGACAACGCCTTGCCCATCGCGAAATGGGCTGCGATCTGCTTCTCCTGGTCGAGCTGGTCGACGCGTTCGATCAGCTGCCGCAGACCAGGAAGCCGGCTGTCGTCCGGCTTGAACTTCGACATGTTCGCGAGATTGAGGTGGATCGGCGCGTCGTCCGGCGCCAGCTCCAGGGCCTTCTGGAACGCCGCCGTCGCCTCGTCGAAGCGGCCGAGCGCCTGGTAGGCGACGCCGAGATTGTTGTAGGAGCCGAAGCGTTCCGGCTTGATCTTGATGGCCAGCAGGTTCTGCTCGATCGATTCCTCGAGCCGGTTGAGCTCGAGGAAGGCGTTGCCGAGATTGCCATAGGCGTCGGCATAGTCGGGCCGGCTCGCGATCGCCCGCTTGTAGTGCTCGATGGCGCGCTCGCGATGGCCCTGGCGCAGCAGCACGTTGGCGATGTTGTTGTGGGTCTCGGCATGCTCCGGGCTGAAGTCGAGGACCTTGAGGTAGTGTTTCGCTGCCTCGATGTCTTTTCCTGTCGTGTAGAGCAGGTTGCCGAGTGCGAAATGCGCATCGAGGTGCTGCGGCTTGTTGTCGATCGCCCGCCGGAGCAGGGCCATCGCCTCGTCGATCAGCCCCTGGTTCTGGCGAACCATGGCGAAGGCGTAGAGGATGCCGGGGTGGCTCGGCGCCAGCGCAAGTGCCGTCTCGTAATGCTGTACGGCCGTCTCATAGTGGCCGGCGGAGGCCTCGACGGCTCCGATGCTGCCATGGGCCTCGGCGGATTTGTCGTTCACCGCGACCGCGCGCACGAAGAAGTCCTTGGCCTCGTCGAGCCGGTTGGCGGTGGTGCAGATCATGCCGAGTCCGACCAGCGCGTCGAACTGGTTCGGCTGCCCCGCCAGGATCAGGTTGTAGATCGTCTCGGCATCCTTGGAGTCGCCGCGGCCTTGCAGCCTCTTTGCCACGGCAGCGGCGCCTTCGACCAACGTCTGCAACGATCCGGCCTGCTGCGAAGCGAAGGAAAGCGATGCTGTCGTCGGCGTCACCACGGGCGGGGCCACGTTCACGGGCTGGGGCGGCTTGGCGCCCGCGATCGCCTCGGCAATGGTCGGCCGCACGGCTTCGCTGCCGAGCGCATCGAGCAGCGGCTTCAGCCGGTCGCCATACATCCGCCAGCGGCCGACCGATCCGGAGAACAGCGGCTTGCGGACCTGGACCAGGCTGGCCGTGTTCACCGGACGCTCGTTCTCGTGGAACGACAGGCAGGCGTCATCCCAGTCGAGCCCGCAATGCGCCACGATCTTGCGCGCATGCGCATCGAAGTCACGCACCACGTCCTCATACGCCACCTCCAGCATGACGCCGTCCGGCAGCACCTTGCGCCAATGGCTCATCAGGGCATCGTAGGCGCGGTAGTAGCGGCCGAGCTCGGCGAGGTCGTAGGCGAAGGGCTGCGGCTCGGCGAACAGCTGCGTGTAGCAAGACAGGCAGGTGTCGATCGGATTGCGCCGGACGTGAATGATGCGCGCATTCGGTAGCGCGAGATGGATCAGCCCGGCGAACAGGAAGTTCGACGGCATCTTGTCGACGATGCGCTTGGTGTCCGCCGGCAGGTCGGTGAACCGCTCGAGATAGGCGCGCGCGAGGGCCTCAATGTCGGCGTCGGACAGCTTGGCGAGCATCTCCGGATAGTCGCCGCGGGCACGGTCGGTGAACAGTCCCGCGGCGGCCGCGAAATAGTTGACCTCGCCGGCGCCGTGCACGGCGGAATGGCTGGCGAGGAGCTGCTCGACCAGGCTGGTGCCGGACCGAGGCATGCCGATGACGAACACCGGCGCCTGCGATGGATCGCCATGGCCGGCGCGCGCCTGCAGCAAATCCTTGGAGAACACCGCGCGGATGCGCTCGATCTGGCGCAGCGTCTGGTTCTCGTCATAGTTGATGCGGCGGCGTTCGAGAGCATTGCCGGCGTTGAGGTGGACCAGCGACCGTTCGCCGTCCTTGATGTCGGCATAAGCCCGCCCGAGGGTGAAGTGCAGGGCGATGCGCGCATCCTCGGTAAGCGTCTCCGATCTCGCGGCCAGATCCTGCAGGGGCGCCCAGCGCGCGTCGTCGACCGCGAACGGCTTGACCACGCTGTAGTTGAGGTGCGTGCCGATGCTGCGCGGGTTGACAGCCAGGGCGGACTCATACGCGAGCGCCGCCTCGTCGAGCCGTCCCAGGATCGTCAGCACGCCGGCGAGATGGTTCATCGTCGTCGCATCGCGGGGATCGTGGGCGAGGGCGGTTCGATAGCTCGCGATGGCGTCCTCGTAGCGCTTGATGTCGCGCAGCGCATCGCCGCGATTGCGGTGGGCGACGGCATAGTCGGGGCGCCGGCGCACCGCCTCGTCGTAATGCGTGAGCGCCAGGTCATGCTTGCCGCGCGATTGCAGGGCATTGGCGAGATTGTTATGGGCCTCCGGGAAGTCGGGCCGTTCGGCGATGGCGCGCTCATAATGGAAGATGGCGGCAGGGACGCTCTTCATCTCCAGGTGCAGATTGCCGAGATTGTAGTGCGCCTCGGCGAGATGCGGGCTCAGGGCAAGGGCCTGCTGATAGGTGCGGATCGCGGCGTCGAGCTCGCCGGCGGCCTGCTGGCAGCCGCCGATGTTGAGCAGCACGACCGGCGCATTGGGCTGGATAGCAAGCGCGCGCGTGTAGTGGGCAATGGCTTCCGAATGCCGCCCGAGCATGCGGCAGGCGTCGCCGAGGCTGGCGGCGGCTGCGGCGAAATCGGGCCGCGCGTCGAGCGCGGCCTCGTGATGCGCAAGGGCGCGCTCGTACTGGTCGAGGCGCTGCAAGGCAAAGCCGAGCGCCTGGTGTGCATCGGCGCTGCCTGCGTCCGCGGCCAGCACCAGCTCCAGATGCCGAACCGCCCCGGCGGGATCGCCAAGGCTGGTGAGCACGCTGCCGAGCAGCAGCCGGGCCTCGGCCGAGCGTTCGTCGAGCGCGACGGCACGCTGCAGATGCGTGCTCGCTCTGGCGAGGTCGCCGAGACCTGCGAAGGTCTTGCCGAGCGACAGCTGCAGATCCGCGGCGTCGCCGGCTTCCTCTGCGGCCTGGTCGAGCAGGGCGCGTGCCTCATGCGTGTCGCCGAGCTGCAGGCGGACCATGGCGAGGCTGCACAAAGTGCGGAAATGACGGGGCTGAAGCGAAAGAACTTTCCGGTAGGCCTGCTCGGCGATGCGCAAGGCTTGATCGCTGAGCGCGGCCGCCGACGGCTGTCCGCCGTCGGACGCTGCGGGGACGAGGCGGGGGCGGAAGGCGACGGCGAGCTCGTTCATGATGACAACTTGCTGAATGTTCGACGAATGCCGTTGTCGAGGCGGATTGAAGCGAAACGGAGGCTTAGACGAGGCCGATCGCAAGCGGTCGGCTAGAACCCTTCGAGCAGTGCATGGAATTTGTCCGGCCACGTGCAGCGTCGATGGCCGGTGCTGCCACAACGCAACGAGCCGGCGTAGACCCAAGGGTCTGCGCCGGCCAATGTTGGTCAGGTTGCCGAGGGCGTCAGCCCCACATGTGATGCATCGCGTGGTGGTGGGACATGTCCGGACCGCTCGATGCGGCTGCAGCGGTTGCGGCTGGCGCCGCCGCGGCCGCCGCCGTGTGGTGGCTGCTGTGATGGCTGTGGTGGCCGCCGCAGTGATGGGTCGTGGTGGTGTTGTTGTTGCCGCCGGTGGTTCCTCCGCCGGCCGTTCCACCGCCCGTCGTGCCGCCTCCGGTCGTCCCGCCACCCGTGGTGCCTCCGCCGGCAGTGCCGCCTCCGGTGGTGCCGCCACCTGTCGTGCCACCTCCGCCCATGCCGCCGCCGGGCGTGGTCGTGCTCGCAGGCGTTCCGCCCGTGCCGTTGGCGATGTTCGGCGTGGCGCCCGCCGGCATACCGGTGCCCTGGGCAATGCCATTGACCGCCGTCGCCGTCACGAAGCTCGTCGCGGACGTGACGTAGGCCGATCCGCCGATCGCGATGTTGTTGCCCGCGATGTCTCCGGCATTGCCGATGTAGTTCGCGGCGGCAGCCTTCAACATCGCCTGATCGGTCGCCAGGGCCGCACCCGTGTCGCCGTTCATGATGCCCATCAGCGCCTTCGTGGCCATGATGGTGTCGGACTGCAGAGCACCGGCGGCGAGCTCGTCGTCGAAGCGTCCCTTGAACACCGCGCCCTGCGCCGCATCGAATGCCGCACCGAAGTTCTGGTAGTTGGTGATCTGGTCGATCAGGGCCTGCGACGCCGTCCCCGTTCCATTGGCCACCGCAACCAGCTTCGCACCCAGCGTGTTGCCCTCGGCGAGGAAATTGGCCCAGAAATTGGTCTGCGCCTGATTGTCCTGGAACTTCGTGACCGTGCCGGTCAGGCCGCCGGGCATCTCCGAGAAGCCGCCGCCGTGTCCCGGCATGCCGGTGCCGCCCGCCGCCGCGTTGAGGGCCGCGTCGTTCTGAAACACGTCGATCATGTCGACGATGTTGTCGGCGGAGCCGCGCAGCGCCGTCGGATTGGCCATCGTCTCGGCGACGTTGTAGTTGTTGATCTGAAGGTTTGCCTGGCTGAGCAGCGTCATCAGATGCAGCGTCGTCGTCTGGGCATCGACGGCGGTTTGACCTGCTTCAATCGCAGCGAGCTTCGCGGGATCGTTCAGGATCGCCTGGAGGCCCTGCGCCACGGCCGTGAAGTCGGCTTGGACCTGATTGATATTGTTGGCGCTCATGCCGCCCAGCGAAAGATCAGCGACGGCATTGAACACCGTTCCGATGGCGGTCAGGTCGCCCGCGGCCGCTGCAGCGAGATTGGTGGCGCTGTCGTTGCCGGCGGGAAGGCTCTGGAATGCCACATCCATGGCACCCGTGTTGGCCAGGAAGGGAACGTTGTTGAGCGCGGCCGAGAGATGCGCGTCACCCTGGATCTGCGCCAGGATCTGCATCTGCACGTTGTGGATGGTCTGGTCGGCTTCGGCGAGGGTCGCCGGATTGGTCGTGTTCGGCGCCGCGTTGATCAGCGTCGTGATCTCGTTCGAGACCTGGGTGAGCACCGCGGTGTCGGTCGCGTTGAGCGTAAAGGCCTTGCCGCCGATCGTGACGTCTCCGGGATTGGCCAGCATCGCGTTGATGTCGTTCTGCACGGCATGCAGGTCGGTGGTGTAGCTGCCGAGGAACGGGTTCGAGTTGCCGCTGTTCTGCGGCGTCGACCACAGGCCGGTCGAGATGCGAACGGCGTCGTTGAAAACGACGCCGGCCTGCACGAGGTCGGTCGACAGGTTGAGCGCCGAGGCGCGAACCAGCAGATTGGACGTGCCATTCGCCAGCGCCGTCGGGTTGAAGGTATTGGCTGCCATTGATCATCTCCCCAAGTTTCAACCCGGCGTCTGCTGCTTGGCGGTTCGGCAGCACGCGGGCGTTGATCGGGCTGAGACATCTCGTTCACCTCCTCGCGGAGCGGGCGAAATGTCGCAGCCTCAGAGCACCTGGGAATTATTTGCTCCAATGGGGCCAAAAGAAGCGCCGCGGAGTCCTCAAATATGATGTTGTTCGGGCAAACGACGATTGTCGCAGCCGGGTCACGGCCGCGCTCGGAAGCGTACTAACTCCTTGAATTCCGTCGTGGCATCCTTGCAACATCACCGCTCAGCGAAGCTTCGATGCACGGTCCAGACAAGAAGTTGCCCCGATCTTGCGGCTGGTCGCCGATCTCTCCTTAGAAAAGTTCCAGCGTAACGAGGGTTCACAGTGCGGAACGGAACATGCATCTTTGCTGATCTTCAGAGGCTTCCTTTCTTCAACGCGTGTCGTCTCGCCCGGCTCATCGTCCTTCTCATTTCCCCCGGGAGCACTGCGTGAGTTGACCTCATCCGCTTGCTCCCGGGTATCCGATCCGCAGCAGCCGCTGCGGCTGCCTCATCAACCCCACATGTGATGCATCGCGTGGAGATGCGACATGTCGGGACCGGCAGCCGCGGCCTGGTTCGTATGCGCGCCCTGGCTGTGATCGTGATGATGATGATCGCTGTGATGCGCCGCGTTGCTGCCGTTGTTGGCCGTCGTACCCGTCGATGTGCCGCCAGCCGCCGCTCCGCCGGTCGACGTGCCTCCGTTCGCCGCGGTGCCACCGGCTGCCGCGCCACCGCCGGCGGTGGTTCCTGCCGCAGCTGTGCCGCCAGTGCCGTTGGCCAGGTTCGGTGTCGCGGTGACCGGAATGGTGCCGTGCGCGGTGCCCTTGATGGAGGTTGCCGTCGAGACCGTCGTGGCCGTCCCGACATAGGTGCCGCCATTGACGGGAATGTTGTTGCCTGAGACGTCCATGGCGTCCGCCGCGAAGCCTTGGCCTGCCGCGGCGATCATCGCCTTGTCTGCCGCAAGTGCTGCGCCGGTGTCGCCGTTGAGGATGCCTTGCAGGCCCTTGACGGCATGGGCAGTGTCAGCTTCGAGCGTACCGCTGAGCAGCTCGTTGTCGAACCGACCCTGGAATACGGCCCCCTGCGCGGCGTCGAAATTGGCGCCGAACTGCTGGTAGTTCTGGATCTGCGTGATCAGGGCCGCGCTCGCCTGCGCACCGCCGGTCGAGATCTTCTGCAAGGTGGCGTTGATGGTGTTGGCCTCGGCCAGGAATGCAGCCCAGAAATTCGTCTGCGCCTGATTGTCCTGGAATTTGGTGACCGTGCCGGTCAGTCCACCCGGATCTTCGGCGAAGCCGCCGGAATGGCCGGCATTGCCGTTGCCGCCCGCGGCCATGTTGAGGTTGGTGTCACCCTGGACGATGTCGATGATGTCGAGCAGATTGTCGGCCGTGCCGCGCAGCGCCGCCTGATTTCCCGTGGTCGCCGCCGCGTCGTATTTGTTGAGCTGCAGGTTGATCTGACCGAGCGCGGTCTGTAGGTGGATCGTGGTCAGCGCCGCCGCGTTGGCGGTCTCGCCGGCCTCAATCTGCGCGAGTTGAGTCTTGTTGTTGAGGATGGCCGTCAGGCCCTGCGAGACCGCAGTCAGATCGGTGTTGACCTCCTGCAGGTGCGCCGCGTCGATGCCGCCGGAGGCGAGCTCGACCACCTTGTTGAAGACGAGGCCGACGTCCTTGAGGCTGGCGCCAGCGGTCGCCGCAGCAAGGCTCGCCGGATCGTCCGCGCCGGCGGGCGAGGTCTGGAAGGCGATGTCCTGGCCGCCTGTGTTGGCGAGGAAGGGCACATTGTTCAGCGCGTTCGCCAGATGGGCGTCGTTGTGGATCTCGCCCAGGATCTCCTGCTGGAGCGCATGAATGGTCTGGCTGGCGGCAGCCTGGGTGGTGGCGTTCGCGAACTGCCCCGCCGCCTGCAGCAGCGTCCCCAACTGACCCTCGACGTTGGTGAGGACTGCCGTGTCAGTGGCGTTCAGTGCGAAGGTGTGTCCGCCGAGCGTGACCTGACCTGGATTGGCCAGCATGGCGGCGATATCGGTCTGCACCGCCGTGATGTCGGCCTGATAGCTGCTCAGGAACGTCGGCGAGTTGCCGCTGTTGGCGAGGCTGAACAGGCCGAGCGAGGCGCGGACCGCATCGTTGAAGACGACGCCGGCCTGCACCAGATCGGTCGAATGCTGAATAGCAGTGGCGCGAGTCAGCAGGTTCGACGTGCCGTTGGCGAGCGCGGTCGGACTGAAGTTGACCGGCGTGGCACCACCGCCGCTGCTCGGCGGCGTCGAAGTGGTGCCGCCGGTGCCGTTGGCGATGTTCGGGGTCGCCGTCACCGGGATCGTGCCGTGGGCGAGGCCGTGCACCGAGGTCGCCGTCGAGACCGTGGTGGCCGTGCCGACATAGGTCGCGCCGCCAATCGCGATGTTGTTGCCGGAGACGTCCATGGCGTCAGCGGCGAAGCCCTGTCCGGCGGCGTTGATCGCCGCCTTGTCCGCCGCGAGAGCCGCGCCGGTGTCACCGTTCAGGATGCCCTGCAAGCCTTTCACGGCGGCCGCCGAGTCGGCTTCCAGCGTGCCGCTGAGCAGCTCGTTGTCGAAGCGACCACGGAAGACATTGCCCTGGGCGGCGTCGAAATTGGCGCCGAACTGCTGGTAGTTCTGGATCTGCGTGATCAATGCCGCGCTGGCTTGCGCGCCGCCCGTCGAGATCTTCTGCAGGGTTGCGTTGATGGTGTTCGCTTCGGCCAGGAACGCGGCCCAGAAATTGGTCTGCGCCTGATTGTCCTGGAACTTGGTGACCGTGCCGGTCAATCCGCCGGGATCCTCCGCGAAGCCTCCGGCATGGCCCGGCATGCCGTTGCCGCCGGCTGCCATGTTCAGGTTGGCGTCGTTCTGGATGATGTCGATGCTGTCGAGCAGGTTGTCGGCCGTGCCGCGCAACGCGGCCTGATTGCCGGTCGTTTCCGCCTTGGCATACTGGTTGAGCTCGAGGTTGATCTGTCCGAGCACCGTCTGCAGATGGATGGTCGTAAGCGCGGCCGCGTTCGCCGTCTCGCCCTTCTCGATCTGCGCGAGCTGGGTCTTGTTGTTGAGGATGTTGGTGAGGCCTTGCGAGATCGCGGTGAGGTCGGTCGTGACCTCTTGGAGGTTGCCGGTGTGGATGCCGCCGGAGGCGAGGTCGACGACCTTGTTGAAAACGAGGCCGACATCCTTCAGCGTGTTGCCTGCGGTCGCTGCAGCCAAGGTCGCCGCATCATCGGCGCCGGCCGGCGTGTTCTGGAAGGCGACGTCCTGGCCGCCGGTATTGGCGAGGAAGTTGACCTTGTTGAGCGCGCCGGACAGATGCGCGTCGCCGTTGATCTCCTGCAGGATCTCCTGCTGGACGGCGTGCAGCGTCTGGTCGGCGGCCGTGATCGTCGCCGCGTTCGTGGTCTGTTGGGCCGCAGTGATCAGCGTCGAGATCTGCGCCTGCACGTTGGTGAGAACGGCGGTGTCGGTCGCGTTCAGCGTGAAGGCCTGGCCGCCGAGGGTGACCTGTCCGGCATTCGCGAGCATCGCCGCGATATCGTTCTGCACGGCGTGCAGATCGGTCGTGTAGCTGCCGAGGAAGGGGTTGGAGTTGCCGCTGCCGGCTTGCGAGAACAGGCCGAGCGAGGCGCGCACCGCATCGTTGAACACCACGCCGGCTTGGACGAGGTCGGTCGACATGTTGAGCGCTGAGGCGCGCACCAGCAGGTTCGACGTTCCGTTGGCCAGCGCCGTCGGGTTGAAGGTGTTATTCGCCATAGATCATCTCTCCCCAAGTTCATCCGACGCCCGGCAGGGCCCCGTACCGAAACTGGCCGGACGATGCGGAAGCGCATCGGCCCTGCGTCGGACGTGATGCGCCGCGCCTCACGCCCGTGCGCCGCTGTGTCGCGCGTTCTTCTGACGCGCGCTACTTTGTCGCACCTCGCTATATGCTCGGAGCAATCGGGCCAAAAAAGGCGTGGGGGAGTCCGCAAATATGTTGTTCTCGGGACATCGCGGATCTGTGACAGATGCGCCGCGATCGCGTGCCAAGTGATTGATTTCTGGCAGCAAGCAGCAAATGCGCGGTGCGGCGACCGGGCGCGAATTGCATCTTGTCGTCAAGATGCTGCCTGCATCTCGCCGGTGAGTGGCCGGTCTCCAGCGATCAGACGCAGGGTTGGTCTGATGCTGTCAAGGCTGCCCGGCGACGCGGGCGCGCGGCATTGTCTCAGCGCCATCGCTGGAAAAACGCCACGATGGATTGTGTGTCGGGGAAGTTAGAGGCAAAGGCGTCTGGGCGTGTCGGCGACCTCGCCGCGCGCCGTTCAGGACGGCGGCGCGGCCTGGCGCTGCGCCAGGAGCGCAGTCCTGATCTTCTGCAGCAGTGTGGTGTAGAGCTGATTCCAGGCCGGGTCATTCTGCCCGTTCGCGTCGAGCCCTTGCTTGGTCAGGCCCAGGCTGATCCGGTAGACGGCGAGGGCGCCGTCGATGTTGCCGAGCGGAAGGAAGGCATCGCCCAGACTCTGATAGGAATTTGCAAGCGCCTGCTGCAGCGACGGGTCGTTGGCGATCGTGTTGGCGAGATGGGTGATCAGCGCGGTGTTGGCGCGACGCTGCTCGAAGGCTTCGGCATGGCGGCCCTGGGCGGTGAGCACATCCGCCAGCAGAGCGTGGCACCAGGCGAGGTCGCGCTGAAAGCTGAGATTGCCGCGATGGGCCGCGGTCAGCTTCCGGATGATGGCGAGGCTGGCGGAATAGGCGGCATGCGCAGCCTCGAGGTTTCGCTGAACGAACAACACGGCGCCGATGCGGTTCAAGGCGACCGAGAGGTTGCGTTGAAACCCGGCGTCGTCCGGATTGGCTGCGGTCAGGTACCTGACGATGGCGATGCTCTGCTTGTAGTTCTGCAACGCGTCCATGAGATCGCTGGCGGTGGCTGCGCGATCGCCTTCCGCGATCCCGGCGGCAGCCTGATCCAGCAGCCTGCCGGCGGCGACCGTGACGCCGACCGCAAGGCCCCCGCGGGCGACATCGCCGCGCGGGCGTTCCAGCAGCGCGGCGAGCGCGACCGGCTCGTCGCTCTCCACGGATTCCGGCGCAGACTCTGCTCTCGAGGCTCGATCCCGATCAAAGGGCGCAGGCGGCGCCTGCTGCTGAGAGGCGCGCGGTTGCGGACGCAATCCCCGTCCGAAGCCGGGAATTCGGCGCAACATGCCCTCGACCTGCGCGGCCGTGATCAGGCGCGTGCATTCGAACTGCCGGGACGTGCCCTGCCATCGCGGGCACCACAGAAAGTCCTCATGGTCGAAGCGATGACGGGCATCATTCCAGCAACTGTTGCAGGCGTGATGGTTGATGACCCGATAGGGGGTCGCAAACTCGTTGGTCGGGTGGGTGAAGCCGCTGATCAGCACGACCGGAGTGCCGACCGCCCAGGCCAGCCATGACAGCCCCGAGGAAAGGCCGATGAAGAACGCGGCGTGCTTGAGCCAGCGGGCGCGCTCGGGCAGCGGCCGGTCGCCGGTCTGATCCTCGGCTTCGGCAGGAATCTGCGTTCGGAAAGCGCCGTGGCTGCGCTCCGCGGTCTGATCGACGCAGATCACGCGATAGCCGGTCGCGCGCAGGAAGGCCACGACGCTCTGCCAGCCCTCCGGATTGTTCCAGTGCTTGCATGCGGTCGTCGCCTGCACGGCGATGCAGACATAGGGGTCCTCGATGGGACGGCTCTCTTCGCTCAACGCGACGCGTGGCGGCTGCTCGGCCGGATCGACGCCGAGAATATGAGCTGCTGTCCGATGCAGACCGACCTGCCGGAAATCACAGGGATGATGCACGAACTCGGCATCGTCGAAGAACAGCGCGACCGAGTAGGTCGCGTAGTATCGCTCCGCCTGGACCGTGTCGTGGCTGAGGAACGTGATGTCTGGGTAGACGGCGCGGAACAGCGGGATCAGCGGCTCGCCCATCGCACAGCTCAGGCGGCATCGATGCAGGTCCCTGAACTTCACCACATAGCTCATCCAGCCGATGATGTCGCCGATCGTGCCGACCGGGAATTGGATCAGGACGTCGCGGTCGGTGGCGTCATAGTCGTGGCACAGCAGCAGCTCGGGCCCTGACCACACTTCCAGCCTGAACGGGACGAAGTAGCGCTTGCTGCTGTTGACGTGCCCAGAACGCAGGTCGATGTCGAACAGGACGTTGGCGGTCTCGAGATCGCTCAACCGGACGCGCCAGGCGTGTCCGGTGTCGGGCAGCATGACACGACAGCCGTCGTTGAAATCGAAGCGCAGCCCTTGGGGACCCTCCTGGGTCGGCATGGCCGCTGGCGGTGGCAGTCGCGGCTTGCGTGCCTGATCAGACGCCTCGGTGCGGGCGCCGGGCTGGGCGGACGGTAACGCACTCGTCGGCACCATCGCCGGGTCCGAGGTGCGGGGAAAATTTGCAACGTTCATGTTGAGGTGCCGACGCGGTCTGCGTTCATTCGTGAGCGATGGCGCCGACCGCGGCTGTTCGGTCTTGTTACTCCACGAAGGCGCGGCGCCACTGATCGAGAACCGGCTTCATCAGATAGCTGAGCATCGTCCGGCTGCCGGTTTGAACGTAGACTTCGGCCTGCATGCCGGGCATCAGGTTGACGTTGCCGAGCCGCTTGCGCTCCTCGTCGGACAGCGTGATCCTGACCGTGTAGAAGGTAGAGCCGGTTCTTGGGTCATTGGTGATGTCAGGCGACACGAACGAGACTTGGCCGCTCAATTTCGGCGTGGTGCGCTGGTTGAAGGCGTTGAAGTGGACCATCGCATCCTGCCCGGTGTGGACGTGATCGATGTCCTTGGGCTGGACGTGCCCTTCGACCTGCAGTTCGTCCGAATCGGGGACCAGCTCCATGACGGTCTCACCCGGCTTGATGACGCCGCCGATGGTGTGGATCGCGAGCTGGTGGATGGTGCCGGAGTTCGGCGCGCGCATCTCGATGCGATCGAGCTGGTCGCGCGCGGCGACGCCCTTCTCGACCAGATCGCCTTCCTTGGCCTGTGACTCGCTGAGATCCTTGACCACCTCGCTGCGGAAATCCTGATCGATCTTGACGGTCTGGAGCTCGGCTTCGCTGATCTTGGACCTCGTCTCCGCCACGCTGGACACCAATTGGCCGCGTTCACCGTCGATTCGAGCGGCTTCCCGCTGCAGCGTGGTCAGTCGCGTCAGTGGAACGAGCCGCTTGTCATAGAGCTCCTGCACGCCGGCCAGCTCGCCCTTGATCAACTCGATCTGCTTGTTCTTGGATTCGAGCTGGGACTCCATGCCGCTGATCTCGTTGTTCAGCTGGACGATGCGGCCCTGCAGCAGCTCCTTCTGGCTCTTGCGGGTCGTGGCACGGGCCTTGAACAGCGCGTTCTCCGACGCGATCACGGTGCGGACATTCGGATCGTCCTGACGTGAGGTCAGAGTGGACGGATAGTCCGGCTGATCGAGACCGTCACGCTCGGCCGAGAGCCGTGCAATCTTCGCGCGCTGCTCGTTCAATTGCTTGGTGATCGCCTGGAGCTGGGCTTGGCTCTGCGTGGCGTCGAGCCGCACGAGCAGATCACCCGCCGCAACGCGCTTGCCGTTGTCGACCTTGATTTCCGCGACAATGCCGCCTGTCGGATGCTGAATGGCCTTCACGTTGGATTGCACCACGAGATTGCCGGGGACCACGATCGCGCCGGCGAGCGGCACGAGGGTCAGCCAGCCGCCGCCGAGAACGCCGGCGACGAGCAGCACCCGCAAGCCGAGACGCAGCTCGTTCTCGAACATGCGGCTGACGCGCGGCACCAGCGATTCGTCCGAGCCGTCGTCGAGATCAGCCGCCGTTCCTTGCGTCGCAATGAAGGTCATGCCGGTGGTCAAGGCCGTGCCGGCGGTGCCGACCAGGCGGCCGACACGGGTTTGCGGAACGACGGGCGCATGCGCCAGGCGGGCAGGGAGGTTCTGCTGTCCCATCGGTCGCGGCGCACCGACGCCGAAATTGCCGTCGCGCCGCGCATCCTGCAGGTCGAGCACGGGCGCCGAATTGCCGCCCGCCATGCGTGCAGGCGGATGGCGCGGCGGCGGCGATAGCTCCGGCTCGTAGCCACGCATCGGTGCGGGCTGCTGCCAGTCCATCTCGCGGATGCCTTCACCGCGGCGTGCCCGGGGCGCCTGGGCACCGAGACCGAACAGCGACAGCGACGCACCGAGGGCGCGGCCCATGGTGCTGCCCTTTTTCTTCGAGCGCGGCTTCGGCCTGCCCTGCGACGGCGGCGGACGCCGGCGCTTCTTGCCGCCGTCACGTGCACCGCGGCGTTGTCGCGGGTCCTCGTCGGAGCCGTCGTCGAATGCGCCCTGCAGCCGCTGCAGCTCGAGGATCAATGCGTCGCCCTGCGGACCGACCGCGCGAGTCTTCGGTCGTACATAGTCGTCGTCGTCGAACGGCCTGAAGTCGTTGATGTGTTTCATTGATCAAGCGCTTTCTGCTGGGGCGGCGCGACGAAGCGAGCGGGCGTTCGGATTTGGCGCCGCTGCGGGAGCAGCAACCCTGGGCGGAGCGGGGGCATGCGCGACGGCAGGTCCCGCGGCCTTGTTGGCCCCGGCGACTCGGGCAAAGATCTCCTGGCAGGGACCGAATGCGATCGCCTTGCCCTCGTACAGCACCAGCGCCATGTTGAGCGCATTCAGCGCGCTGGGACGGTGCGAAATCACGATCACGATGCTCTGGTTCTGCTGCCGCATGATCTGAATGGCGCGGCTGAGCGCGTTCTCCCCGTCGGTGTCCAGATTGGCATTCGGCTCGTCGAGGACGATGAGAAACGGATCGCCATACACCGCGCGGGCCAGACCGACGCGCTGCCGCTGACCGGCCGACAGCGACATGCCGCCTTGGCCGATTCGCGTCGAATAGCCCTCCGGCAGCCGCAGGATGATGTCGTGCACGCCGGCGATCTGCGCCGCCTTCAGGATCGCATCCGAGCTCGCATTCTCGTCGAAGCGGCAGATGTTGTCGGCGATGCTGCCATCGAACAGGGCAACGTCCTGTGGCAGGTAGCCGATATGGCGGCCGAGATCCTCGTTGCTCCATTGGTCGAGCGCTGCGCCGTCGAGGCGGACGGATCCATGCTGTGCAGGCCAGATGCCGACCAGCGCCTTCGAGAGCGAGGTCTTCCCGGAGGCACTCGCGCCGAGCAGCGCCAGACCCGTGCCTGCCTTGATCGAGAACGACACGTTTTGAACGATCGGCCGATCGGTGCCCGGCGCGGTGACCGTCAGCTCCTGTACGGTCAGCTCGCGGAATGGGCGGGGCAACGCGACCGGCGGCGCTTCCGGCCTGGCCGTGGCCTTGCAGATATCACGCAAACGCGCGATGCCCTGGCGCGCGGCGACCAGCTGTTTCCAGCTGCCAAGTGCGATCTCGATCGGGGCGAGCGCGCGGCCCATCAGGATCGACGAGGCCATCATCACGCCGCCGGACGCCTGTTCGGAGACGACGAGCGCCGCGCCGATACCGAGCATGCCCGACTGCAGGATGAAGCGCAGCACTTTCGCGGCGGCCCCGAGATTGGCGTAGACATCGCTGGCGCGAATATTGTCCTTCAGATAGCGCTCGTTGACGGCGTTCCAGCGTGCCGAGAAGCGATCGAGCATTCCGAGCGCGCGAATCACCTCGGCATTGCGCTGGGTGGCATCGGCGAGGACCTGCCGCGCGGCGCTCGTATCGCTGGCGGATTTGCTGGCCTGACGCGACAACCGGTCGGTCACCAGCGTCATCGAGATGATTCCGACCGTGCCGATGACGGCCGTGATGCCGATCAGCGGATGAAACAGGAACATCCCGATCAGGAAGATCGGTATCCACGGCATGTCGAGAAAGGCGGTCGGTCCCATGCTCGACATGAAGGCGCGGAGCTGGTCGAGATCGCGCAGCGGCTGCTGCATCAGCATCGGCTTTGTGCCGCGCAGGGGCAGGGTGGCCAGAGCGTGATGAATCGCGTCCTGCAGGCTCGCGTCGAACACGGTCGCCACCCGGCACAGCATGCGGGTGCGCAACGCGTCGAAATAACCCTGAATCAGATAGACGGCCAGAATCATCACCGACAGGCCGACGAGCGTGGCGAGATTTTTGCTCGGAACGACGCGATCATTGACCTGCATCATATAAACCGAGCCCGAGAGCATCAGGATGTTGATGACGCCGCTGAACACGCCGATGCCGGCCATGCGCTTCACAGCCTGGCGCAACCCGCGCGTCACCGGATCGTCGCTTCCCGAGAGAAGGTCGTTGAGGGCAGCCGCGGCTTTCGTTCTCGGGCGCTCTTGAGCCAGACTCATCCAGGCGCGTCTCCCAAAACACAGTGCTTCACTCCGCGCTATTGACAGTCGATACCGACGATTTTCCGGCAACAATTGGACATGTGGGCAATTCCGTCGCAGCGTCGCGGGCACACGACCGGCGCGAGACGCAATGCGCCGGGTCGGCTCTGAAAAGTTGTGGCGTCGTTCGGAGCGATCGGGTCTGTGCGAAATCTGTCCGCGATCGTCGATGGTTGCAGCGTGATAACAGCCATCGGCACGCGACG
This sequence comes from Bradyrhizobium sp. SZCCHNS3002, assembly GCF_032377435.1. Classification (NCBI taxonomy): domain Bacteria; kingdom Pseudomonadati; phylum Pseudomonadota; class Alphaproteobacteria; order Hyphomicrobiales; family Nitrobacteraceae; genus Bradyrhizobium; species Bradyrhizobium sp. SZCCHNS3002. The sequence goes on from NZ_JAUHHY010000001.1 coordinate 300,850, forward strand.
CGTGTCACACATTCGTCCGTCTATCACCTTGGTTCCGTACTCATTGGTCGCGGTCCGGGCCGAATGACGCCACGAAGCCGAATAAATCTTCCTGCGGTGCAACGCACAGGCGTTGTCATCTCGATCATGCGGTATTCGATGATGGTGCGGAGAACGATCATGATGGCGGCGGCAACACGAGGACATGCGGCCCCGCGCACCAATCCAGGACGTGCAATCAGCTCGGCCAGGCATGGCGGCCGACGATGTGTTCTATCATCGAACGTGCGGCCGCTGTGGAACCAGTGACCCGTCAAGCATCGGGCGCACGAGATCAACATCAGCTCCAGGGAGGACCAAGCAGATCAGTCCGCGTGCAATCCGAGCAACTCGTCACCGGCTCGGGCCACGGCAGTTGATCAACCATAGGCGTGATCCAACCGGTCACGCTCAAGCGTAGCGGGGCAACGATTGGGTGCAGAACGGCGCCGTAACGCCGAAGTCGGACGAAGTTGCTCACTTAGTAAAGCGTATCCGGGGGACGACAAAGTTGCTGAACGACATCACCATCGAGACGCGTGATGCGGGAATGGATTCGGGTCGAGGGGCGGCCCGCAGGAGTGAATACTTCATCATCCTGCGCCGGATCGGTCCGCTGAGACGAAATACGGTCGCCAGGTCGGCGGTAAATCGCGCCGATCGCGTGCGCGCAGCTCTGGAGGCGCACGCATGAAGATCCGCAAGACCGACTATGGAACGATCATCCTGCACTGGACCCTGGTTGGGGCCACTGTGATCGCGTTCTTGACGGGGCTTCGCATGGCGACCGAAGCGCCTGGACACGCGTGGATCGCCAACAATCTCGACTGGCTGCTGCCCCGGCACCGGACCTGGACCTGGCACATGCCGGCTGGGGTCGTGCTCGCGAGCGTCGCCGTCGCCTACATGATCTATATCTCGAAGTCGGGGCTCGGTCGCCGCGTCACCATCGACAAGATGCGCTTCAAGGGCCTGCTCGGCCGCCGGCCGGCGCGGCTGGGCTCGATCAGTGTGATGCTGCACTGGGTGCTTTTCATCTCCATGGCGATCCTGATCGTCACCGGAGGCATGCTCTTCTTCGGCGTGGCCTCCGGCTACGTCACCATGATGATCCACTGGTACGCGACCTGGGTGATCCCGGCCTTCGTGGTGCTGCACGTCCTGGTTCATTTCAGCATCGGCGGAAAGATGCAGCTCTATCGCGTGTTCCGGCCGGCGCCCTTGCCGCCGCCGCCGCCGAAGCTCGATCCCGTCGAACTGCTCACGATGCTGGTCGAGCAGTCGGAAAAGCTGGAGGAGGCGGAGGCGCCTCCGAAGCGGCCCGCGCCGGCCGCGCGGCCTGCAGCGCGTGAGCCGATGCCGGCGCCGCGGCGCATGGAGGAGCCGCTGCGGGCACGTTCGGAGCCGCGGGTGCCGCCAGGCCGCATGCGTCCGCCGCCGGCACCTGCCAAGGGCAACTCCCGTCGCCGCAATCCGAGCTTCCAGTCCAACCCGTTCATGGTCGCGATCGCCGCAGCCATTGTGATCGGCTCGGCGATGTTCGCCGCCGACTACTACGCCGAGGACACCGTCACGGTGTACCGAATCGCGACATCGGATGCGCCGACGCTTGACGGCGATTCGTCGGATCGTGTCTGGCGCAACATCCAGCCGCACATGGTGACGACCAACCAGGGCGACAATTTCGACGGTACCGGCGAATCGCGCGTCTGGATCAAGGCCGCGCATGACGGCACGTGGGTGTATTTCCTCGTCATCTGGGAGGACCCGACGCGGTCGCTGAAGCAGTTGCCGCTGATCAAGAAGGCCGACGGCTGGCATCTGCTGCAGAACGGATTCGACAAGGGCGACGAGAACGACTTCAACGAGGACAAGTTCTCGCTGTTGTTCACGACGCTGCCGATCACCCTGGCCGCGGACCGAACCTTTCACATGAGCTCGCAGCCGATGCCGGACAAGCCGCCGACGCTGTCGGGTCGCGGCATCCACTACACGCCGGCGCCGAATCTCTATGCCGACGCCTGGCTGTGGAAGGCGACGAGCGGCGGCCCGACCGGATGGATGGATGATGATCATTTCGGTCCGCCTGCAGAACCCACGCCGGATCAGGTCAAGGGACTCACGCCCTACAAGGGCGGGTTCGCACCGGATCCGGGGACCGCGAACTATTCCGACAATTTCGTGATCGACAGGGAGGCCGCAAGACTGGGGAATCGGGGCGTGAGACCGAAGCGCCTTCCGAAGGACGTCGCCGCGATGACCGCGGCGATGGGCGAGATCAATCTCGATCCGAACATCGGCGAGAGCGAAGGCGCACGCTGGTTCATGACCGAGGCCGAATCGGTGCCGTATTCGGCCGAGGCGGATGCCCAGACGCCGATCGGGACCGTCGTGCCCGGTGTGCTCGTCAGCGGCGAGTTCACCGGCGATCGCGCGGACATCCGTTGCGCAGCGCGTTGGGCCGCGGGCCACTGGACGCTCGAAATTGCCCGCAAAATGGACACGAAAAGCAAGTACGACGTCCCGATCAAGAACGGTGTCTTCATGCGAGTCGCTGCGTTCGACCACACCCAGATCCGACATACGAGGCAGATCCGGCCGATGCGACTTGAGGTGCAGTGATGGGTAAGATTTGCAAAATCCAGTACAACAGGGAAACGTTCTACGCGAATGTGGGCGATATCCTGCTCGACGGCGCCATCAACAGTGGCGTGGATCTGCCCCATGACTGCCGCAGCGGAATCTGCGGCTCCTGCAAGGTAACGGTCGTCGACGGCAAGCTGTTCGGCGGGATGGAAGGCGACATGGCGCATGCGTGCCAGGCGCGTGTCGTGTCCGACCTCAAGATCATCACCGAGCCCGTGCCGGATACGGTGACGATGAATTGCGAGGTGGGCGATCTCGTGCGGCTCGCGCCCGACGTCGTCGGCGTCACCCTCGAGATGCCGAAGCCGCTGCGATTCTTCCCCGGACAATACGCCAAGGTGCAGTACCGCGGTTTTCCGACCCGCTGCTACAGCCCGACCTATCCGATGGTTGGCGCACCCGACAGCCATCTGCTGTATCTGCACATCCGCATCCTGAAGGATGGCCTGGTATCCTCGGCGCTCGGCCGCGACATCCAGGTCGGCCATCGCGTCAAGCTGACGGCGCCGTTGGGCACCGCGTTCTTCCGGCAGAAGCATCGCGGCCGAATCATCCTGGTGGCGAGCGGCACCGGCTTCGCGCCGATGTGGGCGATCGCTGTCGCCGCCATCACCGAGAACCCCAAGCGCGAGATTGTCTTCATCGTCGTGTCGCGCACCTTGCAGTCGTTCTACATGCATCAGGCGTTGTGCCGCCTGGCGCGCTTCCCGAACGTGAAGATCATTCCGATCGTGTCGGAGCCGCAGAACGTCTCGCCCGCGATTCGCAGCGGCCGGCCGACCGAACACATGCCGGAGCTCACGCCCAACGACGTCGTCTATACCTGCGGCGCGCCGGCCATGACTGAGGCGGTCGCGAAGATGTCACGCGCGGCCGGCGCGAAGTGTCATTGCGATCCGTTCGTGTCGTCGGCGCAACCTTCGGAGACCCGCGGCGGACTCATGGATCGTCTCGCCGGATGGCTCGACAGCCAGCGCGGCCGGCCGGCGATGTTCCAGCCGGCCGAATGACATCGAGGCAGCCACGGCCCGTGGCCGCCTCGCGAAAGTCTAGCCGGCCACGAAGCTGAGCAGGGTGCCCGTCGCTGACGCCGGCGGAACAACGAGGCTCGCGCCGCTGCGCACCGCCGCCGCGCCAAGCGCCTTTTCCGTCGTTGCGAGATCATGTGAAGCCAGCACCAGGCCGGCGCCGCCGCGCTCCGGCAGGCCGGCGAGCGACACGCCGGGATAACGCGCTGCGAGCTGCTCCCGGGTCAAGAACACGAAATCGGCGCGATCGCCGCCCGAGGTCACGGTCACGGCGCCGTCGGCCTCGGCTCGCCCGTCGCGATCGATCAGGCGCGACAGATGGGTTGCGTCCTTGGTCGGATCCGGCGTCACGATCAGGGCCTGCTTCAGCTGCTTGGCGGCGTTGGCATGGCGCATCAATTCAGGAATCCAGACTGTTTCGCGCGTCTTGTGCTGGCAGGCGAAGATGCGCAGGCCGCCCGGAGCCTCCACGACCGGCCATTGAAACACGCGGAATTTCGCTGCCGAGATGGAGCCGTCGGGCAGGGGCACCGGGCGCTCGAAATCGATCGGGCCAATCGGCTCAAAACCCCTCGCGCGGATTTCCTCGGCGCCGGCCGCCGAGTCGATCGCGGTGAAGGCGATGCGCTCGATGCCTTCGCCGCGCTGGGCGAGGAAATTGCGGGTCGGAACGTTGTGGTCGGTCTCGGCGAGGATGCCGAGCAGCTCGATGTAATCAGGATCGAGCATGATGGTGTAATTGCCGGACCCCATCTTGGCGCTGTGCGTGCCGCGCGGAGACAGCGTGAAGCCCAGCCGCCTCCAGGTCTCCGCCGCGGCGTCGAGATCCTTCACCACGACGACCGCGTGATCGATACCGATGACATTCTTGAGGGCCACGCGTTTGTCTCCTTGCAGCGAAGTTGGCATATTGGCGGCCGAACTATGCCCAATCGACCTATGCGCCGCAACCGGCGCGGATGGGCGCTCGGCGCAAGGCAAGACCGTCTTCCTGGAGGGCGGTTGATCAGCAGGGATGAGCTGTTCACGATGAGCATGACGATGGAAAACGTTCAATGGCCGCCGTCCTTGTGGGCTGCGCAGACCCCGTCTGGACCTGACCTGTCCGAGCTTCAGGGCAGTGTGCAGGCCGATGTCGTGATCATCGGCGGCGGCTTCACCGGATTGTCGACGGCGCTGCATCTACGCGAGGCCGGTGTCGATGTCGCGATCGTCGAAGCCATGGAGCCGGGCTGGGGCGCCTCGGGTCGGAACAACGGCCAGGTGATCCCGACACTGTCGCGCCCGGATCCCGAGGATCTCATCGCCCGTCACGGCGCCGCCGGCGAGCGCTTCGTTGCGATGCTGCGCGACAGTGCCTCGGCGCTGTTCGAGACCGTCAGGCGCTACGGCATCGACGCCGAGCATGAGCAGGCCGGCTGGGTCCAGCCGGTGCATACGCCCGGCCGCATCAAGATCGCCGAGCGCAGGTTCAAGCAGTGGTCGAAGTTCGGCGCGGAAGTCGAGCTGCTGTCACGCGACCAGACGCGCGACATGCTCGGCTCGGATGCATGGCATGGGGGCTTCTGGAACAGGACCGGCGGTCACATCAATCCGCTGGCGCTCGCGCGCGGGTTGGCGCGAACCGTGCTGAGCCTTGGGGGCCGCATCTATGCGCGCTCGCCGGTGATCGATTTCGAGCGGCGCGGGAATCGCTGGATCGTCCGCACCGCGCAAGGCGAGGTGTCGGCGCGCGCGCTGGTGCTGGCGAGCAATGCCTATAGCGGCGAGTTCTCCAAGGCTCTCGCACCCGAGATCGCGCATGAGGTGATGCCGGTGCTGTCCTGGCAGATGGCGACGCAGCCGCTGTCGGACAATGTGCGGAAGACCATCATCCCGGCGCGGCAGGCGATGTCCGATACTCATGGCGAGCTCTATTTCGCCCGCTACGATGCGCGCAACCGCCTGGTGACGGGCGGCGCCGTGATCGGTCCCGGCAACAGGGCCGAGCGGCTGAAGGCGAGGGTCGCCGAGCGCCTGCAGCGCCTGTGGCCGCAGATCGGCGAGGTCCGGTTCGACTATGTCTGGAATGGCTATGTCGGCATGACCACGGACTACATGCCGCGGATTCACCGCCTCGGCCCGGACGCCTATGGCTGGACCGGCTGCAACGGCCGGGCGGTCGCGCTCACGATCCCCCTCGGTGCGGAGCTAGCGAAGGCGGTGCGCGGCGTGCCGGCGAACGAGCTGGCGCTGCCGTTCACGGAGCCGGTCACCATTCCGGCGCACGCGCTGCTGCGTCCGTTCGCGCCACTGATGCTGCTCCTGTACCGGTACCGCGACGCGCGTGAGATCAGCTAAGACGTGGGATGTTGGGTCCGGGCGAAGTCGCCGCCCGGAATGGCCTCCAGCAGCGCCTGCGTATAGGCATGCTGCGGGTTGCCGAACACGTCGTGCGTGGGCCCATGCTCGACGACGACGCCGTCCTTCATGACCGCGACCAGATCGCAGATCTGGGCTGCGACCCGCAGGTCGTGCGTGATGAAGATGATCGACAGGTCGAGCCGTTCGCGCAGGCTGGTCAGCAGCTTCAACACCTGCGCCTGAACGGAGACGTCGAGCGCGGACACCGGCTCGTCCGCGACCAGCACCTTGGGCTTCAGCGCCAGCGCGCGCGCAAGCCCGATGCGCTGGCGCTGACCTCCGGAGAACTCATGCGGAAAGCGGTCGGCGGCGGACGGGTCGAGCCCCACCAGGCTGAACAGCTCGCGCGCCTCGGTCAGCGCCTGCGCTCGCGCGGTGCCGTGCACGATCGGTCCCTGCGCCACCAGCTCGACCGCCTTGCGCCGCGGATTCAACGAGGCGAACGGGTCCTGAAACACCATCTGCATCTGCTGGGTTCTGTTTCTGACCTCGCTGCGCGAGAGGCGTGCCCAGTCCTCGCCGTCGAGCAGGATCGTTCCTGTGTCGGGATCGATCAGGCGAATGATGCAGCGGGCGAGGGTGGATTTGCCGGAGCCGGACTCGCCGACGATGCCGAGCGTTGCCCCCTTCGGCAGTGAAAGCGAAACGTCCCTGATTGCATGGGTAGTGCGCTCGCCGCGGCCGAGGAAGCCGCCGGTGCGATAGGTCTTCGAGATACCGGAGATGGCGAGGATCATCTGGTCCGATAATCTGCGTGCCGGAGGGGCCGCCACGGGTGGCACCGCAGCGATCAGTTGCCTGGTGTAGTCATGCTGCGGCCGTTGCAGGACATCCGCCGCCGCGCCCTGTTCGACGACGCTGCCATGCTGCATCACGACGACGCGGTCGGCGATCTCGGCGACGACCCCGAAGTCATGCGTGATGAACAGCACCGCCGTCCTGCGCCGCTGCTGCAGCTCTCGGATGAGCTTGAGGATCTGGGCCTGCGTCGTGACGTCGAGCGCCGTCGTCGGCTCGTCGGCGATCAGCAGCTTCGGATCAAGCGCCAAGGCCATGGCGATCATGGCGCGCTGGCGCTGGCCGCCGGACAGCTCGTGCGGATAGGCCTTCGCCGCGCGCGGCGGATCGGGAATGTTGACGTCGGACAGGAGCGACAGCACGCGCGATTTGATCTCGGCTTTCGACAGATCGGTATGGATGTCCAGCACCTCGCCGATCTGGTCGCCGATCGTGCGCAACGGATTGAGCGCGGTCATCGGCTCCTGGAACACCATCGCGACCTCGGCGCCACGCATGCTGCGCATCTCTGCCGCCGTGGCGGTGCAGAGATCGCGCCCGGCAAACAGGATGCGTCCGCCGTCGGTGCCCACACCGTCGGGCAGCAGCCGCATGATGGCATTGGCCATCATCGACTTGCCGGAGCCGGATTCTCCGACGATGCAGACGATTTCGTTCTCGGCGACCGAAAGCGAGACCTCGGAGATCGCATGCGTGCGGTCGGCGCCCTTCGGCAAACGCACGCTGAGGCGGTCGACGGTCAGAATGGGCTGTGCGGGACTCATCGCTGTTTCAGCCGGGGATTCAGTGCGTCATTGAGCCCCTGGCCGACCAGCGACACCGCGAGCACAGTGACGAGAATGGCGACGCCCGGGATCGCGGAGACGTACCACTGCACGCGCAGCACGTCGCGCCCGAGCCCGATCAGGTTGCCCCAGGAGGCGACATTGGCGTCGGACAGCCGTAGGAAGGCGAGCGCGCTCTCCAAGAGGATCGCGACCGCCATCACGACACCGGCATAGACGATCACCGGCGGCAGCGCGTTCGGCAGGATCTCGCGCAGGATCAGCTGGGTGTCGCGCATGCCAAGGGTGCGGCCGGCCTGGACGAATTCGCGGCTGCGCAGCGACAGGAACTCCGCCCGTGTCAGCCGGGCCGGTGCCGGCCAGGAGACGATGCCGACGGCAATCGTCACCGTCGTCAAAGTCGAGCCGAACACCGCGACCAGGACCAGCAGCAGGACGAAGTTCGGCAGCGTCTGGAAGGCTTCGGTGATGCGCATCAGGATGTTGTCGACCCAGCCGCCGTAGTAGCCCGCGAGCGCACCGACCAACACGCCGATCGCCACGGCAATGAGCGTGGCGACGCCGCCGATCAGGAGCGAGATGCGGGCGCCGTAGAAGATCTGGGCGGCGATGTCGCGGCCGGAATTGTCGGTGCCGAGCAGGAAGCGCGGATTGGCGAGCGGCCAGATCAGGGGCCGGCCGGCGAGCGCGAGCGGATCGCGTGGATAGAAATAGCCGGCGCTGAGCGCCATGCCGATGACGATCAGCAGGAGCACGAGGCCCAGGACGGCAGCGGGACTGCGGAAATAGCGTTTGACCGCGTCCATGCGCTAGCTCTCCGCCGTGATGCGCGGATCGAGCCGCGCGTAAAGCAGATCGGTCACGAAGTTGACGGCGATCACGAGCAGCGCCGAGACGAAGACGATGCCGAGCAGGGTGTTGAGGTCGCGCTGGACGACCGACTCATAAGCGAGACGTCCGAGGCCGGGCAGCGAGAACACCGTCTCGACCACCACGGAGCCGCCGAGCATCGTGCCGGCCTGGAGTCCGATCAGCGTCACCATCGGCAGCAGCGCGTTGCGCAGCACGTGGCGGGTGACGATGCGGGTCTCGTCGAGGCCCTTGGCGCGCGCGGTGCGGACGAAATCGAGGTTCAGGACCTCGAGCATGGAGGCGCGCATGATGCGGAGATAGATGGCGAGGAAGATCAGGCCGAGTGTCAAGGACGGCAACACCAAGTGTCGTGCGATATCGAGCACGCGCCAGACGCCGGTCGTGACCGCGCCGATATCCTCGAAGCCGCCGGCGGGCAGCCACTGCAGGTAGATCGAGAACACGACGATGGCCATCAGTCCGAACCAGAACGACGGGGTGGCATAGAAGATCAGGCCCACCGTGGAGATCAGCGTATCCGGCCAGCGGTTGACGCCGCGCGCGGCGATCACCCCGAAAACAAGACCGAAGAAGAAGGCAAAGGACAGCGCCGATGTCATCAGCAGCAGCGTCGGTGGCAGCCGCTCCAGGATCACGGAAGCGACGGGCTTGCCGTAGATCGCGGAGAACCCGAGATCGAGACGCACCAGCCGCCACAGATAATTGGCGAGCTGCATCGGGACCGACAGGTCCAGTCCATAGAAGCGACGCAACTCGCGAGCGGTGGCGGCATCGCCGCCGCCCATCTGCGCCATCATCGCGTCGACGGTATCGCCGGGCGCGAGTTGCAGCAGCAGGAAGACGCCGATCAGGATCAGGAACAGGGTGGGGATCGAGGCGGCGAGCCGCCGCCCCGCAAGGCTCAAGATGCGCATGGCCTCATCCTGACGGATTCCGGCTCAGGCGGAAAGCCACAGATCGTGCCAGCTCGACGATCCCCAGCGCGGCGTGTTCGAGTGGTTGCGCGCCTTGGCCGTGATCACGGTGACGAAGATCTGCTCGATCGGCATCCACACCGGCAGCTCGGTATTGGCCTCGCGCACGAAATCGGCATAGAGCGCCTTGCGCTTGGCCGGATCGACCTCGGTCGCCGCGTCATCGATGATCTTGTCGATCTTGGGATCGTCCCAACCCCACTGATTGGTCCACGGCGCGCCCTTGGGCTGGCCGGAGCGATACCAGACCGTGGTCGAAACCGCGGGGTCGTTGCGGTACTGGTGCCAGCCGGTCGCGAGATCGAAGGCGTGCTCGTCATAGACCTGCTTGAGAAAGCCGCCGCCATCGTTGCGCACGATCTCGATCGCGATGCCGACCTCGCCCAGCGATTGCTGAAGGAAGGTCGACCACAGCGAGATGTCCTCACCCCACGGCGCAGGCAGCAGCCGCAGCGAGAAGCGGGTTCCGCCGGCGCCGGGCTTGTAGCCGGCTTCGTCCAGGAGCGCCGCCGCCTTGGCCTTGTCGTAGGGATATTGCGGCGTATTGGCGCCGGGGTAGAAGTCGGTCGAGGTCGACGGGATCGGACCGGTGCCCAGCTTGGCGAAATCGCCGAGGAAGTTCTCGATGAAGAAGGGAACGTTGATCGCATGCGCGATGGCACGGCGGACCTTCACGTCCGCCAGCTCCTTGCGGCGGACGTTGAACTCGAGCGTGTTGGTGCGCGCGTTGCCCTCATTGCCCTTGGTGGACACGATGAAACGCTTGTCCTTGCCGAGCCGCGCCATGTCGGAGATCGTTAGGCCCGAGAACGGGCTGTAGTGCAGCTCGCCAGCCTCCATCTGCGCCGCCGCCGCGGCACGGTCGGTAATCACCTTCCACACGATGCGGTCGAGATAGGGTGCGTTCGGCCGCCAGTAGTCGGCATTGCGCTCGGCGATGATATACTGGCCGCGCTCGTACTTCACGAATTTGAACGGACCAGTGCCGATGGGGGCGAGGTTGGCGGGGTTCTGCCTGATGTCGCCGCTCTCGTAGATGTGCTTGGCCGAGACGTAGCCGAGATCGGGCAGGGCGCGCAGCAGCAGGTTGAGCGGCATCGGCCGCTCGTAGCGGAAGATCGCAGTTTGCGGATCTGGCGTGTCGACCGCAGTCAGGAACAACTGCAGGGTCGATCCGTAGTTGAGGATCTTCTTCCACATGTTCATCGCGGTGAAGGCAACGTCCTCCGACGTGAACGGCTTGCCGTCATGCCAGGTGATGCCCTTGCGCAGCTTGAAAGTGACGGTCTTGCCGCCCGGCGTCGCCTCCCAGCTCTCGGCCAGCACGCCGACCGGCTGCCCCTTGGCGTCGAGGTCGACGAGGTTCTCCTGGATCTTGCCGCCGATGATGTAGACACCGGTCGAAGCCTGGAGGCTCGGATTGAGCTGGCGCTGCTCGGCGCCGTAGTGAACGTTGAACACGCCACCCTTGCGCGGCGTCTCCTGGGCGAAGGCGCGGAATGGATTGACCACGTTCGCTGCGATGGCAGCGGAGGTCAGGAGGGCGGTCCGGCGGCTGATCTCGAAACGGCTCGAATTCATCAAGGTCTCCCGAAGGCCAAGCGGGACGCTGGCCGATGGTGCAATCGGGGCGAAGATTACGCGGATCGCGGGTCCAAGTCATTTGCGAATTGCCATGCAGTTCTGCGGCATTCTCGTGCGGCCCATGCAGCCGGCGGCACCGTGGCATACATTGCTCGTATACGAACGAATGGGAGAAGACCTTCGTCGACAAGGCCCTGAATGTGGTGGGGATTGCCGGCGGCGATTGAGCGACCGGAAGCAACTTTGACGTGGCGCCGCAGAGAGCACGCTATCTTAAGTCGGCGTCCCGCGACTGCATTCGATCGGTAGCCGCAGCACGAACGCGACGCAGGTCTCGCCTGGCCGCAGCGAGATCTCGCCGCCATGGTTTGCCATGATGGCGCGCACGATCGCCAGCCCCATGCCGGTACCGCCGCTGTCGCGCCGGGTCGTGAAGAAGGCGTCGAAGATGCGGTCGCGGTTGTCAGGCGAGATCGGATCGCCGTCATTGCTGGCGATGACGATCAGCATCTCCTTGCTCTCCTCGGCCTCGAGGCGGATGCGCCGGGCGCCATGCCGGACGGCGTTGTCGACGAGATGCGTGAGCACGATGAGCACGGTTTCGTTCGGTAATGTCGTGCTACGTTCGACCGGCCCTGATGTCTCGATGACAACCGACGGGAAACGCGATCGCAGCGTGCCGACGGCCTCGGCGATGCTACCGGCCTCGACCGCCGACACCGTCTCCGCCCGTGCCAGCTCGCGCAAGCGCTGGGCCAGTGCCGCGAGGCGGTCGGCGTCGCCAAGGATGTTGGAGAGGAACGTCTCCTGCTCGGCGTGCGTCAAGGTCTCAGAAGGGCTGGCCAGAGAGTCGAGCAGCAGCTCGGCTGCGCCCTTGATCGAGGTGAGCGGTGATTTGAGTTCGTGGGTCAGATGCGCGGAAAAGCTCCTGATGTAGTTGGAGCGTTGCGCCAGTTGCTCGGCCATGGCGAAGAAGTGCTCGGCGAGCTCCGCGAAGTCGCGGGTGCCGTAATGGGCGAGCGGACGGAAGCCTGCGGGATCGTTGCGTCCGATCCGGCCGGCGCGATCGACCAGCTCGCGCATCGGGCGCGTGATCGTGCGCGCCACGATGAGGCCGACCAGCAGCGTCGTGAGGACAATGGTGGAGCCGGCCGCGATGAACTTGCCGCGCTCCTGATAGAGATGCTCGAAGATGTTGCGCGGCGTGCGCGAGGTATAGATGACCCCGGCGACGTGATCGTCGACGATCACGGGCATGGCCGAGAACACATGGACGCCGACGCCGCGGCTGATCGAATAGATCGGTGGTGGGGCCTTGTCGGGAATGCGGATGCGGAGCGCGGCGCTGTAGCGTCCCTTCAGGGCGGCGGCCACCTCGTCGATATGGGCGAGGGATTTGCCCATCTCGTCGCGGCCGGCGATCACGACGCCCTGGGGATCGAGCACGCGATACCCGGCCAAGGTGACCTTCTGCGTCTCCCTGACGATCGGCAGCAGGCGCGCGCCGATCGCGACGTAGGCCGGATCCGCAGGATGGACCGCATCGCGTGCGTCGGGCCGGCGGACGAACAGATCGTTGGCCAGGAGATCGAGCAGGGGGCGAATCGGCGTCACCTCGTCGGAGGCATCCGGACGTGACTCGGGCGGGATCTCGGCGCCGAGCGGCACGCCGGCGGCAAGGCGCGCGGAAACCTCCTCGGCAAAGACCGCCGCCAGCACGCGGCTCTGCGCGATCAGCTCCGCCTGGGTCTGGCGGATCAGCTGGTTGTCATAGATGCGAAAGAAGAACAGCCCGACCAGCGGCAAGGTGCCGACCAGCGCCAGAACGCCGAAGACGATCTGTCCCAGCGACGGCCGCCATTTTGCCTTGGGCTTGGGCGCGATCATGGGGCGCCGCAGCGGCCGAGCCGGAAGCCGACGCCATGCACCGTCTCGATGGCGTCCTCGCAATGCGCGGCTGCCAGCTTGGCCCTGATGTTGCGGATGTGGCTGTCGATGGTGCGGTCGGAAACCTGGATGTTGAGCTGATAGGCGGCGCTCATGATCTGCTCGCGGCTGAACACGACGGCAGGGCGCGTCATCAGCGTGCGCAGGATGCTGAATTCCAGGGCGGTAAGTGTCAGCGGCGCGTCGCCGAAGCGCGCCAGATGCTGCTGCGGGTCGAGACGAAGCCTGCCATGCGCCAGCTCCTCCGGTTCGGGCGCACGATCCGCCCCACCGGATGAGACCCTGCGGAGAATGACGTTGACGCGGGCGACGAGCTCGCGCGGACTGAACGGCTTGGTCACGTAGTCGTCGCCGCCGATCTCGAGCCCGAGAATACGGTCGATCTCCTCGTCGCGCGCCGACAGGAACAGGATCGGCACCTGCGAGGTCCGGCGAATCCGCCGGCAGACCTCGAGGCCGTCGTACTCCGGCATGCCGACGTCGAGCACGATCAGGTCCGGACGGTCTTCGGCGAACCTGGCCAGCGCGGCGCGGCCGTCGGCGGCTTCCTTCACCGCCATGCCGGCCTTGCTCAAGGCCACGCGCAGGACCTCGCGGATATGCGGGTCGTCGTCGACGATGAGGATTCGGGGAGACACGTGCTTTCCTCCGCGGCGAGGCATCAGCTTGGTTTCTGCGACACGGGATGTGTATCGAGATAGCGCTGCAGGCGCCAGCCGCGAAAACTCCAGGATCGCCAGGACGCCATGCTGCTTTGCTGTTGCGCGAGGAGCCGATCGCGGTCGCTCGCCAGTCCCCGGTCCGTCGGTCGCAACAGCATCGCCCGCTCGATGGCCGGCAGCGCCTCTGGCCCGAGCCAGACGAGATAGGAGCCGTCGATGAGAGGGCCGCTCTGCCCCGCCTCACGACTATGGGAGACATTGAAGTCTGCGATCGGCCGGTCGAAATTGATCAGTGCACAGCCGTAAATGGTCGCCGAGAGCACCAGCATGTTCATGCGGACGAGCCACGCGTTGGACTTGGCGAGAGCGATCCTGAGCACGATGAGGATCAGGCCGATCGCAACCAGGATCATCCATATCAAGGCCGCGATCCGCCAATAGGTCAGAGCATAAGTCTCGATATACATATGAAGCCGTTGGATCGAGGATACGACCAGCATCACGTTCTGTGCCACCCAGAGATAGACCAGCGGCCGGACCAATCGCGACTCGTTTGCCGTGGTCTCGGAGCGGACGGCGACGATGACGAAGGCCGCCGCGAGCAGCGCCGTGACGATCAAGGGATAGGCGCCCCGGTGCGCATAGGCCGCATAGGTCATGCCGTCCGGAAGCGCGGCATGCCCCCACAGATAGGCGCCGTCGAGCGCCGTCTGGAGAGCAAACAGGATGTTGAACAGGATCAGCGCCCGAAGCACCGTCTCAGGGCCGAGCACGGTCGCCAGGAGTGACGGCTGATCGGGCTCGCCTTCGATCGGCGGGCTCGGAGTCTTGGTCCGCTCGCGCCAGCGAAGATTGATGAACGGCCAGACCATGGACAACGTGACGAGCCAGAAGATCGCGCGCCCCATCGTGAGTTGGGAGGCGACGTGCTCGGGACTGAGGACGGCGAACCAGCGCTCAATGACCGGATTGGCTACCGCGAACAGAGCCAGGAACACGCAGCCGAGTGCCAGCGGGATGCTCCAGACAAGGAGGGTTCGCATCACCGTGTTCGTGCGGAGCGTCACGATCGCATCCGGTATCAGCCGAAACGGTCCGATCAGGAGCAATTGCCGCGCGCCGGTCAACGGAAGCCGGAAGCCGCGCGCGGATCGGTTGGTCGCCAGCGTGACAGCCGACAGCGTCGTGAGCAGCAGGACAGGAAAGGAAAGCAGGTTCAGGTCCTCGATGGCGGGAGCCAGGCCGGCAAAGAAGAGAACTGCGGCTCCGACCAGACGGCCTCGAGTGGTCTTGGCAAGGTTGGCAAGAACGCTGGCCGCGGCAAGCGCGGCGAAAAACAGCGGAAACGCCAGGCCGATCGGCCGGCCGTCGTAGAGCAACGGGTCGGCGAGGCCGACGAGGCCTGTAGCGAGGGCGAATTTGAGCCACATGGAATCGGGCGCGACGGTCGCAGCCGTCGGCTCGGTGAGGGTGGTCATGGAGGAATCCTTGGTTCGGGTCATCGCTCGGGCCGGGAGGCACAAACCGATGAGCCCAGCATGACGCCTGCCCATGCAGCGGCTCACGAGGGGATCTGCAGCATTTCAGGATTTGTTTGCAGATTTCGTGCAGACGCGATTCTGCTGCTGGCGCGGGCGAAACGTGATTGTTACGCAATGGCCGTCTTTCCCCTGGGATGATCGGCTACACACATGCTTGGACGTATCAGGACCGCGGTTCTCTGGATCCTTGCTCTGCTCTTCATTTTCGTCACGCTGAACAGCAACGAGCCCTATCTGGTTCGGCTGCGGGGCAGCGGCCATGCGGCCCTGCTCCTCATCGGGCTTGCTGTCCCGCTGCTGCTGATGCTCGGCGGCCGGTGGCGGCAGGGGGCCGCCGGACGCGCGCTCGTGCTGGCATGGTGCGTTCCGCTGATCATGCTGACGTCGACGCAGTTCATGTTTGCCTGGCGCAAGTACGAGACGTTCCGCACGCCCCCGGACGTGGCGCGTCTGCTCGGCCGGCATTTCATCGTCGGCTACACGGCCGTGGGCGACGCAGCCGCGTTGGCGCGGCAGGGGTTGATCGCGGGAGTCTACGTCACTCACCACAACGTCCGTGGCCGGACCGAGCCGCAACTCCGTGCCGAGATCGCGCGGTTGCAGGACGCGCGCCGGAGTGCCGGGCTGCCGTTCCTGCTGGTCGCGGCGGATCAGGAGGGAGGCTCCGTCGCGCACCTGTCTCCGACACTGCCGAACATGCCCGGCCTCGCCACGCTGGCCGATCTGCCGGCCTCGCGGCGCGCGCAGGATGCGTTCGCGATGGGGCGCGCCCAAGGTGAGGCGCTCGCGGCTGCCGGCATCACCTTCAACCTGGCGCCTGTCGTCGACCTTCGCCCGAGCTGGACACGCAATCGACTGGACTTTCACACCTTGATCGGCCGCCGCGCGATCTCCAACGATCCCGCGGTGGTTGGCGACATTGCGCTCGGCTACGTCCGTGGCCTGGAAGCTAGCGGTGTCCGCGCGGCCGTCAAGCATTTCCCTGGTCTGGGGCGCGTCGCAGCCGATACGCATCATTTCTCGGCACAGCTCGGCACACCGGCAGATGTCCTGGAACGGTCGGATTGGAGGCCATTTCGACAGGTGCTGCAGGGCTCGCACGCGGCGATGATGGTCGGTCACGTGACGGTCGATGCGGTCGATCCGGAGCGGCCTGCCTCACATTCCAAAGCCGTGCTCGAGGGACTCATTCGCGGCCGCTGGAACTATCAGGGTGTGATTGTGACGGATGATCTCGTGATGGGGGCGATCTACGGCCGCGATCTCTGCAAAGCTGTCGTGGAGGCTCTGAACGGCGGTGCCGACCTGTTGCTGGTGGCCTATGACGGCACCCAGTTTCATCGCGTGCTGGCCTGCGCCAAGGAGGCTCTGGCGCAAGGACGCATCGACCTCGATGCCCTCAGCCGAAGCGATGAGCGGCTGAAGCGCTGGGCGCCGGCGGTTGACAGATCAGAGCCGTCGAATGTGTCCACGGTTCTGCAAGAGACTGGAGCCGAGCATCAGAAAATCGTCGACTGAAGGGCAGGACAGCGCGAGTCCTCAGCGCGGGCCGTTGCCGGTCCAGTTGCGCCAGGCGACGTTCGAGAGGCTTCTCAGGTCGGTCGCCAGCGGGCGTCGTACCTGTTTGTCGTGCTGGGCAATGAGGTGCTCGGACTCGCGTATCTTGAGCTGGAGTTCCGCGACCTGCCGCTTGGTGTGTTCGAGCGCCTTCGCATCGGCGCTCTCGCCCACCGTGAACCGCGCCGTCTCAATCTGCTTCAAGGCAGCACGATTCTTTTTGAGCTGGGCGCGATGCCAGGCAACCTTGCTGTCACTGTCCGCAACCATGGTGGACTCCCGCGAAATGCCGCGAAGACTAAACGACCGATTTCTGATTCGCGACAGCCTAGGCCCGGCATCGGCAACATCGGAATACCGATCTGCCGAATCATCGTCTCGATGACTTGAACTTGGCCAGCTCAATCCAACCTCGCGGCGCGTCTCATCTCATCGATCAGTTCGGACGCTTCAGCCTTCGTCATCTCCGCTTGCGTGGGGGCAGGGCGACCGGCCTGCTCGCTGAGCGTCTTCAAGCAGGACGCGTGGGCATCGGTCATCGGATCGGCTCCGGAACCCCAGTCCTCGGGTTCTTTCTGCAGCCGTTCAGCCATGGGGCTCTGCCGTTCTTGGCGGGCTCAATGCGCCAGCTTGCAGAATGTTCCTATTTTGTTCTATGGTGTAATGATCATCGTCTGAGGGGGGCTCCATGCGCGATCTCGATCTGGTTCGAGCCGAAATCGACCGTCTGCGCCTTCAGGTCGGGCGGCAGCGTCGCGAAATCGTGCAACTGCGGCGGGCCGGCGTGCCGGCGGCGGCGGCCGAAGCGCTGTTGCAGCGGATGTTGGGAACGCTCGAGGGACTGCGGCAACAACGCGAGCAGCTCAAGCTGGAAGAGGCGAGCAGGCTGCCTCCCAGGCAGAGAGGGGCCCGGCACGCATGACATTCCGGCGACAAGGTCGAGCGATCCGCTGCTCGTCGGTATTCAGCTCGCCGAGACGGCCATGGCGGGTCCGCGCCCGGTCATGAGGAGGTCCGCGTCCTTGGCTTGGGCAGCGAGGGCAAAGGTGGGTCGGCGGTCCCGTGCCGCTCGCCAACATGGGGCGTGTGAGCTTCGGGCAATACGATGTCCGGCGGTACGGCCGTCAGCTCTTCCGGAGTGGCCTCGCATGATTTGATCTCGAAATTGTTGTCCAGAATTTTCTCGCCATGCGTGCCGAACGTGATGAGATCGGCCTGTTCCGCGGCCTCCCAGACCTCGCGCTCGGTGCGAAACGGGCGGGTCATCTGTTCGTCATTCTCAAACAATGCGTAGGGCACGAGCGCCTCCAGATTGCGATCCGCCGACGCAGCGATGCCGTGCCGCCCGACGCCGCCCATCCATTTCAGGGCAGGGACGTCCAACAAACTGCGGCACGTGCGGGCTGGTTCCACCCCCGGGAGAGCGTCAAGCGATTGACCATTTGTGACGGTCCTCGCGCTTTCCAGGTGGAACATGCCCGCCAGCGGGAGGTTGCCCGCGGTGCGAATGGCCAGGAGAGTTCAATGGATATCAAGGGAAAGAAGATCGCGATCCTCGCAACCAACGGGTTCGAGCAATCCGAGCTCGAAGTGCCCCGCGATCGCCTCAAGCAGGCGGGCGCGACCGTCGAGATCGTCTCGCTCGCGCTGGGCGAGATCAAGGGATGGAATGAGAAGGATTGGGGACGGCCCGTCAAGGTCGACAAGACGTTGGACCAGGCTTCTGCTGCGGACTACGACGCCGTCGTGCTGCCGGGCGGCCAGATCAATCCGGATCTGTTGCGGCTCGAGCCGAAGGCGCTGCGGTTCATCAAGGAGATCTTCGAAGCCAAGAAGATCGTCGCGGCGGTCTGTCATGCGCCGTGGCTCCTGATCGAGACCGGCATCGCCAAGGGGCGCAAAATGACGTCGTACAAATCGATCAAGACGGACGTTGCCAATGCCGGCGCGCAGTGGCAGGACGCGGAGGTCGTCGTCGATCAAGGCGTGATCACCTCGCGCAATCCCGGCGATCTGGAAGCCTTCAGCGCCAAGATCATCGAGGAGGTCAGGGAAGGCCGCCATCTCAAGCGCAGCGCGGCTTGAAGCTGAGATCGGAAGCCGGGAGAAATCCCGGCTACCTCAGGAGGGACAGGCCCAGCGCCCGAGGGGTCGAACGCTGGGCCGCAGTCCACACGGAGTGCCTCCAGCGAGATGGGGGAACGCCGCCAGAGGCACGGACATGACTCGCGGCGGGCTGGGTCGTTCCTAATTCCTATGTTCGGTCCTTCGCCCGCGTGACTTCGATGATAGCCTCGCAAGGTTCAGTGAGGAATCGGAACTTCGCTGCTCATCCCGGGTTTGCCGCTTTTGACCAGGCCGCGGAGATGCGTCGTGAGCGAGAAGGCAAAAATCCAGGACTACAAATCTCCGGCTGGCGGTTGGGGGTCGGTGCACGCGGTCGCGAGCATCCTCACGCAGGAGGAGGTGACGCTGCTCGGCAGCGAGATCCTGCTGAAACAGAACAAGCCGGGCGGCTTCATGTGCGTCAGCTGCTCCTGGGCCAAGCCGGCAAAGCCGCACCCGTTCGAATTTTGCGAGAATGGCGCCAAGGCGACCGCGTGGGAAATCACCGGCAAGACCGTCGGACCGGAGTTCTTTGCTCGGCACAGTCTGACAGAGTTGCGAGGCTGGTCGGATCATCAGCTCGAAGAGCAGGGGCGTCTCGCTCATCCCATGCGCTACGACGCTGCGGCGGATCGCTATGTTGCCGTGAGCTGGGACGAGGCCTTCCGCGACATCGGGGCGGAGTTGAACAGGCTCGATCCACGGTCGGTCGTGATGTACACGTCGGGCCGGGCCTCGCTCGAGACGAGCTACATGTATCAGCTGTTCGGCCGGATGTACGGCACCAACAATTTTCCCGACAGCTCCAACATGTGCCACGAGTCGACGTCGGTAGCGCTGCCTGAGGTGATCGGCGTGCCCGTCGGCACGGTGCTGCTGGAGGATTTCGACAAAGCGGATTGCATATTTTTCTTCGGCCAGAACACGACGACGAACTCGCCGCGCATGCTGCATCCGTTGCAGCGGGCGGCGCAACGCGGCGTACCCATCATCACCTTCAACCCGCTGCGTGAGCGGGGGCTGGAGCGCTTCACCGATCCGCAGAACCCGATTCAGATGGTGCTGACCGGCGGGACGCGGATCAGCACGCAATATCATCAATTGCGCGTCGGCGGAGATGGGGCGACGCTGCTCGGATTGTGCAAGGCGGTCATCGAGGCGGATGACGCGGCGGTCGCCACGAAGAGCCCGCGTGTGCTGGATGTCGCCTTCATCGAGCAGCACACGTCTGGCTTCGAGGCCTTTGCGACCTTCTGCCGGCAGGCGTCGTGGAGCGACATCGAGCGGTCCTCCGGCCTCGAGCGCGCCGCCATCCTGGAGGCTGCCAAGGTCTACGCGAACTCGCACGCCGTGATCGCCAATTACGGCATGGGAATTACGCAGCATCGGCACGGCGTCGAGACGGCCAAGATGATCGTGAATCTCCTGCTGTTGCGCGGCAATATCGGCAAGCCCGGGGCCGGCATCTCGCCTGTCCGCGGCCATTCCAACGTGCAGGGTCAGCGCACCGTGGGAATCTCCGAGAAGACCAAGCTGGTGCCACTCGACAAACTGGCCGATCTCTATTCCTTCGAGCCGCCGCGATGGGACGGTCTCAGCACGGTGGATGCCTGCCAGGGCATCATCAAGGGCGACGTGAAGGGCTTCATCAGTCTCGGCGGCAACTTCCTGCGCGCCGTCCCGGAACGTTCGCTGATGGAGCCGGCGTGGTCGAAGCTGCGGCTGTCTGTGCAGATCGCAACCAAGCTCAATCGCAGCCACATCGTCGCAGGCGAGGTGACCTATCTGCTGCCGTGCCTCGGCCGCATCGAAATCGACCGGCAGGCCAGCGGAGATCAGGCGGTCTCGATGGAGGACTCCACCACCTGCATTCACGGCTCGCGCGGGCAGCGCCAACCCGTCGCCGAGACCCTGTTGTCCGAACCAGCCATTGTCGCCGGTCTCGCCAAGGCCACCCTGAAGCCAAATCCGCACGTCGACTGGGATGCCTGGGTGGGCGACTACGCGCGCGTCAGAGACGCGATCGAGCGGACCTATCCCGAGCAGTTCAAAGACTTCAACAAGCGCCTGTTTGAGCCCGGCGGCTTTCCGCGGCCGCTTGGCGCCCGCGAACGCAAATGGAAGACGCCGACCGGCAAGGCGAACTTCACCGTGCCCAAGGCGGCGCTCAATCCTCCGGAGGAAGGCAATGGCGTGTATCAGCTGATGACCTTGCGCGCCGACGGCCAGTTCAACACCACCATTTACAACGAGGACGACCGGTTTCGCGGCGTCACCGGAGGCCGTCAGATCGTCTTCATGAACGCGAGCGACATGGCTGATCTGGGCATCAAGCAGGGCGAGCCGGTTCGGCTCTCGACCGAGGCCGATGACGGCGTGGAGCGCTCGCTGGGCGGGCTCCAGGCAGTGGCGTTCGACATTCCGCGCTACAGCGTTGCGGCCTACTACCCCGAATGCAACGGATTGATTCCGCTATGGCACTATGCGGAGGGCAGCAAGGTGCCCGCCGCCAAGTCGATCCCGGTCCGGATCTCGCGCGACATGGCCTGAGCTATCCGGTGCGGTCAGCCCGCAGCCCGTTGTCGTGCGTCGCCCGGCGCCGCCGTTGCGCAAGGGCTCGTGATCTCCGGCGGGGTCGCGCCGGGGCGGAGCGGGACGACCAGCCGGCACACCAATCCCTCTGGACGCCAGTCGAAGGAGGCGCGCCCACCGAGCTGGCTTTCCACACTGGCCATCAGGCTGCGCGTGCCGAAGCCGCGCGAGGTCGGTGCGCGCACCAAGGGACCGCCGGTTTCAATCCAGATCAGATCCAGGCGCTCATCCTCGATGGTCCATTTGACCGAGAGATGTCCGGAGCGGACCGACAGCGCGCCGTATTTGGCCGAGTTTGTCACCAGCTCGTGCAGCGCCAACGCCAGCGTCTGTGCGGTCGCAGGCTCGAGTTGCAGCTCGGCACCGTCAAAGGCGACCTGGCCGCCCGGTGCATAGGGTGCAAGTTCTTCGGCCACCAACCTGCTTATCTTCGCACCTTCCCAGCTTGATAGCGAGAGGATGGTGTGAACGCGGGCCAGTGCGCTGATGCGCCCCTCTACCGCGTTGACATAGGTCTTCACGCTGTCCGCCTTGGTGAGCCGCACGATCGACTGGGCCAAGGTCAGCGCATTCTTGGCACGATGATCGACCTCGCGGGTCAGCAGGTTCTGTCGTTCCTCGGCGCGCTTGCGCTCGGTGATGTCGATCGTGACCCCGCTGACGCGGATCACGCGGCCAGTCCTGTCGGTGGTCGCCGCGGCCGTTCCAACGCACCACCGCTCTTCGCCATCGGGCCGGTTGATCCGGAACTCAGCCTCATACGAAGCCGTGCCACGGCTGAATTCCGCGACCACCTGGCGGGCGCGCTCGGCATCCTCCCGGTGCAGCAGCGCCATGATGTTCACGGTGTTCAGCTCGAAGTTCTGCGGCGTGACGCCGAAGATGCGGTACTGGCCCTCGTCCCACATCCAGTCGCCATCGACACCGTCCCAGTCCCACGAGCCCATCCGGCCGGCCGCGATCGCCATGCTCCGACGCTGCTCGCTCTCGACGAGCTTTGCTGTTGATCGCTCAAGCTCGGCCGTGCGGGCCCGTACCCGGTCCTCCAGCTCAAGGTTCAGATGTTCCAGCTCGCGTGTCTTGCGATAGAGCTCGGCAAAGACCTTGATTTTGGCGCGCAGCACCTCCGGCACGACGGGAACCGGCACGTAGTCGACGGCGCCCATCTCATAGCCACGCAGGCGATCGAAGTCGCTTACCTGGATGGCGGAGATGAAGATGATCGCAATCTTCTGGAACCTCGGATGCTCACGGATCATTTGCGCCAGCTCGAAACCGTCGAGCTCAGGCATGCAGACGTCGACGAGGATCACGGCGATCTCGTTCTTCAACAGAATTTCGAGCGCCTCGCGACCAGAGGTGGCGACTACGAGGTTTTCGCCGAGTTCCTTCAGGATGACCTCGTAGGCCAGCAGCTTCGCGGGCTGATCGTCGACCAGGAGGATGTTGACCTTCGCATGTTCCATCATGATGAGCCGTTCAGCGGTGCAGCCACATGCGAATCGCAAGAAGCAGCTGCTCGGTGTTGACGGGTTTTGCCAGATAATCGGAGGCGCCAGCTTCGAGACACTTTTCGCGGTCTCCCTTCATGGCTTTCGCGGTCAACGCGATGATGGGGAGCCGGACGAAGGCGGGGTTTTGCCTGATGACGCCGATTGTCTGATAACCATCCATCTGCGGCATCATGATGTCCATGAGGACGATCGCGATTGCAGGATTGCTCTGCACCAGGTCGATCGCTTCGCTGCCGGTGGTCGCCGTCAGCACCTTCATGCCGCGGCGTTCCAGCACGCTGGAGAGAGCAAAGATGTTGCGGGCGTCGTCGTCGACCAGCAGCACCGTCTTGCCGATCAGATCCTCGTCGGAACTGTTCAGCTTCTCGAGCATGCGCTGCTTCTCGAGCGGCAGTTCCGTAATCACACGGTGCAGGAACAACGACGTCTCGTCGAGCAGCCGCTCCGGCGATTCCACGCCCTTGACGACGATGCTCCGCGCCATCGTATGCAGTTCCGCATCCTCCTCGGCCGACAATTCCCGCCCGGTGAAGACGACCACCGGAACGCTCGACAAGAATTCGTCGGAGCGCAATTGATCGAGGACGTCGAACCCGCTCATGTCGGGCAGCCGCAGATCGAGAACCACGCAATCGCACGGGGCGCTACGCAGCGTATCGAGCGCCGCAGCTCCCGTATCCGCCGCGATGATCTCGATGTCGTCGTGATCCAACAGCTGGCGGATGCTGAGCTGCTCGGCCGCGTTGTCCTCGACGATCAGCAGCCGCTTGCGTCGCGGCTTGGCGTATTCCTTGATCTGCGACAGGGCCGCGCTGACGCCTTCTGTTGTCGTGGGCTTGCTGACAAAGGAGAAGGCGCCACGCGCCAAAGCGTGCTGGCGATCTTCGTCGAGCGTGATGATCTGCACCGGGATGTGCCGCGTCAGCGGATTATGCTTGAGCTGGCTCAGAACGGTCCAGCCGAGCATATCCGGCAGGAAGACGTCCAGAGAGATCGCGGCTGGTTGATACTGCTTGGCGAGATCCAGCGCTTCGGCGCCGCGGCCGGCGATCAGGACCTTGAAGCCCTTATCGCGCGCGAGGTCGATCAGGACGCGCGCGTAGTGTGGATCGTCCTCGACCACGAGCAGGATCGTATCGCCGGGTTCGAGATCGAGACGATCGTCCGGCGGCGGCTCGATCCCGCGCTCCGGCGCGGCCGCTTGCTGCAGGGCTGGAGGTTGAACGTAGGGAACGGGCGATGCGGGACTGACGCGCGGCGTCGTTGCGGGACCTGAATATTTGAGCGGCAGATAGAGCGTGAAGGTGCTGCCTTTGCCGGGGGCGCTCTTGAGATGGATCTCGCCGCCCAGGAGGTTGGCGAGCTCGCGGCTGATCGCGAGCCCGAGACCGGTGCCGCCATATTTGCGGCTCGTGCCGGCATCCGCCTGCTGGAACGCCTCGAAGATCAGCTTCTGCTTGTCTTGCGGAATGCCGATGCCGGTGTCCGAGACCTCGAACGCGATCACGGCCGGCGCAGTGTTGAGCACCGGATGTTCTGCGCTCCATCCGCCGAGCGCCGCAGACACCTTCAAGCGCACCCCTCCTTCGGCGGTGAACTTGAAGGCGTTCGAAAGCAGGTTCTTCAGCACCTGCTGCAAGCGCTTGGAATCCGTGACGATGCTGCGGGCCAGGTTCGGGTCGACGTCGATGTTGAAGGCGAGCAGGCGGTTTTCTGCCTCGTGGCGGAACGGACGTCCCACGGTATCCAGGAGGTTGGTGGTGAGGATCTCCTCGGCATCGACCGTCACGGTGCCGGACTCGATCTTGGAGAGATCGAGGATGTCGCTGATCAGATT
Organism: Bradyrhizobium sp. SZCCHNS3002; assembly: GCF_032377435.1. Taxonomy (NCBI): domain Bacteria; kingdom Pseudomonadati; phylum Pseudomonadota; class Alphaproteobacteria; order Hyphomicrobiales; family Nitrobacteraceae; genus Bradyrhizobium; species Bradyrhizobium sp. SZCCHNS3002. Next base: position 325,715 of record NZ_JAUHHY010000001.1, read on the forward strand.
GAGCAGATCGGTGCCGGCGCCATGGATGGTGCGGGCGAACTCGACCTGCTTGAGAGTGAGATTGCCGTCCGGATTCTCGGTCAGCTGCTGGCCGAGGATCAGGATGCTGTTGAGCGGCGTGCGCAGCTCGTGCGACATGTTGGCGAGGAACTCGGACTTGTACTTGGATGTCAGCGCGAGTTCGGTCGCCTTTTCCTCGAGCGCGCGGCGGGCCTGCTCGATCTCCTGGTTCTTGCGCTCGACCTCGACGTTGCGCTCGGCGAGCTGTTGCGCCTTCTGCTCGAGCTGTTCGTTGGTCTGCTGCAGCTCGCGCTGCTGGGTCTGAAGCTCCGCGGCGAGCTGCTGCGACTGCTTCAGCAGTCCCTCGGTCTGCATCGTGGCTTCGATCGAATTGAGCACGATGCCGATGGAGTCGGTGAGCTGCTCGAGGAACGTCATCTGCGACGTCGTGAATGGGCTGAGCGACGCCAGCTCGATCACCGCCTTGACCTGGTTCTCGAACAACACCGGCAGCACCACGAGGTTCTTCGGGACGGCGCGGAGCAGGGCGGAGCCCACGGGGATGACGTCGGCTGGGATCTCCGAGACCAGCCGCTGGCGTTTGTCGATCGCGCATTGCCCGATGAGGCCCTCGCCGAACTGGACATGCGTCCGGTGAGGATAGATGCCGTCATCGGCGTATGAGGCGAGCAGGCGCAGCTGTGGCGCGGACTCAGTCTCGACCTGATAGATCACACCGCGATGGGCGTTCACCAGCGGCGTCAGCTCGGTCAGCAGCAGGCGGCCGACGGTGGTCAGGTCGCGCTGGCCCTGCAGCATGTTGGTGAACTTGGCGAGGTTCGTCTTGAGCCAATCCTGCTCGGTGTTGAGGTCGGTGGTGAGCCTCAGATTGGTGATCATCGTATTGATGTTGTCTTTGAGCTCGGCCACCTCGCCGCGGGCATCGACCTGGATGGAGCGGGTGAGATCGCCCTTGGTCACGGCCGTCGCGACCTCGGCGATAGCGCGCACCTGGGACGTCAGATTGGCCGCGAGCAGGTTGACGTTGCCGGTCAGGTCCTTCCACGTGCCGGCCGCGCCGGGCACGTTGGCCTGACCGCCGAGCCTGCCCTCGACGCCGACCTCGCGGGCCACGCTCGTCACCTGGTCGGCGAAGGTCGCCAGCGTCTCCGTCATGTTGTTGATGGTGTCGGCGAGCGCTGCGACCTCGCCCTTCGATTTGACCGTGAGATTCTGCTTGAGATCGCCGTTGGCGACGGCGGTCACGACCTTGACGATGCCGCGGACCTGCTCGGTCAGGTTCGCGGCCATGAAGTTCACGGTATCGGTGAGATCCTTCCAGGTGCCGGCAACGCCCGGCACCTGCGCCTGCCCGCCGAGCTTGCCTTCGGTGCCGACCTCGCGCGCCACGCGCGTCACCTCGCCGGCGAAGGCGTTGAGCTGATCGACCATGGTGTTGATGGTGTTCTTCAGCTCGAGGATTTCGCCCTTCACGTCGACGGTGATCTTGCGCGACAGGTCGCCGCGCGCCACCGCGGTGGTGACCTCTGCGATGTTGCGGACCTGCGTGGTCAGGTTGGCCGCGAGCAGGTTGACGTTGTCGGTCAAATCCTTCCAGGTGCCGCCGACCCCGGGCACAACGGCCTGGCCGCCCAGCCGGCCCTCGGTGCCGACCTCGCGCGCGACGCGCGTCACTTCGGCCGCGAACGAGCGCAACTGCTCCACCATCGTGTTCAGGGTGTCCTTGAGCAGCAGGATTTCGCCGCGCACGTCGACCGTGATCTTCTTCGATAGGTCGCCGCCGGCGATGGCGGTCGCGACCTCGGCGATGTTGCGGACCTGCGCGGTCAGGTTCGAGGCCATGAAGTTGACGCTGTCGGTGAGGTCCTTCCAGGTACCAGCGACTTCGGGCACCTCGGCCTGGCCGCCGAGCTTGCCTTCGGTGCCGACCTCACGGGCGACGCGCGTCACTTCGGACGCGAAGGCGTTGAGCTGGTCCACCATCGTGTTGATGGTGTTTTTCAGCTCGAGGATTTCGCCCTTCACGTCCACGGTGATCTTGCGGGAGAGGTCACCGCGCGCCACGGCCGTGGTCACCTCGGCGATGTTGCGGACCTGGGCCGTCAGATTGCCGGCCATCGAGTTGACGCTGTCGGTGAGATCCTTCCAGGTGCCGGCGACGCCGGGGACGTTGGCCTGGCCGCCGAGCCGGCCCTCGGTGCCGACCTCGCGCGCCACGCGCGTCACCTCGCCCGCGAAGCGGTTGAGCTGATCCACCATCGTGTTCAGCGTCTCCTTGAGGCTCAGGATCTCGCCGCGGACGTCCACCGTGATCTTGCGCGACAGGTCGCCGCCGGCGATGGCGGTTGCGACCTCGGCGATGTTGCGCACTTGGGCGGTCAGATTGCCGGCCATCGAGTTGACGCTGTCGGTGAGGTCCTTCCAGGTGCCGGCGACGCCGGGCACCTCGGCCTGGCCGCCGAGCTTGCCGTCGGTGCCGACCTCGCGCGCCACGCGGGTGACTTCGCCAGCAAAGGCGTTGAGCTGGTCGACCATCGTGTTCAGCGTCTCCTTCAGTTGAAGGATCTCGCCGGAGACGTTGACCGTGATCTTCTTCGACAGGTCGCCCTTGGCGACGGCGGTGGCGACCTCCGCGATGTTGCGGACCTGGCCGGTCAGGTTCGAGGCCATCGAGTTGACGCTGTCGGTGAGGTCTTTCCAGGTGCCGGCGACTCCACGCACCATGGCCTGGCCGCCGAGCTTGCCCTCGGTGCCGACCTCGCGCGCCACGCGCGTCACCTCGCCGGCGAAGGCGTTGAGCTGGTCGACCATCGTGTTGATGGTGTCCTTCAGCTCCAGGATCTCGCCCCGCACATCGACGGTGATCTTCTTGGACAGGTCGCCATTGGCGACGGCGGTCGTCACCTCCGCGATGTTGCGGACCTGCGCCGTCAGGTTCGACGCCATCGAGTTGACGCTCTCGGTGAGATCCTTCCAGGTGCCGGCAACGCCGAGCACGTTGGCCTGGCCGCCGAGCCGACCGTCGGTGCCGACCTCGCGCGCGACGCGCGTGACCTCGCCGGCGAACGCGTTGAGCTGGTCGACCATCGTGTTCAGCGTCTCCTTCAACTGAAGTATCTCGCCGGAGACGTTGACCGTGATCTTCTTTGATAGATCGCCGCTGGCGATGGCGGTCGCGACGTCGGCGATGTTGCGCACCTGGGCCGTCAGGTTCGACGCCATGAAGTTCACGTTGTCGGTGAGATCCTTCCAGGTGCCGGCAACGCCCGGCACCTGCGCCTGGCCGCCGAGCTTGCCCTCGGTGCCGACCTCGCGCGCCACGCGCGTCACTTCGGAGGCGAAGGCGTTGAGCTGGTCGACCATCGTGTTGATGGTGTCCTTCAGCTCCAAGATCTCGCCGCGCACGTCGACCGTGATCTTGCGTGACAGGTCGCCGCGGGCGACCGCAGTGGTGACGTTGGCAATGTTGCGGACCTGAGCGGTGAGGTTGCCGCACATCGCGTTGACGGAGTCGGTGAGGTCCTTCCAGGTGCCGGCAACGCCGGGAACGATCGCCTGGCCGCCGAGCTTGCCGTCGGTGCCGACCTCGCGCGCCACGCGCGTCACCTCAGAGGCGAACGAGCGCAACTGATCGACCATCGTGTTGATGGCTTCCTTCAGCTGCAGGATCTCGCCGCGCACGTCGACGGTGATCTTCTTCGACAGGTCGCCATTGGCCACCGCGATTGTCACCTCCGCGATGTTGCGGACCTGGCCGGTGAGGTTGTTGGCCATCGAGTTGACGCTCTCGGTCAGGTCCTTCCAGACGCCCGTGACCTCGGGAACCTGGGCCTGGCCGCCGAGCTTGCCCTCGGTGCCGACCTCGCGCGCCACGCGCGTCACCTCGGAGGTGAAGACGCTGAGCTGCTTGATCATCGTGTTGACGATGGTCGCCGACTGCAGGAACTCGCCGCCCAGAGGCCGCCCATCGACGTCCAGCTTCACGGTCTGCAGGAGGTCGCCTTGGGCCACGGCGGCGACCGCGCGCGTCACCTCGCGGGTGGGCCATAGAAGATCGTCGATCAACGTGTTGATCGAGCTCTCCATGTCCGCCCAGGAGCCGCTGGCAATGCCGAATCGCACGCGCTGGCGCGTCTTTCCCTCCCGTCCCACGACCTGGCCGACGCGTTCGAGCTGCTGCGCCATCCGCTCGTTGGCTGCAATGATCTCGTTGAACGTGTCGGCGATCTTGCCGTCAATGCCGAGATAGTCGCCGCTCATGCGCACGGAGAAATCTCCGGAACGCATCGCCTGGAGGACACGGAGCAGATCCTGGCTGGCATCGGCCGCCTCGGCTCCGTTGCCTTGGCGACCAAACCCTTGGCGCAGGGGCATCGGACCGGCAGCAGAATCGACATCGCTCATCAAGTTCCCCCGTGGCAGACCGCCTGCCAGCAAGAATCCGAGATTCGTATAGCCGGCGGCATACAAGCCGCCGCAACTATCCAAATCAAGCCGGGACGCCGATTTCTCAGGCTTATGGAACCGGCTTCTGCTGGCACAAGCACCTCAACTCCCCTCCAGCAATAGGGTTCCAAAGGATTTAACTGCCAACGAGGACGGCCATTTCCATGGAACAACGAAGAGACGCCGTCGGAGAACCGCGGGTCGAGATCGGTAGCTCAGTCGCCGCGATGGCCTCCGAAGGCACGACGAGGAATGGTACGGGAGACAGGAGGAGGTCGGATGGCGCTGCAATGCGCGCCATGTTCCATCGAGCGCAGGGCGAATATTAATATCATGTAACAGAGTTGCACCGCTCCGCCGCGTCTACCAACTCATTGGGATGAAACAATCAGATCTTTTCAGAGAGAACGCAGACAACTGTCTTCAGCTCGCGGAGCGCGCCGACGGAGAGCCGGCGTTCCGGCGCTATCAACGGATGGCCCAGGGCTGGAACGCCCTCGCCCTCCAGCAGGATTGGCTCGATGGCGAGATTGCGCCGCTCGGAGAGCCCCGGACTGCGCTGCCCAAGTAACAAATCCGAATGGAGGAGCGTCCCATGACACCCCGCACCGTTCTCATTGCACTGCTGACGGCCTTCGGCCTGGCATCGGCCGTCGCCGCGTTCACGACGATCCGCCAGGTGCATACGGAAGCGTATTCGCTGCCGCAGCCCATCACCCGCATCTGAACCAGCGGCAGCATCAAAGCTGCCGATCCGCCCGAGGATCCATAGACCTGTCCATCGGCGTAGCTCGCGTTTGCAGCCGCCAATTGTACATGGATCGATCCGAGCTCCGCCGGTACGGCCCAGCGGGGTCTGGCCGCCGCGCGTCCAGCGTCTCCATTTCAGCTCCGCCGGAGACCTGAAGCGGGGTCCAGGTTGGCCGGGAGCGACGGCGTTACGAGTACCCTTCGGCCCGGCTGCTTGGCCAACGACTTTACGTAGTTCGTTGGCTGATCCCGGCTTGACGTGAGGGCAGGCGGCCTTGATGATCCAGAACGGGGCATGAATGTTGGCCTTCATGGTTGCATCGAAATCTTCGGAAGAGACGTCCCGGATCGACTGACGCGTCTGCTGCCGCGACGATGTCGAGTCCGCCGAGCGCTTCGATGGCCTGTTGCACCAGCCGCCGGCAGAACTCCTCGTCGCGCAGGTCGCCAGTGATGGCGACGGCCTTCCGCCCTCCCGCCCGGATCAAGGCGATGACCTCCTGCGCATCCGGCTCTTCGGTTGGGTCGTCGCTCGGCGCGTTTCGGCGAGGGCGTCAGTGCGTCCCATGCAGCAGTCGCTCCCCGGTGATCAGCGCCTTGCGCCGGCGAGGGCCTCCGAACTGCGCTGAGCCGGGTGACGCGGTCGATTCTGCGACGTGTTGGCTCAAGGAGGGAACGAACAGGCGTAGCCGGCGTCGTTACGGCGCGAACCGCGGCCGCGTCGGCGCTACCCAGCTCGGCGCGCTTGGATCACCGACAGAAGGAGCTATCCGATGACGCAGCCAAGCCAAGGCATTGTCAGGACTGAACGCGGCGAGGACCAGCCCGCCGACAAGGAGCGTGCGCAGCGGGTGCATCAGACTACATCGCCGGATGCGCCCTCGCGCGAGGCGACGCGGCATCCTTCGCAGGATCGCAAGCAACACAGCGGAGACTTGGATTCGGACTGAGCGTCCGGCGGGACTTGGGAACAGCCGGTGACGGTCGAACGTTGCCGATCCATTGGCATGGGAGGATCACATGACATCGATGCTCGATGAACGCGAATATGGCAACCTGATTGGAAGCGACAAGGTCGAAGGCACGGCCGTCTATGGCGCCGACGACACCAAGATCGGCACCATCGAACGCGTGATGATCGACAAGCTGAGCGGGCGGGTCTCGTATGCCGTCCTGGGCTTCGGCGGCTTCCTCGGGCTTGGCAATGACCACTACCCGTTGCCCTGGCAATCCCTGAAGTACGACACGCGACTCGGCGGCTACGTTACCGGCGTGACCGAGAATCAGCTGCGAGGTGCGCCGAAATATTCCGACGAGCGTGAGTGGGACTGGGGCGATGCCGGAGCAGGGCGCAAGGTCGACGACTATTACGGCGTCCAACTCGCTTAGGACCGCCGAACCCGTTCATTGCGCTGTCCAGGCCGTTGACGAACCTCGCACGTCGCGGCCATGTCAGCGCTCCCCGATGAAATCTCAGGCGGCCGGCGGCTGAGCGCTGTTTTCGGCCGCCGATCCAGCCATCATGCTGCGGCGGCTCGACAGCCAGATCGGAATCTCGCGGTAGCAGGTGCCTTTTTCATTCATCTCTGCGACCGTCCACCGGCTCGGATGCCGTTCCTTGCCGACGAAGACCCAGTCGTCGGCGGCAGGTGGCGGCTCATTCGGCCTCGTCCTCAGCCATGCCGAACGGGCTCCTTTCGGCAAGCGATCCTGCTTCATCTGATAGAGATCATATACTGGTGAACGCATGACGCTACTCGTCCTCAAGCAACCGCAATTCTCAACACCCTCAGCGTGTCGCGTCGTCGCGGCGGAATTGTGGGAGCGACGCGGCCAGGCTGTGCAAAAGCACGATCAAGCCTGTGATGGACGGTCTCTTCCATATTCTTCGCATGACACGCGTATCGCTGCGAAAAAGGCGACGCGCGGGGCCGTTCAATAACCCCGCGAGCCGGGACCGGCGCCGATTGCGTCCGGCAATGAAGAGTACCAGCCCGCGACCGGCGGACTGATCAAATCAGAAGAAAGCGTAGCTGAGATCGAGACCGTAGGTGGCGTGGAGAATGAAGCCAAACGCCGTGGCGCCGCAGAGCATCAGGATCGTGCGCAGCTTCTCGGAGTCGATACGAGTCTCTTCGAGATGGGTCGGGAGAGCCTTGATGAGTGTTGTCATTGTGGGACCTCTGTACGCGAAACGAAGACGGAGAGTGAGTTATGAAAAGTATATCTGAGGTTGTTAGATCCCGTTCTGGGGAGGTGGTTTTTGTAGAGTCCCAGAAGAGTTCTAATTGTGAAAGAGGAACCCAGCATCGTGCAGTTTTTGGGGCAAAGTTGCGGAAAGTAAATGATCAGTAAATTAAATCTGAGGTTGATATTAGTTGCGTACAGTATTGTTGCACGTCTTGGCTGCTGAAAGAAGTTGCCAAGTTGCGGCGACGCGGCGCCGCACGTTTTTAAGCATAATTCCATCGGGGAAGCGGTTTGAGTGTTCTCAGCCTGTGCGGCCCGCTGGCCGATGAGCAGTGTCCGAGCCACGACGCCAATGCGGTTGCAAAAGCAACTCGAAGTATAGAGGCGGCTCACCTCGACCTCGGCCAATTTGTGACGCGGCGTTAACGGCTATGGCAATGTCGCCACTCGCTCGCCGGCTTCTTTAGCATGACTGGTATCATGTGAGTGGTGACGACGGAAGCCGTTCGCTGAAATCTCGCAGGTGGGTGTGCTCATCAAACAACAGCCGCATAATCATCGAGCAGGGATCGCACGGGCGTCTCGTGTCGAGCCCAGTTGAGGCACCAGCGTGATGGGCAGTTCATGGATGATGGAGGAAGCGCGCGTGGCATGCCCGCCCTCCGGTGACGGCCTGGACGGATGCTGCGCGTTCTCGCTGCTCTGTCGAGCTTCCGATCACCGGTCCCATCTCAGTACCGGGATGTCCCGACCGGCCGCCCTCCTGATGCGAAGCGGATGACGCCGCAGGCGAATGGGAGCCGGGCCGCGCCCGCGATCCTCCAGCATCCCGCATGATGGGCCCCTGAGGTGGGTGCGGCAATTCGGATACACCAACCATCAACGGTATTTTCGTGTGTTTCTGCACGTTGCAATTCATTTGGCGGTATGTCAGCAGGTAACTTGTTAGGGCGAACGGCCCGCCCGGGCTGCCAGCATGACGCGTGCAAAGGTTTTAGAGTACCGTTCGGACATCGATTGGCTGCGCGCCGTCGCCGTGATTTCGGTCATTGGATTTCATTACGAGTTGCCAGGCTTTGGCGGGGGGTTTGTCGGGGTCGATATCTTCTTCGTCATCTCCGGCTATGTGATCTCCCGTCTCATCTGGACCGGCATTCAATCCAATTCCTTTTCGTTCATCGCCTTCTACGAACGAAGGGCGCGGCGCCTGCTTCCGGCGCTCTATCTGATGATCGTCGTCACCGGGCTGGTCGCGTGGTTCTTGGCGCCTCCTGGCGACTACCGGATGTTCTTCGGAAGCGCGATCTCCACGGTTCTGTTTTCGTCAAACGTCTTCTTCTGGTCGCAGACCGGCTATTTCGATCTGCCAACGATCGGGAAGATTCTGATCCACACCTGGTCATTGTCGGTGGAGGAGCAGTTCTATTTCCTGTTTCCGGTCGTGACATGGCTCTGGAGCCGGCTGTTTCCCGACCCAACGTCGAAGCCGTCACTCGGGCTGGTCATCCTCGGAACGGTCGCGCTGTGTGTGCTCGACGAGCTTTGGATCAAGCAATCGCCCTCGACCGCCTTCTACATCGCCCCGCTGCGGGCCTGGGAGTTCTTGATCGGAAGCATTGCGTTTTTCCTGCATCGATGGTCACCGGTCAGAGGCGAGACGCGCCTGGCCTTCGCGGCCTTGGGCTTGGTCTCCATGCTGCTCGCCGTGGTCACCTTCCGCGCAGAGACCCGCTTCCCGGGATTGCACGCGCTGATCCCCTGTGTCGGTGCTGCGGTCTACATCGTCGCGTTCAATCAGGAGGAGGGCAGACCCAGGCTGCCATTCAGCGAGATCGGAGCATTCCTCGGTCGTCTGTCCTATTCGCTCTATCTTTGGCACTGGCCGGTTTTCGTCCTCGGCAGGGCCGCGCTGCCGCTGGATGTTGCGACCTCAGCCGCCGCTACGGCTGGACTCCTACTGTGCTCGCTGCTGCTGGCCTATTTCTCCTATGTCATCGTCGAGCGGCCGGCGCGCGCGCGAACCGTGTGGGTCGGCGTGCGTGGCTCACCGGTGATCGCGGGCGTTGCCGCCGTCCTGTTTGCGGTCGGAATTCACGGCGTCGCGCATGACGGCTACGCCGATCGCTTCCCGCAATCACAGGCGCGAATGCTCCGGTACGATTCCCGGACGATGGAGCCGTTCTATCGGGCGCATAGCTGCTTCTTGCAGCCCGATGAGCCGGCATCGGCCTACGATTTCGAGGCGTGCCTGAAGCCGGCTGCAAACAAGCGCAACATTCTGCTCGCCGGCGACAGCCTTGCCGCGCATTATGCCTGGGCGTTGCGCAGCTACCTATCGTCCGATGCCTACCATCTTCTGCAGCTCACGTCAGGGGGCTGCCCGCCGTTTGTCGAGCTCAAGCTGCGCAGCTCGCGAAACTGTAACGACGTCAATCAGCTGCTACGCGATCAGATCAGGGCGCACCGCTTTGACGCCATCATTCTTTCCGGCAATTGGCGCGCCTATCTCGAAACTTATGGCCAGCCCCCCGCACGGCGCGTCGACGGTCATTTGAACGCGCTGCTGGTGGTCGCTCAGGAAACGGGAGTTCCAGTTCTGCTCCTCGGTCCCTCGATCGAGTTTCCAGCTCCCTTGGCGTCGACGTTGTTCAACCATGAGCAGACGCACGTCCCGATCGGCAACGCGCTGATGCCGAAAGATGCGTCGTTCGAGGCGGACGATCGTCTGCGAGAGATCGCCCGCGCGTATCCGCTCGTTCAATACGTTTCCATTCTCGGCACGATTTGCAGCAAGAGGCGTTGTCCGCTGACGATCGACGCGGAAACACCGATCGTTTGGGATACCATCCATTTCACCCCGGAAGGCTCGAGGTTCGTCGTCTCGCAACTCGCTCCGCAACTGGATGCATTCTTGCAGAGACTGGAGCAGCCCTCCGGGGCCGGGACGAACGAGATCCTGGCGGGTGACGGCCCGACGGCAACCCGGAACCCCGCTCCGTCCCGGATTCAATGATGGGAAGCGACCGAGCACGGGACCTGCGGGAGCCATGAACTTCGGCGAGTGTCGTGCGTTCCCCTGCCGTTGATGTCGGACGTTGCCTTCGCGCGGCCGTGAAAGTGGTCCAACGTCATCGGTTTCTCAAGCCGTTCGGGACGACACACATGAATCCGATCATCAAGGCGATGGCAGTGCTTGCGTGCGCCGCCTGCTGGAGCACCGCCGCGACAGCCCAATCGGTGCGCTGGAACACCTACAGGATCCCGGAGACCGGCACCTCGGTCGACATTCCGGTCTCGATCTTCAGGGACACGGCGGGCCAACCCGAGGGCTACGGCCAACGCTTCCAGACTGCCGACGGCCGCGCCAATCTGACCGTGCAGTCGATATCCAACAACGCGCAGGAGTCACCTGCGCGGTTCCTCGCCAGGAAGAACCCGCCGCCGAACATCCAATACAAGCGCGTCACCTCGCGCTTCTTCGCGGTGTCGAGCTATAAGGGCGACTACGTCTGGTACAATCGCTGCAACTTCGTTGGGGGCTATGTGCACTGCGTGCTGATCAACTATCCCCGGGCCTGGGAACGCGATTGGGACGGCATCGTCACCCGTATCAGCCTGTCGCTGAACCGGAGCTGAGCGGGGCGCCTTTAACGAAGTCTTCGGCTGGCGGCTTTGATCCACCTCAATGATGCCGTCGGGCTCCTCTGAATAAGCTTCGGCTTCATTTCAGCCGCCGCTTACAGACGAGCCAGCCCTACATGGCCGCAGCGTCCTTCACCGTACGGGCCCAAAGCGCCAGCGCGATCGCCACCATCAGGTGCCGCAGCGCGCAGGACGCGCTGCTTACGGCCAACGCCTATCTGCGTCTCGGCGCCGCCTGCGTCAGCATTGAAACGCCGGGCGGACAAAGCATGAGCCCGGATCGGCTCGATGCGTTGCTCAACGAGGCCGGTGGGCGCATCGGCTTGTGAAGCCGGACGGTCCAGCGGCCACCAATTTTCCCTGACGTGATCGTGGCGCCTGCGGAGTGGGCTTCTGAGAGCCTGTCCAGGTCAGGACGAGGACGCCTCCATGCGGTCGTCGGGCAGCGCCGTCGGCCACGAGACGTCCGAGATGTAGGGGCCGTACAAAACGTCCTGGCGCCGCTGGTAGATGATCGTGAGGGCGACAACGGCAATGAAACAGATTGCGGTCAAAATGGCCAATTCAAACATGATGCAACTCCATCGCCCCAGACGTGGCGGATGAAGGGCGCCGGCGTCAAATGGAAGCCGGCGTTAAGCTGAAGAGGAAAGCTTAATGCGCGCGGGTCATCCTGCGTCGCAGGCTGCAGGCGAACATCTAAAGCAGAACCGCTGGGCCCGCGCGGCGGAATCGCGGATCGCGAGTCCTGCCGTTTGGCGCGTACTACTCAGCGACGGTCGATTGATCGGTATCGAGCTCCGGAAACATCGCCCGGCAGCTCAGGCAATAGGACTCGAAAATGAAGCTCAGCAACGTGGACATCGGTAACCCCCATCAGTCGACGTGATGCTCGGCAACATGCCGGGGGTCTGTTTCAAGACGACTTCGTGCGCCCAGCGAAGTGGTTTCGATCGGAGCCAGGAAAGCTTCGCGGTCATAGGACATGGGCGCGCGCACGCTCCTGAAGATGAAGTTGTTGCAATAGTCCTTCCGCTTCCAGAACCATTCGCCATCGGCGCGCTGATGGATTTCCGGGTCGAAGGCAGACAACGGAAGCAATCTCCCGTGGCTCAGGAATTGGCCCTGATAGCCGAGACCCCGCAGGAACAAGAATGTCTCCTTCACCCTGTCGAGCGTCGCCAGGCGGCGGTCGCACTCGACCACGATCAACGGCCGGCATCGGCGCAAGGTGCGCTCGGCGCCGCGCAGCACGTCGAGTTCGGCGCCCTCGACGTCGATCTTGATCGCAGAGACGTTTCCGGTGTCAGGGAGATAGTCGTCAAGCGACGTCGTCTGCACCTGGATCGCCCTCGAGGTCTCGGCGGGCCGGAGCAGCGAGGCCCCGGGCTGATGCCCCTCGGGAACGAACAGGGTTTTCCTGCTGGAGCACGAATAGACGGCGCGCGGTTCGACCACGACATTGTCGAGCGAGAACCGGGAACAGAGCCGCGCCAATCGCTCGGCAAGATCCGGCTGGGGCTCGAAGGCGACGACCCGCCCCGGCGCCGACCACCGTGCCAGCCAGTAGAGAAAACTGCCCTTGTTGGCGCCGATGTCGCAAACGATGTCGCCGCGCCGGATGTGACGCCGCAACTCGGACAGCTCCGTCTTGTGGTCGCGGAATCGGGACCGCAGGATTCTGACCAGAAACCGGGATGCCTCATGCTTCGCCAACCGAGCCTCCCAACGCCATGGCCACGCGCCCGGCAAACGAAGGCAAGCCTAGTGGCGCACGCCCTGTCGCTCACGGCGATGCTTCGAAATGAACGAGCGGCGGGGCGCCACGATGGCGCTGGCGTGGCGATTGGCGATCCCAGCAGGACTCGAACCTGCAACCCGCGGAGTAGAAATCCGCTACTCTATCCAGTTGAGCTATGGGACCGTCGTCGCGAGACGAGCATCGCCGGGTGACCATCCCAAGATGAACGTCCGGAGGATGAGCGTCATGGGATGGATGCCGGAGGGCGACGTCCGGCCAGCGCGCTTTCCATAGCACGGGTCATATGAAAAATCTTCCGTTTCGCCAAGAGCGGCCGAACCCGACGGAGGCCCGGGGAGACCAAGCGGAGGCGGAGGTGGGTCTATCGCCCCATTTGCGCGTCAGCGGCGTCGGATCAGCGGCCGCCGCGGCTTGTCTGTATGCCATGTCCCGTGAATTGCCCGTCGATGAACAGATTTTCCTGTCGCATGTGCATGCCGATGATCGCGCCTGCGACGGGCCGCTCAGCGGTCCACTGCAACCTTTGCCATCAGTCCGTCACCATTTCGCGTCCATTCTCGCCACGAATCGGCCAAACACGGACATCCCTCCGCGTGTCCCGAACAGCCGCCGAAATCGCCGTCCAAGGAGCTGCCCCATGATCGGTCTGGTCCGCGCCGCCGTCCTCTGCGCCATCATGGCGCTCGGTCTTGCTTCTGCCCACGCCGCCGACAAGGCGTTCAAGCGCGACGACCTGGCGGATGCCGCAATCAAGCTGGAGGCGCAGATCAAGAGCGAGGCGGGGGCGGTGAACAAGCCGCTGGCGACCTTGCGCACGGACGCCGACGCGGCGCTTCGCCGGAACGACCTGCGCACCGGGCTGCAGATCCTCGGGCAGATCGCCACCGCGGCGCCGGATGATTCCGGCAACTGGCTGCGGCTGGCGCGCACTGTGTTGAACCAGATCAAGCCGGCCAACTCGTCGGAGCAGACTTTCCTGCTCGAGCGCGCCTCGACGGCGGCCTACATCGCCTATCAGCGCGCCGGCAATGCCGGGGAGGAGGCCGACGCGCTCGCGGTGCTCGGAAAGACCATGGCCGAGCGCAAGCTGTGGCGTCCGGCGCTGGATACGCTCAGGATGTCGCTCGAGCTCCGTGAGGTCGCCGACGTCCGCGGCCAGTATGAGCGGATGCGCGACGAGCACGGCTTCAGGCTGCTCGACTATACCGTGGATTCGGACTCGGCGAGCCCGCGCGCCTGCTTCCAGTTCTCCGAGGATCTGGCCAAGCGCACCGACTTTTCGCCCTTCGTGGCACAGGCCGGCAATGACAAGCCGGCGCTGACCTCGGAGGACAAGCAGCTCTGCGTCGAGGGACTCAAGCATGGCGAGCGCTACAACATCAATCTGCGCGCCGGCCTGCCCTCTAGCGTCAAGGAGAGCCTGCCGAAATCGGCCGAGTTCAATATCTATGTCCGCGACCGCAAGCCGTTCGTGCGCTTCACCGGCAAGGCCTATGTGCTGCCGCGCACCGGGCAGAAGGGCATTCCGCTGGTCAGCGTCAACACGCCCGCGGTCAATATCAACGTGTTCCGGATCGGCGACCGCAACCTGATCAACACCGTCATCGACAGCGACTTCCAGCGTCCGCTGTCGAGCTACCAGCTCACCGATCTCGGCAACGAGCGCGGCATGAAGGTGTGGAGCGGCGAGCTGTCGACCGCGATGACCCTGAACCAGGACATCACCACTGCCTTCCCGGTCGACCAGGCGCTGAGCGACATGCAGCCGGGCGTCTATGTGATGACGGCCGCGCCGAAGGGCCCGACCAGCGGCAACAGTGACGAGGACAGCGGCGGCCAGCTCGCGACGCAATGGTTCATCGTCTCCGATCTCGGCGTCGCCGCGTTCTCCGGCAATGACGGCATTCACGTGTTCGTCAATTCGCTGGCCTCGACCGATCCGGTCGCGCGCGCCGAGGTGCGGCTGGTGGCACGCAACAACGAGATCCTGGCGACGCGCAAGACCGACGACGCCGGCCACGTGCTGTTCGAGACGGGCCTGGCGCGTGGCGAGGGGGGGCTGTCGCCGGCGATGCTGACCGTATCGGGCGAGAAGACCGACTATGCCTTCCTCAGCCTGAAGACGTCCGCCTTCGACCTGTCCGATCGCGGCGTCGCCGGGCGCGAGGCGCCCACGGGGCCAGACGCTTTCGTCTATTCCGAGCGCGGCGTCTACCGCTCCAACGAGACGGTCTACCTCACCGCGCTGTTGCGCGACGGCAAGGGCAACGCCATGACCGGCACGCCGCTGACGCTCGTCGTCGAGCGTCCCGATGGCGTCGAGTTCCGCCGCGCCGTGCTGCCGGATCAGGGCGCCGGCGGCCGTTCGTTCAGCGTGGTGCTGAACTCGGCAGTGCCGACCGGGACCTATCGCGTCCGCGCCTTCACCGATCCGAAGGGGACGGCGGTCGGCGAGACCACGTTCATGGTCGAGGACTACGTCCCCGAGCGGCTGGAATTCGACTTGTCCTCCAAGGACAAGCAGATCAAGGCTGAGACTCCGGTGGAGGTGAAGGTCGACGGCCATTTCCTCTATGGTGCGCCGGCCTCCGGCCTGCAGCTCGAAGGCGACCTGCTGGTGACCACGGCCTCGGAGCGGCCGGGCTTCCCCGGCTATCAGTTCGGCGTCGCCGACGAGGAGAGCGCCTCCAACGAGCGCGCGCCGATCGAGGGGCTGCCCGAGACCGACGACAAGGGCGCGGCGACCTTCCCGGTCAGCCTGCCGAAGCCGCCGTCGTCGAGCCGGCCGCAGGAGGCGCAGATCTTCGTGCGCATGGCCGAGACCGGCGGCCGCGCCGTCGAGCGCAAGCTGGTGCTCCCCGTGGCGCCCAAGGCGGCGCAGATCGGCATCAAGCCGTCGTTTTCCGGCAAGAGTGTCGGCGAGGGCGACAAGGCCGAGTTCGAAATCGTGTTCGTCTCGCCCGAGGGGAAGACGCTAGCGCGCAATGGCCTGCGCTATGAGCTCCTGAAGATCGAGTCGCGCTATCAATGGTACCGGCAGAACTCCTATTGGGAGTATGAGCCGGTGAAGTCGACCAAACGCGTCGGTGACGGCGACGTCGCAATCGCCGCCAACAAGCCGGCGCAGCTGAGCTTCCAGCCGGAGGCTGGACGCTATCGGCTCGACGTCAAGTCGGCCGAGGCCGACGGTCCAGTGACGTCGCTGCAGTTCGACGTCGGCTGGTACACCGAGGGCAGCGCCGATACGCCTGACCTCCTGGAGACCTCGCTCGACAAGCCGCAGTACCAGTCGGGCGACACCATGGTGGTGACGGTGAATGCGCGCACCGCTGGCAAGCTCACGGTCAACGTGCTTGGCGACCGGCTGCTGACGACGCAGACCACCGAGGTCAAGGAAGGCACCAACCAGGTCAAGCTCGCGGTCGGCAGGGACTGGGGCACGGGCGCCTATGTCGTGACGACCTTGCGCCGTCCGCTCGATGCGGCCGCGCAGCGCATGCCGGGCCGCGCGCTCGGCGTTGCCTGGTTCGGCATCGACAAGTCGGCGCGCACGTTGAATGTCGCGCTGACACCTCCGGCACTGGTGCGGCCGGGCTCGGCGTTGAAGATCCCGGTCAAGATCGGCGGCCTCAATCCCGGCGAGGACGCCAAGATCGTCATCGCGGCGGTCGATGTCGGCATTCTCAACCTCACCAACTATAAGCCGCCGGCGCCGGACGAGTATTATCTCGGCCAGCGCCAGCTCTCTGCCGAGATCCGCGATCTCTATGGCCAGCTGATCGACGGCATGCAGGGCACGCGCGGCCAGATCCGCTCCGGCGGTGACTCCGGCGGCGCCGAGCTGCAGGGCTCGCCGCCGACGCAGAAACCGCTGGCGCTGTATTCGGGCATCGTCACCGTCGGACCGGACGGCACGGCTGAGGTCAGCTTCGACATTCCGGAGTTCGCGGGCACGGCGCGCGTGATGGCGGTGGCGTGGAGCGCGACCAAGGTCGGCCGTGCCAACATCGATGTCACCGTGCGCGATCCCGTGGTGTTGACCGCGACCTTGCCGCGCTTCCTGCTGTCGGGCGACCGCGGCACGCTGTCATTCGACGTCGACAATGTCGAGGGCGCGCCCGGAGACTATGTCGTGGCCGTGAAAGCGAGCGGTCCGGTCAAGCTGTCCGGCAATGCCAATGTGACGTTGAAGCTTGCGGCCAAGCAGCGGGGCTCATCGACCCTGCCGCTGGACGCCTCGGGCACCGGCACGGCGCAGCTCGACGTCGACATCAAGGGGCCGAACGGGCTGAGCCTCGCGCGGCATTATCAGCTCGATGTCAAGCCGGCGACACAGGTGCTGGCGCGGCGCTCGATCCGGACGCTGGCCAAGGGCGAGAGCCTGACGCTGACGTCGGACATGTTCTCCGACCTCGTGGCGGGCACCGGCACGGTGTCGCTGTCGGCGGGACTGTCGACCGCGCTCGACGCGGCGACGATCCTCAAGGCGCTCGACCGCTACCCGCACGGCTGCTCGGAGCAGATCACCAGCCGAGCGATGCCGCTGCTCTATGTCAATGAGCTCGCGGCCGGCGCGCATCTGGCGATGGACACCGAGGTCGATCAGCGCATCCGCGACTCGATCGATCGCTTGCTGGCGCGGCAGGGCTCGAACGGCTCGTTCGGCCTCTGGTCGGCCGGCGGCGATGATCCCTGGCTCGACGCCTACGTGACGGACTTCCTGACCCGCGCCCGCGAAAAGGGCTTTGCGGTGCCCGACGTGCTGTTCAAGAGCGCGCTGGATCGCGTCAGGAACTCGGTGGTCAATGCCGAGGAGCCGGAGAAGACAGGAGGCCGCGATCTTGCCTATGGCCTCTACGTGCTGGCGCGCAACGGCGCGGCGCCGATCGGCGACCTGCGCTATCTCGCCGACACCAAGCTCGGCAATCTGGCAACTCCAATTGCCAAGGCGCAACTCGCCGCCGCGCTCGCGCTGGTCGGCGATCGCGCCCGCGCCGAGCGGGTCTATGGTGCCGCAGCCGACAGCCTCGCGCCGAAGCCGGTGCTGGTGTTCGGCCGCACCGACTACGGCTCCGACCTGCGCGATGCCGCGGCGCTGGTGTCGCTGGCGGGCGAGGGCAATGCGCCGCGCGCGACGCTGACGCAGGCGGTGGCCCGCGTCGAGGCCGCGCGCGGGCTGACGCCCTACACCTCGACGCAGGAAAATGCGTGGATGGTGCTGGCGGCGCGGGCGCTCGCCAAGGAGACCTTGACGCTCGACGTGAACGGCCAGGCGGTGAAGCAGGCGCTGTACCGTAGCTACAAGGCGGCTGAGCTCTCAGGCCAGCCGCTGAAGATCACCAATACCGGCGATGCGCCGGTGCAGGCGGTGGTCTCGGTGTCCGGCTCGCCGCTGACGCCGGAGCCCGCGGCGTCCAACGGCTTCAAGATCGAGCGCGGCTACTACACGCTCGACGGCAAGCCGGCGGATATCAGAACCGCGAAGCAGAACGACCGTTTCGCTGTCGTGCTGAAGGTCACCGAGGCCAAGCCGGAATATGGGCACATCATGGTGTCGGACTATCTGCCGGCGGGGCTGGAGATCGACAATCCGCATCTGGTGTCGTCGGGAGACAGCGGAACGCTCGACTGGATCGAGGACGGCCAGGAACCGGTCAATACCGAGTTCCGCGACGACCGCTTCACCGCCGCGCTCGACCGCGCCGCGGATTCCAAGTCCGTGTTCACGGTCGCTTACGTCGTGCGCGCGGTGTCGCCCGGCAAATACGTGCTGCCGCAGGCCTATGTCGAGGACATGTACAATCCGTCGCGCTATGGTCGGACCGGGACGGGGTCCGTGGAGGTCCGCGCGGCGAAATGAGCGAGGCTGGAACGAGCGGTGATGGGCGCAGGACGGAGCCACATACTCCGTCATGCCCGGGCTTGTCCCGGGCACCCACGCTGCCTCCGCACGACGTGGATGGCCGGGACAAGCCCGGCCATGACGGGAGGAGGGGGCGGGGCGTCAAACGGCTGTTGGTGTGTACGCTCCTGTCGATCGTTGCAATCGTTCTCGCACTCACCGCCTACGCCATCTCCCTCGGCCCGCTGCCGCTGCGCGAGGCCGAGGCGCTGTCCACCACCGTCGTCGACCGCCACGGCAAGCTCTTGCGCGCCTATGCGATGGCGGACGGGCGCTGGCGGCTGCCGGTCAGCGCGAAGAAGGACGTCGATCCGACCTATCTGAAGCTGCTGTTCGCCTATGAGGACCAGCGCTTCTACGACCACCACGGCGTCGATCCACGCGCGCTGGCGCGGGCCGCGATCCAACTCGGCTCGCATGGCCATATCGTCTCCGGCGGCTCGACCATCACGATGCAGCTGGCGCGGCTGCTGGAGCCGCGACGGCAGCGTTCGCTGCACGCCAAGCTCAGGCAGATCGTGCGCGCGCTCGAGCTCGAGCATCAGAAGAGCAAGGACGAGATCCTTGATCTTTATCTGACGCTCGCGCCCTATGGCGGCAATCTCGAAGGCATCCGCGCCGCCTCGATCGCATATTTCGGCAAGGAGCCGAAGCGGCTGTCGCTGGCAGAAGCGGCCCTCTTGGTGGCGCTGCCGCAGTCACCGGAGACGCGCCGGCTCGACCGCCATCCCGAGGCCGCTCGACGCGGCCGGGACCGCGTGCTCGACCGCATGGTGTCGGAGAACGTGATCTCCGCCGAGGACGCGGCGCAGGCGAAGGCGCAAGCCGTGCCTACCTTCCGCAAGCCGATGCCGATCCTGGCGCCGCATGCCGCCGACCAGGCCTCGGCGGCCGTCAAGGGTCAGCCGATGATCCGCCTTACGCTGGATGCCTCGCTGCAGAAGGTGCTGGAGCCGCTGGCGCGCGATCGCGCCATCGCATTGGGACCAAACGTCTCGGTCGGCATCATCGTGGTCGACAATGACAGCGGCGACGTGCTCGCCCATGTCGGATCGGCCGACTATTTCGACGAGAAGCGGGCAGGGCAGGTCGACATGACTCGCGCGGTGCGCTCGCCCGGCTCGACCTTGAAGCCGTTCATCTACGGGCTCGCCTTCGAGGACGGCTTCGTGCACCCGGAGAGCCTGATCGAGGACCGCCCGGTGCGCTTCGGCTCCTATGCGCCGGAGAATTTCGACATGACGTTCCAGGGCACGGTGCCGGTGCGCAAGGCGCTGCAACTGTCGCTGAACGTACCGGCGATCGTGCTGCTGGACCGCGTCGGCGCCAGCCGGCTGTCGTCGCGGCTGAAGCAGGCGGGCGGCAATCTGGTGCTGCCGAAGGACGAGGCCCCGGGCCTCGCCATGGGCCTTGGCGGCGTCGGTGTGACCCTGCAGGACCTCGCCCAGCTCTATACCGGCTTTCCGCGGCTCGGCACCACCAGGCCGCTGCGCGAGATCATGACGGCTGACGGTGCGCAGGATAACGCCCGCGAGCCGATGCGGCTGATGGACTCGGCGGCCGCCTGGCAGGTCGGCAACGTGCTGCTGGGGACGCCGCCGCCGGAAAACGCAGCCCGGAACCGGATCGCCTTCAAGACCGGCACCAGCTACGGCTATCGTGACGCCTGGTCGGTCGGCTTCGACGGCCGCATCACGATCGGCGTTTGGGTCGGCCGGCCCGATGGTGCGCCGGTGCCCGGCCTGATCGGCCGCGTCGCCGCGGCGCCGATCCTGTTCGACGCTTTTGCCCGCAGCGGCAAGCTGCCGGCGACACTGCCAAAGGCGCCCAAAGGGGCGCTTGTCGCCAGCAATTCAAAGTTGCCAATGCCCCTTCGCCGGTTCCGGCCGGTCGGGGAATTGGTGCGGACCGGCGCAGAGCAGGCGCCGCACATTCAGTTCCCGCTGAACGGCTCCCGGATCGATGTCGACCGATCCGCGGGACGCGAGGCGTCGGTGATGCCGGTGAAAGTGTCCGGGGGCGTGCTGCCGCTGACCATGCTGGTCAATGGACTGGCCGTCGGCGAGATCGACGGCCGGCGCCAGCGCCTGATCGATCCGCCCGGGCCGGGCTTTGCCCGCCTCACCGTGATCGATGCCACGGGCGCTGCGGACACAGTTGTGGTCAGAATCCAGTGAGGGTTCGCTAAGCGGTTGTCGGCATGGCGGTTTCAGCGTATTCGGAACCCCATGGTCGAGACCTATGCCCGCCCCCGTTTTGGAGAGCCGCGCGAGCCGAAGAACCTGGTCAATCCAGGCAATCGGCTGGTGCGGATGATCGATGCCGTCACCGTGAGCCACACCAGGGCGGTGGCGTTCCTGCTCGTCTGCGGGCTGCTGTTGTTCCTGCCGGGCTTCTTCACCATCCCGCCGATCGATCGTGACGAGGCGCGCTTCGCCCAGGCGACCAAGCAGATGGTCGAGAGCGGCGATTATGTCGACATCCGCTTCCAGGACGACGTGCGCTACAAGAAGCCAGTCGGCATCTACTGGTTGCAATCGGCTGCGGTCGAGACGGCGTCGGCGATCGGGCTGCCGCGTGCGCAGCTCCGCATCTGGGTCTACCGCATTCCCTCGCTGATCGGCGCGATCGGCGCGGTGCTGCTGACCTATTGGACCGCGCTCTCTTTCGTGACACGGCGCGGCGCGGTGTTCGCCGCCCTCCTGATGTGCTGCTCGGTCCTACTCGGGGTGGAAGCCCGGCTCGCCAAGACCGACGCGATGCTGCTGTTCACCGTGGTGGCCGCGATGGGCGCGCTGGCCCGCGTCTATCTGTCGTGGCAGCGCGGCGAGGATCCGGTGCATCCCCCGTGGGGGCCGCCTGCGATCTTCTGGACGGCGCTCGCCGGCGGCATCCTGATCAAGGGCCCGCTGATCCTGATGTTCGCAGGACTGACGATCTTGGCGTTGGCGATCATGGATCGCGGCGCCGGCTGGCTGTCGCGTCTGCGCCCTCTGTGGGGGCTGATGTGGATGCTGGTGCTGGTGCTGCCCTGGTTCGTGCTGATCTTCCTGCGCGCCGGCGACACCTTCTTTGCCGATTCCGTCGGCGGCGACATGCTGAGCAAGATCGGCGCCCAGGAGTCGCATGGCGCACCGCCGGGACTTTATCTGCTGCTGCTGTTCATCACCTTCTGGCCGGGCGCGCCGCTGGCCGCAATGGCAGCCCCCGCGGTGTGGCGCGCGCGGCGCGAGCCCGGTGCGCAGTTCCTCCTGGCCTGGCTGGTGCCGTCCTGGATCGTGTTCGAGGCGGTACTGACCAAGCTGCCGCACTATGTGCTGCCGCTGTATCCGGCGATCGCCATCCTGACCGTGGGCGCGCTGGAGCGGCGGGTGCTGTCGCGCTCGTGGCTGCGCCGCGGCGCCGCCTGGTGGTTCGCGATTCCCGCCATCACCTCGGTCGTGGCCGTGATCGGCGCCATCATCGTCGCGCATCAGCCGGTGTTCCTGGCCTGGCCGTTCGTGGCGGCATCGCTGATTTTCGGCCTGTTCGCCTGGTGGCTCTATGACGATGGCCGTGCCGAGCGCTCGCTCTTGAATGCCGGCGTGGCGGCGATGTTCCTGGCGTTCGTGGTGTATGGCGCCGTGCTGCCGGCGCTGACGCCGCTGTTTCCCAGCGCGGAGATTGCGCGCGCGCTGCGCAACGTGGTTTGCGTCGGGCCAAAGGCGGCAGCGGCAGGTTTCCACGAGCCGAGCCTGGTGTTCATGACGGGAACCTCGACCCAGCTCACCGACGGCTCGGGGGCGGCCGACTTCCTCAACCAGGGCACGTGCCGCTTCGCGCTTGTCGAGCAGCGCACCGAGCGCGCCTTCGTGCAGCGCGCCGAGGCGATCGGGCTGCGCTACAACGTCGCCAAGCGGATCGACGGCTACAACATCTCGCAGGGCCGCCCGGTCTCGATCGCGATCTATCGCTCGGAGGGCACCGAATAGATGTCGGCGCCCGACACCTCTC
Source organism: Bradyrhizobium sp. SZCCHNS3002 (assembly GCF_032377435.1). Taxonomy (NCBI): domain Bacteria; kingdom Pseudomonadati; phylum Pseudomonadota; class Alphaproteobacteria; order Hyphomicrobiales; family Nitrobacteraceae; genus Bradyrhizobium; species Bradyrhizobium sp. SZCCHNS3002. Next base: position 348,421 of record NZ_JAUHHY010000001.1, read on the forward strand.
CGTCTTCCTCAGGCTATGTCTCGCAGCTCGCGCTGGTCGGCAAATTCTCGCTGGGACGGCTGGTGCGCCGGCCTCAGACGGCGCCCGATGCAGCAAGCCGGCAGCGTCTGTGGCGCGAACTTCTCCTGCTGATTGGCATCGGTTTGGGCGCGATCGTGATCCTGATGGTTGCCTTCGATGCCTATGAGATCGGGTTGATGCCCGCCCGCGGCACCCCCAGCATGTGGCCATGGCGCATCGTCACCGAGTTCGGCCAGGATGAATACGTGCTGGGTCTGCTGGCAGTCGGCGTCATCGTGACGATCCTGATCGCGCCGCTATGGCCCGAGGCCACGCGCAGCCGCCTGCTGAATTTCGCCACCCACGTTCAGTACGCCTTCTTCGCGGTGCTGGGCTCGGTGCTCGTGGCTCAGGTGCTGAAATACATCATCGGCCGCGGCCGCCCCTTCGTCGGCGGCAAGGCGAATGCCTTCAACTTCGACCCGTTCAACGGCACACCTGCCTATTTCAGCATGCCCTCCGCGCATGCGGTGACGGCCTTTGCGCTGGCCTTCGCCGTTGCCGCCGTCTGGCCGCGATGGCGCGTTCCCGCGTTCATCTATGCCGTCGTGATCGCCCTGAGCCGGCTGGTGCTGCTGGCCCATCATCCAAGCGATGTGGTCGCCGGCGCCGTGGTCGGATTGGCCTGCGCCATGCTGGTCCGCTACTGGTTCGCAGCCCGGCGGCTGGGTTTCCGCCTGGGCAAGGACGGCCAAATCGTACCGCGCTAAAGGGGTTGATAGGCGGCCCCAAGCCCCATAAGAAGCCTCCGCCGCAGCGCCCGGTGCAGCAACCGGTCCAGTCACGCCATTACGAGTTCTCATCTTGTCGACCGAAACCCCCGTTGCCGTCTCCATCGTCGTTCCCGTGCGCAACGAGGCCGGCAATATCGTTCCGCTGATCACCGAGATCGCGGCGGCGCTCGATGGTCTGTGGTCCTACGAGATCATCTACGTCAACGATGGCTCGACCGATGACACCGCGCAGCGGCTCGCCGAGGAAATGGCACGGCGGCCGAACCTGCGTGTGCTGCGGCATGAGAAATCGACCGGCCAATCGGCTGCGGTTCGTAGCGGCATCCGCGCGGCCCATGGCGCCATGGTGGCCACGCTGGATGGCGATGGCCAGAACAATCCCGCGTTCTTGCCCGACCTCATTGCCGCGCTCGAAAAGGGCGGTGCAGGCGTCGGCCTCGTCGCAGGGCAGCGCGTCGGCCGCAAGGATACCGGCTTCAAGAAGCTACAGTCGCGGCTGGCCAACAAGATCCGCAATGCGGTGCTGCATGACGGCACCCGCGATACCGGCTGCGGCCTCAAGGCGGTCCGTCGCGACGTCTTCCTGATGATGCCGTATTTCGATGGTCTGCACCGCTTCCTTCCCGCCCTGGTGCGGCGCGAGGGCTACGACATCGCCTATATCGACGTGATCGATCGTCCCCGGCATTCGGGCGTGTCGAACTACGGGTTCTTCGACCGGCTGTGGATCGGGATCATGGATCTCGCCGGCGTGTGGTGGCTGATCCGCCGCAAGAAGCCGACGCCGGTTGCGATCGAGGTGAAGTCATGCTGATTCAATTCGGGCAGGCGTTCAGCAACTATCTCTACGACATCTTCGTCGCCAAATTCGATTTCTGGCTGGTGTTCGGCCTCGCCGCCCAACTGGCCTTCGCCGCGCGCTTCCTTGTGCAGTGGATCGCCAGCGAGCGCGCGGGCAAGAGCGTGGTGCCGATCGCCTTCTGGTTCTTCTCGATCGGGGGAGGGCTGATGACGCTGATCTACGGTCTCGTGAAGCGCGAGCCGGTCATCATCTTCGGCCAGCTGCTGTCGAACATCATCTACGTCCGCAACGTGATGTTGATCTTCAAGAACCGCCAGCGGGAATCCCAGACGCTGAGCAATTGATCGGGGCCGTCTTCAGGTTCACAGGGCGGATGTTCGCTGGCGCAGGACAGGCATTGCCTCTCCCATCGCAGTTCGCGCCCAGCTCTCTCCGCGCCGAAGGCGCTTCGGCCCCGGCGCGGGCATGCGGAACAACCGGTTCGTAGCGCCGTCCTACGCTCAGCGCGGCAGCGGCTTTGCAGAGGATGCGGGCAGGGCGACGGTGGCCCCGCTGTCTGCCGCCTCGCTGCGGCGGCTGGCCGCTTCGCCGGCCGCGTCCAGGACGGGATAGGCGACCGAGCAGATGTGGGAGTGGATACGCCTGAGGTCACGCAGCACGTCGAGATGCAGTGAGGTGGTTTCGAGCGTCTCCGAGCGGCCCTCGCGCAGACGTTCGAGGTGCCGCTCGGTCGCGCCGAGCTCTGCGTTGCGGAGCTCGGCTTTCTGATCGAGCAGTTGGTGGGCTTGCTGCGCATCGCCGGACATGAAGATGCCGAACGCGACGCGGAGCGCCTCCATGATCTGGCGGTGAAAGGCCTGCAGCTCGTCGGCGCCCTCCGCGGAGAACTGGAACCTGCGCTTGATCTTCTTGGTCGCGAGCTCGCTCAGGTTCTTGTCGATGATATCGCCGATGTGTTCGAGGTTGATCGCGAAGGAGATGATCTCCATCGCGCGCTTGCCCTCACGGTCGTCCAGGCTGCCCCGCGTCAGCTTGGTGATGTAGAGCTTGATAGCTTCATCGAGCCGGTCGACGACATTGTCCGCGCGTGACACCTGATCCACGAGGCCACGGTCGTTGGTCATCATCGCGGTCATGACATTGCGCAACATGGTCTCGACCAGATCGCCCATTCGCAGCGCCTCGCGCGCCGCGTCCGCAAGCGCCAGCGACGGTGTCTCCAGCGCGGTCTCGTCGAGATAGCGCGGCTTGGCCGGATCGACCTCCGCCGGGCGGTCGGGGAACAGTCTGACGAGCAGCTTCTCCATGACGCCGAGCAGGCCGATGAACACCACGGCCGTGCCGAGATTGAAAGCCATGTGGAACTGGGCCGTCAGCTTCGACAGATCGGGCTGAAATTGCCGCAATTGCGCTGCGAGCGGATGCAGGAACGGCGCGATCAGCGCGACGCCGATGACACGGTTGAGGAGATTGCCGACGGGCAGCCGATAGCTCGCGGGATTGTCGCGGCGCGCGCCCTCGAACACCGGATTGACGGCGCTGCCGAGATTGGCGCCAAGCACGAGCGCCAGCGCGGCATCGGCCGTGATGAAGTGCGCATAGGCCAGCGACATCACCAGAAGAACGCTGGCGACGCTGGAATGCACGATCCAGGTGACGACGGCGCCGAAAATGACGCACAGCGTGACATCGGCGGTGATCGCCTGCATGAACACGCGCATCGCCGGCGCTTCTTCAGCCGGCGCCAGGGTGTCGATCAGGATGTGCAGCGACAGCAGCATCAGGCCAAGGCCAATCGACACCCGCCCCAGGTCCTTGATGCGCGATCGCGGCCCGCTGCGGAACGCCACCAGGCCGAGCACGAACAGGATGGGGGCGATCGCCGCCACGTTGAACGACAGGACCTGCACGATCAGCGTGGTGCCGATATTGGCGCCGAGCATGATCGCCAGCGCCGGGATCAGGCCGACCAGGCCTTCCGCCGCGAAGGAGGTCGTGATCAGCGCGGTCGCCGTGCTGCTCTGGAGCAGAGCGGTCAGGCCGAGCCCGGCGGCGAGGGCGCTGAAGCGGTTACGCAGCCCCCGCGATAGCAGCAGCCGGAGATCCGGGCCGAAGGCGCGAAGAATGCCGCTGTGGACCATGTGAAGGCCCCACAGCAGCAACGCCACGCCGCCCATCAGATCGAGCAGAACCATGATTTCCGTTCGTCTCCGCGACCTCTGCCGCGAAGGCTACGCCCAATCGGCTGGGGATCAACGCTATTTTGTCGGCCCTGCGTGCCTGATCGCAGGGCGTTCCATGGGCTGCCCAAGATGTGGCTAAGATGCGTTGAACGCCGCAAAGCCTTGGTCGAGATCCTCCTTGAGATCCTCTACATTCTCCAGGCCGATATGCAGACGCAGCGTGGGGCCGCCGGGCGCCCAGGTGGTGGCCGTGCGATAGCTCGCGCAGTCGAACGGAATCGCCAGGCTCTCGAAGCCGCCCCAGGAATAGCCCATTCCGAACAGCGTCAGCGTGTCGAGCATCGCATCAACCGCGGCTTGCGGCTTTGGTTGCAGCACGATGCTGAACAGGCCGGAGGCGCCGGTGAAGTCCCGCTTCCAGATCGCATGCCCCGGATGGCTCTCCAGCGCAGGATGCAGGACCTCGATCACCTCGGGGCGGGCGGCGAGCCAGCGTGCCATCTCCAGGCCGGACCGATGATGCTGCGCCAGCCGCACGCCGAGCGTCCGCACGCCGCGCAGCGCCAGGAAGACGTCGTCCGGCCCGGCGCAGACGCCGAGCAGGCGGATGCCCTCGGAGATCAGCGGCCACGCCTTCGCATTGGCCGAAATCGTCCCGAACATGATGTCGGAGTGGCCGCCGATATATTTGGTGGCCGCCTGCATGCTGACGTCGACGCCCTGATCGAGGGAGCGGTGGTAGAGCGGCGTCGCCCAGGTGTTGTCGTCGATGACGAGTGCGCCATGCGCATGCGCAACCGCCGCAATGGCGGGGATGTCCGGCATTTCGAACGACTGCGAGCCGGGCGCCTCGACCACTACCGCGCGTGTATTTGGTTTGAGCAGTTGCTCAATTCCTGTGCCGATCAATGGGTCGAAATAGGTCGTCTCGACGCCGTAGCGCGCCAGCATGCCGTTGCAGAAATTGCGGGTCGGGCGATAGATGCTGTCGCAGACCAGCACGTGGTCGCCGGCCTTGAGCACCGACAGCAGGGTCGTCGAGATCGCCCCGAGACCTGACGGCGCGATGCCGACGCCGGCGCATTGCGGGCCCTCCAACGCCATCAGCGCCTGCTGCAATGCCTTGGTGGTCGGCGTGCCGTGGCGGCCATATTGGAATTCGCCGCGGTGTGCATGCAGATCTTCAGCCGTTGGATACAGGACCGTCGACCCATGAACGACCGGAGGATTCACGAATCCGTGCTGCGCTTTCGTGTCCCGCCCCGCCGTGACCAGCCGTGTCTCGACGTTTTGTCGCACCGCCGCAGCGGGGTCGTTCGATAATGCCATTCGCGTGTCTTTTCTCTTTGAGCCTGCCGGGATAGCTGGAAATCAGGCTGCACTGCGGTCGTTAATAACAGAATGCAGAACAGGCCCGTCAACCCCTTGACCCGGACCGCCAGTCGTTCTGTGATGCCGGCGCAATTCGATCGCTGCACGTTGAGGGGCTTGCCGCGATTCCCGCTTCATCTCGCATGCACGGCTCCGTTGTGCATTGCGTGTGCCATATTCTTGGTATGGCGTTTGCAAAGGCGGATTCAGGTCGGCCCCATCTTCGCGCTGAGATTTCATCGCTCCCCAAGGACGACCGCGAAAGGCTGTATTTATGAAACGCGTCACTCTGGCTCTCACTCTTGCTCTCGCCCCGATGCTGGCGAGCGTCGGCGCCCAGGCCGAAACGCTCAAGACCGTCAAGGATCGCGGCATGCTCGCCTGCGGCGTCAGCCAGGGCCTGCCCGGTTTCTCGAACCCGGACGACAAGGGCAACTGGACCGGGCTCGACGTCGACGTCTGCCGCGCCATTGCCGCCGCGATCTTCAACGATCCGACCAAGGTCAAGTTCGTGCCGCTCTCCGCCAAGGATCGCTTCACCGCGCTGCAATCGGGCGAAGTCGACGTGCTGTCGCGCAACACCACCTGGACCCTGTCGCGTGACACCTCGCTCGGCGCGAACTTCGCCGGAATTACCTATTATGACGGCCAGGGCTTCATGGTGAAGAAGGCCCTCAAGGTCAACTCGGCGCTGGAGCTGAACAGCGCTTCGGTTTGCGTGCAGACTGGCACCACGACCGAGCAAAACCTCGCCGACTACTTCAAGGCCAACAAGATGAAGTACGAGGTGATCGCGTTCGCCGGCGCCGACGAGACCGTGAAAGCCTATGAATCCGGCCGCTGCGACGTGTTCACCACCGACGTCTCCGGCCTCTATGCCGAGCGCCTGAAGCTCTCCAATCCGGCCGACCATGTTGTGCTGCCCGAGGTGATCTCGAAGGAACCGCTCGGCCCGATGGTGCGCCACGGCGACGACCAGTGGTTCGACATCGTGAAGTGGACGTTGTTCGGGCTGATCACGGCCGAGGAAATGGGCGTCACCCAGGCGAACGTGGACGAGATGGCCAAGTCGGACAAGCCTGATTTCAAGCGCGCCTTCGGCACCGATGGCAATCTCGGCGAGCAGCTCGGCCTCACCAAGGACTGGTTCTCCCGGATCGTGAAAGCGGTCGGAAACTACGGCGAGATGTATGACCGCAACGTCGGCGCGGGCTCCAAGCTGCAGATCGCGCGCGGTCTGAACCAGCTCTGGAACAAGGGCGGCCTGCAGTACGCGCCGCCGATCCGCTGATCACTGCACGATAGCGGGGCTGCGGCGAATGAGTATCGAAGCGAGGTTACCGCCTGCGCAATATGGGCTTCGGCTGAAGCGCATGCTGGGTGGCAAGGCAGGATGGAACGGCATCATCCTGCAGATCCTGTTCGTCGCAGTCCTGGTGTGGGTTGGCTACGAGATCGTGGCCAACGCACGCAGCAACCTCGCCGCCCAGCGCATCACGTCGGGCTTCGGTTTCCTCAACAACACGGCCGGCTTCGACGTCAACCAGACCCTGATCAGCTACTCCGGCTCCGACAGCTACAGTCGCGTGCTGATCGTCGGCGTGCTGAACACGCTGCTGGTCTCCGTCATAGGTATCGTGCTGGCGACCATCCTTGGCTTTCTGGTTGCGCTTGGCCGCTTGTCACCGAACGCATTGCTGTCGCGAGTCTCCGGCGCCTATGTCGAGCTGATCCGCAACCTGCCGCTGCTGTTTCAGATCCTGTTCTGGTATCTTGCGGTGTTGGCGGCTCTGCCCGGACCGCGACAGAGCATCTCTCTTTTCTCGACCTTCTTTCTCAACAACCGCGGCTTCATCGTTCCGCGCCCGATTGAGGAGCCCGGCTTCATGCCGTTCGTGATCGCGCTCGGTGTGGCGATCGTGGTCTCGGTCGGTCTGCATTATTATGCGCGGCGCGAGCTGTTCCTCCGCGGCCATGTGATGCGGATCTGGCCCTGGGTGCTGGGGCTGCTGATCGGCCTGCCGCTGATTGCAGCGCTCGTGTTCGGCGTGCCTATTTCGTTCGAGGTACCGGCGCTCAAGGGATTCAACTTCGCCGGCGGTTCGCGCATCATTCCAGAGCTCGTCGCGCTGACCCTGGCGCTGACCATGTACACGGCGTCGTTCATCGCCGAGGTCGTGCGCGCCGGCATTCTCTCGGTCCACAAGGGACAGATGGAAGCGGGGCTCTCGCTTGGACTGAGCCGAGGCACCGTGCTGCGCCTGATCGTCGTGCCGCAGGCGCTTCGCGTCATCCTGCCGCCGCTGACGAACCAGTATTTGAACCTGACCAAGAACTCCTCGCTCGCGGTCGCTATCGGTTATCCCGATCTCGTGTCGGTGTTCGCGGGCACGACGATGAGCCAGACGGGTCAGGCCATCGAGATCATCGGAATCACGATGGGCGTCTATCTGGCGCTGTCGCTGATCACGAGCGCGATGATGAGCTTCTACAGCTGGCGGCTTGGGAAGAGACTTGGCGCATGAAGAGACTTGGCGCATGACCGACATCACGGCCTCAACCTTCATCCGTCAGGACATGGCCGGAGAACGCCCGGCGCCCATCAAGACGACGGGTTTCGTCGGCTTCGTCCGCACGAGGCTGTTGAACTCGCCGACCAATATCCTGCTCACCCTGGTGAGCGCGCTGTTGATCTGGTTCACCGTGATCCCGGCGGTCAAGTTCCTGCTGGTCGACGCGGTGTGGGTCGGCAAGGACCGCGAAGCATGCCTGGCGCAGAACGCCGGCCATCCGGTCGGCGCCTGTTGGCCCTACATTTCGGCGAAGTTCGGCCAGTTCATGTACGGCTTCTACCCGGAGGCCGACCGCTGGCGCGTCAATCTGACCTATGTGCTGGCGGTGGTGCTGCTGGTGCCGCTGCTGATTCCGCGCCTGCCTGCCAAAGGATTGAACGCGGGCCTGTTCTTCTTCGCGCTGCCGGTGGTCGCGTTCTTCCTGCTCTATGGCGGTGGGCTGGAGGGCTTCGGCGTGAGCTGGACCACAGGCGCCCTCCAGGTGTTCGTCGAGAGCATCGATACGGCCGGCAACGCGCTGATGCGCGCCGGCGACAACGTGCCGGTGGTCGGCATGCTGCTGTGGCTGCTCGGCAAGCTGGTCGTTCTGATCGGAACGCTCGCATCGCTCGTGATCTGGCCACTGGTCTGGATCCGCAACGAACTGCAGCAATCTCACCAGCCCGTGTGGAATGATCTCGCGCTCTCGGCGATCATTGTCACCGCGCTGGTGTTCATCGTCGGCGGCGGGAGCAGGGCGCTGCGCAGCGTCATCGCCACGGCCGCGACCTTCGCTGGCATTGCCGTCGTCATTGCGATCATGGGCCTCGATCGCGGCGGCCTTCCCATCGTCGACACAAGGCTGTGGGGCGGAATGCTGGTGACGCTGGTCGTCTCGGTGATCGGCATCGTTGCGTCGATGCCGATCGGCATTGCGCTTGCGCTCGGCCGCCGCTCGACCATTCCACTGATCCGCATCTTTTCGATCGCCTTCATCGAGCTGGTCCGCGGCGTGCCGCTGATCACCGTGCTGTTCTTCGCCACCTACATGCTGCCGCTGTTCCTGCCCGGCAATGCCAGGGTCGATGGCCTGGTACGGGCGCTGATCGGCGTTGCGCTGTTCTCCGGCGCCTACATGGCCGAGGTGATCCGCGGCGGTCTGCAGGCCATTCCGCGCGGCCAAGCGGAGGCGTCGAGCGCGCTCGGCCTGTCCTGGTGGAAGACGACGAGCTTCATCGTGCTGCCGCAGGCGCTGCGCCACGTGATCCCCGGCATCGTCAACAGCTTCATCTCGCTGTTCAAGGACACCTCGCTGGTGTCCATCGTGGCGCTGTTCGACCTGCTCGGCAGCCTCAAGGCCTCGTTTGCCGATCCGGTCTGGGCGACGCCGACCACGGCCTTCACCGGCTTTGCCTTCACGGGGCTGATCTACTTCGCCTTCTGCTTCGGCATGTCACGCTACTCCCTGCTGGTCGAGCGCCGCGTCAACGCGCACCGGCGCCATTGAGCCAGAGATCATCGAGAGATCCATGACTGCAAATTCGATCGTCAGCATTTCCGCCCTCAACAAGTGGTACGGCGAATTCCACGTCTTGCGCGACATCAATCTCTCGGTCGGGAAGGGTGAGCGCATCGTGATCTGCGGGCCTTCGGGCTCAGGCAAGTCGACCTTGATCCGCTGCATCAACGCGCTCGAGGAATTCCAGGAGGGCGAGATCAATGTCGACGGCATCGACCTCGGTCCGAACCTCAAGCGCGTGGACGAGGTTCGCCGCGAGGTCGGCATGGTGTTCCAGAGCTTCAACCTGTTTCCGCACCTGACCGTGCTGGAGAACTGCACCCTGGCGCCGATCTGGGTGCGCAACATCCCGCAGAAGGAAGCCGAGGCGACCGCGATGAAGTTCCTGGAGCGGGTCAAGATCCCGCATCAGGCGCAGAAATACCCGGGCCAGATGTCGGGCGGTCAGCAGCAGCGTGTCGCCATCGCGCGCGCGCTGACGATGAACCCCAAGGTCATGCTGTTCGACGAGCCGACCTCGGCGCTCGATCCGGAGATGGTGAAGGAGGTGCTCGACACCATGGTCGATCTCGCGAAGGAGGGCATGACCATGCTGGTCGTGACCCACGAGATGGGCTTCGCGCGCGAGGTCGCCAACCGCGTCGTGTTCATGGACGCCGGCCAGATCATCGAATCGAACACGCCGCAGGAGTTCTTCGCCAATCCGCAGCATGCGCGCAGCAAGCTGTTCCTGAGCCAGATCCTGCGGCATTGATGGGGCGAATTGGGAGATGCGAATAGCGAATAGAGGTCGTTTCTCGTTCGCTACTCGTCTTTCGCGTCCTACATGAACGGCGGCTTGATCCCGCTGCGCTTCTCGAGCCAAGCCGGCACCGGCAGGTTCTTCGAACGCATGAACTCTGGATTGTACAGCTTCGACTGATAGCGGGTGCCGGAGTCGCACAGGATGGTCACGATGGTGTGGCCGGGGCCGAGCTTCCGGGCGAGCTGCACCGCGCCGGCGACGTTGACGCCGGTCGAGCCGCCCAGGCACAGGCCTTCATGCTGCACGAGGTCGTAGATCGTGTTGACGGCATCCTCGTCGGACACCAGGAACGCGTCGTCGACCTTGGCGGTCTCGATCACGGGCGTCACGCGACCGATGCCGATGCCTTCGGTGATGGAGTCGCCGGGCGTCGACTTGACGACGCCGTTCTTGAACCATTCGTACATGGCGAAGCCGTGCGGATCGGCGCAGGCGGTGACGATATCCTTGTTCCTGTCCTTCAAATAGCGGCTGGTGCCGGCAATCGTGCCGCCGGTGCCGACCGCGCAGATGAAGCCGTCGACCTTGCCGTTGGTCTGCTCCCAGATCTCGGGTCCCGTGGACGCATAATGCGCCTTGGCGTTGTCGAGGTTGTTCCACTGGTCGGCGAACAGCACGCCGTTCGGCTCGGTCTTGCGCAGTTCGTCGGCGAGCCTGCGGCCGACATGCTGATAGTTGTTGGGATTGCTGAACGGCAACGCCGGCACCTCGACCAGCTCCGCGCCGCACAGCCGTAGCATGTCCTTCTTTTCCTGGCTCTGCGTCTCCGGAATCACGATCAGCGTGCGATAACCGCGCGCGCTGGCGACCACGGCCAGACCGATGCCGGTGTTGCCGGCAGTGGCCTCCACCACGAGGCCGCCCGGCTTGAGATCGCCACGTCTCTCGGCCTCCAGGATCATCCACTTGCCGGCACGGTCCTTGACCGACTGGCCCGGGTTCATGAACTCGGCCTTGCCGAGAATGGTGCAGCCCGTCGCCTCCGAGGCGCGCTTGAGCTTGATCAGCGGCGTATTGCCGATCGCCGCGACGACGTCGTTATGAATGGTCATTTTGCAGATACCGTAGGAGTTTCCTCGAGCACACTTAAGAGGACCCTAGCCTGATATCCAGGGGAGCGTAAGCCGGCTGGATCAGCCCCCTGATTTCGCAAAGACCACCTGGCGAACATCGATGTTCCCAGAGAGGAAACCTGCTTCGCAGTAGGACAGATAATATTCCCAGAGCCGCCTGAAGCGCTCGTCGAATCCGGCGGGCGTGAGGTCAGGCCAAGCCTCTCGGAAGTTATTTCGCCAGATCGCCAGCGTCCTGGCATAATCTTCCCCGAAGATGCGCTCGCGGATGACGGGTATGCCAAAGCGGTCGCCAAGCGACTTCAGGATCTGCGGTGTTGGCAACATGCCCCCCGGGAAAACGTAGCGCTGGATGAAGTCGACCTCGCGGCGATAGTGCTGGAACAGGCTGTCCTGGATGGTAATGGCCTGGACACCGGCCAGTCCGCCCGGCAGCAGACGGTCTCGCAGTTGCGAGAAATACTTCGGCCAGAACTGCTCGCCGACCGCCTCGATCATCTCGATCGAGGCGATACGGTCGTAGCGGTCGCGCTCGTCGCGATAGTCCTGCAGGCGGATCTCGACTTTCTCGGCGAGCCCGGCCTCGTGGATGCGGCGCTGTGCAAAATCGCGTTGCTGCTGGCTGATCGTCAGCCCAACGACCTTGGTGCCGAACGTCTTGGCGGCATATTCGGCAAAGCCGCCCCAGCCGCAGCCGATCTCGAGCAGCTTCTGCCCGGGCTTGAGATCGATCGCCTCGGCCAGCCGCTTGTACTTGTTGGTCTGCGCAGCGGTGAGGTCGGTGGTGTGCTCCTCGAACAAGGCCGAGGAATAGGTCATGCTCGGATCGAGCCAGGCCGAGTAGAACGAATTCCCGATGTCGTAATGGGCGTAGATGTTGCGCTTCGCCTGACGTTTGGTGTTGCGGTTGAACCAGTGCCGGACCAGCTGGGCAAACCGGATCAGCGGCTTGTCTTCCAGCATCGACTGCAGCAGGTGCTGGTTGACGCAGAACAGATAGAGAAACTGCGTCAGGTCCGGCGTATCCCATTCGCCGTTCAGATAGGCCTCGGCGATGCCGATGTCGCCGCCATTGAGAAGGCGCGATGCGAAGCCGTAATTGGCCAGGATCATTGCGGCGGCCGGCCCGGGCTCAACGCCGCCGAGCCGGATCACCCGTCCGTCCGGCAGGGTCACGTCGAGCGTGCCTTTTCGCAACCGCGATCCGAAGCCGAGGGCAAGGCGGGGCAGGCGGGGAAGATCGGCAAGCACCTTGTCGATGGTATCGGGGGTGACTGGGATGACGTCCGGCATGGCAGGTCCACTCACGCAAACGGCTCCAGCCCACGTCCCCGTCGGCTGGCCGGTGTGGCACCTGTGCGGGCAGGGAATCACGGACGCAGAGCGAGCCGGCCGTTTCCGGTCAGCGTCGTGATATATAAGCGTGGCTGCCGTTCCCCGCCAAGCCGGTATTGGTTCCAGGGCCTGCAATGATTTCGCCGCGCGGCACGAGCCGGACGCCTTTGGCCCACAGCCGCAGTGCCTCCCAATGGATCGCGGCGAAGATTTTGACAGTCACCAGCGGGAGCGAGACGAAGGCAGCGAGCAGGGAGCCGGACGTCAGCCCGCGACGACGGCCGGAGAAGGTTGCAGCGAGCAGGGGCCCGTCGGCGCCAGTTTCCAGAATCCGCAACTTGACCTTGTCGCCCGGCGGCATGATGCGGAAATGGTAGCGCATCGCCATGTCGATGAACGGCGAGACGTAGAAGGTCTTGTCCTGCGTCTGGCGCAGCCCTGCCGCGGACAGCTCATTGGGCCTGACGGGCAGCACATAGGGCTTGATCTCGCCGAAGGTGTTGCGGACCTCGTAGATCATCAGCGCCAGGGTGCCGTCGCTGCGATGGCAGAAATAGACCGACAGCGGATTGAACACGTAGCCGAGCAGCCGCGGATAGCACAGCAGCAGCACGCGTCCGCCGCTGAGATCGATCCCCTGATCCGCCGCGCAGGTCTGCGCATAGGCCAGCAGCGACGAGCCGTCGCGCGGACCGTGGTCGGCCTCGTGGAAGCTGTAGAGCGCGCGCCGATTGACCCCGAACAGCGAGGTCTGCCGGTCCGCCTGGTCGAGCCGGCCGAGATCGATCAGCAGGCTCATCACGCGATACCGGAAGCGATGCGTGGTCGGCCGCATGCGGGCGTGCATGACCTCTCCGACATAGAGCGCGGCCGCTTCTGTTCGTTCTTCCGGCCCCGAGTGATCCATGTCCATGTCGCGCCTATTCCGCAGCCTCGGCGAGCTCGGCTGGAAACCCGCGCCATGGCACGCTCGCGCCGAGCGCCTCCGCCACGGCGAGACCCGAGCGCAGCCCGTCCTCATGGAAGCCGTAGCCGGTCCAGGCCCCGCAGAACCAAGTATGGCGCTGCCCCTGAATCGCTGCCAGACGCTTCTGCGCCGCAAAGGCGGCAGCCGTATATTGTGGGTGCTCACAGATATATTTGCCAAAGGTCAGCTCCGGAGCCGGAGCGAAGGGTGGATTGAGGCTGACGAACAGCGGCCTGGCGTCGTCGATGTCCTGCAGATTGTTCATCCAATAGGTGACGGCGACATCGTTCATGGGAACGCCTTCACGCCGCCAGCGCAGGAAATTCCACGAAGCCCAGGCGCGGCGGCGCTTTGGCATCAGCCGGCTGTCACGGTGCAGATAGATCGTGTTGGGCGAATATTTGATCGCACCGAGGATGCCGCGCTCCCGCTCGTCCGCGTCGGTGAGCATCGACAAAGCCTGGTCGCTGTGCGCGGCAATCACCACATGATCGTAGGTATCCCGACGTCCGCTGCTATCTTGGACGACGACGCCGTGGCCGGTGCGTTCGATGCTCGTCACAGCGCTGCCGAGCCTGATGTGGTTGCGGAAGCTCGACGTCAGCTTCTCCACGTAGCGGCGGCTGCCGCCCTTGACGGTGCGCCAGACCGGGCGATCATATTGCAGCAACCTGTGATTGCTGAAGAACGCGACGAAGTTCTCGGCCGGAAAGTCAAGCATCTCGGATGCCGGGGCCGACCAGATCGCGGCACCCATCGGCGCCAGATAGTCGGTCAGCAGGCGCGGCGCGAAATGGTTGCGGCGGAAATAGTCGCCAAGCGTCAGGCCCTCGAGACGACCGGCCTTGAAGTCCGCTGTACTCTGCTCGTTGAAGCTCAGGATGTCCCTGAGCATCCAGAGATAGGATGTCGACAGCAGGTTGCTCGGCTGAGCGAACAGCCCCTTGGCGGTGTCGAGCCAGGTGTTGCCGCCACCTTTCCATTCGAACCGGCCGGCATCCGCGGTGACGGCAAAGCTCATGCTGCTGTCGACCGTCTCGACCCCCAGGTGATCGAACAAGGCGGTGAGCTCAGGATAGTTCAGCTCGTTGTAGACGATGAAGCCGATGTCGACGGAGACCGGAGCGCCGTCATAGTCGATCGTCACGGTGTGGCTGTGGCCGCCCGGACGGAGATCGCGCTCGTAGACGGTGATCGGATAACGCTTCGCCAGGGACCAGGCCGCGGCGTTACCCGCAATACCCGTTCCGACCACCGCAACTCGCATGAATGCCCCCTGAAGTTCACGTGCAAGTTACGGAGTCCCCGCCAAAGGGTTTCACGGGCGCGCTCGCCGCGTCACACCCCGCCTAAAACGGCATTGGACAGATGAAATCTTGGTAAGGCGGCAGCCATGGCCCGGGGCCGCGTCTGCACGAAACTCTGCTGATTTACGGGAGATTTGTCGATTCGGCGGACTTTATCGGCACCATCGCTGCCGGGGAGACGGGGGCTGCAGGGCTGTCCGGCGCCGTGGGCTGCGGCTAGAATGATTCCCAAGACTACAGGGAAGCATCACGCCAGTGTCCACCGTGCCGATTGCCGTCGACGAGCCTTGCCGCGCGTCCGCTGACCCGCGGATCGTTGCCGGGAAGCGGGAGAATAGCGCTCCGGCGGGCCTGCGGCATTTCGTCCGCTGGATCGCGGCGATCGGCCTGGCGGCAAGCTCGGCCGGCTGCCTGCTGACGCAGGATATTCCCGACCCGGCCCTCGACATGCCCCGGCGCTACAAGGCGGCGTCCGGTTCCGATATGGCGGCGCCACCGCCGCTCGATTGGTGGCGCGGCTTCGGATCACGCGAGCTGACCCAGCTGATGGAGGAGGCGCAGACCGTCAACCTCGATATAGCCGCTGCTGTGGCCAGGTTCAGGCAGGCCGATGCGCTGGCGCGGCAGGCCGGCGCGGCGCTGCTGCCGAGCCTGTCGAGCACGGGGCAGGAGACCTATTCGCGCACGTCCGGGTCGAGCTCCAGCGGGCTCACGAATGGCGGCCGCGAGGTCGTCAATTACCAGGCCTCGCTCTCTGCGAGCTACCAGCTCGACTTTTTCGGCCAGAATCGCGACGCGCTGCAGGCGGCCGAGGAGACCGCATTGGCCAACCGCTTCGACCGCGACGTCACGCAGCTGACGACGCTCGCCACCGTCGCCAATGCCTATTTCCAGGTGCTGGCCGCCCAGGATCGGATTCGGACGGCGGAGCGCAACATCGCCAGCGCCACGCGTGTGCTCGATGCCATCCGCGAGCGGCAGAAGGCCGGCACCGGCAATGATCTTGACGTCGCGCAGCAGGAGAGCGTGCTCGCCAATCAGAAGGCGGCGGTGCCGCCGCTGCGCCAAACGCTCGATCAGAACGTCAATGCCCTGGCTGTGCTGGTCGCGCGATCGCCCGAAGGCATTCGGGTCATTGGCGGCTCGCTCGACCAGATCAGGACTCCGCGGGTCACGCCTGGTCTGCCGTCGGAGATCCTGACGCAGCGTCCCGACATCCGCCGGCAGGAGGCCCAATTGGCGTCAGCCACCGCCAATGTCGGCAGCGCACGGGCGCAATTCTTTCCGAGCATCCAGTTGACCGGAAACGGAGGCTATCAAAGTGCAGCGCTGACCTCGCTGTTTCAGCCGCATGCGGCGTTCTTCAGCCTCGCCGGCAGCCTGACCCAGCCGATCTTCGACGGCGGCCGGATTCTCGGCAATTTCGAGAATGCCAAAGCGCGCCAGGATGAGCTGCTGCAGACCTACCGCAAGACCGTAATCCAGGCCTTCACCGACGTCGACAATGCGCTGTTCTCGATCAAGCAGACCACGATCAGGCTTCAACTGCAGCGCCAGGTCGTTACCGCCTCGCGTCGTGCGTTCGAATTGTCCGAGCAGCAACTGCGCGCGGGAACTGCCGACATCGTGACAGTCTTGAATACGCAATTGACGCTGTTCCAGGCCGAGGACGCGCTATGGCAGGCGCAACTGGCGCGCCTGCAGGCGTTCGTGAGCCTCTATCAGGCGCTCGGCGGCGGCTGGGAGCCGCGCATGGAGAAGTCGGCCGATGCTCTTTAAACCGGACGAGAAGGGAGCAGTGAAGCGCGCGCGGTCCAGCGTGGCGCGGCGGCTGGTGTCGATCACGATCACGCTGCTGATCCTGGGCGGCCTCGGCTATATCGGCTGGTCGGCGATGCAGCAGAAGCAGCAGACCAATAACCGCTTCGCGCGGCCCGACCTTCCCGTTCCGGTCCTGGCCGCCTCGCCTGCCATCAAGGACGTGCCGGTCTATCTCGACGGCGTCGGCTCGGTCCGCGCGCTCAATACCGTCACGGTTCGCTCCCAGGTCGACGGCAAGCTGATCGCGGTCAATTTCGTCGAAGGGCAGGACGTCAAGAAGGGCGACGTGCTCGCCGAGATCGATCCGGCGATCTATCAGGCGCAATACGACCAGGCCGTCGCCAAGAAGGCGCAGGACGAGGCGCAGCTCGCCAACCAGAAGCTCGACCTCGCCCGCTACGAGCAGCTCGCCGCCAGCAATGCCGGCACCAAGCAGCAGGCCGACACGCAGCGCGCGGTGGTGGCGCAGCAGCAGGCGCTGATCAAGGCGGATCAGGCCGCGATCGACAACGCGGCGACGACCTTGAGCTACACCAAGATCGTGGCGCCGCTCTCCGGCCGCGCCGGTCTGCGCCAGGTCGACCAGGGCAACGTCGTTCATGCCTCTGACGCGACCGGCCTCGTCGTCATCACGCAGCTGCAGCCGATTGCGGTTCAGTTCAGCCTGCCCCAACAGCAAATCATGCGCGTCAATGCGGCCGCCGCCAACGGACCGCTCGCCGTCGACGTGTTCGGCAATGACGGCGTCACCGTCATCGACACCGGCACGTTGCGGGGCATCGACAACCAGGTCGATCAGACGACGGGCACGCTGAAGCTGAAAGCCGAATTCCCCAACGGTAAATTCCAGCTCTGGCCAGGACAGTTCGTCAATGTCCGGCTCAAGGTCGAGACCCTGTCGCAGGCGATCACGGTGCCGACGTCGGCAGTACAGCGCGGGCCGGCAGGTACGTTCAGCTACGTGATTGGCGAGGGCGACATCGTCTCCGCGCATCCGGTGGCGGTCGTGCAGCAGAATGAGAGCGAGGCCGTGATCGCGAGCGGCTTGAGCCCCTCGGACCGTGTGGTGACGACAGGTTTTGCCAACCTCGCCGAGGGCGTCAAAGTGGTGGTCGGGCGCGCCGAGCAGACGCCGCAGGCCGATCTGGCGCCTCGCAAACGCGGCCGCAATCCGCAAGCAAAGGATCAAGGCAAGGACCAGGCGAAGGAGGGCGGAGCGCCGCCTAACGGCGCGCCGAAGGACGGCGAGCGGCGTCGCAGACCTCAGGCCGCGGGCCAGACCGATGCCGGTGCAGCGCCCCAGGGAGGGAGTGAGGCAGGTCGCGGCGCGAAGGCGCAGCCATGACGCGACCGCAAGAGTGACGAGCAGTCGCGATGAGCGTCTCCGAACCCTTCATCCGCCGTCCTATCGCGACCTCGCTGCTCGGCGTCGCGCTGCTGATCGGCGGCCTGCTCGGCTATCTCGCGCTGCCGGTCTCGGCGCTGCCGCAGGTCGACTTCCCGACCGTCCAGGTGACGACGCAACTGCCGGGCGCCAGCCCGGATGTGATCGCCTCGCTGATCACGGCGCCGCTGGAGCGCCAGCTTGGGCAGATCCCGTCGCTCTCGGCGATGAACTCGACGAGCTCGTTCGGCGTCAGCCAGATCTCGTTGCAGTTCGATCTCGGACGCGACATCGATGGCGCCACGCAGGACGTCCAGGCGGCGATCAATGCCGCCGCCGGCGTCTTGCCGAAGTCGCTGCCCTATCCGCCGACCTATGCCAAGGTCAATCCGGCCGACGCACCGGTCATGACGCTCGCGCTGACCTCGGACACGATCTCCCTGCGCGCGATGAGCGACATGGCGGACACGATCATGGCCCAGCGGCTGAGCCAGGTCTCGGGCGTCGGCCGTGTCTCGGTGCTCGGCGGACTCAAGCCCGCGGTGCGCGTGCAGGCCGACCTGGCGCGGCTCGCCGCCTATGGCATCTCGATGGAGGACCTGCGCGCCGCCATCGCAGGCGCCAACGTCTCCGGTCCCAAGGGATCGCTCGACGGGGCGCAGCAGGCCTATCTGATCACGGCCAACGACCAGATCGCGGCCGCCGACGCCTACAAGCCGATCATCATTGCCTACCGCAACGGCTCGCCGGTCACGATCGGCGATGTCGCGACGATTATCGATGGTTTGGAGAACGATCGGACCGGCGGCTGGTACCAGGGTGTCCCTGCGGTCATCCTCGACATCCAGCGCCAGCCGGGTGCCAACGTCATCGAGGTCGTCAAGCAGATCCGTGCCGAGATCCCGAAGCTGCAGCGCACGCTTCCCGCCGGCGTGAAGCTCGCCATCGTCAGCGATCGCACCGTGACCATCCGCGCCTCGGTGCACGACGTGCAGTTCACGCTGGTGCTCAGCGTGGTGCTGGTGACGCTGGTCGTGCTGCTGTTTCTGCGCTCGCTGCGCGCCACGATCATCGCCGGCGTCGCGCTGCCGCTTTCGCTGATCACGAGCTTCGGCGTGATGTACTTTGCCGGCTTCAGTCTCGACAATCTCTCGCTGATGGCACTCACCATCGGCACCGGCTTCGTCGTCGACGACGCCATCGTGATGATCGAGAACATCGTGCGCCACATGGAGAATGGCGAGAGCGCGATGAACGCCTCGCTGCGCGGCGCGCGCGAGATCGGCTTCACCGTGATCTCGCTGACCGTGTCGCTGATCGCGGTGTTCATTCCGCTGCTGTTCATGTCGGGGCTTGTCGGCCGCATGTTCCGCGAGTTCGCTTTGACCTTGACGATCGCAGTGGTGACGTCGGCGGTGGTCTCGCTGACCTTGACGCCGATGATGTGCTCGCGGCTGTTGAAGCATGCCAGCGAGGAATGGGTGCTGCCGGGACTGAACGCCATCAGCCGCTTCATCGACCGCACGGTGGCGGTCTATCACCGCAGCCTGCTCTGGGTGCTCGACCGCCAGACCGAGACGCTCGTCGTGACCTTCGCGACCTTGGCGGCGACCTTGGCGCTCTACGTCGTCGCGCCCAAGGGCTTCCTGCCGCTGCAGGATACCGGCTCGATCACGGCGGTGACCGAAGCCGGCCCTGACGTGTCGTTCGCCGAAATGAAGAAGCGCCAGGCGGATGTCGCCGCCGCGATCCGGGCCGATCCCGACGTCGTCGGCGTCGTCTCGGTGATCGGCGCCGGATCGGTCAACCCGACCACCAATGTCGGCCGTCTCGTCATGACCTTGAAGCCGCTCGGCGACCGGCAGGATGGCGTCGCCGAGGTGATCGACCGGCTGAAGCAGAAAACCTCGGGCGTTCCCGGCATGACCGTGTACTTCCAGCCGGTCCAGGACGTGCAGATCTCGACCCAGGCGAGCCGTTCGCAGTATCAGTACACGCTGACCGGTGCCGATGCCGCCGAGGTGTCGAAATGGGCGAGGCAGCTTGTCGGAGAAATGCGTCGCGACCCTCTGTTCCGCGACGTCTCCTCCGAAGCCCAGGAGGGCGGCCTGCGCGCGGAGCTGACCATCGACCGTCAGCGCGCCGGCCAGCTCGGCGTCAGTCTGCAGGGCGTCACCGACACGCTCAATGACGCCTTTGCGCAGCGGCAGATCTCGACGATCTATGGCCAGGCCAACCAGTACCGCGTCGTGCTGGAGGCGCTGCCGATGTATCAGCGCGATCCCTCGATCCTGTCGAAGCTCTATCTGCCTGGCGCCGGCGGCCAAGTGCCGCTCTCGGCGGTGGCAAGCCTGAAGCGCACCACCGCGCCGCTGGCAATCTCGCACCAGGCGCAGTTTCCGGCGGTGTCGCTGAGCTTCAATCTCGCGCCCGGCGTGGCCCTGAGCGAGGCGGTCGACGCGCTCCATGCGACCGAGAACCGCATCGGCATGCCCGGCAGCATCATCGGCGTGTACTCGGGTGATGCCGCCGAATTCGCCAAGTCGCTGGCCGGCCAGCCCTGGCTGCTGCTGGCGGCCGTGGTCACGATCTACATCGTGCTCGGCGTGCTCTATGAGAGCTACATCCATCCGATCACGATCCTGTCGACCTTGCCGTCGGCGGGCGTCGGCGCCATCCTGGCCCTGATGCTGTTCGGCCAGGATCTCTCGGTCATCGGCTTGATCGGCATCATCCTCCTGATGGGCATCGTCAAGAAGAACGCGATCATGATGATCGACTTCGCGCTCGAGGCGGAGCGTCACGAGAACCGCACGCCTTACGACGCGATCGTGCAAGCGTGTCTCCTGCGCTTCCGCCCGATCATGATGACGACCCTGGCCGCGCTGTTCGGTGCGCTGCCGCTGGCGATCGAGAGCGGCACCGGCTCGGAGCTGCGCTTTCCGCTCGGCATCTCCATCATCGGCGGCCTGCTGCTCAGCCAATTGCTGACCCTGTACACGACGCCGGTCATCTATCTCGCGCTCGACCGCATCAATCGTCGCTTCGAGCGCGCGCTGCCGCCGGCGCCGAACCTGCCGTCGCCGCCGATTGCAGGTGCGACCGAAGGCGTCCAGTGATGGCCTCGATCTCCGAGCCGTTCATTCGCCGGCCGGTCGGCACCACACTGCTCTCGATCGGCCTGTTCCTGGTCGGGATCGTCGCCTACATCTTCCTTCCGGTCGCGCCGGTGCCGAACGTCGATTTCCCGGCGATCTTCGTCAGCGCGTCGCGCCCGGGCGCGGACCCGTCCGTCATGGCGGGGACGGTCGCGGCGCCGCTGGAGCGGCGACTCGGCGAGATCGCGGGCGTCAACCAGATCACCTCGACGAGCTCGCTCGGCACCACCAACATCCAGATCCAATTCTCGATCGGCCGCGACATCGACAAGGCCGCGCGCGACGTGCAGGCGGCCATCAATGCCTCGCTGTCGGACCTTCCGAGCGACCTTCCGGCGCTGCCGCGGTTCCGCAAGGCGAACACGGCCGCGGCTCCCGTATTCGTTCTGGCGCTGACCTCGAAGACGATGACGACGAGCGCGATGTATGACGTCGCCGACACCGTGCTCGCGCAGCGGCTGTTCCAGGTACCCGGCGTCGGTAACGTCACGGTCAGCGGCGCCGATCAACCCGCCGTGCGCATCGCGCTCAATCCGGTCTCGCTCGCCAATGCCGGCATCTCGACCGACGATGTCCGGACGGCGATCATCAATGCCAATCCGATCGGGCCTGTCGGCATCTTCGAGGGCGGCCGCCAGAGCGAGACCATCGCCATCAACCGGCAGATGCGCAGCGCGGCCGAATTCCGCGACATCCTGATCAAGAGCAGCAATGGCAGCTTCGTACGGCTGTCGGATGTCGCCGACGTCGAGGATTCCGTGCGCAACGTGCGTTCGATCGCCTGGTTCAACAAGCAGCCGGCGGTGCTGATCCAGATCGCCAAGCAGGGCGATGCCAACGTGATCGAGACGGTCGACCGGGTGAAGGCGCTGATCCCGGAGCTCAAGCAATGGCTGCCGGCGGGGATCGAGATCTCCACGCTGGTCGACCGCACCGGGACCATTCGCGCCTCGGTCGATGACATGCAGTGGACCTTGCTCGCGACCGCCGTGCTGGTGATGATCGTCGTGTTCCTGTTCCTTCGCCGTCTGGTGCCGACGGTCGCGGCCGGCGTCTCGGTGCCGCTGGCGCTTGCCGGTACCTGCGCGGCGATGTGGCTCGCAGGCTTCTCGATCGACAATCTGTCACTGATGGCGCTCGCGATCTCCGTCGGCTTCGTCGTCGACGACGCCATCGTCATGATCGAGAACATGTACCGCAATCTCGAGCATGGCCTGTCGCCGATGCGCGCCGCGCTCGATGGCGCCCGCCAGATCGGCTTTACCGTGTTGTCGATCAGCCTTTCTCTGATTGCAGCCTTCGTGCCCTTGATCTTCATGGACGGCGTCGTCGGCCGTCTCCTGCGTGAGTTCTCGCTGACGCTGACCTTTGCGATCGTCGTGTCGACATTGGTATCGCTGACGGTGACGCCGATGATCTGCGCGCATTACATCAAGGAGACGCTGTCCGATCGTGCCACCTGGTTCGACCGTATCGTCGAAGGCGCGCTGTCCGGCATGGTCCGCTTCTATGCCTGGACGCTGCGCGGCGTGCTGGTTTATCCGTTTCTCACCCTGATCGTGTTCTTCGCCACCATCGCGCTCACAGTGACGCTCTACATCAAGGTGCCCAAGGGCTACTTCCCGACCGACGATTCCGGCTTCGTCATCGGTGCGACGCGCGCCTCGGCCGACATTTCGTTCCAGTCCATGCTGGGCCTGCAGCAGCGGCTTGCCGACATCGTGATGGCCGATCCCGCCGTGGCCGGCATCGGCTCGACGGTCGGGGGTGGCGGCGGGCCGGGCGGCGCGACGTCCAACCGCGGCACCATGTTCATCAACCTCAAGCCCCCGGCGGAGCGCGAGGGCGTCTCGACTGAGCTCGTGATCAACCGCCTCAGGCGGAGCCTCGCGATGGTCCCCGGCATTCGGCTCTTCATGTTCGCCGCGCAGGACGTGCGCACCGGCGGCCGCCAGAGCGATTCCGACTACCAGTACACGTTGAGCAGCCCCGATCTCGACCTTCTGCAGAAATGGGCGCCGATTGTCGCCAAGCGCCTGGAGACGGTCGACGGCATCACCGACATTTCCAGCGACCGCGATCCCGGTGGCCTGCAGCTCGCGCTGCGGATCGACCGACAAACGGCGGCGAGCCTCGGCGTCCGCGTCCAGGATATCGACAACGCGCTCAACAACGCCTTCGCGCAACGCCAGATCTCGATCGTCTACAGCCAGCGCAACCAGTACATGGTCGTGCTGGAGATCGACCCGAAGTTCCAGACCGATCCCTCCAATCTCGACCGCATCTATGTGGCCGGGGCAGGGGACGCGCAGGTGCCGTTGTCGGCGCTGGTCAAGGCCGAGCGCGGCCTGTCACCGCTGGCGGTGTATCATTCACAATCGTTCCCTTCGACCACCGTCTCGTTCAACCTGCTGCCGGACGTGCCCTTGCAGACCGCGACCGCCAACATCCAGCGCGCCGTCGACGAGCTGCACATGCCGGAGGGCATCCGCGGCAGCTTCGACGGCAATGCCGGGGACTTCAACAAGAGCAGCGGCCGCCAGCCTCTCTTGATCCTGTTCGCCCTGGCCGCGATGTATATCGTGCTCGGCGTGCTCTATGAGAGCCTGGCGCATCCGCTGACGATCATCTCGACCTTGCCGTCGGCCGGGCTCGGCGCGCTGCTCGCCTTGCAGGTTACCAACACGCCGCTGACGGTGATCGCCTTCGTCGGCATCATCCTGCTGATCGGGATCGTCAAGAAGAACGGCATCATGCTGGTCGATTTCGCGCTGGAAGCCGAGCGGCAGCGCGGCATGTCATCGGCCGATGCGATCTTCGAGGCCTGCCGGGTGCGATTCCGCCCGATCCTGATGACGACCCTCGCCGCGCTGTTCGCCGGCCTGCCTCTGGTGATCGCGACCGGTCCCGGCACCGAGCTGCGCCGCCCGCTCGGCATCACCATCATCGGCGGGCTGCTGGTGTCGCAGATCCTCACCCTCTACACCACGCCGGTGATCTATCTGCTGATCGACCGGCTGCGCCGCCGCTCGGCGCCGGAGCCGCTCGCAGCTCCTGCCGAATGAGCCGTTGTCGCGACGTTCAGCGGCGCGTATAGGCGCGGCATGCCAGAGACACACAACCATCCGCCGCTTGCCACCGAGGCGCCACCCGACTGCCCGCGCTGCCAGAAGCCGCTGCCGCTGTGCATCTGCGACAGCGTCACGCCGCTGGAAAGCCGGCTGGGGCTCCTGATCCTGCAGCACCCGCAGGAGCAGGACCGCGCGCTCGGCACCGCGCGGCTCGCCGCCCAGCATTTCAAGAACGCGGTGGTCAAGGTCGGGCTGTCCTGGCCGAGCCTCGCCAGGGCGCTGGGACGGCCGGTTGCCGATCCCGCGCGCTGGGCCATTCTCTATCTCGGCTCGGCCAAGGCGGCCGAGCTCGATCCTGAGACCGAGGTGGTCGCGCTGACCCGCAAGGGCGAGGTGGCCGACAACCAGCGCGCCATCCTCAAGTCGATCGAGGGCGTGATCCTGCTCGACGGCACCTGGAGCCAGGCCAAGGCGCTGTGGTGGCGCAATCCGTGGATGCTGAAGTGCCAGCGCGTGATCCTCGGGCCGCGGCAGCCGTCGCGCTACGGCCGGCTGCGCCGCGAGCCGCGCCGCGACGGGCTGTCGACCATCGAGGCGGCGGGGATGCTGATGGCCGCGCTGGAACGCCGGCCGGAGATCGCCACGACCCTCGACGCCAGCTTCGAGCGCATGCTGGCGCGGTATCGGGAGGTGGAAAAAGAGCAACCGGAGCTCACGCCCCGCCCAAAGGCCCGCAAGCCGGATTGGCGCGGCCGTAAACGCCGGGTTTAGGAACCGGGGGTACGCTTCTTGCATCGCAGCATGGAACGAGGATCAGAGCCATGCAGGAAGCAGAAAAATCCAATGTGGTGCAGTTCAGGGATTACGCGCCCCGGCTGGCCGGCAGGTCCGGCTCGGATCGGGGCGGCGTCTCGGCCGGTGAACGAGGGGCAATTCTGACCTGGCCGCGCGCGCAGGTCAGCTATCCTGGCGGCATCGACGATCTGCCCATCTAGCGCCGGCCGCGGCCAATGGGTGGTCCAACCCGCTTGATCTTGATTGAGTGGAGGCCACGACCAGAATTGAACTGGTGTAAACGGTTTTGCAGACCGCTGCGTAACCACTCCGCCACGTGGCCCCTGTGGGCGGAGCAATATAGGCAATCGGTCGCTTAGGCAACCACTCTCGTCGCGAAGCCGACTCCATCGATCCGGGCCCTCAGCCGGCCGGACGTTCGATCCGCCGAGCCGCGTTTCGAACTGGTCGGCATCGGGCTCGGCAGCGCGTAGGGGTGTTGTCGCGCCGCTCTCATCCCGACCCTGGTCCACATCTCGCGTGGTCGAAAATTGCAGACGGAGCTGGCGACACCGTCGCTGCCGATCACCAGCAGCTTTCGCCGAACTGTTGCATCGGCAATGACGCGCAGCAGCGACGATAGTTGAAAACATCGCGGCGAAATCGCGCAACGCGCCTTGATTTCGTCAGGTTGTGTTGTTCTAATTGTTCTATGTCAGGGTGCGCTGCGGGACGCCGGACTTTAGAGCAGCATTCCCACGACTCACGCACACAACTTCACACGCAAAGATCTGTCATGGATGATCACCCGACACGCCGCTCGGTGGTTTTCGGCACGCTTGCCGCATGCGCAACAGTCGCCGGCGCAGCGGCCGACGACGATGATCCTCGCAAGGAGAAGCGGCCGCAGAAAGGCGACCTGATCGTGTTCTCGGAAGGGGAGCGCGAAGGGCAGACGATCACGCCTGACGACTTGAAGCTCGGCGAGCCACCGGTTCACGCGTGGCCGAAGGATCCAGCGAATGCGATCGTGCGTGACGGATCGCGATTGAACGAGGTGGTGCTCGTCAGGCTCGATCCAAACGAACTCGACGACGACACGCGTCAGCGCGCGGCCGAAGGCATCGTGGCCTACTCGGCCATCTGCTCGCATGCGGGATGCCCGGTCACGGCCTGGATCAAGGCGACCGAGGGCAACGACGATGTCTTCAAATGCATGTGCCACAATTCCGAGTACGACCCGAGGCGCGGGGCGCAGGTCGTGTTCGGCCCCGCGCCGCGGCGGCTTGCCGCGCTTCCCCTCGCGATCAAGGACGGCACGCTCCTGATCGCCGGGCCCTTCATTGGGAAGGTAGGTGGCCAACAGGGCTGATGAGATCCCATGTCCCTATCGGAACTCGCGTCGTCTCGACACCCGTCACGACAACAAGTGAATCGAAAAACGAAGCAGGGGAGGTTTGTCCATGTCCATCACGTCCACCGCGATCAAGCAATGGCTGCTATCGAGCACCGTGGCGTTCACCTGTCTCGCCGCACCGGCAGCCGTGGCCGGCCCGATCGACAACTATAGTCCCGTCACGCCCGCGCGGCTCGAAAATCCCGAACCGGACAACTGGATGCTCTACCGCCGCACCTATGATGGCCAGGGGTATAGTCCGCTCGACCAGATCAACACCGCGAACGTCAAGGACATGGTGCCGGTCTGGACCTTTGCCACCGGCGTGGTCGAGGGGCACGAAGCGCCGCCGCTGGTCAACAACGGCGTCATGTTCATCACGACGCCGATGGGGCAGGTCATCGCGCTGAATGCCAAGACCGGCGATCAGTACTGGCGCTACAAGCGCGAGCTCCCCGAGGATCTGTTCCAGCTGCATCCGACCAATCGTGGCGTCGGCCTCTGGCAGGACAAGCTCTACCTCGCCACGACGGACGATCATCTGGTCGCGCTCGACGCCAAGACCGGCAAGGTGCTGTGGGACAAGAAGGTCCAGGACTACAGGAAGGGACAATATCTCACGCTGATGCCGCTGATCGTCGACGGCAAGGTGATGGTCGGCGGCTCCGGCGGCGAGTTCGGCGTCCGCGGCTACGTTGCCGCTTATGACGCCGAGGACGGCAAGGAGCTTTGGCGCACCTTCACGATCCCGGCCGAAGGCGAGCCCGGGCATGACACCTGGAGCGGCGACGACTGGAAGAACGGCGGCGGCTCGGCCTGGATGACCGGCACCTACGACAAGGACACCAAGACGGTGTATTGGGGCGTCGGCAACGCCGCGCCCTGGCCAGGGGGCCTGCACCCCGGCGACAATCTCTACACCAGCTCGGTGATCGCGCTGGATCCTGCGACCGGAAAGATCAAGACGCATTTCCAGTATCACCAGAACGACTCGTGGGACTGGGACGAGGTCGATGCGCCGATGCTGGTCGACCTGCAGCGCGACGGCCGCAGCTTCAAGAGCCTGATCCATCCCGGACGCGACGCCATCTTCTGGGTGCTCGAGCGCACGCCGGAGCGCATCAACTACGTCAATGGCTGGAACTTCGTCCACACCGATGTCTGGAAGGGCATCGAGCCCGAGACGGGACGGCCGATCGTTGATCCCGCGCACAAGCCGACGCTCGGCAAGCGTGTCGACTTCTGTCCCTCGTTGTGGGGCGGCAAGGACTGGCCGTCCGCGGCCTACAGCCAGAAGACGCGCTTCGTCTACGTGCCGGCGAACGAGAATTTCTGCGGCGGCTTCACCGGGGAAAAGCTGCCGCTCGTTCCCGGCCAGCTCTGGCTCGGCACCAAGGCCGAGGACATCGGGCTCACGGTGCGGCCCGGTGCCGACCATTTCGGGGAGCTGCAGGCCTGGGATCCCGCGACAGGCAAGAAGGTGTGGTCGCACAATTTCCCGAAATCCCAGCTGTTCGGGTCGGTGACCGCGACGGCGGGCGATCTCGTTCTGGTCGGCGGCACCAACGACCGGATGTTCCGGGCGTTCCATGCCAAGACCGGCGAGCTGCTGTGGGAGCAGAAGACGAACTCGGGGATCATGGGCATGCCCGTCGCCTATGAGGTCGATGGCACGCAGTACATCGCCGTGCAGTCCGGCTGGGGCGTCGATGCGCAACGCATCCAGGATGCGCTCTCGAAAGGCAACATCGGTCTGGAGGACAACGTCCCGCAAGGCGGCGTCGTCTGGGTGTTCGCAGTCAAGAAGTAGCGCCGGCGATCTGAGGGGCGGCGGCCTCCGCCGTCGCCATCTCAGAAAATGAAGACCGCAGCAGTGTTCCGGCAAAGACGTGCCGATCCACTGGCTTGCATGACGACCGAAGATCGCGCGTCAGCAGGCCGCGAACCAGCCGTCCGGAAACGGGATCAGCGGCCAGGCGCCCTGGTTGTCGTTGGCTGCCGTGGGGAGATGCAGAATCGCGAACAAGCGGGCCATGGAATCGGTCTCGGTCTCGGGCGCAATAGCGGTTCTCACAACATCCATCAACAACTCGTATTCGGCTTCGCTCATCTCGCCCTCGCACAAACTGCGAGCCACGATGGCAAAATTCCACTTTGTTCAAATTGAGCGGATCGCTCAAATTCTAACGATCGGGCACGAAGGACCTAATTGGTTACCGGTGCCCTTCGTTCCAAAAGATACCGCGGTCCGCGCCGTTCCAGTGTGAACGGGCTCACATCCCAAGGCTTCTCGTCGTCCGTCGACCCGTCTGCCCGTGCGGCAGGTGATGCCCTGCAGCGATCACGAGTCCGCCCGTAGCCGACCGTGAGCAAGAGATCCAGAACGTCTGCCGCACGTCGCAGGCTGCCTTGCCGGCAAAGACCAGAGAGGCGACCCGCTCCAAACGCCCGGCTCGACGCAAGCAGCAGAATCGCTGGCAGTCAGACCGCCACGGCGAGAAGCTCGGTGTCCTGCGCCAGAATGTCACGCATCAGCTGCGACAGGTCTTTCGGCTTGAACGGCTTCGCCAAACGATGAAGGCCGACCACTTTGGGCGAGGGGGAGAGCAAGTCAGGCGCCCCCTGTCCTGACTCGAGCACCATGCCCGACATCATCACGATCGGCATCGTGGGCCGGGCCGCGCGCGCAGCCCGGATGACGTCGTTGCCGTCCATGTCGGCCAGGTTGAGATCGATCAGGGCCGCAGCGAAATCGTCGCGGGACACGGCATCCATGGCCAGCCGACCGTCGGTGACGGCCGTGACCGCGTAGCCCTCGCGAACCAGAAGATGCTGGATGACACAGCAAACGCCGACTTCGTCATCAACGACCAGGATGTTCATCATGAGCCCTTCCTGACAGACGTGGATGAGGAGCCACGCGCCGCGCCTCGGTCAGAAGTCGTTGCCGCACCTCGATCGCACGATCGACCGCTTCGAGCAGATCGAGGATGTCGAACGGCTTCTGCAACGCTGCCGTTGCTCCGAGCTTGATTGCCATACCGAGGAAGTCTGGAGCTCCCAGTTTCTTATCGGTGAACGCGTAGCCGGAGATTGCGATGAACGGGACCGTGGGATCGAGCTTGATGAGCTCGCGAATGGTTGCGATGCCGTCCATGCCCGGCATGAACATGTCGATCACGACGGCATCGAAGGACACGCTGCCGATCAATCGAATGCCGGTCGGACCATCCGGCGCGAGAAACACGCAGAACCGCTTCTTCTTCAATAATGTTTCCAGCGCAGCGCGCGTGGCACAATCATCGTCAATAATGAGGACAGTAGGCATGGGCCACCTCAGTATCAGCGGGACTGAAGGACTCTCACGCTACAAGGACAATAGGCTGAGGCTCAAAAATGGCAAAGTAGTTAACACTGAATTAGTTGCTGCGATTCTGCAACCAGGAGTTTTACGGAACTTCCCTGTCCGGACCGCAGGCAGATCTTCTGTTGTGCATCATGCGATGAAGATGGAACTATGATGTCCGGGTCGATGGCTCCGGCTGTTTGACGAATCTCAATCCGGCTTGAGCAAGGCGACGATGACCAGCCCGACGGCGATCAGCGCCGCGCAGCAAAGCCGTTGCGGCGTTGCACGCTCTTTCAGGAACAGTACGCCGATCAGCGTCGCAAACAGGACGCTGCATTCGCGAAACGCGACCACATTGGCGATCGGATTGCGGCTCAAGGCCCAAAGGAATACCACGAATGACGTCAGCCCCAGGGTGCCTGCGATCAGCACCGGAGTCCGGGCGTCTCGGATCTCCAACACCAGCGCAGGTCCTCGCAACATCATTGCGACAAGAAAGAACACGACACTGTCGAGCACGATCATCCAGACCGTAAACGAAGCCCAGCCTTCGGTCTGCCGAGTGCCTGCCGCATCGACGACCGAATAGCCGGCGACCAGTGCGGCGGCGCAGACCGCAGCCCAGAACGCGCGGCGGTCGATCGGACCGTGGATGCGGTCGCGTGCCAGGCCGGTGATTCCGAGGACGATGACGGCGATTCCGATCAACTGCCCGCTCCGTGGCAGTTGCTGCAGACCCAGCGAGACAAACAGCGTTGCGAACAGCGGAACGGTGCCACGCGCGATCGGGTAGGTACGTCCAAGCTCGGCTGAACGGTAGGCCATTGCGAGGCTCGCCTTGTAGCCCGCGTGCAAGACCAGCGAGGCCACGATGAGCGGCCAGGTCGAGAGCGCCGGAACGGGAACGAGAAACATGAAGGGCAGGATCAGGGCGCTGCTCACCAGACCCATGCCAGCCAGAAGGGAGAGGCTGCTGCCGGTATTGACGATGGCATGCCAGCTCGCATGAAGCAGACCGGCCATCAGCATGAGAATTGCGGCGACAGGATCCAAGGACTCGAGTCCGGTTCAGCTCTCGGGCCGCCAGCTCGCGGCAGCGAAGTAGGGGACCGGGTCGTGCTGGAGCGCCTGACGCGAGATGATCCGGCTCGATGGCGACACCGGGAGCTGGTCCCATTCCCCACGATCGACGAATCGGAGGCTCGCGATCTCCTCGCCGTCAGGCGCAAGCGCGCCGCCTTCGATGACGGCTTCGAAGGCGATGACCGTATAGTAGGTCAGATCACCGTTGGGATAGCGGATGAGGAACTCCGGGCCGCCGAACACCCCGAGCAGACGTTTCGGGCGGACCACGAGGCCGGTCTCCTCAAAGCATTCGCGGGTGGCGGCGTCGGCCGGATGCTCGTTCGGATCGATGGCGCCGCCGGGCAACGTCCAGAGGCCCGTCTCCGCGTCGCGCCCGAGCAGAATGCGGCCCTGGTCGTCGAACACGGAGATGGAAACCGCCGTGGTCGCCAACAGATCATGGCCGATCTTGCTGCGGACGGCTCTCAGATGATCGGAAATCGGCATCGCTGGTCGTCACTGCAGAAGGAGTGCCCCCGCTTGCCCGACGCCCCATGCGCGGTCAAGGGAAGACCGTGAAGATCGGCGAACGTTCGCCGCCAATCGGCGGATGTCCCGCGTCACAAGAAAGAAGGATTGGGAGGATAAAGAACCATTCGGCATGGCCAGAATGGCTCCCCGGGCTGGATTCGAACCAGCGACCATTCGATTAACAGTCGAATGCTCTACCGCTGAGCTACCGAGGAACAGGCGAAGCAATGTTCGCGAATGCGGCTGCGTATAACAAAGCCGTTTCGCCTTGCATAGAACGAAATCGCATCTTTGCGACGATTGCGGGCTCAGGAATAAAATACCGAAATTTCATATGGTTAGATTGATTTTGAACGCTTGCTGGGCAGCGGCCGCCCACAGTTCGATGACAGGAAATTCACTTGGAGGGGAGCAAACCGGCCCCGATAGTTTGCTGGAACCGGCCAGTCCCCCGCGGTCATGGAGTGTCGTAGATGCCAAACACCGTCATCCCATTCGCTGAAGAAGTCTCCGCGCCCTCGTTGATTCCCGACCAGGTCGAGCGTCTCAGCGACGACGAATGTCTCACGCGGTTGGCCGACATGATGACGCGCGGTGATTCTGAACATATTGACGAGATCGTGCAGTTGCTCGGGCGACTGGCCGTGGTGATCGAGTAGCCGGCGGTCGGCGTCCTCACAGGCGGTGTCCCAGCGGCTCCGTTGAAACCCGCATGTTGCCTTTTCGAGGGCCTTGTACCAAAAGATTGCGCAGATCGTCCGCGGTCCATCCGCTTTGCTTGCAGGTCTGCTCATGTCTTCATTCGCGACGGCGCGCCAGAAAATGGTCGATGGTCAGGTCCGGACCAACGACGTCACCGATCACCGCGTGCTGGATGCGTTGTTGACCGTGCCGCGGGAAGCCTACGTTCCCACAGATCGGCAGGCGCTGGCCTATCTCGACCTGGATCTCGACGTCTCCGAATCCGCTTCGACCAAGCGGTATCTGATCAAACCGATGCTGACGGGAAAACTGCTGCAGGCTGCCGAGATCAAGCCGACCGACAGCGTGCTGGTGGTCGGATGTGCGACGGGCTATCTCGCTGCGTTGGCCGCCCGGCTTGCGGGCAACGTGACGGCGACCGAGGTCGATTCGGCGGTCGAAGGTCGCGCCAAGCATCTGCTTGCCGCCGTCGATGGCTGCCCGGTTACGATTCGAGTCGCGCCGGCTGCGGAGGGTGATCCGGCGGACGGCCGCTTCGACGTGATTCTCCTCAATGGAGCGACCGAGGTCGCTGTTGACGGTCTTTGCCGTCAATTGAAAGAGGGCGGCCGCCTGGTCGGCGTCTTCGCCACCTCGCGACCCGCCCGCGCCATGATCTTTACGCGATCGCATGGTGATATCGGCAGCAGGGTTCTGTTCGATGCCGCGGCGCCGGTCATTTCCGGCCTCGAACGGGTCCCCGAGTTCGTTTTTTAAGTCGTCAGACGAAGTTCTTGGCGACCCCTCTGAACTGCCGGCATCCCGTCGCGCAGTACGGCTTGGTGCGTTGTCTTCGCGGCTGCGGGCGGGCAAAATTCTGTTTTAAATCAGAAGTGTGGCCTGGATGCTGCACGTTGACAGTTTTCGATACGGGTTCCAGGCTTGGGTGGTTCCGTTGCGCTTGCATGGGGAATAAGGTGCGAGGTGCGCGGGAGTCTCTTCAACAGGTTACGGCCCGGCTCTGGCGTTCGAGCCGGTAACAAATGAATGGAACAGGGATGTTTGGGGTGAAGCTCGTCACCGCAGCGGCGGCTGTGGTCCTCGTGATGGCTTGTGCAGGCCCGACGCCTGCGCTGGCCGACACGATCGAGGCTGCGCTGGTGCGCGCCTATCAGAACAACCCGCAACTGAACGCGTCGCGGGCCCAGGCTCGTGCGGTCGACGAAGGCGTTCCGCAGGCACTCTCGGGGTATCGGCCGAAGGTCAATCTGACTGCGACGGCGGGCATTCAGTATACGGATTTGCAAGCGGCACCCGCGACGCCGGCCGTCAGCGGCGTGCAGAGGCCGCGAAGCGTCGGCCTGACGGTCAACCAGAATCTGTATAACGGTCAGCAGACGGCAAACGGCGTGCGCAAGGCCGAGGCGAACGTCTCGGCGCAACGAGAGGCTCTCCGTATTCTCGAGCAGCAGGTGCTGCTAGCCGCGGCCACGATCTATATGGACTATCTGCGCGATGCGGCGATCGTCGAGGTCCAGCGCAGCAACACGCGAGTGCTGGAGCAGACGCTCAAGCAGACTCGGGATCGGTTCAACGTCGGCGAGGTCACCCGCACCGACGTCGCGCAATCCGAGGCTCAGCTCGCCGCCGGCCGCACGCAGCAGCTCACAGCAGAGGCCCAGCTGACGGCGACCCGCTCGAACTTCCGCCGAATCATCGGCAACGATCCCCAGAATCTGGCGCCGGGCTCTCCTGTTGATCGTTACTTGCCGCCGAGCCTCCAGCAGTCGGTCGAAACGGCCCTGACGGAAAACCCGAGCGTGACCGCGGCGATGTACGGCATCGACGTCCAGTATCTTGACACGAAGATCAAGGAAGGTGCGCTGCTGCCGTCCGTAAACGTCCAGGCTCAGGCTCAGCAGGGTTATGAGTCGAGCCTGCAATCCTATCGTGGGTTCAGCGCGTCGGCTGTCGCCTCGCTGAACGTTCCGATCTACAACGGAGGGGCGGAATATTCGCTGATCCGGCAGTCCAAGGAGTCGCTGGCACAGCAGCGTCTGGTCCTGGAGCAGACGCGTGATCAGGCTCGCTCCGACGTGGTATCTGCCTGGGGCAAGCTGCTCGCGGGCAAGGCTCAGGTGCAGTCGGCGCAGGCCCAGGTGGCGGCCTCCGAGATCGCCTTGAACGGCGTGCGCGAGGAAGCCAAGGCGGGCCAGCGGACCACGCTGGATGTCCTCAACGCTCAGCAGGCGCTGGTCAATGCGCGGAACTCGCTGGTGAACGCACAGCACGATCGTGTGGTGGCGTCCTACTCGGTGCTTCAGACCGTCGGTCGGCTGTCGCCGCAGGTGCTGAACCTGCCGACGACCACCTACGATCCCAGCGTTCACTACCAGCAGGTCCGGGATAACTGGGCGGGTGTACGGACGCCGGATGGTCGTTAGTACATTCTTAATATCGACCCTGATCCCTCGGTCCTTGGCCGGGGGATTTTTTTGTGGCACATGCTGTGGTTGTGACGAATGGGCGACGCTTGACAGGCGACCTCCGTGCTCCACCGGGTTCGCGGCCGGCGTTGCTTGCATTCATTTGTTGCCATGACATAGCCTCAAAATGGCCGCCGAACGATTCGGACTGCGTCGGAAGTTCTTCCAAGAATAGTCTCCGACATGGGCAGTATCGTTCTGTTGTTTTGCATCGATCAGGCCTTGTCCGGAGACAAGTTGGCATGTCCGTTGAGAAGTCCAAGCCTCTTGGATCCGGCGCCCGGGACTTTTGCGCCGCGCC
Source organism: Bradyrhizobium sp. SZCCHNS3002 (assembly GCF_032377435.1). Lineage (NCBI taxonomy): Bacteria > Pseudomonadati > Pseudomonadota > Alphaproteobacteria > Hyphomicrobiales > Nitrobacteraceae > Bradyrhizobium > Bradyrhizobium sp. SZCCHNS3002. The sequence goes on from NZ_JAUHHY010000001.1 coordinate 383,146, forward strand.
GATACGTAGGGCGGCGTTGCTGATTTGGAGTCGGAAATGACGCAGCCTGCGAAGGTCCAAGAACCCTCCATGGAGGAGATTCTGGCGTCGATCCGGCGTATCATTGCCGACGACGAGGGCAAGCCGCCGGCGGCGGACAAGGCTGCCGCGCCGGAGCCGGTGAAGGCCGAGAAGCCGGCGGCCCCGGCCGCGAAGCCGGTGATGAACGACATCCCGCCTTCGAAGATCGCTGCTGCGGCCCCCGCCAAGCCCGCGCCACCACCACCTGCGCCGCCGCCCGCGGCGGCTGCGGCGCCCAACAGTCAGGATGACATTGACGCATTGCTGGCGGGTTTGGATGAAACGACTCCGGCGGCAGAGGTCAGGCCGGCCGAACCCGAGCCGGATCCAGAACCTGAAGTACTCGAGTTGACGGACGACATGGCAGTGGCCCCACCGACTCCCGCTCCAGCGCCAGCCCCCGCCGCGGCATCCTTCCGAAAGGTGGATCCGCAGAACGATATCGAGTTCATCGAGTCCGGGCGGCTCAACCAGAAGGCCGCGAGCTTCGAGTCGTCTTTCGAGCAGGCCACGCCGAAGCAGCCGATCCTGGCGCCGTCCACGGTCAACGCCGTCGAATCGGCATTCAATGCGCTGGCCAACACGGTGCTGAGCAACAACGCCCGGACGCTTGAGGACCTCGTCAAGGAGATGCTGCGTCCGATGCTGAAATCGTGGTTGGATGACAATCTTCCGGCCCTGGTGGAGCGCATCGTCAAGGCCGAGATCGAGCGCGTCTCGCGCGGCCGCTGACGCCGAGAGGGGGCACGAACTCGCATTCCGTTCTGGAGCGAGCCGCGGCGGGCGGTAGGCCCTTTCCGTCAATGTTCGCCGCTGCTGTTGACTTGGCGCGCCGCGGCGGCTTTCTAGCCCTGTCAAGCTGATCCCTGCCGGACGGATCGAGAGGGCTCCTCCGGGAGCACGGTCCGCGGTCGGACATCAGTCCGAAAACAGCCCAAGCACCAACAGCTTGCGTGAGCTTTTTCAGGTCATGTCACAAAAGGCCCGGACGAGTTCCGCGACATCCCGAATTGGACAGCCGGCCCCACGCCGCTGGAAATGCCATGATCGATAAGAATTATCAGCCCACCGATCTCGAAGGTCGCATGTCCCTGGTCTGGGAGGATGCCCGGGCGTTCTCCGCCGGTCGCCCCGATCGCCGCGATGCCGATCCTTTCACCATCGTGATCCCGCCGCCGAACGTCACCGGCTCGCTGCACATGGGGCACGCGCTCAACAACACGCTGCAGGACATCCTGTGCCGTTTCGAGCGCATGCGCGGCCGCGACGTGCTGTGGCAGCCAGGCACGGATCACGCGGGCATCGCGACCCAGATGGTGGTCGAGCGCCAACTGATGGAGCGCCAGCAGCCCGGTCGCCGCGAGATGGGCCGCGAGAAGTTCCTCGCGCGCGTCTGGCAGTGGAAGGACGAGAGCGGCGGCACCATCATCAACCAGTTGAAGCGTCTCGGCGCCTCCTGCGACTGGGGCCGCGAGCGCTTCACCATGGACGAGGGCCTGTCCAAGGCCGTCGTGAAGGTGTTCGTCGAGCTGCATCGCGCCGGCCTGATCTACAAGGACAAGCGGCTGGTCAACTGGGACCCGAAGCTGCTGACGGCGATCTCGGACCTCGAGGTCCAGCAGATCGAGGTCAAGGGCAACCTCTGGTACCTGCGCTATCCCATCGAGGGCAAGACGTTCAGCCCGGAGGATCCGACCAGCTTCATCGTCGTTGCCACCACGCGTCCCGAGACCATGCTGGGCGACAGCGCGGTCGCCGTGCATCCGGATGACGAACGTTATCAGCACCTGGTCGGCAAGCGCGTGATCCTGCCGCTGGTCGGGCGCGAGATCCCGATCGTCGCCGACACTTACTCGGATCCGGAGAAGGGCACCGGCGCGGTCAAGATCACGCCGGCGCACGACTTCAACGATTTCGAGGTCGGCCGCCGCCACGGCCTGCCGCAGATCAGCATTCTTGATCGCGAAGGCTGCATTGCGCTGGTCGACAACGAGGACTATCTGCGCGGCCTTCCCGAGGGCTCCGAGGAGTTTGCCAGGGAGTTCCACGGCATCGAGCGTTTTGCTGCGCGCAAGAAGATCCTGGAGCGACTGGAATCCTTCGGCTTCCTCGAGCGGGTCGAGCCGAACACGCACATGGTGCCGCATGGCGACCGCTCCGGCGTCGTGATCGAGCCCTATCTGACCGACCAGTGGTATGTCGACGCCAAGACCCTGGCGCAGCCGGCGATCGCGGCGGTCAGGTCGGGCGCGACGACGTTCGTGCCGCGCAACTGGGAGAAGACCTATTTCGACTGGATGGAGAACATCCAGCCCTGGTGCATCTCGCGCCAGTTGTGGTGGGGCCATCAGATTCCCGCCTGGTACGGCCCTGACGGCAAGGTCTTCGTCGCCGAAACCGAGGAGGAGGCCGTCGGCCACGCCATCGGCTACTACGTCGAGCAGGAGGTCATCACGGCGGAGCAGGGGCGCGAGATGGCGCTCGACCGCAACAAGCGCGAAGGCTTCATCACGCGTGACGAGGACGTGCTCGACACCTGGTTCTCCTCGGCGCTGTGGCCGTTCTCCACGCTCGGCTGGCCCGACGACACACCGGAGGTGAAGCGCTACTATCCGACCAACGTGCTGGTCACCGGCTTCGACATCATCTTCTTCTGGGTCGCCCGCATGATGATGATGGGCCTGCACTTCATGAAGGAGGTGCCGTTCTCGACCGTCTACATCCATGCGCTCGTCCGCGACGAGAAGGGCGCCAAGATGTCGAAGTCGAAGGGCAACGTCATCGATCCCCTGGCGCTGATCGATGAGCACGGCGCCGACGCGCTGCGCTTCACCCTGGCGGCGATGGCAGCCCAAGGCCGCGACATCAAGCTGTCGACCCAGCGCGTCGACGGCTACCGCAAGTTCGCCAACAAGCTTTGGAACGCCAGCCGCTTCGCCGAGATGAACGGCTGCACGGTGCCCGAGGGCTTCGACCCGGGCTCCGCGAAGGAGACCCTGAACCGCTGGATCGCGCATGAGGCGGCCGCGGCGACGCGCGAGGTCACCGAGGCGCTCGAGGCCTATCGCTTCAACGACGCGGCCAACGCGATCTACCGTTTCGTCTGGGACGTCTATTGCGACTGGTATGTCGAGCTCTCCAAGCCGACCCTGCTCGGCGAGGACGGGCCCGCCAAGGCCGAGACCCGCGCGATGGTGGCCTGGGCGCGCGACGAGATCCTCAAGCTCCTGCATCCCTTCATGCCCTTCATCACCGAGGCGCTGTGGGAGTCCACCGCCAAGCGCGACAGTCTGCTGACCCTGTCACCCTGGCCGCACCGCACCGACAGGCCGACGGTGGCCGAGATCGCCGCGCTGTCCGCGGCCAGCTTCGGCGATCCCCTGGTGCCGCCGCTGCTGATCTCGTTCGACGCCGCCAGCTTCAAGGACGAGGCGGCCGAGGCCGAGATCGGCTGGGTGGTCGATCTCGTTACCGCGATCCGCTCGGTCCGCGCCGAGATGAACATTCCGCCGGCGACTCTGATGCCGCTCGCGCTGGTCGGGGCCTCCGCCGAGACGAGGGAGCGCGCACCGCGCTGGACCGAGGTCATCAAGCGCCTCGCGCGGCTCTCCGACATCAGCTTCGCCGACGCCGCGCCTGACGGCTCCGCCCAGCTCGTCGTGCGCGGCGAGGTCGCCGCGCTGCCGCTCAAGGGCGTCGTCGATTTCGCCGCCGAGCGCACCCGCCTGGGCAAGGAGATCGCCAAGGCCGAGGCCGACATCGAGCGCGTCGACAAGAAGCTCGGCAACGAGAAGTTCGTCGCCAACGCACCGGAGGAGCTCGTCGAGGAAGAGAAGGAGAAGCGCGAGGCGGCGCTGGCCCGCAAGGCCAAGTTCCAGGAGGCGCTGTCGCGGCTGCAGGGCGTCTGACACGACGCTCTCTCTTTCGTCATTGCGAGCGCAGCGAAGCAATCCAGAGTCCCTGTGAGGCCCCCGGATCGCTTCGTCGCCTACGCTCCTCGCGATGACGGAGGAAACGGCTTGCTCAGGAATCGCGAGCCCTTCAGGCCGAAGCGCCAGGGCAGGTCGACGGCCTTGGTGATGCCGATGCGGATGCCGGCGGCGATCTCGACATCATCAGGTCGGGCGAACAGCTCGATCGGCGGAGCATCGAGCGGAAGCGCATTATGCGCGATCGTGATGCCCATCGCCTCCGTCAGCTTGCCTGGCCCCGCGCACAGTGCACGGACGTCCTCGAGCCCACGCCGCCGCTGCATCTCCTCCATCCCCATCGTCGGCTCGATCGCCCGGATCAGCACAGCGCTGGCCGAGCCCTCGGCCTCGCAGACGAAGTTCACGCACCAATGAATGCCGTAGGAGCGGTAGACATAGGCGAAGCCGGGCGGGCCGAACATCACCTGGTTGCGCGGTGTCGGTCCCCGGAACGAATGTGCCGCCGGCTCGGTGTGGTGATACGCCTCGACCTCGACGATGATCCCGCCGACGCCGTCGACCAGAAACGTCGCCCCGATCAGCTCCGGCGCCACCGCGAGCACCTCGCGGGCGAAGAACGCCCGCGTCAGCCGCTTGGCCGCCGCATTGCGCCGGAGCCGTGAAACTCCGGGGGCTTTTGCCGGTTTTTGCGCCATTCTCGAGCAAATCCGCCGTGGTGAGCGCTGTTCCGCGCTGCCCATATCTGCCATGCCCTGGTATCCTCGGCCAGCCGGTTGCGGTGCGCCGCGGCACGGAATAGCTAGGGCGCAACAGAGGTTTGTGCGAATCCCATGGTCACCATCGTCGACATCAACGCGAACACGCCGCTGCGCCCCCGCCACCCCGAGAAGGCGAACCGGCCGGATTCCATCTCGCCGGCCAAGCCGGCTTGGATCCGGGTCAAGGCGCCGACCACCCGCGGCTATGCCGACACCCGCAACATCGTGCGCGAGAACGGCCTCGTCACCGTATGCGAGGAGGCCGGCTGCCCGAACATCGGCGAGTGCTGGGACAAGAAGCACGCCACCTTCATGATCATGGGCGACACCTGCACGCGGGCCTGCGCCTTCTGCAACGTCAAGACCGGCCTTCCCGCCGCCCTCGACGCCGGCGAGCCCGAGCACGTCGCGGAAGCCACCTTCAAGCTCGGCCTGACCCATGTCGTGGTCACCTCGGTCGATCGCGACGATCTCGCCGACGGCGGCGCCGCCCATATCGCCGCGACCATCCGCGCCATCCGCGCCAAGTGCCCGACCACCACGATCGAGGTGCTGACGCCCGACTTCCTGCGCAAGGACGGCGCGCTGGAGCAGGTCGTCGCGGCCAAGCCCGACGTCTTCAACCACAATCTCGAGACCGTGCCGTCGCGCTACCTCTCGGTCCGCCCCGGCGCGCGCTACTTCCACTCGATCCGGCTGCTGCAGCGGGTCAAGGAGATCGATCCCACCATCTTCACCAAGTCCGGCATCATGGTCGGCCTCGGCGAGGAGCGCCACGAGGTGCTGCAGGTGATGGACGACCTGCGTTCGGCCGAGGTCGATTTCCTCACCATCGGCCAGTATCTGCAGCCGACCAGGAAGCATCACGCCGTGATGCGCTTCGTCACGCCGGAGGAATTCTCCGGCTATGAGACCGTCGCCTACACCAAGGGTTTCCTGATGGTGTCGGCGAGCCCGCTCACGCGCTCCTCGCACCATGCCGGCGAGGATTTCGCCAGACTGAAGGCCGCGCGCGACGCGCTCGCGCGCTGATCGAGACCAGATGCCGAGATTTTCCAACAAGCGCCGCGTCGCGCACACGGCCGACCAGATGTTCGACCTCGTCGCCGATGTCGAGCGCTATCCGGAGTTCGTGCCGCTGTGCGAGAAGCTGGTGGTGCGCCAGCGCAATCCGAAGCCTGACGGCACCGAGGTCGTCGTCGCCGACATGACGGTCTCGTTCAAGCTGGTCAAGGAGACCTTCACCAGCCGCGTCACGCTCGACCGCGCCGGGCGCAAGATCCTGGTCGAATATGTCAGCGGACCGTTCTCAAGCCTGGAGAACCGCTGGAGCTTCGAGCCAACAGAGCAGGGCGCCTGCGAGGTGACGTTCTTCATCGCCTACGAGTTCAAGAGCCGCATGCTGGCGATGCTGATGGGCTCGATGTTCGACACGATCTTCGCGCGCATGTCGGCGGCGTTCGAGAAGCGCGCCGACGCGATCTACGGCCGCAAGCCCGCGGTGTCGTCGACATAGCGCTTTTTTGATCACGCCAATGATCAACTACTGACGGCGCTCCACTCTCCGCTGTCGTCCCCGCGAACGCGGGGACCCATAGCCACAGAGGGCCGTGTGGCCGCACGCGCGCCACTCCGATCTCGTTTCACCACATCTGCTGCAGGGTATGGGTCCCGGGTCGGCGCCTCCACGGCGCTCCGCGCCGCTCCGGCTTGCCCGGGACGACAGCGGAGGGCGCGGTTGGCCGCGTGCCTCTCACCGCAGAGACGGCAGCGTGCAAGTTCCTTCCTATCCACGTCTTCAAACAGCTGCTCCGCGACATGGTCGCGGAGCCGTCCTGATCGCCGGCGTCAACTGCTGCGATCGAACCTACGCCGCCTGCACGGCGGTCAAAAAGTCCTTCACCTTGCCGCGCAGCTCGTCCGCATGCTTGGCGAGCTGGCCGGCTGCACCCAGCATCTGCCGCGCGGCGCCGCCGGCCGATTCCACCGTCTGGCTGACCGAGCCGATGTTGGTGGCGACCTCGCGGGTGCCGCTGGCGGCCTGGCTGACCGAGCGCGCGATTTCCTGCGTGGCGTGGCCCTGCTGGTCGACCGCGGTCGCGATGGTCTTGGCGATCTCGCTGATCTGGCCGATGGTGCCGCCGATGCCCTGGATCGCCGCCACCGTATCGCTGGTGGCGCGCTGCATCGCGCTGATGTGGGCGCTGATCTCGTCGGTCGCTTTCGCGGTCTGGCTCGACAGGCTCTTCACCTCCGAGGCGACCACGGCGAAGCCGCGGCCGGCATCGCCGGCGCGGGCGGCCTCGATGGTGGCGTTCAGCGCCAGCAGGTTGGTCTGGCTCGCGATCGCGTTGATCATGTCGGTGACGGCGCCGATCTTGGCCGCAGCGTCCGCCAGGCTGTTGACGAGGTCGTTGGTGCGCGAGGACGCCTCGACGGCCTCGGCGGCGATGGTCGAGGAGGTCGCAACCTGGCGGTTGATCTCGCTGACCGAGGTCGAGAGCTCCTCGGTGGCGCCGGCCACCGACTGCACGTTGGAGGAGGCGGAGTTGGACGCCGACGCCACCAGCGCCACGCGCTGCGCGGCCTGATCCGCGGTCGTGGTCAGCGAGGCGGCCGTGGTCTCGACCTCGCGCGAGGCGCCGGAGATCGCATTGGCGATGGCGCCGACCGAGGTCTCGAAATCCTTGGCGATCCGGTCGAGCGCGCGCTTCTTCTCCTCGCGCGCGGCAATGAGGTCGGAGAGATCGCGGCGGAAGCTGATGACATAGGTCTGGCCCTCGACCTGGGTCGGCACCAGCGTGATCTGCACCAGCGCCGGGCTGCCGTCGGCGCGCTTGGTGGTCCACTCGAACGTCGCGTGGCCCTCGCGCCTCGCCTTGGCATCCATCTCCTTCACGACATCGGCGGAACGCTTGCCGCTGGGCTGGAACTCCGGCGCCATGGTCGCCGGCGAACGCGACAGCAGGTCCTGCTTGCTGCGGAAGCCGCCGAAGCGGACCGCGGTCTCGTTGCAGGCGATGATCTTGCCGTCGGACATCACCAGGATGGCGTCGCGATGGCGTTCGAACAGCTCCGTCATCAGGAGGTTATGCGTGCGATCAGCCGACTTGCCGGAGAAGAAAGCCATGGGGTCCCGAATCCACTGTCAGAGAAGAATGCGCGAGACGTAGCAGGACAAAATTAACCAAAACCTTTAGGCCGTGGCGGCGCGTGCGATAATCGTCGGCGATCGCGATCCGGACGGTGAGGGACGGCATCGAGCGGACGAGCAGCCGCATCCTCCGCGGCGCGATCGCGCCCGGGCTGTGCCTGTCGATGGCCCCTCTGAAATCACGAGGGCGCAGGGAATGCCGGGAGCTCGCCGCCCCCATGGCCCGCCTGCGGAAAAAAATGCAGGCGTCAGGTACCACAGGTGCAGCCGAGACATCCCGGCATTCCCCGCGCGACGGTCTTCACGCTTATACGCAGTCTCCCCGGGGACCGGCTGTCTTGCCCCCGTGACCGGCGGATCATCATCTCCACCGGCGTGACACCAGCTTCGGGGTGTCAGGACGCTGCGACTTCACGTCCGCCAGGAGCCGTTCGTCCGCACGTCCAAGACGCGCTGCGGCAATCAGCGGCCATCGCCTCCCCACCTCGCGTGTCGTGACGATCGCGAAACGCCCCTCGTGTCGAGGCGGGATGAGCGGAGGGAAACACGGATTCCGGAAAAGCGAAAGAAGATTATTTTCACGGTGAGGACTGGACAGTGAGTCGGACGTTGAAAGCCCTCAAGAAATTCGTCGCGTGGCGCATGGCTTGGATGCGCCTTCGGCGGTTGGAAGGGACTAGGCAACCCGCCGGGCGCAAACCCGCAAGAGGGCTGATTTGCCCGACGGGTCAGCTATCATGATGCTCAAGGGACAATCTGAAGAAGAAAGCAGGCTGATGTCACTCTCTCATCTCTACGACGACGCGCTGGTCTATGCGGCGGAGTTGCACCGGACCCAATTGCGCAAGGGCAGCATGGTGCCCTACATCGCGCACTTGCTCAGCGTCTCCAGCCGCGTGCTGTCGGCGGGCGGCAGCGAGGTGCAGGCCATCGCCGGCCTGCTGCACGACGCCGCCGAGGATCAGGGCGGACAGGCCACGCTGGACGAGATCCGGCGGCGATTCGGTGATGGCGTCGCCGAGATCGTCGCGGACTGCACGGATTCCTGGGTCGATCCGAAGCCCGCATGGCGCCCGCGGAAGGAAGCCTATCTCGCCAAGCTGCCGCTCAAGCCGGCGTCATCGCTGCTGGTGTCGCTCGCCGACAAGGTCGACAATGCCGAGGCGATCGCGCGCGATCTTGATGACGTCGGCGACGCGGTGTGGCAGCGCTTCACCGGAGGAAGGGAGGGGACGATCTGGTACTACCGCACGCTGAGCAGCATCTTCGATCAGGCGTTGCCGGGATCGTTGGCGCGGCAGCTAGCGCAGACGGTGGGCGCTTTTCCGTCCTGACACTTTGGACAGCGCGGGCGCTGATCTTTCACCGGATTGGCAGATGACAACTTCAGATCTATCAGCTATAGACCAGCCATGATCACCGTCGCCACCCATCGTTTTGGTCGTTGGACGCACCGTAGCTTGCGGGCGGCGGGAGGATCACGCGCAATCTGATGATGTGCAGTCTTTGATCCGAACAGCCGCCAGGAACCTGGCGGCTTTTTTATTGCCGGCAGGTTCTTTCTTTTCAAGGGAGCCCGCCATGCCGAGCACGACCGACGAGCAGAGTGTCAGCGCCATCGGGACGCGTGGATTGCGTGGTGTCGCGCATGCGCCGCGGATCTTCGAGCGCGGTCGCGATCACGCCGCGCGACTTCCTGCTTCGCCGAATCTTGGGGCCAACGTCTACTACTTGCCGCAACCGATTGTCGGTCACGGCAGCTCTGGGCCCGTGCCAAAATCGGTGCTTCGGCTCTGGTTGGCGCGCTTGCGCGAGCGCCGCCGCTTCGCCAGGGAGCTCCCCTGGCTCGCCGATGAAGTGCTGGAGGACTACGGCATGACACGCGATGAAGCGCGGCGGCTGTGCCGACGGCCGTTCTGGCGTGCATGAGCATTGCTGGCTGAACTGTCACCGCGAGTTTCAAGCACCGGTGTCGCCCCGGGCAAGCCGGAGCGGCGCAGAGCGCCGCGCAGGCGCCGACCCGGGATTCACGCCGCGGCGGATGTGGTGGGACGAGATCCACGGACGTTCCGCTACACGACATCCTGTGGTTATGGATCCCCGCTTTCGCGGGGATGACGACCGAGGCAAAGGCGGCAGCGTCGTCTCCACCTCGCGAGGGCAGGCAAGCGGGCCGTTGATGTTTGTCGGGCGCAGGGCAGGTCAGGTGTGCGTCATTTGCGAGGGGCCGTTGCGCCAAAGCAATCTCGATGTTGTGGAGATACACTGGATCGCGTCGCTGCGCTCGCGATGACGGCGCAGCGGGAGCGGGCGCACTATGTCCAACTAAGTCCGCGGCCGCCTCGGCGGACGCTTCACCGGATGCAGCCGCGGCGCCCGAGCCACGCGCGGTCTCAGACGCGTCGCGGCCGCGCGTTTCGGCTTGGCGGGGACCTGCGGTCTTGCCAGTTCCATCAACATCCGCAGCGCCTCGATCACCGAACGTGTCCGGACGGTGCTGCGGCCGATGGCACCGAAGCGGTGCTCGCGGTGAGTGATGCGGCCGTCGCGGGCGGCGACGGCGAAGTGGACGAGGCCGACGGGCTTGCCGGGGGTGGCACCGCCGGGGCCGGCGATGCCGGTGATGGCGACCGCGAGGTCGACGTCGGCGCGTTCGAGGGCGCCGACGGCCATCTGGATCGCGGTCTCCTTGGAGACGGCGCCGAAGGTCTGCAAGGTCGAGGCTTCGACGCCGAGCATCGCGCGCTTGGCCTCGTTGGAGTAGGTGACGAAGCCGCGGTCGATGACGTCGGACGAGCCGGGGATCTCCGTCAGCGCGGCGGCGACCAAGCCGCCGGTGCAGGACTCGGCGGTCGCGATCATCAGCTTGCGCGACCGGCAGAGGTCGAGCAGCGAGCGGGCCAGCGCGCTGGTGGAGCCGATTTGACGTTCGCTCGCCATCTGCAGCGTTTCCTCGATGCCGATCGAGACCTCAGGAAGCACCACCAAAGCGATGGCGTTCGAAAAGTTCGAGGTGGCGCCGCGAGCTTCGCCTCTCCCCACCCTAGCGAAGCTTCGCTTCGCCCTGACGGGGCGAGGGAGCGCACCGCGCTCGCGGTTACAACTCGATTCCAAGGTCCAGAGATCAGTTTGATCTCGTGTCTCAACTCAGCAGTCGATGTCTTCTTCGGGCATCGACTGCTTCCATCACTTGCTCGCCGGGACTCCCGTCAAACATTCCACGGCAGCCGGATCGTCGCGCTTGCCGTGGCCGCGATGCCTTCCTCGCGGCCGGTGAAGCCGAGCCGCTCGCTGGTGGTGGCCTTCACGGCGATGCGCGAGAGGTCGACGCCGGTGATCTCGGCGATGCGGGCGCGCATCTGGTCACGCAGCGGGCCGATCTTCGGCCGCTCGCAGATCATCGTGACCTCGAGATTGGCGACGCGGCCGCCTCGCGCCGTGACGCGCTCGATGGCGTATTTGAGAAACTGGTCGGAGGCCGCGCCCTTCCACTTCATGTCGGAGGGCGGAAAGTGCGAGCCGATGTCGCCATCGGCCAGGGCGCCCAAAATTGCATCAACCAGAGCGTGCAAACCGACGTCGCCGTCGGAGTGGGCCAGGAAGCCCTTGCTATGCGGCACACGCAGGCCGCACAGCCAGACATGGTCGCCTTCGCCGAAGGCGTGCACATCGTAGCCGGTGCCGGTCCTGATGTCGCCGAGGGTGGCAGCGAGGCGCGCTTCCTCGCGCACGAAATCTTCCGGTGTGGTGAGCTTCATGTTGGCAACATCGCCCTCAAAGGTCGCGACGGTCAATCCCGCCCATTCCGCGATCGCCGCATCATCTGTGAACTCGGTGAGGCCCTCGCGCGCGGCGCGGCGATGCGCCTCGAGGATCGTCTCGAACTTGAAGGTCTGTGGCGTCTGCGCGATGCGCAGCTTCGCGCGCTCCGGCGTCGCGGTGATGTCGCCGCCCGTTCCGACCTCCTTGATGGTGTCGGTCACCGGCACGACGGGAATCGCCGCACCGGTCTTGCCGGCCGCGACAATCGCGCGCGAGATCACGGCCGGCGTGACGAACGGACGCGCGGCATCGTGGATCAGCACGATGTCGGGCTTGTGCGGCGCCAGCGCTTCCAGGCCTGCCAGCACCGAGGCCTGGCGCGTTGCGCCACCATGTGCGGGGACCTCGTGGCGCAGGCCTGATACGGCAGCATTGAAGATGTCGATGTCATCGGGATTCACCACCGGCTGGACCACTGCCACCTCGGGATGATCGGCGAAGGCGGCGAGCGCGCGATGGATGACGGTACGGCCGCCAATCGTGCGGTACTGCTTCGGACCACCGGCGCCGGCGCGCAGGCCGCGTCCGGCCGCGACGAGGATGGCTGCAGTCCGCTGAGAAGTCGTCATGGGAACAGGATATCGATGCTGATGAAAGACCAGGGTGAGGAGATTTGCCGGCTTCTTACATCTGCAGAGGATGTTAAGCGAGCAGGATCACACATGACTTGAGCGGCGACTGCGACCGCGACGCGTTCGTAAGGCGCCGTGAGGCACTTGAAGGCCGATCCGCTGCTGCGAACCGCCGTGGAGCCATGCAAAAATCCGGCGGCTCAAGGGTTTACCATGACTGCCGAACAAGCATATTTTGCTGCACTGCACTTGAAATACTGATCGTTTTGGCTAAAGTGTAGGCATGACGCTTGACTGCCCAAGATTTGTGCTTGAGAGTGCAGCGCAGACGCGATGATGCGTCCAAAGAGCTTTAAGAGTCGTTCGTGACCGGTCCGGCCAAACCACCAGCCAAAGCCTTGAAGATAGGCGGCGTTTCGCTCGCCAACCGGGCCATTCTCGCGCCGATGTCGGGGATCACCGACGCGCCGTTCCGCCGACTCGCGGCCGAACTCGGCGCCGGGCTGGTGGTGTCCGAGATGACCGCGAGCGACGATCTCGTGCGCGGGCGGTGGATATCCCGGTTGCGCTGCGAGGCCAGCGGCATCGGGCCACATGTCGTGCAGCTCGCCGGCTGCGAGGCGCATTGGATGGCGGAGGGCGCCAGGGTGGCCGAGGACGGCGGCGCCGATATCATCGACATCAATATGGGTTGCCCGGCGCGGCATGTCACCGGCGGCCAGTCCGGCTCGGCCCTGATGCGCGATCTCGATCATGCGCTGACCTTGATCGAGGCGACGGTCGAGGCCGTCGATGTGCCCGTGACCCTGAAGATGCGGCTCGGCTGGGACGAGCGCAGCCTGAACGCGCCGGAGCTGGCGCGCCGCGCGCAGGCCGCGGGCGTGCAGCTGATCACGGTGCATGGCCGCACCCGGCAGCAGTTCTACAAGGGCGAGGCCGACTGGAGCGCGGTGCGCGCGGTGAAGGACGCCGTCGATCTGCCGGTCGTCGTCAACGGCGACATCACCACCTACGAAGACGCGCGCGAGGCGCTCGACGCCTCCGGCGCGGATGCCGTGATGATCGGGCGCGGCGCGCAAGGCGCCCCCTGGCTGCCCGGTCAGATCGGCCGCCAGCTCAATGGCGGGGCGGAGGAGGGCGCGCCGGAGCTGGCGCAGCAGCTCGCACTGCTCACGGCGCTCTATGACGAGATCTGCCGCCATTACGGCGAGCGTGTCGGCCTGCGCCACGCCCGCAAGCATCTCAGCTGGGGGCTCGACGTCGCCGCCGAGCACGCCCGCGCGCCGGCCGAAAAACTGAAGGCCTGGCGCGACCGTATCCTCACGTCCGAGCAGCCGTCTTTGGTGCATCGGGCGCTGCGTGACGCTTTCGACGATTTTGCCTGGAGTGCAGCCGCATGAGCTCAGCCGCAGAACAGCGCAAGCGACTTCCGTCGGATGGCGATGCCATCCTCAACGCGTTGCCCAATCCGGTTCTCGTCATCGGCCCGGACGGCATGATCATGGACGCCAACATGGCGGCGGAATCGTTCTTCGATTCCTCGACGCAGTTTTTGCAGCGGCAATCGCTGAAGAAGCTGGTGCCGTTCGGCAGCCCCTTGCTGGCGCTGATCGACCAGGTCCGAACCACGAGCGCGCCGGTCAACGAGTACAAGGTCGATCTGGGCACGCCGCGCACCGGCGCCGATCGCCTCGTCGACCTGCACGTCGCGCCGCTGCCGGAGCGGCCCGGCCACATCGTGGTGATGCTGCAGGAGCGCACCATCGCCGACAAGATGGACCGCCAGCTTACCCATCGCAGCGCCGCGCGCTCGGTGATCGCGCTGGCCGCGATGCTGGCGCACGAGATCAAGAATCCGCTGTCGGGCATCCGTGGCGCGGCGCAGCTCCTGGAGCAGCAGGCCTCCTCGGAGGACCGCATGCTGACCCGGCTGATCTGCGACGAGGCCGACCGCATCGTGACTTTGGTCGACCGCATGGAGGTGTTCGGCGACGACCGCCCGGTGGCGCGCGGGCCGGTGAACATCCACTCCGTGCTCGACCACGTGAAGCGGCTGGCGCAATCCGGCTTTGCCCGCAACATCCGCTTCGTCGAGGATTACGATCCGTCGCTGCCGCCGGTGCTCGCCAACCAGGACCAGTTGATCCAGGTGTTTCTCAACCTGGTCAAGAATGCCGCCGAAGCGGTCGTCGACCTCGGCTCGGATGCGGAGATCCAGCTCACCACCGCGTTCCGCCCGGGCGTGCGACTGTCGGTGCCCGGCAAGAAGTCGCGGGTGTCGCTGCCGCTGGAGTTCTGCGTCAGGGACAACGGCCCCGGCGTGCCGGAAGATCTGATGCCCAACCTGTTCGATCCGTTCGTGACCACCAAGCCGACCGGAAGCGGCCTCGGACTTGCATTGGTCGCGAAGATCGTCGGCGACCATGGCGGGATCATCGAGTGCGAGTCGCAGCCGCGCAAGACGACCTTCCGGGTGCTGATGCCGATGTACAGCGCAACCAAACAACCAGACCAAAGCAATCGCGATGACGTTTCGGGGACGCCGTTGCATGCCTCACAGGGATCAAATTGAGGACCACCTATGCCTGCAGGTAGCATTCTCGTTGCCGATGACGATACGGCCATCCGCACGGTCCTGAACCAGGCGCTGTCACGCGCCGGCTATGAGGTGCGGCTGACCGGCAATGCCGCCACCTTGTGGCGCTGGGTGAGCCAGGGCGAGGGCGATCTCGTCATCACCGACGTGGTGATGCCCGATGAGAACGCGTTCGACCTGCTGCCGCGCATCAAGAAGATGCGGCCGAACCTGCCGGTCATCGTGATGAGCGCGCAGAACACCTTCATGACCGCGATCAAGGCCTCGGAGCGCGGCGCCTATGAGTATCTGCCGAAGCCGTTCGACCTGAAGGAGCTGATCGCGATCGTCGGCCGCGCCCTGGCCGAGCCGAAGGAGCGGGCGGCGAGCCAGCCCGACGACGGCGAGTTCGAATCGATCCCGCTGGTCGGCCGCTCGCCGGCAATGCAGGACATCTACCGCGTGCTGGCGCGGCTGATGCAGACCGATCTGACCGTGATGATCTCTGGCGAGAGCGGCACCGGCAAGGAGCTGGTGGCGCGCGCGCTGCACGACTACGGCAAGCGCCGCAACGGCCCGTTCGTGGCGGTCAACATGGCGGCGATCCCGCGCGACCTCATCGAGTCCGAGTTGTTCGGCCATGAGCGCGGCGCCTTCACCGGCGCCAACACCCGCGCCTCCGGCCGCTTCGAGCAGGCCGAGGGCGGCACCTTGTTCCTCGACGAAATCGGCGACATGCCGATGGAGGCGCAGACGCGGCTTTTGCGCGTGCTGCAGCAGGGCGAGTACACCACAGTCGGCGGCCGCACCCCGATCAAGACCGACGTGCGCATCGTCGCGGCCTCCAACAAGGATCTGCGCATCCTGATCCAGCAGGGGCTGTTCCGGGAAGACCTGTTCTTCCGCCTCAACGTCGTGCCGCTGCGGCTGCCGCCATTGCGCGAGCGCATTGAGGACCTGCCGGATCTGGTCCGGCACTTCTTCGCGCTGGCCGAGAAGGACGGGCTGCCGCCGAAGAAGCTCGATGCCGCCGCGCTCGAGCGGCTCAAGCAGCACCGCTGGCCGGGCAACGTCCGCGAGCTGGAGAACCTCGCGCGGCGCCTGGCGGCGCTGTATCCGCAGGACGTCATCACCGCCTCGGTCATCGACGGCGAACTGGCCCCGCCGGCGGTGACCACCGGCTCCAACGCGCCGACCTCGATCGACAATCTGGGTGGTGCCGTGGAGGCCTATCTGTCCTCGCACTTCCAGGGATTTCCGAACGGCGTGCCGCCGCCGGGGCTGTACCACCGCATTCTCAAGGAGATCGAGATTCCGCTGCTGACGGCGGCGCTCGCAGCGACGCGCGGCAACCAGATCCGCGCCGCCGATCTGCTCGGTCTCAACCGCAACACGCTGCGGAAGAAGATTCGCGACCTCGACATCCAGGTGTACCGCAGCGGCGGCTGACGGTGCTTTGATACCTTCGCGGCTGGCTCAAGCCCGCCTCAGGTGAGAATTATTGTAGACAAATCCGCGTCGCGCTTCCGCGCCGCGGATTTGTCGCAATTTGGCAACAGCGTGGTAGGAATGCATCAGTCCGATTCCCGGACGTGCCGCGTTCAGCATCACCCACCTTGCCGGAATGACCAGCGCAGAGACCTCGGCCACCCCCTTCGATTCCTCGTCCGCCGACGGCCGGCGCTGGACCTGGCGCACCTGGCTCGCGCCGGTCGCGGTCGCGCTGGCGCTGCTGTCGGCCTTCCTCACCTTCATCGTGCTGGTCGGGCTGACCCCGGTCGAGCCGACGACGGACGTGGTCAAGACCTTCTATCTGATCGACGCCGGAACGATCCTGGTCCTGGTCGGGATCATCATCCGCGAGGTCTGGCAGGTGGTGCAGGCCCGCCGGCGCGGCCGGGCGGCGGCGCGGCTGCACGTCCAGATCGTCAGCCTGTTCTCGGTGATCGCGGTCCTGCCGGCGGTGCTGGTCGCGGTGGCCGCCAACGTCACCATCGATCGCGGCCTCGACCGGCTGTTCTCCGGACCGGCCAAGGTCGCGATCCAGAACTCGCTGACCATCGCGCGCGCCTACATGCAGGAGCACGCGCAGTTCATCCGCGGCGACATCATCGGCATGGCCAATGACATCGCCCGTGCGCGGCCGCTGTTCGATCAGGATCGCGCCAGCTTCCGCGATCTGCTGACCACCAGCGCCGCCTCGCGCAATCTGCCGGGTGCGATGATCATCGACAAGAACACCAATCCGATCGTCTGGGCCGAGTCCGGCGGGGTGCAACTGGCCTATTCGCCGCCGGCACCCGACTTCCTGAACAATGTCCGGGAGGAGGAACCCGAGATCGCGGTGCTGCCGGAGTCGAACTACGTCGCTGCGGTGATCCGGCTGCGCGCGTTCAACGACACCTTCCTCTACGTCGCGCGTCCGCTCGATCCGCAGGTCGTCGAGCAGCTCAAGCAGACCGAGCTGTCGGTCGCCGAATATGCCCAGGTCGAGGCGCGGCGCTTCGGCATCCAGATCGCCTTCGCGCTGATGTTCGCGGTGATCGCGCTGACCATCCTGATGGCCTCGGTGCTGATCGGGCTGAACTTCGCCAACTGGCTGGTGGCGCCGATCCGGCAACTGATGAATGCCGCCAACACCGTGTCGACCGGTGATCTCAACGTCCAGGTCCCGGTGCATCGCTCGGAGGGCGATCTCGCGCAGCTCGGCCAGACCTTCAACAAGATGACGCAGGAGCTGCGCACGCAGCGCGACGAGCTGGTCAGCGCCAGCGATTTGATCGACAGCCGGCGCCGCTTCATCGAGGCGGTGCTGTCGTCGGCCTCCGCCGGCATCATCGGTGTCGATGCCTCCGGCAGCGTCGGCATCCTCAACCGCTCGGCCGAGAAGCTGATCGGACATGCCGAGCAGGAGGTGCTCGATCATCCGCTCTCCGACGTGCTGCCCGAGCTCGACGACATGATGAAGACCGCGCGCGAGGGCAAGCAGCGGCTGGTGCAGGGCCAGATCACGATCCAGCGCGACGGCCATGAGCGCAATCTGTCGGTGCGCGTCACCGCCGAGCAGACCAACCAGGCGCGCGACAGCTACATCATCACGCTCGACGACATCACCGAGCTGGTGTCGGCGCAGCGCACCTCGGCGTGGGGCGACGTCGCGCGCCGCATCGCACACGAGATCAAGAATCCGCTGACGCCGATTCAACTCTCGGCTGAACGCATCCGCCGCAAATTCGGCAAGGTCATCACCGAGGACAAGGCGGTATTTGAGCAATGTACCGAGACGATCGTGCGGCAGGTCGACGACATCAGGCGAATGGTCGACGAGTTCTCGCGGTTCGCGCGGATGCCGAAGCCGGTGATGGAAGGCGAGGACGTCGCCGACACCGTGCGGCAGGCCGTGTTCCTGATGAAGGTCGCGCATCCCGAGATCGACATCGAGACCGAGATCAAGCAGGACCCCTTGCGCGCGCAGTTCGATCGCCGCCTGATCTCGCAGGCGCTGACCAACATCATCAAGAACGCCACCGAGGCGATCGAGGTGGTGCCCGAGGCGGAGCTCGGCAAGGGCCGAATCGATGTCGTCGCCTCGCGCGAGGGTGAGGACGTGCTGATCGACGTCATCGACAACGGCATCGGCCTGCCGAAGGTGGCGCGGCAGCGGCTGCTCGAGCCCTACGTCACGACGCGCGCCAAGGGCACCGGCCTCGGGCTCGCGATCGTCGGCCGCGTGCTGGAAGACCATGGCGGCAAGCTCGAGCTGAAGGACGCATCCGATTTTCGTCCCGGCCAGCGTGGCGCCTGGATGCGGCTGCGCTTTGCCGTCTCCGGCCAGGCCGCCAAGACGGGCGCGAAGGAGCAGGCGGCGGCGTCTGACAATGCGCAGAAGACCGAGGCCGGCGGCGAAACCGCCGACACGGTTCAAACGACCAATGATGAACCAAAAATCCAAGCCGCAACCGGCAGCTGACGAGACAGGCGTGACCCATGGCGAGTGATATTCTGATTGTCGACGATGAAGCCGATATCCGGGAGCTGGTCGCCGGCATCCTGGACGACGAAGGCTTCACGACGCGAACCGCGCGCGACAGCGATTCGGCGCTCGCGGAGATCACGAGCCGCCGTCCCAACCTGGTGTTCCTGGACATCTGGCTGCAAGGCTCCAAGTTGGACGGTCTGCAGCTGCTCGAGCAGATCAAGAAGGACCATCCCGACCTGCCGGTGGTGATGATCTCCGGCCACGGCAACATCGAAACGGCGGTCGCCGCGATCAAGCGCGGCGCCTATGACTTCATCGAGAAGCCGTTCAAGTCCGACCGCCTGATTCTGGTCGCGACGCGTGCGTTGGAGAATTCGCGGCTCAAGCGCGAGGTGCGCGAGCTGAAGCAGCTGGCGCCGACCGCGAGCACCATGACCGGTCGCTCGCCATCGATGAACCAGCTGCGCCAGACCATCGAGCGCGCCGCCAAGGCCAACAGCCGGATCCTGATCGTCGGCCCTCCCGGCTCGGGCAAGGAGCTCGCCGCGCGGTCGCTGCACGCGCAGTCGCCGCGCTCCGAAGGCCCGTTCGTCGTCATCAACGCTGCCGCGATCACGCCGGAGCGGATGGAGGAGGAGCTGTTCGGCATCGAGCAGTCCAATGGCGAGCAGGCGCGCAAGACCGGCGCGCTCGAAGAGGCACACGGCGGCACGCTGTTCGTCGACGAGATCGCCGACATGCCACGCGAAACGCAGAACAAGATCCTGCGCGTGCTGGTCGACCAGACGTTTCAGCGCGCCGGCGGCACCACCAAGGTGCACGTCGACGTGCGCATCATCTCCTCGACCGCTCGGAATCTCGAGGAGGAGATTGCCGCCGGCCGTTTCCGCGAGGATCTGTATCACCGTCTGTCGGTGGTGCCGATCCGGGTTCCGCCGCTGTCGGAGCGCCGCGAGGACATTCCCGAGCTGATCGACTATTTCATGGACCAGATCTCGGTCACGACCGGCCTGCCGAAGCGGCAGATCGGGCAGGACGCCATGGCCGTGCTGCAGTCGCATGTGTGGCCCGGCAACGTCCGCCAGCTCCGCAACAACGTCGAGCGCGTGATGATTCTGGCCGCCGGTGGACCGGAGGTGATCATCACCGCGGACATGCTGCCGCCGGATGTGGGATCGATGGTGCCGGCGATGCCGACCAGCAACAATGGCGAGCACATCATGGGACTGCCGTTGCGCGAGGCACGCGAGGTGTTCGAGCGGGACTATCTGATCGCCCAGATCAGCCGCTTCTCCGGCAACATCTCGCGCACCGCCGAGTTCGTGGGCATGGAGCGGTCCGCCCTGCATCGCAAGCTGAAGGCGCTCGGCGTCGGCTGAGGCCTTCGGCTCGGCCAAACTTGCCGACTGGACGAATTTACATTGGAAAATTCGGCCAGTTCCGGAATTTTACGGATGAATCCGGGTCTTTTGGAACCGGCTTCCCTGCAAGCGGCTTGCCTAATATGCTCGCCTGTCTTCTAATCCGGCATCCCGTGGTCCCTCGAGGGGGATCTCAATGGACCATGGGTCACCTCGATGAATCCGGGGCCTGCGATCGGGTCATCGAAGGTTCAATAAGAAAAAGCACAAGACTGCGAGATAACAACAATGGCGGCCGACCGCGCACAAAACCTACAAGACACCTTTCTCAACCATGTCCGCAAAACCAAGACGCCGCTCACGATCTTCCTGGTCAATGGCGTGAAACTGCAGGGGATTGTCACATGGTTCGACAATTTCTGCCTGCTGCTCCGGCGCGACGGTCACTCGCAGCTCGTCTACAAGCATGCGATCTCCACCATCATGCCGGGAGCGCCGATCCAGCTGTTCGAGGGTGGCGAGGACGCGTCTGCGTAAGTCTGACCTGACGTGAGAGTGACCTGATTGGAACCCCGCGATCGCGAAGGGACCATCGGCCTGTCGAGGCCGGATGACAACAAGGGGACCGGGCTCGTCATCGTGGTCGGCCCCTACTTGCGAGCGCGCCGCGGCGACGATGGCGCGCAAGCAGGCCAATCCGACATGCGTGATTTCGAGGCGCGGATCGACGAGGCGGCCGGCCTCGCGCGGGCCATCGAGCTGACCGTGGCCGAGGCCATTCTCGCGCCGATCGGGCAGATCCGCCCCGCGACCTATCTCGGCAAGGGCAAGGTCGAAGAGATTGCCGGCGTGATCGCCGGCCATGGCGTCGAGCTGGTGGTGATGGATTGCGCGCTCTCGCCGATCCAGCAGCGCAACCTGGAGAAGGCCTGGAACACCAAGGTGCTCGATCGCACCGGCCTGATCCTCGAGATCTTCGGCCGCCGCGCCAAGACGAAGGAGGGCGCGCTGCAGGTCGAGCTCGCGCATCTCAACTATCAGCGCAGCCGTCTGGTGCGGTCCTGGACCCATCTCGAACGCCAGCGCGGCGGCTTCGGCTTCATGGGCGGTCCCGGTGAGACCCAGATCGAGGCCGACCGCCGGCTGATCGGCGACCGCATCACGCGGCTCGAGAACGAGCTGAAGAAGGTCCAGGCGACGCGGCGGCTGCATCGCGCCGGACGCCAGCGCGTGCCGTATCGCGTCGTGGCGCTGGTCGGCTACACCAATGCCGGCAAGTCGACGCTGTTCAATCGCCTGACGCGCGCCGACGTCCAGGCCGCCGACATGCTGTTCGCGACGCTCGATCCGACCCTGCGCGCGATCACGCTGCCGCATGGCGGCAAGGCGATGCTGTCGGATACGGTGGGCTTCATCTCCAACCTGCCGACGCAGCTCGTCGCCGCCTTCCGCGCCACGCTCGAGGAGGTGCTGGAGGCCGACGTGATCCTGCACGTCCGCGACATGTCGCATGAGGATGCCGAGGCGCAGCAGCACGACGTCGAGCTGGTGCTGAGCCAGCTCGGCATCGATCCCGAGGCCACCGACACCATCATCGAGGTCTGGAACAAGATCGACCGGCTCGATGCGGCTGCGCGCGAGAACCTAGCCAACATCGCCGCGCGGCGTCCGCCGGAGCGGCCTTGCCTGCTGGTCTCGGCCGAAACCGGGGAGGGCGTCGACGCGCTGCTGCAGACCATCGAGGACCGGCTCGCGGCGGCGCGCACCACGTTGGACCTCACCATCGACGCCGCCGACGGCGCCGGCATCTCCTGGCTGCACCGCAACGCCGAGGTGCTGGCCAAGGAGCTGCACGAGGGCCATTACGACATGACCGTGCGCGTCGACGCCACCAAGCGCGACATCGTGGTGGAGCGCTATCACGGCGTGCCCCGGGTTGCGTAGAATAGTAAAGGTATCCAACCACTATCGATTGCCACTCGATCGAGTGCGCAACCATCCAAATCAACTGATTTGAGCGCTTATTCGCTATATTCTTTGAGCGTCTCCGGCGGCCGCTTAGTGGGCCACCATCAGCTTCATCGCGCAGCAAAATCAAACAGATGCAGCCGATTCAACGGCTCTAACAGCCATCTCGGCTCACAGACGCGGATGACTTTACAGACAAAAAACTTACAACTAAAACGTGTCAATCATAATATTGATTTGTATCAATAGCGGCCGACGGCCACGCCGTTCAGAAGTGCCTTTCGTTCAAATGAGATTATTTTGTCGAGCGACATGCGGGTTGCGCGTATGGCCTCAAGAGAAAAAATCCGACAGAGTGTCCGAACCTCGATCTTTATGAGATCGATTGGTCACTGTGAGTACGGTGCTTGTGGGGAAATCGCTGCAAGATGGTCCAATGGGCACATCGAGATGATCGGCGAACTCTGCCACATCCTGCCGGTGAATGATGGCAGTCGATCCGAATTCAAAGCATCGTTTCCGCACGTCGATCTCGATTCTGAAAACAACTTGATGCTGCTTTGCCGAAAGCACCATCACCTGATCGATCAGGAAAAACCGAGCGAATACCCGCCGGCGATCCTCTTCCAGATGGTCATGAACAAAGCTCGTCACGTCGCTAGATTCGTAGATGACTTGTTTCAGAGCAGTCCATTCAGGTTCGACCACCACGAGTTGGCGCAAGATGTCAGGGTCGGTCGAATCTATGACCTGATGAATGAGGCGACCCTGAGCGGACCAAAAGAGGGGCGCAGTCTTCTCCGGGAGGCAGAGCGTGTTCTAGGCGATATTGCGCTCAACCCGTTGGTCGAAACTGCCGTGCAATGGGTGGAGTTGGCGCGACTTGAACTCAAGACGACGTCGTTGGAGAACGACTATTCTTCGTCTCGATGGGAGAAGGGTCTGCAGGCGAGCACCGCTCTGCTGAGAAAGATAGCAGACGCGCGAAAGGTGCCCGTCGCGGTTTCGCTTATGCTGCTTTTCTTAAGGGATGAGTACAGCGTATTCGATACGCAAAAGAAGCTCACATTGGCAAAGGCTCTGAACGACAAGCTCGATTCAGTTAGTGCTTCAGCTGAAGATCAGGACGCCTTGGCCTATATCTTAATAGTGAAGTCAGCCGTCGTCAGGTGGCGAGGCCGCTTGCAGCGACTTCAATCACACCAAGAGAGTTCGTTCAGCGAAGCTGAACGCTGCGCGAAACGTAGCCTGTCTCTCGTCAGATCCTCGTCGGCGTTGCTGCAGTCTTTGCTCGTGGAATACTCGAAGGCAAGATTGCTCCCGCTGAGGTCGGTTGCGGAGTATGATGAACGGATAGCCGCTATAGGCCAGAGTTTGGAGGGCCCCGAACTTCTAGAATACGGCGCGTCTGCAAAATATCGTCCAATCTTCTATCGGCAGACATTTCAATATACCAAGTCGATAGACGCATTTTGGAAGGGCATCGATTTCGGATTTCGTCCTTCGTTGAGCCGAGTGGCGTACATCATAGGCGAGGCGTCGACTGCTGCATATTCGCAAGATCGAAGCAGGGGATTGACCATTGTGAATGACGCGCTCTCGTTTCTTTCGGAGTCATTGCGTCAGGGCTTCGACCATGCCCACAATTTCAAGGCTTGGATTGCTTGCAGGTCCATCGTGGATGAAGAGTGGTTCGATGTTAACCTGTTATCTAAGTTTGAGACTGACCTCGAAGCTCCAAACCAACTCGCAAACATCTTGACTGATGCGCGACGGCGTTTTTTTGGGCAAGACGCATTCGGCCACGACGTGCTCTTCGGTGTTGATGAAGCGGAGTTCTGGACGATGCTAGGTACCTTAACTGCTCGTTGTAGATCTGATCTGGATCTCGCAATGCGGTTTTTCGAACGCGCCAATCGCTATGGAGGGCATAAGTTTCCGATACATGCTGCACGTGTGCGGGCCTGCTTGCATGTAAAGCGTCTGGAGGAAGCACGGGCGCACCTAGTTAGGGCACGGAGCGTGGCAGGCGCGCGATATGGGAGCGCGATCGCCGATCTGGAAGCGTCCCTCGCCAGATTGGAAGAATTACCGGGTCTGTCCCGAAGCTCGGCATGATTCATTTCATACTTCATGTTCGACTGGCCTTCTCCGTGTCGTTCCATAGTTGTCGACATCTTCAGGCAAGGACCACTTCCAGAGTGGCCCCGTCAGCAGGGACGAGCTCGATGTAGGCAAAGAGAACTGACCGCCGCGCCGGGTCAGACCGCGCCGTTTGGTCGCGCCCGATCGAACTAAAGCGGCGTGATGTCCACATGCAGCACGGCGGTGCGGCCGCCATCGACGGCTGCGAGGCAGCGCTCGATCGCCGCGTCGAGCGCGTCCGGATCGTCGACCCGCTCGCCATGGGCGCCGAACGCGCAGGCGATGTCGGCGAGACGGCGCTGCTCGTCCTGACGGCCGGTGCAGAGCCGGGACAGAAACGAGTCCGTCCGCTGGGCCGTGCCATCGGGATAGACGCGCTGAACCGACGCCTTCACCGCCTGCCATCCGTTGTTGTCGAGGATCACGGTCAGGATCGGGAGCTGGTATTGCTGCGCTACGGCGTAGACGGAATCCGGTGCGGCGAAATGGTAGGCGCCGTCGCCGACGATCTGCACCACGCGCGTCGAGGGATCGGCGAGCTTGAGCCCGAGCGCCATGCCGCCGCTGAAGCCGAGGCCGCCGCCAGCGAGGCCCACATAGGTCATCGGCCTGGTGCGGCGAAGCTGCTGCTGCAGGAGCGGCGCATTGCGGACCGCCTCGTTGACGACGATGTCGTCCTCCGACAGATGCGCCTGCAGCCGCGCGAACAGATAGGCCGGGTTGATCGCGCCGGTCCGGCCCTTCTGGCCCGCCGCGGCGGTGCGTTTCGCCTGTGCCGCCTCGCGGGCCGGCTGCCAGCTCGCGATCCGATCGCGCACTTTTCTCAGATACGCATCGTCGGCACGGGCGACGACGATCTCCAGGACCTGGCGGAGAATGACGGCCGAATCGCCCTGAATGCGAAGGTCGGTGGCAAATCCCCACATCGGGATGTCCGCCTTCAGGGCGTCGATGTCGATCTGGATCCAGCGCAGCCGATCGGCCGCCTTCAGCATCTGTGGAATGAAGGGCACGTCGATGTCGATGAGCAGTCCGAGGTCGGCGCCTGCGATGAGCGCGGCGGGGTCGGCGCCCGCAAAGCAGGGGGAGTCCTGGCAGATGTTCATCGTGACGGGATTGAACTCGGCGACGCGGATGCCGCACACCAGCGCCAGCCGCTCCATGACGGAAACCGCCTCGGCGCTGCGGCCGAGATAGGCGGTCAGCGCGATCGGATTGTCCGCCTTCATCAGCGCGTCCGCGATCGCCTGCGCCCGTTCCGGCTCGATGCCTCCCGCTTTGACGCTGCCATAGCGCGCGGCCGGGTAGGCCGGCATCGCCTGCTCGTCCCAGGTCTCGGCCAGGGTTTCCCGCGGCAGCATCATGTAGACCGGGCCGGGCGGATCACTGTGCATGAATGCGGCGGCGCGGGCCACCGCCTCCTTGACGACGACGCCCGACGGCAGCGTGTATTCCCATTTGACATAGGGCCTGATGACGCTGCCCTGATCGAAACTCTCCTGCACGAAGTGGACGTAGGTGTCACGTCCTCCCGGCAGCTCGCCATGCAGCGCGAACGGAGCCCGCCCCGCGAACAGCAGCACCGGAAGCCGGTAGCGAAAGGCATTCTGAATGGCCATGCACGCGTTCGCCGTGCCGGCATCGACGTGGACGAACACGGCCTGTCCGCGGCCGGTCGCACTCGCATAGCCCATCGCCATGTGCACCGCGACCACCTCGTGGGGGCACAGGATCACCTCTGGGTGCCGTCGGCCTTCGCTGTCCCAGCGCGCAAGTTCCTCGATCAGCGAGACATGATCGGTGCCGAGATTGGCAAAGATGTAGTCGACGCCGATCTCGACGAGCGCCTCGAGGAAGTAGTGCGCGGTGGTGTGGCGGGTCATGGCGCGATGACGCGGATCAGGCGACGACGGCATTGTCACGGCGCACGGCCTCAGGCTGGGTTGTGAGGCCGCGCAGGCGGTCCAACAGGTCGTCGGGCTCTTTCGGTGCGGCCATGCCACGCCAGGCGATGTGGGAATCCGGCCGCACCAGCAGCAGGCTTTCGGCAAAGCCATAGCCGGCCGCGGCCCGGTCGACGTCGACCACAGTCAGGGGAACGCCATGCCGAGCTGCGGCCTCGACGAGCGCCGTGACATCGACGGCCGGATCGAACCGGACCAGCGTGTAGGCCGGGCCGAGCGCATCCAGCAGCGATCGGCCATCGGCGAGCCACACATGAGGGGCGCGTGCGCCCGGCACCGTGGACGCAGTGAAATGGCCCATGCCGTAGGGCGGCGGCGTCTCGCCATCGTACGAAATGGCCGGTGACCGGTCATAGTAGTAGCCGAAGTTCAAGCCGGCGCAGCAATATTGCTGCACGTTGAGATCGTAGGCGGCCTTGCCGACCTTGCTACGCGCCGCGTCGCCGACGGGGCCCTCCATTTCGACCTCGGCAGGCACGGCGCGCCGCTGGCTCATCACGGCGAGCGCATGGTTCATCGCGAAGTGCGACACCTGCTCGGTAATCGGCTGACGCTCCGCCTCATAGGCGTCCAGCAGGGCGGGGGCAGCCCAGCCGTGCAGCACGCCGGCGAGCATCCAACACAGGTCGACCGCATCGGCGATCCCCGCATTCATGCCGTAGCCGGCATAGGGAATCCACAGATGCGCGGCATCGCCACAGATGAAGGTGCGGCGATCGCGGAAGCGGTCCGCCACCAGGCGGCGTCCGATCCAGTCCTCCTTGCTGATGATCTCATACTGGAAACGGTCGTCGACGCCGAGAATGGTGCGCAGCGCCCAGTCGCGATCGACACTGTCGAATTCGACTTCCTCGGCCGCGAGGTGGTTGTGGATCAGCCAGTTGTCGCGGCCGTCGATGGAGACGGTAGTGCCGCAGCGCCGCGGGTTGAGCGACATCGTCATCCAGGCCGGCTTCTGGGTGATCAGGTCCTTCAGCGCGGGGGCACGGATGTAGGTCGACTGCACCCGCTGTACGACATCGGTGCCGCCGAGCCGTGCGCCGATCAGCTTGCGCACCGCGGAGCGGCCGCCATCGCAGCCGATCAGATAATCGGCCGAAATGGTGATGTCCTGGCCGGTGTCGAGATCGCGCGCCCGCGCGACCACGCCGTCTTCATCCTGGTCGAACCGATCGACCTCGACGCGGTTGAGAATCGTGATGCCGCGTTGCGCCTCGGCGCAAGCGAACAGGATGGGCTCGAGATAGATCTGGTTGATGCGATGGGGCGGCTCGGGCGTCGGCCAATCGGTGTCGGGTCCACCGGTCGCCGTATAGCGATCCTGGCGGGACGGAATCGGAATGCGGGTCAGCTCGCGGCCGACGACCGCGGTGCGATAGGCGCAGTCGTTGGGAAAGTCGGCCGGCAGGCCGCCTTCGCGCACGTGTTGGACGATACCAAGGCGGCGGAACACCTCCATGGACCGCGCGGAAACGTGGTTGCACTTCACGTTGGGCGGCTCTCCGGCGCGCCTGATCTCCGCGACGACGACGTCGATGCCGCGCGAGGCAAGGTCCATGGCGGCGGTCAGCCCGACCGGGCCGGCACCCACGATGAGCACCTGGGTTTGAATCGTCTTCATGTCAGTTCTCTTTTTAATTTGAACCTAGGCACGCTCGGCTGTCGAAAGCGTGTCCCGCTGCGCGTCGCCGGCGCTCGGAAGACTGCCGCGCATGCCAAGGACGGCAAGGCCGAGGATCACCAGTGCCGAAAACAGCTGCGGCACCGCGCTCGCCTGAAACAGCGAGGACACGTCCCATTTCGCCGCGAGCATCAGCCCGCCGAGCGTGACGCCGAGGATCGAGCCGAAGCGGCCGATGCCCAGCGCCCAGCCGATGCCGGTGCCGCGGATGTAGGTCGGATAGATCCGCGCCGCGTAGGCGTTGCAGCCGATCTGTCCGCCGATCACGGCGACGCCGGCGATGAAGACCGCGGGCACCAGGATCGGCAACGAGGCGCCGGCGATGCCGATGGTGACGATCGAGAGGAAGCCGGCGACGTAGGTCACGAACAGGACGCGATCGAAGCCGAACCGTTCGATCAGCAGGCCGAGCCCGACGGTGCCGAGCATGCCGCCGAGCTGAAAGGCGACGCCGACCGCGATCGCCGCCTGGACGTCGAGGCCGACACCATGCGTCAGCGTCGGCAGCCAGCTGTTGAGGAAATAGATGTCCATCATGTTCATGAAGAACATCACCCACAGCAGCAGGGTCGGGAGCAGGCGCCGCATGGTGAACAACTGCGGCAGCAGGAAGCCCTTGCCGCTCTCCTCGACGATGGTGAACCGCGCATCGGCCGGAAGCTGGGCCGTGGGATCGATGCGCGCCAGCAACGTGCGCACGCGTTCGCTCCTGCGCGGATCGAGCGCCATCAGCGAGAGCGATTCCGGCAGCCAGACGATCAGGACCGGACAGAGGATGAGCGGCAGAGCGCCGCCAATGAGAAAGATGATCTGCCAGCCATAGGCGGTGATGAGCTTGGCCGCGACCGCTCCGCCGATCGCCGACCCCAGCGACACGGTCATGAACATCAGCATGATCAGCAAGGTTCGGCGACGCTGCGGGGAATATTCGCCGGTCAGCGCGATGGTGTTGGGCAGGACGCCGCCGAGCCCGATTCCGGTCGCGAAGCGGAGGACGACGAGGTCGGATATGCTGGTGGCCTGCGTCGTCGCCAGCGAGCCGAGCGCGAATACGAGAACGCCGGCCACCACCAGCCATTTGCGTCCGAGATAGTCGGCCAGCGCGCCGAACACCAGCGAGCCGATCATCACGCCGAACAGGGACGCACCGAACACGGG
This sequence comes from Bradyrhizobium sp. SZCCHNS3002, assembly GCF_032377435.1. Taxonomy (NCBI): domain Bacteria; kingdom Pseudomonadati; phylum Pseudomonadota; class Alphaproteobacteria; order Hyphomicrobiales; family Nitrobacteraceae; genus Bradyrhizobium; species Bradyrhizobium sp. SZCCHNS3002. Next base: position 412,275 of record NZ_JAUHHY010000001.1, read on the forward strand.
CCCCAACGCGCCCGGCGCCAGATGCAAATCCTTGCTGAGGGCAGGGGCGACGAAGCCGAGCGCCTGGGCATCGAAGCCGTCGAGCCCGACGACCAGCGCGCACAGGCAGATCACCCGGATCTGGAATCCCGACAGCGGCCGCTCGTCGACGTAGCGCGTGAGATTGATCGCCTGCGTCAAATGTCCCTCCCCATGTGCTTGTTGTTGCCGGGCCGCTTCGCCGCTCCGGCTGTTTTCAAATATGTTGCATGATCAAACTCTTTCGATTAGCCACAAAATTCTCATTCATTCATGAGGAAAGCTAATGCCCCCGACCCTGCGGCAACTGGAGGCCCTGGTCCTGGTGTATCGGCTCGGCAGCATCACCAGGGCGGCCGCCGAGCTGCGCGTCACGCAGTCGGCGATCAGCCTCTTGATCCGGCAGATCGAGGAGAACTTTCAGCTCAAGCTGTTCGAGCGCACGACGCGGGCGCTGCATCCGACGGCGGCCTGCCGCGAGGCGATCACCGCCGCCGAGCGCATCCTGGCGGGAGCGCAGGGGCTGTCGCAGCGGATGCGCGACCTTGCCGAGATCAAGGCCGGCCGGATTTCCATCGCGGTCTCAGCGGGCGTGGCGTCGGCGCTGCTGCCACGCGTATTCGCGACGTTCCGGTCGCGCCATCCCGAGGTGAGGATCGACCTGCGTGATGTCGCGCCCGACGAGCTGCTCGCGATCGTGATGGCCGGGCAGGCGGAGTTCGGCCTCGGCAGCGTCGAGGACGAGGGCGTGCCGGAGGTCCGGATCGACACACTGATGCAGAGTCCGCTGTCGGCCATCGGCATCAAGGACGGCCGGTTCGAGAAGCACCGCCGCCTGACGTGGGACGGCATCATGAGCTCCGAGCTGATCACGATGCGTCACGGCACGCGGATCCGCAGTCAGATCGACGAGGCGCTGGCGCAGACGGGGCGGGCGCTGAAGCCGGCCTGGGAGGTGTCGCTGATCACCACCGCGCTGGCGCTCACGGCAGAGGGCGCAGGCCTGAGCATCCTGCCCGCGCACATGCTGCCGAAGGCACAATTTCCGACGCTCGTTGCCATCCCCCTGTCGCAGCCGACGATCCATCGGCACGTCTCGCTCTTGAGCCGCGCCGATTTCGGATTGTCGCCCGCCGCGCAGCGCTTCGTCGAGATCGCGAAGGCCGTGCTGTCGCGCAAGGGCGGCTGATCACGGCTTCGGAGACGGGGGACGCTCCTTCTCCAGTCGCTTCGCCTCGTTCCACAATTCGTCCATCTCGTCGAGCGAGGCTTCTTCGAGGCTGCGGCCCTTGGCCGTCAGCGCCTGTTCGATGTGCGCGAAGCGGCGCTCGAACTTGGCGTTGGTGCCGCGCAACGCGGTCTCCGGATCGACATCGGCATGGCGGGCGAGATTGACCAGCGCGAACAGGAGATCGCCGGTCTCTTCGGTCAGCTCGGTCGCATCTCTGTTGTCGAGGGCGGCCTCGATCTCGTCGGCCTCCTCGCGGATCTTCTGCAACACGGCACGCGGATCGTTCCAGTCGAAGCCGACGGTCGCGGCCTTGCGCTGCAGCTCCATCGCGCGCACCAGCGCCGGCTGTCCGGCCTTGATCGCTGCCAGCAGCGAGGACTTGCTCGTCCGCTCCTCGGGCGGGCGGCGCGCGGCGCGCTCGGCCTTCTCCTCGGCCTTGATGCGGTCCCAGGTGCCCTTGGTGGGCTGGGTGACGTTGCCGTCCTTATCCGGGAACACATGCGGATGGCGGCGGATCATCTTCTTCGTGATGCCCTCGACGACGTCGCCGAACGCGAACGCGCCTTGCTCCTCGGCGATGCGGGCGTGATAGACCACCTGCAGCAGGAGATCGCCGAGCTCCTCGCGCAGATCGTCGATGTCGTCGCGCGTGATCGCGTCGGCCACCTCATAGGCTTCCTCGATGGTGTAGGGCGCGATCGTCTGGAAGGTCTGCTCGACGTCCCACGGACAGCCGGTGACCGGCGTGCGCAGCGCCGCCATGATCTCGATCAGGCGGGAGATGTCGCGGGAAGGGATCATGGGCAGGTCCTGACAGCATCGTTCGATCCTGTCCTGTATGCCCCAAGCGGCGCGCGGCTCCCAGCAAAAAGGCCATGACGCGGGATCGCGCCGCAGGTTGGCCCGACCCGTCGATGATGCTAAGCGGGAGCCATGAATGAGCAGGACACGACGGCCCTGGTGCTGTTCTCGGGCGGGCAGGATTCCACGACGTGCCTGGCCTGGGCGCTCGACCGCTTTGCGCGCGTCGAGACGATCGGGTTCGCCTACGGCCAGCGCCATGCGATCGAGCTCGCCTGTCGCGACCGGCTGGTCGAGGGCATCGCGCGCCTGCGTCCCGACTGGGCGGCCAAGCTCGGTGACAGCCACACGCTGGACATTCCAACGCTGGCTGCGATCTCCGAGACGGCGCTGACGCGCGACGTCGCAATCGAGATGGGTGCTGACGGCCTGCCCAACACCTTCGTGCCGGGCCGCAATCTGGTTTTCCTGACCTTTGCGGCGGCGCTCGCCTATCGCCGCGGCATCCGCCACATCGTCGGCGGCATGTGCGAGACGGACTATTCGGGCTATCCGGACTGCCGCGACGAAACCATCAAGGCGCTGCAGAGCGCGCTGAGCCTCGGCATGGCGCGCGCGTTCGAGCTGCACACGCCGCTGATGTGGCTGTCGAAGGCCGCGACCTGGCAATTGGCGCACGATCTCGGCGGCACCGGCCTCGTCGACCTGATCCGCGACCAGTCGCACACCTGCTATCTCGGCGAGCGCGGCGCGCGGCACGATTGGGGCCATGGCTGCGGGCAGTGTCCCGCCTGCGAGCTGCGCGCCAAGGGATGGCGCGAATACATCGCGGCGGGCGGGCCATCCTGAATCGGAAGCGGGGCCCTCGAGCCCCGCGGAGAGTTGCGCGACAGACGAGCGCTCAGGCGGCTTCGGTGTCCGACGGCTCGCGCTGGCTGACGATGACGAGATCGGCATCGGCGACGTCGTGGCCGTCATCGGCCTGGTTGGCGGCAGCGGAGGCCGCCTGCGCAACGAGACGCGCAGTGATCTCGTCCTTGGCGTCCTTGCCGCTCTTCTCCCAGGCGGGTGCGTTCAGCACCACGATGTCGTCGTCCTCCGCGGCATCATCCTGATCGGCGGGCACGATCGATGGCGACTTCGCCGGAGTATCGACGACACGCAGGGTCGGGGCCCCGGCTTCGACCGGCTCGTCCTCGGCTGAAGCCGTTTCGTCTTCGGCCATTTCGGGCTGGGCCGGCTCGACGGGCGCGGTCTCTTCGGCGGAGGCGTCGGTTTCGGCGCTCGCCATTGCCTCAGCAGCTTCGGCGGGCTGCTCGGCGGCCGCGGCGGGGCTCTCTGCGGCAGGCGCCTCATCAGCCGGCGTGAGGCCGAGATGCTGCGAGATCTCCTTGATCACGCGGTCGATCGCCACCAGCACGCGATATTCCGGGATCGAGGCCATGTGCTGCTCGAACCGGTTGCGCGCATATTGCAGCGAGTCGATCACGTCGGTGGCGATGGAGGAGCCCGACGCCTCGGTGCCGTGCAGGGCGCCCGCGGCCTTCTCGGTCGAGCTCTCGATCAGCAGGAAGGCCTCGTATTGCGGAATCGATTTCAGCTTCTCGTGATAGTCCTGGCGCACGCCGGCGAGCGTGTCGACGATGGTGGCGAACTCTGGCGCGAGCATTTCGACGTCCCCCTCAACTTCAGCAAAGAAGATGCGGGACGCTACGGACGCACTGATGAATGTTCAATTTCGAACGAATACGGCTGTTCGCGGCATGAATAGCCGGCCGTTAAGACCGGCCCACCAAAAGCAGGATCGCCCGCTCACCGGGCATTAAGCATTCTTACGACGCGCACGAAGGGCTCAACCGACGAAATCCTCGGGCTTGAGCTCGATCGGCCTGCCATGCGGGGTGCGATCGGCAGCGTGATCCCAGGCATCGCGGTAACGCGTCAGCGCGTCCGCGGAGGTGACGCCCTTCTCGGCGACGAGCCGCTCGAGCGTCGCCAGCCAGTGCCGGTAATAGGTATCGCCGCAATCGGGATCACCAGACGCTTGCGCGCGCGAAATCTCCTCGGCGAGCGCAGCCGCCCATTCGGGCCAGGTGAAGAGGCCGCGGGCGTGCAGCGTGACGGCCATCGCGAAGGCGTGCGCTTCCCACGGCTCGCGAAACACGGGCCCACTGTCATCGACGGGAATGCCGGGCAGGGCGCGCGTCGCCGCGACCGCCGCCTCACGGTCCGGTGTCATCGGGCTGGCTCCAGATAGGGCTCGAAGGCGTCGACCGTCACCTCCAGCAGCGGATCGGGCGCGTCGGCCCACAGCTCGGCGCCGCTGAACGACACCGTGTAGAGCCATTGCGGGTCTTCGCCGCCGCCATGGGCGTTGCTGTCGGGAAACACGTGCACGCCCCGGATCGCCTCGATGCGGCCGAGATGGCCGCGCACATAGCGCGGCAGCCGCGTATGCGTCGCCGGATGGATGTCCTTGGCGCGCACGCGGTCGCCGACGGCGAACCGCGCCGGCTTGGTTTCCGCGCGTTCGGTCGGACCGCCGCGACGCAGGGTCGCCGCGACGGCATCTGCAGTGAGGATCCTGGCGACGGGCCTGGCCGGATGCAGCGCCTCGCCGGCGGCGATCTCATCGGCGTCGACCAGATGCCGCTCCTGCATCAGCCGTTCGATGCCCGCGAGCCAGATCTGGTAGTAGCTCATGCCGAGGTAATCGTCCGGCGGACGGTTCTCGCGCGCGAAGCGCGACATGTCGATGTTCCAGCCGCCGGGCGTCGCCATTGCCAGCGTCATGGCGAACGCACGACGCTCCCATTCGGCGTGAAACACCGGCTCGTTCGGCTCGGGGCGGACCGGACCGAAGCCGGCGACGCCGCCCATGTCATGCGCGCCATCCATCAGCTACCGACCTCATGCGGTTGCTTCGGCAGCCCGGTGCCGATCATGCTGTCGCGCGTGACGAGTTCGGCGAGCTGCTCCGCGCTCCAGCCGTCGGTCCCCGCGGGACGCATCGGCAGCACGAAATAGCGGACCTCGGCGGTCGAATCCCACACCCGGATCTTCGTCGTCGGCGGCAGCTCGAAGCCGAAATCCTTCAGGACGCCGCGCGGATCCTTCACCGCCTTGGCGCGATAGGGCGCCGATTTGTACCAGACCGGCGGCAGGCCGAGCACGGGCCACGGGTAGCAGGAGCACAGCGTGCACACGACCATGTTGTGCAGATCCGGCGTGTTCTCGACCGCCACGATGTGCTCGCCCTGGCGGCCGGCATAGCCGAGCTCACCGATCGCCGGCGTGGCCTCGGCAAGAAGGCGCGCCCGATAGGCGGGATCGGTCCAGGCCCGCGCCACGACCTGGGCGCCGTTGCGGGGACCGACCTTGCTCTCATAGGTCTCGATGAGCACGTCGAGCGCAGCAGGATCGATATACCCCTTCTCGGTCAGGATGCTTTCGAGCGCGCGAACGCGCAGATCGGTCTCGGACAGGTCCGAGTGATCGTGCGGATGGTCGTGATGGTGATCGTGATCCGTCATGACTCAACCATAGGCGTAATCGGGCACCGCTGTCGAGCCGAGGTGGCTCCCTCGGTGCGTGCCGCCGTGTTCAACGGCCGCCGCAGCCGTGCGGCGGTCAGAATGCCGAGCGTTGCGTCCTCGGCCGTTGACGCGACGGCGCGGGACGCAGATGTGATCGGGGTCGCTCCATTGCCGCCATCCCGGGCTGTTCAAATCGGGGCCCAGATATGGTTCGTAGGGCCTTCGTTGTCCCGATCGGGCGCGAAAGCGACAGAGGTTTGAGGTTCATCAATGCCGAACGACGTCTCCCGCCGTGATCTTGCAAAGCTGGCCGGGCTGGCTGCCCTTGGGGCGGCCAATGGCCCGGCGCAGGCGGAGGAGAGCGCGGTGAAGGAGGATGCCGGGCGGCGGTTTCCCGCCGATTTCGTGTGGGGGACGGCGACGTCGTCGTATCAGATCGAGGGCGGGGCCACGGCCGATGGCCGCGGACCGTCGATCTGGGATGTGTTCACGCATCTGCAGGGCAACATCGAGGACGGCAGCACCGGCGACGTCGCCTGTGATCACTACAACCGCTACAAGGGCGACGTGCGGCTGATCAAGGAGCTCGGCTGCCGGGCCTATCGGTTCTCGATCGCCTGGCCCCGGCTGTTTCCCGACGGCGGGCTGACGCCCAATCTGAAGGGCCTCGACTTCTACAACCGCCTCGTCGACGAGCTCCTGGCCAACGGCATCACGCCGTACGCAACGCTGTATCATTGGGATCTGCCGCAGGCGCTGCAGGATCGGGTCGGCGGCTGGCTCTCGGCCGACACGGCCAGGGCCTTTGCGCATTATGCGGGCTACGTCGCGCAGCATCTCGGCGACCGTGTGAAGACCATCTTCACGATCAACGAATGCGGCCGCTTCATCCCGTTCGGCTATGGCCTCGGCGTCGACGCGCCCGGGCTGAAGCTGCCGCAGCAGCAGGTCAACCAGGCGCGCCATCACGTGGCGCTGGCGCACGGTCTCGCCGTCCAGGCCATCCGCGCCAGCGGGCAAACTGGCATGCGCGTCGGCATGGCCGAGAACATCACGGCCTGCCTGCCGGCGATCGACACGCCGGAGAACATCCGCGCCGCCGAGATCGCGACGCGCGAATTGAATGCGGGCTTCCTCAACGTCATCCTCGAGGGGCGCTACACGGACGGTTTCCTGGCGTGGTCCGGCAAGGATGCGCCGAAATTCACCGCCGACGAACTGAAGATCATTTCGGCGCCGGTCGATTTCGTCGGCCTCAACATCTACGCGCCGCAAGCCTATGTCGTCGCGTCGGACCGCGCGGCCGGGTTCGACGTGCTGCCGATGCCGTCCTCGTTCCCGCATATGAGCTCCCCCTGGCTGCAGGTCGGTCCGGAGACGGCCTATTGGGTGCCGAAGCTCGCCGCCAAGATCTGGAATCTCCAGACCATCTACATCACCGAGAACGGCACCTCATCGGACGACAAGCTGACCGCCGACGGCAAGGTCCACGACCTCGACCGCGTGATGTATCTGCGCAATTATCTCGCCCAGCTGCAGCGCGCAACGTCCGAGGGCGTGCCCGTGAAGGGCTACTTCCTGTGGAGCCTGCTGGACAATTTCGAGTGGGTGTTCGGCTACAAGCAGCGTTTCGGCATCTATTACGTCGACTTCGACACCCAGGTGCGCACGCCCAAGCTCAGCGCGTCGTACTACCATCACGTGATCAGCCGCAACGCCGTGAGCGCGTGAAGCGCCGCGACGTCACCCGGGGGTCCAGCCGGACCCAGTCCACGCCATTCAGGCGGCCAATGTGCCCTCGGCACCCGACGCATTGAGTGTCGGCGCGCCGGACTTCACGCCGCGATTGCAAATCCATGATGCGGAAAGCACACCTTGTGCGACTCTTTTGCGCGCACGCAGTTTTCGTGGCGAAAGCTGGCTGCAGATGACTTAAACCGGCAATCTGCCGGCCCCTCAAGCGAGTTTTCCAGCATGCAAGTTTCCGTTGTCTGTCCGCCAGCCGTCCGCGCGGGCGTTCTGTTGTGCGTCCTCGGAGTGATCGCTGGCTCCAGCGCCTGGGCCCAGGGAGCCGCGAACGATGCGGCCAAGCCCGCCACGGAGCAGTCTGCCGCGCCGACGGCCGACAAGCCCGCAGAGCAGCCCTCGGACGCCGCCGGCAAGCCGGCGGCTGCGGCCGAGCCTGAGAAGACGGCCGAGAAGCCCGCCGAGCCGGCCGCTGTGGACACCAAGCCCGTTCAGTCCACTGACAGCGCCAGCCCGCAGCCGGCGGACAAAGTATCGACCGAAAAAACCGCGACGGATGTTGCGGCCGAGAGCAAGCCGGCCGAGGCCAAATCCGAGACCAAGGTCGAACCGAACTCCGCCACCGACGTCGGCCAGAAGCCGGCCGTGACCGAGTCGAAACCGGCAGAGCCCGCTCCGGCCGTTCAGCCCGCCGCCGTCGCCAAGGACGCGCCCGTACCGGAGAAGCTCGAAGGGAAGGCCGAGGAGAAGGCGGCGGAGAGCAAGCCGGCGGCCGCTGCGCCGGCGGAACAGCCGGCCACCGCTGCCGAGGCGAAGCCTGCGGTAGCGCCGGCCGAGCCCAAGACATCCGAGCCGCCGGCCGCGGCGCCTTCAGCGGCGGTACCGCAGACGGCGGCCGTGAAGCAGGATACCGCAGCCCCGTCGGCCAAACCCGAACGGCACGGCAAAGCGAACGCGCATGCTCATCACACCGAGGACGACGCCAAGCCGGCCAAGCGCAAGCTCCGCGCCCGCAGCAAGCCCGAGAGCGAAGCGAAGCGGGAAGCGAAGAGGGGTGGTGTCAGTTGCAAGAGCTTCCGCACCTACGATGCGGAGAAGGGCACCTATCGCGGCTACGACGGGCGCGTTCACACCTGCTCGTAAGGACCGGTCGGCAAATGGGCGCATCGGCAGCGCAAAGGCCGCTACCGATGGCCGCTGCCGATCACACCATCAACGCGGCATCGGCGGCTGAATGCCCGAGGTGTTGCGGGTAAAGAGTGTCCCGAACGTCGAACCCTGCGGCTGCGCCGGCTGCGGCCGGGCCATTCCCGTCGTGGTCCGCTGCTGCGGCGTGACGATGATCTGCTGGGGCGGGCCTGGGGGGACCGTGCCGCGTGCCTGCACCGCCTGGTTGGACATTCGTGACACCAGTCGCATCAGCTGATCCTGGCCGGCCTGCAGCTGCTCGATGGCGCGGGTGTGATCGCGGCTGGCCTGATCCTGTGTGGACTTGATCTGTTCGATGCCCTGCTGCAGATCGGCGATGTCGCGCGCCATCCTCTGCATCAACGTCGCGGGCTCGCGGGAGCCGGTGGTGTCTTCCGCTCCCCTCAGCGAGGCATTCGACATCATGGCATCCTCGCTGCCCTGCTGAGCCGTCGCCTCGTCCTGCGTCGCTTCGCTGGCGCCCGGCATCCAGCGGTCCATCAGTGACGTGCCGACGTCGCGCTGCGACCAGGCGACCGAGCCGCCGACCAGCACGACCAGCAGCGCGAGACCCACGGCGTTGCGCCCGCGCAGCCTGCCGAGGGGGGCCTTCACCCGCGCCCAGCGGCTGGCCCCGGCGTCTGCCGCCCCGCTCGTGCTCGCTGCCGCCGCGGCATCCGCCGCCATGCCGGGTTTCTCGATCGCCGCAAGCCGCGTATCGATCCGGGTCAGCACCTCGCGCAGGACCCGCCGGTACAGTTGATCGTAGCCTGCCTTCTCGGGCTTCTCAGGGGCGAGGCCGATCTCGCTCTGATCAATCTGTTGCACGTTCTGTGTGGACTGCATTGCTGATCCCCAAACCCTTGGCCCGCCGCCGACGCCGATGTTCTCTTTGAATTTTCAAACGTGACTCGACCCGCCGCTTTGGCCGAAAGCAAGACAGCGTCGTGACGAGGAGGGGGCCTTTTCGGACCATCTCTCCCTCGCTGCAGCGCCAGTCGATCGCTTCGAGAGGCCTCAATCGGCCTTTGGTTGCGCGCTGCCGAGCCTTCGAGGTACTATCCGACCGATGTTTTTGGGGGATTGGGGCCGGTGCAAAGCTTGATTGTCATTGCGCGCGCAGTGTTGTGCGCAGCGTTCGTCGTTCTGTCCGCTCACGCGCAGGCCGTGCCCTTGGATGAGGCCACGCGCAAGGCTGAACTGATGGCCGCCTGGCAGGCAGCGAGCCAAGCGGGCACCGACGGACCAAGCGACATCGTGCTGATCGACCAGGGCACGCTGAAGCTTCCGGCCGACTACTTCTACGTCCCGAAGAACGAAGGCCTGCGGGTCCTTCGCGCGCTCGGCAACGTCGTCAACGACGCGACCTTCGTCGGGCTGGTCGTCGGCAGGCGCCAGAACGACGACTGGATGGTGGTCATCAAGCACATCAAGGAAGGCTACATCAAAGACGACGACGCCAAGAGCTGGAACGCGGACGATCTCCTGAGCAACCTCCGCGCCGGCGCCGAAGAGGCGAACAAGGACCGTGCGGCGCGCGGATTTCCGGAAATGGCCGTGGTCGGCTGGGTCGAGCCGCCGGCCTACGATGCCACGACGCATCGTCTCGTCTGGTCGCTGCTCGCCAAGGAGAAGGGTCAGCCCGACGACGCGCCGAAGAACGTCAACTACAACACCTACGCGCTCGGGCGTGACGGCTATTTCAGCCTGAACCTGCTGTCCGGCTCGGAGCGGATCGCGGGCGACAAGGCTGTCGCGCACGAACTGCTGTCCGATCTCTCCTACAATGCCGGCAAGCGCTATGAGGATTTCAGCGCCGGCACGGATCGGATTGCCGAATATGGCTTGCTGGCGCTGGTCGGCGGCGTTGCCGCGAAGAAGCTCGGGCTGCTGGCGCTGGCCGGTGCGTTCGTCCTGAAGTTCGCCAAGATCATCATCTTCGCCGTCGTCGGCGCCGGGGCCGCGGTCATGAACTTCCTGCGCCGCAAGCCGCGCGGCGACAACGCGGGCGGGCCCGCGTGAAGGCACTCCTGCTGATCCTGTTCTCCGGCCTGAAATGGGGGAAGCTCGCCATGAGCGGCGGCACGATGCTGCTGTCGCTGGTCGTGTATGCGGGCATCTGGGGCTGGCGCTACGCGGCGGGTTTCATCGCGCTGCTGTTTGCTCATGAGATGGGGCACTACGTCGCCGCGCGCCAGCGCGGTCTCGACGTCGGCGCTCCCGCCTTCATCCCGTTCGTCGGCGCCTGGATCGCGCTCAAGGAGCAGCCGGTCGACGTCGAGACGGAGGCCTATGTGGCACTCGCCGGTCCGCTGGTCGGGACCGCCGCGGCGCTCGCGGTCTATTTGTTGGCAAGATCGGAAGACAGCAATCTGCTGCTCGCGATCGCCTATTCCGGCCTGTTCCTCAACCTGTTCAACCTGCTGCCGATCTCGCCGCTGGACGGCGGCCGCATCACCAGCGTGCTGAGCCCGCGCATCTGGCTGCTCGGCGTTCCCTTGCTGCTGGCCTTGATGCTCTATCGGCCGAGCCCGATGCTGTTCATCATCGCCATCCTCGCAGCCCCGCAACTGATGAAGGCCTGGCGCTACGATCCCGGCGCGCCCGAGAACGTTGCTTATTACGGCACAACGCTGCAGACGAAGCTCGAATATGCCGGGACTTATCTCGCGCTCGCGGCGCTGCTCGCCGTCATGACCTACGACGTGCACGAGATGCTTGGACACTTGCGCCAGTTTGGCTGAGTTGAGGTCGCCGCTTCAGACGAGAAGCTTCATGTAGATCGAGGGCACCGGCACCGCCTGGTCGTAAGGACGTGGGCCTTCTGCGACTCGGAATATCCGTTGCTGCAATGCAGCGGATGTGTCTGGGCGGCGCGCAGGAATGAGGCAGTCTTGTACGATGTTCCATCAGCCATGAGCGCGGCGCGCAATCACAATGCGCTGAGCGCAGAGCACGTTGCGGGATGTTCCCTTGCTCACTGGCATATCGGAGACCAAAGTTGAGCCTGCCCGTCAGAGGCATAAGGATTCGGGAGGTTTCATGATTTCGCTCAAGTCCATCTTGCTTGCGAGCTGCGCAACTGCGCTCGTCTCCTCGGCCGCCATGGCCGCCGATCCCATCAAGATCGGCGTCATCGCAGAAGCCCAGGCCGTCGCCGGCTCGTCGATCGCCCCCGCCGCTCAACTGGCCGCCGAGGAGATCAATGCCAAGGGCGGCGTCGACGGGCGCAAGATCGAGATCGTCGTCTACGACAATCACTCCTCCTCGGCGGAATCGGTGCGTGCCTTCCAGCGGGCCGTCAGCGAGGACAAGGTCAACGCCGTTATTGCGAGCTACATCTCCGAGGTCGTGCTCGCCCTGGAGCCGTGGGCAGGGCGCCTCAAGACGCTGATGATCACGCCCGGCGCCGCTTCCGACGTCATCACCCAGAACATCGCCAAGAACTACGACCAGCTCAAATACACCTTCCATGGCTATCTGACCTCGACCTCGCTGGCCGGCCTCGTCTGCGACGCCGCCAAGGACCTGCTGGTCGAGCCCTACAAGATGAAGACCGCGGTGATCATGAGCGAGGATGCAGCGTGGACGACGCCGCTCGACGCCGGCTACGAGAAGTGCCTGCCGGAGATCGGGCTGAAGGTCGTCGACCATATCCGCATGTCGCCTGATACCACCGACTTCACACCGATCTTCAACAAGATCGAAGGCCTGAAGCCGGACGTCATGATCACCGGCATCTCGCATGTCGGCACCCAGCCGACCGTGCAGTGGAAGAGCCAGCAGGTGCCGATCCCGATGTTCGGCATCTCCTCGCAGGCGACCAACTCGACCTTCTGGAAGGACACCAACGGCGCCGTCGAGGGCGTCATGTACAATGCCGTATCGGGGCCGGGCGTCGCGGTGACGCCGAAGACACTGCCGTTCGTGGATGCCTATCAGAAGAAGTTCGGAAACTTCCCATCCTATGCCGGCTACACCTCCTACGACGAAGTCTACATGATCGCGGACGCGATCCATCGCGCCGGCGGCACCGATCCCGACAAGATGGTCGAGGCGATGGAAGCGACCGACTATGTCGGCACGATCGGCCGCATCGCCTTCAAGCCGAAGGGCGATCCGAACCCCCATGCGCTGCGGACCGGCAAGGGCTACATCACCGGGCTGATGCTGCAATGGCAGAGCGGCAAGCAGGTCAACGTCTGGCCCAAGGAGCTCGCCGCCGGCACCGCCACGTGGCCGTCCTTCATCAAGCTCAAGGCGGCCAGCAACTGACGCATCGCGGGGCCGCTCCTTCAAGGAGCGGCCCATTTTCTTGGTGCCTCAGTCTGACGTTGCAGGTCGATTTTCAATGCTTTTCTGGCAGATCTTGATCGATGGCTTTGCCATCAGCGCGCTGTATGCCCTCGGCGCGACAGGTTTCACGCTGATCTTCGGTGTCTCGGGCGTACTCAACCTTTCCCACGGCGCCATCATGGTTGGCGCTGCGGTCGCCGCCTGGGCCGCCGCCAGCGAGCTGGGCGTCGGGCCCTATACGGGAGCGCTGATCGGCGTCCTCGCCGGCTTCATCCTGGCGTTTGCCACCTACTTCATCGCCGTCAGGCCGATCCAGCGATCGAAGGTCATCGCCGAGTCCGAGAAGGAGATCTTCATCCTGACCGCGACGCTGCTGTGGGGCATCATCATCCAGGAGGCGATCGCGTATCTGTTCACCAACAACGCCAAGACCGTGCTGCCCATCGTCGAGGGCGTGACCACGGTGTTCGGCGTGCGTACGCCGAAGAACGAGTATTTCACCGCCGTGATCTGCTGGGTCGCGATCGGGCTGCTGTGGTTCCTGGTCAACCGCACCAGGCGCGGCAAGGCCGTGATGGCGGCGTCGATGAACCCGCGCGGCGTCACCTTGCTCGGCATCGAGCTGTCGTCGATCTATCTCACCGTCTGGGCGATCTACGGCCTGCTGGCGGGCGTTGCCGGCATCCTGCTCGGCATGTTCCTGGGCGTCAGCTCCTACAGCGTCGGACCGCTGACGGCGAGCGCGTTCTCGATCGTCGTGCTCGGCGGCCTCGGCAGCGTGTCAGGCTCGCTGATCGCGGCCTATGTCGTCGGCTATCTCGAGACCGGAACGGCCTATCTGATCTCGCCGGCCTACCGGACGATCCCGGCGCTGCTGCTGCTCGTCATCGTCATGTATCTGCGCCCGCAAGGGCTGTTCGGACGGAGGTGAGCATGCCTGCATTCGTTATGTCGCGGCTGTTCTGGATCGCGCTCCTGACGGTGATCGTGGCTCTGATCCTGCCAACCTACGTCTCAGGCTACGTCCTCGGGCTGCTGACGGTCGCGTACTACACGGCCGTGTTCGCGATGTCCTGGGATCTGCTGTTCGGCTTCGCCGGCGAGGTCAATTTCGGACCGACCTTCCTGATCGGCGTCGGCGCCTATACGGCCGGCATTCTCGATGCGCACTTCTCGCCGGGCCTGTCGATCTGGCTGTGCATCGCCGCCGGCGCACTGGCGGCGGTCGTCGGCGGCGTCGTGCTGGCGCTGCCGGCGCTGCGCGTCAGCGGGCCTTATTTCGGCCTGACCACGCTGGTGGCCGTGCTGATGTTGCAGAACTTCATCGTCGTTGCCGCAGGGCTGACCGGCGGCGAGATCGGCCTCGCCGTGCCGGACGTGATCTCGATCGATGCCAGGACCAACTACTGGATCGCGCTCGGCTTCATGCTGGTGAGCGGAGCGATCCTGTTCGGCTTGTCGCGCAGCGCCATCGGGCTGATCCTGCAGGCGAGTGGCCAAGACAAGATCCAGGCCGGCGCGCTCGGCTTCAATGTCACCAAGCACAAGCTCGCCGCCTTCGTCGTCAGCGCGTTCTTCTCCGGGCTCGCCGGCGCGCTGATGGTGTTCTACATGGGCACGGCCTCGGTCTCGACCTTTGTCGATGTCGGCGTCGGCGTGCAGATCATCATCGCCGCGGTGCTCGGCGGCCGGCGCACCGTCATTGGCGCCGCGATCGGCGCGATCTTCCTGATCGGCATGGGCGAGCTGCTGCGGCCGCTCGGCGAGCTCGCGACCCTCATCGTCTCCGTGATTGCGCTCGTGGTCATCCTTTTCTTCCCCGACGGCTTCCTCGGCATGATCAGGGGAGGGGCCAAGGCATGACGCAAGCCATGAGCGGCGCTCCGATGCTCGAGGTCAACGGCCTCACCAAACGGTTCGGCGGCCTCGTCGCCGTCAAGAATTTGAGCTTCTCGATCCGGCCCGGTGAGATCCTCGGCCTGATCGGGCCGAACGGCTCGGGCAAATCGACCGCGATGAAGAGCGTCATGGGCGTCGAGCGGCCGACCGCGGGCTCGGTCAGGCTCGACGGCGTCGAGCTCGCGGGCCTGCCGTCGCATCGCATCGCGCGCATGGGCGTCGGGCTGGTGTTCCAGCATTCGCGACCGCTGGCGCGCCAGACCGTGCTGGAGAACATCAAGGTCGCGCTGCTGCCGGACAAGCTGACGCGGCTGTTCGCCGACAAGGACGTCGATGCGCGCGCACGGGCCATTGCGGAGCGCGTCGGCCTCGGCGGCGTCATCGACCGGCGGCCGCCGACACTGGCGTTTGCCGATCTGCGCCGGCTCGAGCTTGCGAAGGCGGTGGCGCGCAGCCCGAAGCTGGTGCTGGTGGACGAGCCTTTCGCCGGCCTCACGGCGTCCGAGGTCGCCGACTTCTCCGAGCTCATCCGCGAATTCCGCGACGACGGCCACGCCGTGCTGCTGGTCGACCACAACGTCAAGAGCGTGTCGGCGCTGGTCGACCGCGTGCTGGCGATGTATCTCGGCGAGAAGATCGCCGAGGGCAGGGCGACCGAGGTGATGCAGGACGAGACGGTCCGGCGCGTCTATCTCGGCGGCGCGCTGGTGTCGACCGCGCGGCCGGAGGCGAGCTTCAAGGACGTCACGCCTGCGCTGCAGGTCGACAAGGTCGGCGTGCTCTACGGCAAGGCGCAGGCGCTCCAGGACGTGTCGCTGCACGTCCATGAGGGCGAGTTCGTCTCGGTCGTCGGCCTCAACGGCGCCGGCAAGACGACGCTGTTCAACGCCATCTCGGGCCTGGTGCCATATTCGGGCGAGGTGAAGTGGGCAGGGCGCAGCCTTGCCGGCGGCACGGCGGCGCAGATCGCCCGCTCAGGCATCGTGCAATGTCCGGAGACGCGCGAGTTGTTCGGCGACATGAGCGTGCGCGAAAATCTCGAGCTCGGCGGCAATGCGCTGGCCGACACCGAGCGTGCCGAGCGGCTCGAATGGCTGTTCGGGCTGTTTCCGATCCTCAAGTCGCGCCAGCCGCAGCTGGCGCGCACGCTGTCCGGCGGCGAGCAGCAGATGCTGGCGATCGCGCGGGCGCTGATGATGAAGCCGAAGCTCTTGATCCTCGACGAGCCGACGCTCGGGCTCGCGCCGGTCATCCTGGAGACGCTCTCGAAGGCGCTCGACCGACTGCGCGAGACCACCAAGATCACGGTGCTGCTCGGCGAGCAGAACGTCACCTTCGCGCTCCCGCACGCCGACCGCGTCTACGTGCTGGATCATGCCAAGATCGTCTGGGAAGGCCCGCCGGACCGCTTCGAGGCCGAGGCCGCTGCGAACTATCTGTGAGGGTTGAGCGGAGAGCGTGGGGAAGGGGAGCCAATTGAAGGGGAATGGCCACGCACCCGTTTCCGACGTTGCGGCCTGTCGCGCCGTCGAGTTGATCTATCACTCCTACCTGACCGGCCTCATCCTGATGTTGTCGTCGCGGGCGGGTCCGCAGCGCGCTGCGGAGATCGTGTTCCGGACGTTTCGGCGGCAGCAACTGGCTCGCTTCCTTCCGGGGTTGAAGAAGCTCGGTCTCGACGGTCTGCCGCATGCGGTCGCGTGTGCGCAGTACCATTACCTGTCCAATCAGGTCGGCGGCGTGAAGGTCGAATACGTCTACGAAAACGATCGCAAGGCGTGGGTGCGCTATCCGCCGCCGCGCTGGATCTGGTCAGGGACGGCGATCTGCGGCATTCCCTCCGAGGTGTCGCGCGCGATGCTGCGCGGATGGCACGCCAACAATGGCGTCGTCCTCGGCAATCCCAGGCTCGGCTTCGTCTGCACCGGGCAGACCGTCGACGGCCAGCCCGGCCTCGAAGGCTACTACAAGGAATGGGATCACGATCTCGTGCCGGACGAACGTCTTCAGTTCTCGCCGGGCGAGCGTTGCCCGGCTTTCGATCCGGCCCGCGCTCCCAAGCTCGCGGAGAATGCCTGGCCCGAAGAACGGCTCCTCAAGGTGCTCCGCAACTATGCGATGGAGTATATCACCTCGATCGTGCCGGAGACGGTGGCCGTGCTCGGCCCGGAGGAAGGCGGCCATCTGGCCGGCGCCGCGGCGAGGCTGATCGGCATGCATACGTTCGACGAGGTCGCAGCGCTTCTTGGCGGCGTCGAGCCTGGCGCCGCAGGGTTCGCAAAGGCGTTCGCGCGACTGGCCCGCGGCCAAGGCGACGACGCAGAGCTGTCGCCGGATCGCGACTCGATCCTCGTACGCCAGACGTCCTGGCGTCTGATGTCCGAGCGGGACAACCTCCCGCCAGCCGTGTTCGAGGCCTGGAGCGAACTCTGGGTCGGCACGGCGCTCGCGCACGACCGATTCATGAGGATCGACATCGTCGAGCGGCGCGACCGGGGCGACGCGCACTGGGCCTGGCGATTTCGCTGATCGCAAAGTCCGCACATGCCTGCGCGTCCGGGAGAACCGTGCCGGAACTTCTTAGAAGCGAGGCGGGCGGGCCTGAGGCGGCCGGGGTGGGAGGCGCACGGCTGCGCCAACCGTCGTGGCCTCGGTCTTCGCCCCCCGGACCGCGCGCACCAGCTGGTCCTGGCTTGCCTGCAGCTGTTCGATCGCCCTGGCCTGATCGCGGTTGGCTTGCTCCTGGCTGGACTTGAACTCCTGGAACCCGCTCTGCAGTTCGGCGACATCATGCGCGATCTTCTCGATCAGTGGCATAACGTCCCGGTCGGGAGCGGGCGGCATGTCACGCTCCGACGTTGCCTCCGCCATCGCGGAGGATGGATCGCTGGAGCGCGTTGATGATGCTGACGGTGACGTCTCCGGTGTTGGCGAAACGGATGGTGATGGTGAGGCAGGGGCCGTCTCGGCCACACTCGATCCGTTCGCCGCCGTCTCCAGCGTCACGGCTGGATTCGCCGTCTGAGCGTTCTCGCGCCGGATGGATTGAACCGCCGCTTCGATCCGATCGGTGACGGAGGTGATGGTCTCGGTATGGTCCCGCGCCAGGGTGATGGCCGCGCCGATGAGCCCGGCTGACGCCATCAGCGTGATCATGGCCCGCAATACGGGCCGGCGCCGGGCCGGAGGAGGCGTTTCCAGGTGCTCGATGCCTGCAGCGGGTTCGGCAGCCTCGACAGCATCTGCGGCGGCCTGGGCCTCGATGGCGGCGATCCGCTGATCGATACGTGCGCGCACCTCGGCCAGCACCCGCTGATAGATCTCCTCGCAGACAGCGTCGTCAGGCGGCAGCGCGACATCACCCGGATCAACTTCCTTCGACGTCGACTGAACTGGCATGTCTTCGGATCCCATTCACGATACGCCCGTGCCCAATCCTGAAGGATGCGGTTTTGACCTCTGGGCTTTGACCAAACGAAGACTGCGGGGTGACGAGGCGGGGGCGATTTCGCACAGGCGCCGACGTGCGCTGGGCGGGCCGATGTGCGGCTTCCACCGTCAGGCAACCGCCCATAGCCAATTCGCATAAGGTATATTATGGAATATTTATATGCTGAGGGAGTTCAATGGCTTGGCGCCGAATCCTCGAATTTACGGCAGCCGCGGGCCCTTCAGACCCCCCGGCCAGCCAAGCTGATGGGCGCTCGCCATCGCCGAGACTCGCGCTGCGCATGGGGCCTACTGCGAACGCCGATATTGCTGCTGCGGCCCATCGCTGCAATAAGCGCAGGCGACGTCGCTGATGTCGCTGGATTCGTCCGGCGATGCTTGCGGCGGCGCGATGCAACAAGAAGAAGCTTCTCAGGGAGAAACGAGAATGAGCCTGTCACGACGCGCGCTGGTGAAGGCCTCCGCGGCGACAGCCGTACTGGGTGGAATTGGCGCCGTCGCAGCGCCGCATGTGGCGCGCGCTGAGAGCGCCGAGTTCACCTACAAATACGCCAACAACCTGCCCGACTCCCATCCGCTCAACGTCCGCGCCAAGGAGATGGCGGCGGCGATCAAGGCCGAGACCAACGGCAAGTTCGACCTGCAGATCTTCCCGAACAACCAGCTCGGTTCCGACACGGACATGCTGAGCCAGATCCGCTCCGGCGGCGTCGAGTTCTTCACGCTCTCGGGCCTGATCCTCGCGACCTTGGTGCCAGCCGCGTCGATCAATGGCATCGGCTTCGCGTTCCCGGACTACGACACGGTCTGGAAGGCCATGGACGGCGATCTCGGCGCCTATGTGCGCGGCCAGATCAACAAGGCCGGCCTGGTGGTCATGGACAAGATCTGGGACAACGGCTTCCGCCAGACGACGTCGTCGACCAAGCCGATCAACGGTCCGGATGACCTCAAGGGCTTCAAGATCCGCGTGCCGGTGTCGCCGCTGTGGACCTCGATGTTCAAGGCATTCGAGGCGGCGCCCGCCTCGATCAATTTCAGCGAGGTCTATTCGGCGCTGCAGACCAAGGTGGTCGAGGGCCAGGAAAACCCGCTGGCGATCATCTCCACCGCCAAGCTCTACGAGGTGCAGAAGTACTGCTCGCTGACCAATCACATGTGGGACGGCTTCTGGTTCCTGGCGAACCGCCGTGCCTGGGAGGCCGTGCCGGCCGACATGCGCACGATCGTCGCCAAGCACATCAACGCGGCGGCCGTGAAGGAGCGCGAGGACGTCGCCAAGCTCAATGCCGGCCTGCAGGCAGAACTCGCGTCGAAGGGCCTGACGTTCAATCAGCCGACCGTCGCGCCGTTCCGCGACAAGCTGCGCACCGCCGGCTTCTATGCCGAGTGGAAGGGCAAATACGGCGACGAGGCCTGGGCGCTGCTCGAAAAGGCCGTCGGCAAGCTGTCGTAGCCCCGAGCATGATCCGGAAAAGTGGAGACCGGTTTTCCGAAAAGATCATGCTCAAAACAAGAATGGCGTAGGGCGCGTTCGGGTGACGTCATGGCGCATGCCGAGTTCACGGAAATTGCGATCAGCGAGGTGATCATCGAGACCCCTCGCCGCCGGTCCTGGCTCGACGGCCTGGAGGCCCTGCTCGGCCTCCTCGTCGAGATCCCCGCCGCGCTGCTCGTCGTGGCCGAGATCGTCATCCTGTTCGCGGGCGTCGTGGCGCGCTACGTCCTGCACCAGCCGCTGATCTGGTCGGACGAGCTGGCCTCGATCCTGTTCCTGTGGCTCGCAATGCTCGGCGCCGCGGTGGCGTTCCGCCGCGGCGAGCACATGCGGATGACGGCAATGGTGGCGCGCGCCAGCCCCGGCTTACGCGCCTATCTCGATCTGGTCGCGACGAGCGCGGCGCTGGCGTTCCTGGTCATGATCGCCTGGCCGTCCTGGGAGTACGCCTACGAGGAAAGCTTCATCACCACGCCGGCGCTGCAGATCGAAAACATCTGGCGCGCCGCCGCACTGCCGGTCGGCGTCGGACTGATGGCGCTGTTCGCCCTCATCCGTCTCGCCCGCACGGCCAGCGTCAGGACGATGCTGCTGGCCGTCGTCTCCGTCGTAGCCATCATCGCGCTGTTCTGGGTGGCGCAGCCGCTGCTGAAGCCGCTCGGCAACATCAACCTCGTGATCTTCTTCGTCGGCGTGGTCGGCTTGTGCGTCTTCGCCGGCGTGCCGATCGCGTTCGCTTTCGGGCTCGCGATCTTCGGCTATCTCGCGCTGACGACGCGCACGCCGCTGATGGTGCTGGTCGGGCGTATGGACGAGGGCATGAGCCACCTCATCCTGCTGTCGGTGCCGCTGTTCGTCTTTCTCGGATTGCTGATCGAGATGACCGGCATGGCCCGCGCCATGGTCGCGTTCCTGGCAAGCCTCTTGGGGCACGTCCGCGGCGGGCTGCATTACGTGCTGGTCGGCGCGATGTACCTCGTCTCGGGCATTTCCGGCGCCAAGGCCGCCGATATGGCCGCGGTCGCGCCGGTGCTGTTTCCGGAGATGAAGGCGCGCGGCGCCAGGCCCGGCGATCTCGTCGCCCTGCTCGCCGCCACCGGCGCGCAAACCGAGACCATTCCGCCGAGCCTGGTGCTGATCACGATCGGCTCCGTCACCGGCGTGTCGATCGCGGCGCTGTTCACCGGCGGCCTGCTGCCGGGCGTGGTGCTGGCGATCACGCTGTGCACGCTGGTGTGGTGGCGCTACCGCAACGAGGACATGAGCGGCGTCCGCCGCGCCACCGGAGCCGAGATCGGCAAGGCCTTCATCGTCTCGCTCCCTGCCCTGGCCCTGCCCTTCGTGATCCGCGCGGCCGTCGTCGAGGGCGTCGCGACGGCGACGGAGGTCTCGACCATCGGCATCGTCTATGGCGTGCTGGCGGGCCTGCTGGTCTATCGCCGTTTCGACTGGCGCCGGCTGATGCCGATGCTGATCGAGACGGCGGCGTTGTCCGGCGCGATCCTGCTGATCATCGGGACGGCGACCGGCATGGCCTGGGGCCTGACGCAGTCCGGCTTCTCACGCGCGCTGGCGGCCGCCATGACCGGGCTGCCGGGCGGCCCGGCGACGTTCATCGCGGTCTCGATCGTCGCCTTCACGATCCTCGGCAGCGTGCTCGAGGGCATTCCGGCAATCGTGCTGTTCGGGCCGCTGTTGTTTCCGATCGCGCGTGCCGTCGGCGTGCACGAGGTGCATTATGCCATGGTGATCATCCTGGCGATGGGCATTGGCCTGTTCGCACCGCCGTTCGGGGTTGGATATTACGCCGCCTGCGCGATCGGTCGGGTCGATCCCGCCGAGGGCATCCGCCCGATCTGGGGCTACCTGCTGGCGCTTCTCATCGGCCTCATCGTGGTTGCGATTTTTCCATGGATTTCGATCGGGTTCCTGTAAACTCTTCAGATGACGAGGGAGGGTGGTGATGAGCACGAACCAGTACAAGCTCGGCCTGGACAAGACGCCGGCCAACTACGTGCCGCTGACCCCGCTCAGCTTCCTGGCGCGCAGCGCGGCCGTCTATCCCGACCACGTCAGCACGGTCTATGAAGGCCGCAGCTTCACCTGGCGCCAGACCTATGAGCGCTGCCGGCGCTTCGCGTCCTATCTCGCGGGACGCGGCATCGGCGAGGGCGACACCGTGGCTGCGATGCTGCCGAACATCCCGGCGATGAACGAGGCGCATTTCGCCGTGCCGATGGCCGGCGCCGTGCTCAATACCCTCAACATCCGCCTCGATGCATCCTCGATCGCGTTTCAGCTCGATCACGGCCAGGCCAGGATCATCCTGGTCGATCCCGAATTCTCTGCCGTGATCAGCGAGGCGCTGAAGCTGATGAGCGGCGCCAAGCCGTTCGTGATCGACGTCGATGACGCCTCCTATGCCGGCGGCAGCCGCATCGGCGAGATCGAGTACGAGGCCGCCGTTGCCGCGGGCGATCCCTCATTCGAGCCGCGCCGTCCCGCTGATGAGTGGGACGCGATCGCGATGAGCTACACGTCGGGCACGACCGGCAACCCCAAGGGCGTCGTCACCCATCACCGCGGCGCCTATCTCAACGCCGTCAGCAACATTCTCGCCGGCGGGCTCGGACAGCATCCGGTCTATCTCTGGACTCTGCCGATGTTCCACTGCAACGGCTGGTGCTTCCCCTGGACCATGGCGGCCGCCGCCGGCGTCAATGTCTGCCTGCGCAAGGTCGAGCCGACCAAGATCTTTGAGCTGATCAAGACCCACGGCGTCACCCACATGTGCGGCGCGCCGATCGTCTACAACGTGCTGATCAACGCGCCGGACGCGCCCAAGGGCAGGCGCGACAAGCCGGTCGTCGGCCTGATCGCCGGCGCCGCGCCGCCGGTTGCCGTGCTCGAAGGCGCCGAGAGCATCGGCATCAAGCTGACGCATGTCTACGGCCTCACCGAGGTCTACGGCCCCGCCTCCGTCTGCGCCGAGCAGCCCGGCTGGGACGACCTGCCGGCGCCGGAGCGCGCGCGGCTGAAGCGTCGGCAGGGCGTGCCTTATCCGTTGCAGGAAGCCGTCACGGTGCTCAATCCCGAGACGATGCAGGAGGTGCCGCGCGATGGCGAGACCATCGGCGAGGTCATGTTCCGCGGCAACATCGTGATGAAGGGCTATCTCAAGAACGAGAAGGCGACGCAGGACGCCTTCGCCGGCGGCTGGTTCCATACCGGCGACCTCGGCGTGCTCGACGAGCACGGCTACGTCATCATCAAGGACCGCTCCAAGGACATCATCATCTCCGGCGGCGAGAACATTTCGTCCGTCGAGGTCGAGGACATCCTCTACAAGCATCCCGCCGTGCTGTTCGCCGCCGTCGTCGCCAAGCCCGACCCGAAATGGGGCGAGGTGCCCTGTGCCTTCATCGAGCTGAAGGACGGTGCGCAGGCAACCGAAGCCGAGATCATCGCCTATTGCCGCAGCCACATGTCCGGCTTCAAGACGCCCAAGGTCGTGGTGTTCGGCCCGATCCCGAAGACCTCGACCGGCAAGATCCAGAAATTCCTGCTGCGCAACGAGGTCAATTCGGCCAAGGCGATCTCCGCGTAGGTGCCTCTGAGTAGGGCGGGTTAGCCGCAGGCGTAACCCGCCGCACCGGTGCCGGAAGCTGTGGCGGATTGGCGCAGCGTAATCCGCCCTACGCACCAACCGTTGGGGTACTGTATCGGCCAAGTCGTCATCGCGAGCGCAGCGAAGCAATCCAGAGTCGTCGCGACGTCCTGGATTGCTTCGGTCGCTGCGCTCCTCGCAATGACGGAAGCTAAATCTCTCTGCTCTTCTCCGGATAATATTGCGGCGCTTCGCGGCGGTCGTACATGCCGTAGTCGCGGGTGACTTCGACGACGCGGATGTTGTCGGCGCCGGGTTCGGCAAGAAGCTGCGGGCTCAACGCCGCGCCAGCGGCCTCGTCCGGCAGCTCGACTAGGTGAGCGAAGCGGCCCTCCCGATAGACGCTCGAGAAGCTCGCAATCGGCAGGTCCGTCACGCCGCTCAGCTGTGGCTCTGCCGTCTCCACCACGAGGACATAGGTCGGCGCCCTTCGCTTCGAATCATTGTACGTCCCCCGCCGCTCCGGCTGCCATGCCGCCTGCCCCGGCCTCACCTCGTGCACCAGCTCGGCGACACGCAGGCGATAGTCGGAGAACACCTTGTCGCGGCCGAGCGTCTGGATGTCGTGGTGATGGGCGTGCACCCGCCAG
Source organism: Bradyrhizobium sp. SZCCHNS3002 (assembly GCF_032377435.1). Lineage (NCBI taxonomy): Bacteria > Pseudomonadati > Pseudomonadota > Alphaproteobacteria > Hyphomicrobiales > Nitrobacteraceae > Bradyrhizobium > Bradyrhizobium sp. SZCCHNS3002. Next base: position 436,195 of record NZ_JAUHHY010000001.1, read on the forward strand.
GCGGTCATAGCGCCCTCGTCCTGCCAGATCTGGTAGGACAGGATCAGGTTGTCGCGCGACAGGCTCCTGAAGCGGTCGAGGAACAGGCAGCCGCCGAGGGCGTCGAGCTCGGGCCGCAGCGCGGCAGCGAGCTGCAGATACTGGTCGAGCCGGCCCGGCTTGACCTCGACTTCGAAGAACAGCGACAGCATGGCAAGCTGCTCCTTGTTAGTTCGACGGAAATCGTCGTTGCTGCGTGGGGTGGGCTAAGCGGCGCCGTCAGGCGACGCGTGCCCACCGTCGGGCCACGCACTCATCAGCAAGATGGTGGGCACGGCGCCATCACGGTCTCGCCCGCGGAGCGAGCACCGCCGCGCCTTTGCCCACCCTACGCAGTCAGCTCCAGCCGCATGCCATCATACGCCGGCACCACGCCGGCCGGCAGGCTCTGGCGCAGCACCTCGTAGTCGAGGTCGGCGGTCATGTTGGTGATGACGGCGCGCTTCGGCTTGAAGCGCTCGATCCAGGCAAGCGCGTCGTTGACCGAGAAATGGCTCGGATGCGCGGCTGGGCGCAGGCCGTCGACGATCCAGAGGTCGAGATCCTCCAATGCGCCCCAGCTCTCCTCCGGGATGTCGTTGAGGTCAGGCGTGTAGGCGGCGTTGCCGATGCGATAGCCGAGCGCGGGGATGTTGCCGTGCTGGACCAGAAAGGCGGTCAGCCTGAGCTCGCCGCCCTTGCCTTCCACCGCCTGGGTCTCGCCGGCCTCGATCGCGTGCTGGGTCAGGATCGGCGGATAGTCGCTTCCCGGTGGCGAGATGAAGCAATAGGAGAACCGGTGCATGATGTCCTTGGCGGTCGACTGGTTCAAATAGACCGGAATCCGCCGCCGCTGATGCATGACCACCGAGCGCAGGTCGTCGATGCCGTGGGTCTGGTCGGCGTGCTCATGCGTCAGGAACACCGCGTCGATGTGGTCGACATTGGTATCGATCAGTTGTTCGCGTAGATCCGGCGAGGTGTCGATCACGACGCGCGTCACGCCGTGCGTGGCGCGGCGCTCCACCAGCAGCGAGCAGCGCCGGCGACGATTTTTCGGGTTGTTCGGATCGCAGGCGCCCCACCCCAGCGCCGGGCGCGGCACGCCGGCCGAGGAGCCGCAGCCGAGAATGGTCAGCGTCAGCGTCATGCAGCCTCCCTTGGCCGCGGCACCTTCGAGAACAGCTTGAAGAAGGTCTCGGTGGTCTGCTGCGAGAATTCCTCGAGCGAGACGCCGCGGGTCTCCGCCAGAACCTTCGCGGTCTCGACGACATAGGCCGGCTCGTTGCGCTTGCCGCGGAACTTGCCGGGCGCGAGATATGGCGCGTCGGTCTCGACCATGATGCGGTCGGCCGGCACCTCGGCGGCGAGCGCGCGCAAGGCCTCGGACTTCTTGAAGGTCACGATGCCCGTGAACGAGATGTGCAGTCCGAGATCGATCGCCTTCATCGCCAGCTCGCGTCCGCCGGTGTAGCAATGCAGCACGGCGTTGAAAGGTCCGCGCGCCATCTCCTCCTCGAGGATGCGGCTGCACTGCTCGTCGGCCTCGCGGGTGTGGATCACCAGCGGCAGACCAGTGTCACGGGCGGCGGCGATATGCGCGCGGAACCCGCGCTCCTGGGCGTCTTTCGAGCCGTGATCGTAGAAATTGTCGAGCCCGGCCTCGCCGAGCGCGACCACCTTCGGATGGCGGGTCAGCGCGATCAGCTCCGCGGCCGGAATACCATCCTCCTCGTCGGCATTGTGCGGATGGGTGCCGACCGAGCAGTAGACGTTGTCGAAGCGCTCGGCGATGGCGAGCAGCTCGGGCAAGCGCCGCACTCGCGTCGAGATCGTCACCATGCGACCGACGCCGGCGGCCGCGGCGCGCGTGACGATGCCATCCAGATCCTCGGCGAAATCCGGAAAGTCGAGATGGCAATGGCTGTCGACCAGCATCACGCGGCCGTCGGCTCGATGTAGCGCGGGAACACCGCCTGTGGCGCTGGCAGCTGCGTGCCCGCAGCGATCCGGAGCTCTCCGCCAAGCCGCGCGAACGTTCGCTCGTCCTCGGGAATGCCGAGGCTGTCGAGCAGCTTTGCCGAAGCCGCGGGCATCACCGGCTGGGTCAGGATCGCGACCTGACGGATCACCTCGGCGGTGACGTAGAGCACGGTGTGCTGCCGCTTCGGATCGGTCTTCGCCAGCGCCCAGGGCGCCTCGCCCGCGAAATAGCGGTTGGCCTCGGCCACGACCGACCACACGGCGTTGAGCCATTGGTGGATCTGCTGCGTCGCCATGGCTTTGCGCGCCGCGCCGATCATCGCGTCGGCCTCGGCCAGAATCGCCTTGTCATTGGCCGAGAACTCGCCGGGCTCCGGCAGCACGCCGCCGAGCTGTTTCGAGATCATCGACAGCGAGCGCTGTGCGAGATTGCCGAGGTCGTTGGCGAGATCGGCGTTGATGCGCGCGACGATCGCCTCGTGATTGTAGTTACCGTCCTGGCCGAATGGCACCTCGCGCAGGAAGAAGTAGCGGAGCTGGTCGACGCCATACTGGTCGGCGAGATTGAACGGATCGACGACGTTGCCGACCGACTTCGACATCTTCTCGCCCCTGTTGAACAGGAAGCCGTGGGCATAGACCCGCTTCGGCACAGGGACGCCGGCCGACAGCAGGAACGCCGGCCAGTACACCGCATGGAAGCGGATGATGTCCTTGCCGATGACGTGGACGTCGGCCGGCCAATACTTCCAGTTCGGATCCCTCTCGTCGGGAAAGCCGACGCCGGTGATGTAGTTGGTGAGCGCGTCGACCCAGACATACATCACGTGCTCGTCGTCGTGGGGCACGCGGACGCCCCAGTCGAACGTGGTGCGCGAGATCGAGAGGTCCTTCAGCCCGCCCTTGACGAAGCTGATGATCTCGTTGCGCCGCGCGTCCGGCCCGATGAAATCCGGCTGGCTCTCATAGAGCGCGAGCAGTCTGTCCTGGTAGGCCGACAGGCGGAAGAAATAGCTCTTCTCCTCGACCCACTCCACCGGCGTGCCCTGCGGTCCGCGGCGGACATTGTCCTCGCCGACGACGGTCTCGTCCTCGGCGTAATAGGCCTCGTCGCGCACCGAGTACCACCCCGCATAGGTGTCGGCGTAGATGTCGCCGTTCTCGCGCATGCGAGTCCAGATCGCCTGCACCGAGTTGTGATGCGCGGGCTCGGTGGTGCGGATGAAGCGGTCGAACGAGACGTTCAGCCGCTCGTCCATCTCGCGGAAGCGGCCGGCATTGCGGGTCGCGAGCTCCGACGGCGTCAGGCCCTCGTTCTGCGCGGTCTGCACCATCTTCAGGCCGTGCTCGTCGGTGCCGGTGAGGAAGAAGACGTCCTTGCCGTCGAGCCGCGCAAAGCGTGCGATGGCGTCGGTCGCGATCGCCTCATAGGCGTGGCCGATATGTGGGTTGCCGTTGGGATAGGCGATCGCCGTCGTGACGTAGAAGGTGTTCTTGTCGACCGGAGCTGCGGCGACCTGCGCTACGATCTCGTCGATTTCGACGACGACAGCGGCCTCGACCTTCGGCTTGCGCGGCGCCTTCGGCTTGGCGGCGCGCGGCGGCTTCGGGGCTTCAACGATGGCCGGCGCGACCTTCTTCGGTGCGGCCGGCTGTTTCGGAGCGGCGGGCTTCCTCGCTGCCGCAGGCTTTTTCGTTGCTGCCGCAGGCTTGGCGGCGGTCTTCTTGGCCGGCGGTCTGGCGGGCTTTGCCACGGCCTTCCTGGCTGGCGCCTTCACAGCTTTCTTGACCGCTTTCTTGGCGGCGCTCTTCGAAGCTTTCTTGGCCGCGGTCGCCGCCGGAGCTTTGCTCTTGGCTTTCGCGGGGGCCGTCTTGGATGTGGCGGTCTTTTTCTTGGCGTCCTTGTCCTTCGCCGCCTTCGCCTTGGCCGCGCTGACCTTGCCCTTCGCGGGCGCGTTGCGGGCAGCCTTCTTCGCGCCGCTCTTGCTCGCGGGCTTGCCCTTTTTCACGGTTGTCTTGCTGGCCTTGGCCACGGCAGATTCCTCTTTGACGACGTCGGTCGACGGATTGATCCTGATGATCCCGGGATGATGGTCGCGCGGTTACCGCGTGGCTTCGGCAAGCATCCCGAACACCGAGAAAACCAGCGGTTTTCGTTCCAGATTATAGGATTCGGTGTCGCGCGCGGCGCGGACGATCTTTTCCCATACCTCCGCCAGCCGTGCAAGGCGCGGCAGTTCCGCGTTGGCATCGCCGGCGCGCAGCCGCTCCGCCACCCAGCGCTCGATGCTGTCGAGGAAGCTCGCCAGCGCGACGCGGTCGCTGGTGCCGAGCGCATCACCCAGGGCATGCAGCTCGCCGGCGTCGATTCGCGGCAGGCTCGCGAGCAGCGCCGTGGTCCGGGTCTGCAGCTGCAGCCCGTCGCCGCCCAGCAGCATCAGGGTGCGCGCGACGCTGCCCTCGGAGGCCCTGGCCGCCTCGCGCAGCGCCGGCTCGGCTCCGTTCATGCCGGTGGCCTCGGCCGCGGCGCTGATGACGTCGTCGGTCGCCAAGGCCCGCAGCGCCAGCCGGCGGCAGCGCGATTTGATGGTGGCCAGCACCCGCGCCGGCGCGTGGCTGACCAGCAGGAACAGCGACTGCTGCGGCGGCTCCTCGAGGATCTTCAGCAGCGCGTTGGCGGCGTTGGGATTGAGCTCGTCGACGGTGTCGACGATGCAGACCCGCCAGCCCTCGACCGCCGCCGTCGAGCCGAAGAACGAGATCGTCTCGCGGGTTTCGTCCACGGTGATGACGGTGCGCAGCACGCCCTTGTCGTTGGCTGAGCGCTCCAAGGTGAGCAGCCCGCCATGGGCCTCGGAGGCGATCAGCCGGGCCACGTGATCATCCGGGTCCACGTACAGCGAGCCGGCGGTACGTACCGCGTCCGACGCAGGATCACGGTGGGTCAGCACGAAGCGCGCCATGCGGTAGGCCAAGGTGGCCTTGCCGATGCCTTGCGGGCCGCCGATCAGCCAGGCATGCGCCATCCGGCCGCTGCGATAGGCTGACAGCAGCGCGGCCTCGGCCTCGCGATGGCCGAACAAGGCGCTGGTCTCGCGGGGATGGCGGACCGCGATCTCCGGCTCGACCTTGCGTGCGCTCATGAGGCGGCCGCCACTTCCGCGAACAGCCGCTCGCGCACGGCGTCCCAAACGAGTTGCGAGACCGTATCCGCGCTCGCCGTGGCGTCGACCAGCACGCAGCGCCGGGGATCCTCGGCGGCGATCTTGTGAAAGGCGTCGCGCAGCCCCTTGTGGAACTTGATGTCCTCGCCTTCGAACCGGTCCGGCGCGCCGCTGCCGCGCCGCGCCGCGGCTCGCTGCAGGCCAACCTCGACGGGCACGTCGAGGATCAGCGTCAGGTCCGGCTTGAGGTCGCCGATCGTGACCCGCTGCATCGCATTGAGCACATCAGGCGCGACCTTGCCCTGGCTGCCCTGGTAGGCCCGGGTCGAATCGAAGAAGCGATCGCACAACACCCAGCTTCCCTGGTTCAGCGCCGGGAGAATCACGTTGCGCACATGGTCGTCGCGTGCGGCGGCGAACAGCAGCGTCTCGGCCTCCGGCCCCAGCAGCTTGCCCATGCCCGACAGCACGAGGTGGCGCATGATCTCCGCGCCCGGCGATCCCCCGGGCTCGCGAGTCAGGACGACGCGCACACCCTCCTTCTGCAGACGGTCCGCCAACATCTTGATCTGCGTGGATTTTCCGGCGCCCTCGCCACCCTCGAAGGTGACGAATCGGCCGCGGCCCGGACCACGTTTCAAAGCTGAATCCGCCATGTCTCTAGAGCTTCTCGGCCCCGGCGCGGAACATCCCGATCACGAGCTCGCTGACCCCATCGATCGCACGCCGCATCGTGGATCCCCTGCCCACCGCCTCCGCAGCATAGACAGGGGCCTCCATGGCGATATTGGGGCCGCGCCAGACCCTGACAACCCCGACCTTCTGCCCGGGCTCGATGGGAGCCCTGACCGGGCCACTGTAGATGATGCGGGCGATCAGCTTGTCGCCGCCGTTCTTCTGCACCATGACCTTGACCGGCACCGGGCTCGACAGCTTGACCGAGCGGCTCTCGCCGCCGAACACCTTGGCGTAGCCGATCGGCTGCTCCGCCGCGAACAGGGTGCGGGTCTCGAAATTGCGGAAGCCCCATTCCAGCATCTTCTTGGCCTCGGTGGCGCGGTCCTCGGAGTCCTCCAGGCCATTGACGACCACGATCAGCCGGGTGCCGTTCTGCACGGCCGAGCCGACCATGCCGTAGCCGCCTTCCTTGGTGTAGCCGGTCTTGAGGCCGTCGGCGCCCTCCATCGCGTTCAGCAGCGGGTTGCGGTTCTGCTGCCGGATCTTGTTCCAGGTGAATTCCTTCTCGCCGAAGATCTTATAGAACTCCGGGAAATCCAGGATGATGTGCCGGGCGAGCATGGCGAGCTCGCGCACCGTCATCTTGTTGCCGGGATCCGGCAGCCCGTTGGAATTGGCGAAGGTCGATCTGGTGAGGCCGAGCTCGCGCGCCCGCTTGGTCATGTAGTCGGCGGCGAAGATCTTCTCGTTGCCGGCCATGCCCTCGGCGAGCGCAATGCAGGCGTCGTTGCCGCTCTGGATGATCGCGCCGTGCAGGAGGTCGCTCACCGACACCTTGCTGTTGAGCGCGGCGAACATCGTCGAGGTGCCGGAGGGCGCCCCGCCCCGGCGCCAGGCGTTCTCGCTGATGCGGTATTCGTCGTTGAGCTTGATCGTGCCGTCCTTGACCGCGTTGAAGACCACCTCGGCGGTCATCAGCTTCATCATGCTGGAAGGCGCCCGCAGCTCGTCCGCATTCTTCTCGAACAGCACGCTGCCGCTGTTGGCCTCCATCAGGATCGCGGTCGGCGCATCGCCGTCGAAGCCGCCATCCTCCTTGCGCGCGCCCTGGACGCTCTGGTTGGCGGCGTAGAGCACGCCGCTCCAGCCGACGGCGAACGCCGCGGCCAAGGCGATGAGCACACGCGTCACCCGTCCGGACGTGAAACCGGAGCGACGCGGCGGTAAGGTCATGACATTCATCGGCTAAGCTCTGGAGCGCACTGGGATTCTAGCAGTTGCGGGGGGGGGCAAACAACTCGGCAATCCGCGGATCCGTCCGCTGTCCCGGGATTTGCACGGCTCATCGCGCGGTGCGATACGTCCAGGGGCGGCAATCACAAGTCGAGCAACCAAGGGGGAAACGGTGTCATCGACGCGGACCATCAAGGCCAACGGAATCGAGCTGTTCGTGCGCGAACAGGGCGAAGGCCCGCTTGTCGTGCTGTGCCACGGCTGGCCCGAACTGTCCTATTCGTGGCGGCACCAGATCGTGGCGCTGGCCGAGGCCGGCTATCGGGTGGTCGCGCCCGACATGCGCGGGTTCGGCCGCTCGCAGGCGCCAGCAGACATTGCCGCCTACTCGATCTTCGATACCGTCGGCGACATGGTGGCGCTGGTCCAGGCGCTCGGCGAGGACACCGCCGTCATCATCGGCCACGACTGGGGCGCGCCGGTCGCCTGGCATGCGGCGCTGTTCCGGCCGGACCTGTTCACGGCCGTCGCCGGACTGAGCGTGCCGCCGCCGCTTCGCGGCCGCGGCCGGCCGCTCGACACGCTCCGCGCCGGCGGCATCGAGAACTTCTACTGGCAGTATTTTCAGACGCCGGGCGTCGCCGAGGCCGAACTCGAGCGTGACGTCGCGCTGACGATGCGCACGATGCTGGCGCGTGGCTTCTCCGACCCGCAGTCGCTGTTCGTCGCGCCGGACAAGGGCTTTCTCGGCGACGTAACGCCCGATCAGCCTCTGCCGGCGTGGCTGAGCGAGGCAGATCTCGCCGAGTTCATCGCAGCCTATCTCGCCTCCGGCTTTCGCGGCGGCCTGAACTGGTATCGCAACATCGACCGTAACTGGGAGCTGACCGCGCCCTGGCAGGACGCACAAATTCGCCAGCCATCGCTGTTCATCGCCGGCAGCGACGACGCGGTGGTGACCGGGCTGATCGGCGCCCGGCGCGTCCAGGACATGGCGCGCGTGCTGCCGGATCTCCGGCGCAAGCTGATCATCGACGGCGCCGGCCACTGGATCCAGCAGGAATGCGCCGCCGAGGTGAACGCGGCGCTGATCGCGTTCCTGCGCGAGGTGGCTCCGGCTCGTTAGCGCGCGAGCGGCAGCTCCATCATGCGATGCGACGCTGTCGCGTTGTCCGCCACGTCGCGGAAGCCCAGTCGGACGTAGAACCTTATCGCGTCGTCATTCGTGGTTGCGACCGCGAGCGAAAGCACCGAGGCGCCCTGCTCCCGTGCGGCGGTGGCGACCGCCTGCATGATCTCGCGCCCGACACCCGCGTTGCGCGCGCCAGGCAGCAGCGCGAGATCCACCACGTGCCATTGTGACGCCGCGCGGTCGAGCAGCAGCCGCCCGACCGGCGCGGCGTCGCGGAGAATGATCAGCGACTGCGCCGCCGGACACTGCGCCGCATGGCTTGCGAGCTGGGCGCGATACTGCTGCGCCAGCACGAGATCGAGCATCGCCGGCGGCAGACCGGCCGCGGCGAGCTGCGCACCTTTGACGAAACCAAAGAGGTCACGCAGGAACGGCTCGTCGGCGGTCTCGGCCGGCCGCAGCCGCAAGCGAACGTCCGGTGAGACGACGTCGATCCCGAGCGTCACTCCGAGCCTGCTCGGCTCAGGAGTTGTTGAATGACGGGAAGATGCCCGCATAGCAGATGCACCAGATCAGCGCCTGGGTCGGCTGCATGTTGTCGTGCGGAATGCTCTGCCCGTTCGGTGTGACCGCATTGACCGCCAGCGTCGTATTGCCCGGCGGCGCAAGGAACCCGTTGAAGCTGGGATCGATCGCCACGATGCCCACGCCCGTCCCCGGCCCCGGCGTGGCATTCGCCGCCGCCTTGCTGCCGAGCTGCAAGGTATGGGCATGCGCGGGCATCTCGGCCGTGGTCAGAAAGGCGGTGCTGGTCCCCATCGCCTCACCGATGACGCGCGGCTGCAGACCGGGGCCGTCGCCCTGCCCGTTGGTGATCGCGCCGCTCAGATTCGGCAGGGCGAAATTGGTGGTGCCGTTGCCGCCGTAATAGGTGCCGATCAGCGCGAACAACGGCGTATACCGCTGGATCGGAAGCAACTGGCCGAAGCACGGCAGCCACGCGCTGTTGAAGCCGTCGCTTGCGAAGGTGAACGGAAAGGCCTGGATTTCGCCGACGAAGGGGTCTGACACGACGTCTCTCCTGAGGAATGCGCAATAGAGCCGATCGAACGCGAAGGCGTCAGCCCGGCGACGGGAAGATGCCGTTGATGCAGATGCAGTAATTGCCGACGACGGTCGGCATGATGTTGTTGTGAGCAACGCTCTGCCCCGACGGCCCGACGCAGGCCGCCATCACTTCGTAAGTCCCGGCGTCAGCACTGGGCGCGTAGAGATTGCCCGCTGTCGCGGTTCCCAGGAAGGTACTGGTCCCCGGCTGTGCCGTGTCGGCGACGGTGGTCGACGCCAACAAAGCGTGGCTGTGCGTGGGCATCTCGGTCGTGATCAAGGTGTGTTCGTCTTCGCCGTCGAGTTGCCCCAGCACATAGGATGCGCCGCCGGGCGGCGTGCCCTGCCCGATCGGAACGCGGCCGCGCAGGTCCGGCAGATTGAAGGTCTGGACCCCGTCGCCACCAAACGTCGTCCCGATGACCGCATAGAGCGCATCATAGTTGGCGATGGACAATGCGCTTCCGTCGCAGGCCAGCCAGCCATCCGGTATGCGCGGAAAGCCGAACAGCCTGATCTCGCCGAGAAACGGGTCTGACATCCCGACATCCTTTCAAGTGCGGTGGGCGCCGCGAAGCGGGCGCGATGCGGCGGATTGCGACGATGGTGAGAAACGTGAGCGCCGAGCCGTCTCAGTTGCGCGAAGGGTAAACCCCATTCAGGGCGATCAGATAATTGATCACCAGATAGGGCTGCATGTTGTTGTGGGGCTGCCCGCCGCCGATATCGACGATGTTGGTGCTGAGCGACAGCGGCACCGCGTTCGTCCCAGCGGTGGTGAAGATCAGCTTGGGATTGTCTGGCGGGAGCTTGTTGGTCGCGAACACGTTGTTGGTCGCCGACGCTCCACGCCCCGCACCATCGTTGCTGGACGCCTGGATCTGGTGATTATGGGTCGGCATCTGCGCCGTCGTGAGCGTCACCGTGGTCTCGCCGCTGACCGTGCCAGCGGGAAACTGGCCGCTGCCGCCGGTCGAGCCGAGGATAGCCCGTCCGCGAAGATCAGGCAGTGCGAACGTCGTGACACCATTGCCGCCGTAATAGGTGCCGAGCAGGGAGAACAATGCCTGATTCGTCTGGATCGCCAACAGCGCACCGTTGCAGAACGCCCACCCCCTCGGTGGCTGGCTTCCAGCAAATGGCATGATTTGCCCGAGCACAGGCGTAAGCGGCATGCGTTGCCTCCAAATGATTTTGTGCAATTCAACGAAAAAAGAAAGCGTGTCACGACGAAACGCGGACAACCGACGCGTCCAGTATTCATCATGTGCAATTCGAAAGTGTCATGCATCCAACGCGAACAGTCAAGCATGAACCCGCAGGGGATGTGGGGGTGTTTCGCGAGACCTGCCCCGAATCAGCACGCGGAAAGGTCGCAGTGTTGCGGGCGCGCAACTAACTTCGAGAAAGGCCGCGCGAGTGCAGCGGTTCCGTGCATCACTGGCTTGCGGCACAGGGGAAACAAAGCTTAATCAACGGTAAGTTTTCGGTAATCTTTATTGCAGTCGCAGAATATTTGGGACCGCGGCCGAGGTCGACCCGCGGTCGCGGGGAAGCGCAGGGGCAAGGTGCAGCTTTTCGCGATCATCATTGGCGCGTGGAAGACGTCGTTCCAGCGGTTTCTGACTCGCTGGTCGTCGGCCGTCGGCAACGTGAGAACGTTGGCGGTGACGACCTTTGTCGTTCTCGCGGCCATGGGCGCGTCGATCTCGTCGGCGCAGGCGGTCTGCGATCTGACCGTCAATTCGACCACCGGGGCCACGATCACATTCAATTCCGTGTCACAGGTCTATCACCTGTGTCTCACCGTGGTTGGCACTCCCAACACCGGAGACGATGCCGTTGTCTACGGCTTGTACTCCGTATCCGGCACGAATGCGAACACCCAGCTGCCCATCGCCGGCACGAGCTCGAGTGCCTATTCCGACTACAGCCCGACGACGAGCAAGGCCAATTACACCCTGCATCCAAGCAGTGGAAACGACAATGGGCAGAGTGCGAATACCGGTCAGGCTCAGATCAACATCACTCTGAACAGCCTGACGGGCGGCGGTCAGGATACGATCACGCTGTTTTATGCGTCAGACTGTAGCGACTTTCTCGTAACCTGCTCAGGCTCCGGAACGGCGCTCACCTCTTGGACCATTACCGTCAACCTGCCCGGCCCCACCGCGACACAGTCCATCGCGTCGAAAGCGCTGACCGTCAACACCGCGACGACCTCGTTCACGCCGGTCACCGGATCCGGCGGCACCGCGCCGCTCGGCTATGGCATCGCGCCGTCGCTGCCGACCGGTCTTTCGTTCAACACGTCCACGGGTGCGATCACCGGCACGCCCACGATCACCAGCACCGCGACCACCTATACGGTCACCGTCACCGATGCCAACAGCGCCACCGCCAGCAACACGTTCAGCCTGACGGTCAACGGCGCGGTCACGGCGACGCAGGCGGTCGCCTCGAAGACGCTGACGCAGAACCACGCGACGACCTCGTTCACACCGGTCACCGGCGGCGGCGGCACGACGCCCTACACCTATAGCATCTTGCCGTCGCTGCCCTCCGGTCTCTCGCTCAATACGTCGACCGGCGCGATCACGGGCACGCCGACGGCCACGAGCGGATCGACGACGTACACGGTCACCGTCACGGACGCGAACAGCGCGACGGCCTCGAACACGTTCAGTCTCGCCGTCAATGCGGCCGTGACCGCGACCCAGTCGGTCGCATCGAAGATATTGACGCAGAATGCGGCTGCGACCTCCTTCACGCCCGTGACCGGCGGCAACGGCACCCCGCCGCTCACCTACGGCGTGTCGCCGGCGCTGCCCTCGGGCCTCACGCTCGACACCAACACCGGCGCGATCACTGGCACGCCGACCGTGAGCAGCGGTGCAACCACCTATACGGTCACCGTCACCGACGCCAACAGCGCCACGGCCAGCAATACCTTCAGCCTCACGGTGAACACCGCCGTCACCGCGACGCAGTCGGTGAGCTCGGCCACCGTCACCGTGAACACGGCCATCACGCCATTCACGCCGGTCACCGGCGGCGGCGGCACGACGCCGCGGACCTATGCGATCGCGCCGACCTTGCCGACCGGTCTCAGCTTCAACACCAGCACCGGCCAGGTCAGCGGCACGCCGACCGTGACCAGCAGCACGACCACCTACACGGTGACCGTGACGGATGCCAACAACGGTACCGCCAGCAACACCTTCCAATTGACCGTCAACGGTCCGGTGAGCGCGACCCAGGCCATTGCGTCCAAGGCGCTGACACAGAATACAGCAGCGACCTCGTTCACGCCTGTCACCGGATCGGGCGGCACGCCGCCGCTCTCCTACTCCGTTGCACCCGCGCTGCCGACGGGCCTGACGCTCAACACCTCGACCGGCGCAATCACGGGCACGCCGACGGCGACCAGCGGCGCCACGACCTACACGGTCACGGTGACGGATGCCAACAGTGCCACGGCCAGCAACACGTTCAGCCTGACGGTGAACAGCGCGGTGACCGCAACGCAGGCCATCGCCTCTCGGACGTTTACCGCCAACCAGGCGATCACCGCCTTCACGCCGGTCACCGGCGGCGGCGGCACGGGCGCATTGTCTTATTCAATCTCGCCGAGTCTGCCCGCCGGGCTGAGCATCAACACTTCCACCGGTGCGATCTCGGGCACGCCCTCGACCAGCGCGGCGACGGCGACCTACACCGTGACCGTCACCGACACCAACAACGGGACCGCGACGAACACCTTCAGCCTGACCGTCAACGGCGCCGTCAGCGCCACGCAGTCGATCGCGGCGAAGTCCCTGACCGTGAATGTCGCCGCGACATCCTTCACCCCGGTGACCGGGGGCGGCGGCACCTCGCCGCTCACCTATGGCATCGCACCGGCGCTGCCCGCCGGCCTCAGCTTCAACACCTCGACGGGTGCCATCACGGGCACACCGACCGCGATCAGCACCGCCGCCACCTATACGGTCACGGTGAGCGACGCCAACAGCGCCAGCGCCAGCAACACGTTCAGCCTCACGATCAATGGCGCGGTGACCGCGACGCAGGCCATCGCGTCCAAAGGCCTGACCGTGAATACACCGGTGGCGTCCTTCACGCCGGTGACCGGCGCCGGGGGCACGTCGCCGCTGAGCTATGGCATCGCGCCGGCGCTGCCCGCGGGTCTCACCTTCAATACGTCCTCGGGCGCGATCACCGGCACGCCGACCGCGACCAGCGGCGCCACGACCTATACGGTCACGGTGACCGACGCCAACAGTGCCACGGCGACCAATACGTTCAGCCTGGCGGTCAACGGCGCCGTCAGCGCGACGCAGGCGATCGCCGCGACGACGCTGACCGCGAACCACGCCGTCACGCCGTTCACGCCGGTCACGGGCGGCGGCGGCACCGCGCCGCTCACCTATTCCGTCGCGCCGGCGCTCCCGGCCGGACTGTCTCTCAATACGGCCAACGGCAGCATTTCCGGAACGCCCACGGTGACCATTGCGGCGACGACCTTCACCGTGACCGTGACCGACGCCGCCAACGCGACCGCAAGCAACACATTCAGCCTGACCATCAATGGTGCGGTGACGGCGACGACGGCCGTGCCGTCCAGCTCGCTGCCGATCAACCAGGCTGTGACGCCATTCACGCCTGTGACGGGCTCGGGTGGTACGGGCGCGCTGGTCTTTGCCGTTTCGCCGGCCCTGCCGGCCGGCCTCAGCTTCAACACGACCAATGGCCAGATCACCGGCACGCCGACGGCGCCGGCGGCAATGACCACGTATACCGTGACCGTGACCGACACCAACAGTGCCTCGGCCAATGCCACCTTCAATCTGTCGGTGGGCCAGCTGGTCACGACGGTCGCGCTGACCTCGTCGCAGAATCCGAGCCAGTTCGGCCAGCCCGTGACGTTCACGGCCACCGTTTCAGCGTCGGGCGGCACGCCGACCGGCACGGTCACCTTCAACGACAACGGCTCGCCGATCGGCACGGTGACACTGGCTGGAGGCGTCGCGACCTTCGCCACCTCAACGCTCGCCGTCGGCAGCCACACGGTCACCGCAAGCTATGCCGGCAGCGCGCTGTTTACCGCGAGCACATCGCCTGCCCTCGCCCAGACCGTCAACGTGCCCGTCGACAGTGTGCGGCTGCGCTCGCTGCAGCAGACGGTCAGCAAGCTGGTGGCGCAGAACTCGGGACAGGCGATCTCCGGCGCGATCGATGACGCGATTGCCGACGGCTTCAGTGATGGCGGTCCGTTCATGTCGCCGGGCAACATGCGCATGCGCTTCAACTTCTCAGCCGATCCACGCGACCAGGACGAGCCGGCGCCGACCTCGGACCGTGCCGCGGCCGGCGGGAGCGACGCCTATTCCTCCATGCTGCCCGGCCGGGAGCCGCCGCGAGGCCGCAGCCGCGGGCGTGTCGACGATGCCTTCGCGGCCATCGACCGTGGCGACAAAAAGCAGGCTGCGCCGAGATGGCACGAGCAGAAGGAGTGGCTGCTGTGGGCTGATGTCCGCGGCACCGGTGTCGATCGCTTCGGCACGACCAACAACGGCGGCATCACCCAGGCCAACCAGGTCTCGCTGTACGGCCAGCAGCTCAACGCGATGATGGGGCTGACCTACCGGGCGACGCCGAGCTTCCTGGTCGGCGTGCTCGGCGGCTACGAGACGTTCAGCTACACCCAGCAGGAGATTAACGGAAAGCTGAAGGGCGACGGCTGGACCACCGGCGCCTATCTCGGCTGGAAGATCGTCCCCACCCTGCGCTTCGATGCCGCCGTCGCCTATTCCGGCATCGGCTATGACGGGACCGCGGGGACGGCCCAAGGTAACTTCAGCGGTCAGCGCTGGATGCTGTCGACCGGTCTGACCGGAACCTACAAGTTGGCCGGCGTGGTGCTCGAGCCCTCGACCAAGGTCTACGCGCTGTGGGAGCACCAGAACGCCTATACCGACTCGCTGGGCACGCGGCAGGGCACCAACGACTTCGCCAGCGGCCGCGCCTCGGGCGGCCTGCGTGCCGCCTACCCTGTCGCCTGGCTCGACAGCGGCGTTCTGCTGACGCCGTTCCTCGGCATGTACGGCGACTACTACTTCAACAAGGAGGACGCCAATACGCTCGCCGCCGGCGCGCTCGCCTCGACGCCGCTGCTGCAGGGCTGGTCGGCCCGGTTCACCGGCGGGCTCGGCATCCAGACGGAGGGTGGTGCCGGCGTCGGCCTCGGTGCCGAGTATGGCGGGATCGGCGGCAACACCCGGGTCTGGACCTTCTCGGCCAGGGCGCGCGTGCCATTCACCGCCCGATAGGCCCCTCCCGGCAGGACTTTTCCCAACAGGTCTTTTCGCAAAAGGTCTTGGCGGCTCGGTCGAATCGAAACCGCCCCGGCGAGGGACGGCTGGTTCGACGTGCGAGATCGTATTCCGTGAGCGTATTGCGTGATCAGTACAGGCCGCGGCCGCCGAGGATCTCGCGGGCCTCATCCGCGCCGTCGTATGCGCTGGTCGGCGTCACGTAACGGCCGGCCTGATCGTAGGACACGGCACGCGGATTATCGAGGCTGCGTCCGCGGCTCCGGCTGGAAGCCGACATCTCCGACGTCGCCGCGACCGACGCCAGGTCGGCGGAGGTGTTGCCGAGTGTGTAGGGACGCCCCTCGGGCAGCGGGACTTCGCCGCGAATCGGACGACCTGCGCCAATCTCGGGAACGAACGGCTTGGCGGAGGCGACACGGACCAGGGACGGCGCCGGCGCCGGGATGCCGGTGCGCAGGGTCGCCATCAGCTGGGTATCGTCGGACCCTTCGAGAGGCGCACGGCCGACATATTCGACGCGGACGCGGGCGATGCCGCTGCCCTTGAACTCGAGCAGATCGGCGGCCTTGTTGGAGACGTCGATCAGCCGGTTGCCGTGGTACGGGCCGCGATCGTTGATGCGGACGATGAGCGATTTGCCGTTGGCGAGATTGGTGACGCGGGCGTAGCTCGGCAGCGGCAGGGTCGGATGGGCGGCCGTCAGCGACGTCATGTCGAAGACCTCGCCATTGGCGGTCAGCCGGCCGTGAAAATCATCGCCATACCAGGAGGCCAAGCCCTCGGCGCGGTAGTTGGTGTCCTCTTCGGGAACATAGGTCTTTCCGGCCACGGTATAGGGCTTGCCGACGCGGTAGACGCCGCCGCCCTTCGGCACCGGCTCGCCGAATCCGACGACGCGCGGGCTCGACGATACGCCGTATTTCGGATCGACCTTGCTGGCGAACTTGTTGGACGAGGCGCAGTTCGCGACCATCAGGCAGGCGAGGACGGCGACGGCACTGCGCACCGCTCTCTCGACCGGATCTGTTTGACCAATCCCCATCGACCCCAATTACCAATGAGCCGGTCGCAGCCGAGCCATCCCATCAGGCCCCCGCGTCCCGGCTTGTCCCCGAGTCGCATCCCCGCAACTCAATACACAAGGATAACGCAACCCGAACACGGCGGAAATGGGGTGGGCCCCGCCGTGGTTAACCGGAGCTTTCCAGCGGTTGTGACGCGGACGATGGCCGCCCAGGCGTGCACTCCGCTGCGCCACTGTGTTGCGAGTGCACCTTTTTGGACACATATGTTGCGTGAAATCCTCACTTGGGAGTGTTCTCATTTCGCGGGACCTGAATCATTTTGACTGTGCGGGGCTGCACGTCGTTTGCTTCACGTGGGGCGCAACAGGGTGTGTTCGCTATGATCGAAGCAATGACGGCAGTGATGGGCTTGGTTGGCGCCGGGATCTTCCTTGCTCATGCGTTTGAAGGGGTCCGCTCGCGGGCCTGATTCCGGACGGATCGGACAGCCGACGCCATGGTCGGCTCTCGTCCGTTTCAATGTTTGCGTCCGCTTCAATAACGACACTTCAGGAGCATCCCTGAAGCCGGAAGTTTCGACCAGCAGATCATCCAGACCGTTCGTCGCCCGGCCCTCGGTTTTCTCCGGCCGGTGTGAGGTCGGACCGGTAGCGCAGCCGCAGCAGGTGGCCCATGCGACACCAAGATCTACGACATCAAGCGTTGCGACATCAGGACTTGCTCTCGGGCAGCTTTCTCGCCCTGGCAGCGCTGAGCACCGCAGTCTTGTGCTCCGGCCTGATGGCCTTTGCGCTCAGGTGAGCGTGGGCTTTGAGCTGAGGCCGTCCTGGCAGGCGTGAATGCGCCGTTGACGAGCCGCAAGCCCGCACCCTAAACAAGGATCGCGTCGATCCCGCGCCGCCGTGGCGTGGACGTCGCCGACGTCCTGGAGACGACGCCGGATGGAAGGGTGGCCGAGTGGTTTAAGGCACCGGTCTTGAAAACCGGCGTGCCCGCAAGGGTACCGTGGGTTCGAATCCCACCCCTTCCGCCATTCCCGTATTTGCTGGCAGCAAACTGCAGGCAGCCGGATTCGCCCGGCGATGCACTGTTCCATACTGGCAGACGCGAGAGGCTGAGAAATCCGGCCGCTGAGGCGTTGAGCCTGCCCGCAGGGTCGCGCGCGCCCCCCCCCCCCGATCAGTGGCTGACGTGCGCGCCGTTGATCGCTCGCGGCGCACCGTGAACGTCGGCAGCTTCCGGCGGCACGCCGACCCGCTCCATCAGTTCGCGAACGTCGCGGATGCGGCTGTCGAGAAGGCCGTGCATCTCTCCAAGCGTCCAGCGCAGCTCATCCACCGCGCCTGGTGCCGCGTCGGGAAAATGCGAGAGATGATAGATCATCTCGTTGAGCACCTGCCGCAGCCCGTACAGGTCGTCATGGGCGAGCTTCTGGACATCGAGCTGGCCGAGCAGCCGCTGCACGAAGCTGCGGCGATCGGGCGGCACATGGCGCAGATCGACGAACCGGTTGACGTGGAAGGCGCGCGGCGCCTCGGCGCTGCCGGCCGCGTGGGCCAGCGCGAGGCGCACGCTGTCCGCGTTGAGGTCCTCGGTATCGACGGAGAGCGTGTTCGGGAACAGGCTCTTGTGCCGTTCGATCAAGGCGTGGGTCTTGTCGTAGTACCAGCCGAACTTGTCGGCCAGCGACAGATCCATCCATTGCTGCTTCAACATCTCTCCGAAGTGGAAAGCGGTCGGACGCTTGCGCTGCGCGGCCGGCGAGTCGGCGTAGTAGAGGTGGTTCTGCGGCGACAGCGCCGCATTCTCAACCAGGCTTGCGATGCACGCCGCCCGGTCGCGCCGGCGCAGATGCACCAGCGTGACCTGGTCGCCGAGGAGCTCGGCGATGATCGGCAGCACGGCCGCATAACCGTTGCCGACGACGCAGGCATGGGGGCAATCGAGGATCGTCTGACGAATCTGATCCGCGAAGCTGGGATCGTTGGTTTCCTTGAGCTGGCAGAACAGCTCATTGAGCTCGCTCGACGCCCATTCGTGCACGGCACTGTCGCCGTTGCCCTGGTTGTCGAACACCTCCTGCATCATCCGCGCCAGCGACGTCGTGCCGTCCCGGCCGGTGCCGACGCACAGCACCCGCAGCGCGGAAGGCGGAGAATTCCTCAAGGCCACGTCACGGCGATTGCCGGAGGGGCGCGTCGCTCCATTGTCCGAGACCACGGCCGGACGCTGGCGCGTCAGCCGGCGAAGCTCCGCGGATGCCGCCTCCCACTCCAGCCTGTAGCCGTCGCGCTCGTCGCGCAGGCGGCCCATGATCACGCCCCTCTCTTCGGTGATGCGCCTGTACCGCTCGGACTCATCCTTCGCGGCGATCAACTCCGCTTGCAGCGCATCGACGAAGCGTTTCACATCCTCATCGAGGCGGCTTTCGGTGCTGGCGGTGCCAATCCCCAACCGGCCCTCGATCCATCGGCGCAGTCGCACTCTCGACAACAATCATCCTCCAAGACATCGAGCCGAACGGCCTGCTGATCGTCTGCCGTGCGATCGCTGCTGCGAATCAGCACGCCTGCGAAGACCGCCTTGCCGGCTCCGGCTCTCTACGTAATACAATTGCAATGTACATCAAAATGCGTCGCAGTTCGGTTGCAGAAGCAGCGCTGATGGGCCGGGACGTTGCGCGAGCACCCCGCTCGTGCTCGATAAATGTGCACGCCGCTGGAGCCTGCTTTCTCCCGGTCAGGCCGTCAACGCGACCAATCGTCATTTTTGGGGTATTAAAATACCGTAGCGCGGTGCGGCCGCGGTGATCATGCGTCACGGCATGCCGCAGGCGCCGCTGCTGCCAACGGACACAGCCGCGGCGACGCCAACTCCGTCGAGCTAGTCCAGTCCGCGCTCGCGACTGAGCCGCACCATCTCGTCGATGAAGATCTGCTTCTGCCTGTCGTCGAGGCTGGTGAAGAGCGGCTCCGACGCGTCGGCCACGGCGCGCTGGTCGGCGGCGCGGTCGACCAGGAACTGAGCCTCGTTGCGCATCTGCTCGACGATGTCATCCGGCGGGTCGCGCTTCGACCGCGCGATGCGCAGATCGAGCCTGTCAGCGCCGTTGCGGCCGAGCGCGTGCATCGCATTGGCGAACGGACCCCAGTTCTTCGCCTGCTCTTCCGTCAGCTTCAGCCCGGTCTTCAGCCGCTCGACATTGCTGTCGCTGTTGGCGACGATCTGTTCGGCCGTGAGTTGCGGGGCGCCTGGCTGCGTCAGCATCGGCGTCGCCTTGGCGACCTTGCTCGTCTTCGCCGGCTTGGAAGGCTTCGCCTTCCTGGCCTCGGCCAGCGGTGCCGCGGGCTGCGCACTCTGCTGGTCGTTGTTGCCGGTGAACGCCCCGGTCACGCCGGTGACCACGCCGACGACACCGCCGATCGCGCCACCGAGCACACCGCCGACCGGGCCTGCCGCCTTGTTGCCTTCGCGCGCGCCCTGCTCGACACCCCTGAACAGGCCCTGCGCGGCAGACTGACGCGGCAGCCCCGCGAGGCCGACGAGGCCCACTGACACTCCTATTGCGATGCATCCGAAAGACCGGCGCCAGATGCCGGCGGGGCTCGTCACCATCAGTTCATGCTCCGTGCAACACGTCCGACCGTCTCGCGACTTGCCGGTCGTGACGGCCATGATTCCAACGAATTCTATCGTTGCCGCACCGCGCAAGTCCATCTGTCGCACGCAGTGCGATGCATCCAACGCGTCCAGCTACATCGATTCCTGTTCTGCCGTGACGCGCTTTGCGCTGCAGCGCTCATCGTTGCGATGCAATCAGTTGCGAGACCTGCGACGATTGTGCCCGCCATTAGTTCTAGGATTCGCCCCACCTGCTTTCTCGACAGCCGCTCGCAATTCTGCTCTGATTGCACCCAAGCGAAATCCATGCGTCGCATGACGCGACGCAACAACTAACAAATCGGATTCGCACCCAAACGCTTGGCTCACCAGGGAGGGAACGCCATGTCACGGAGGAAGCTGAACCGCCGACAATTCGTTGCTGCGACCGCTGCCACCTCGGCGGTCATGATTGCCGCGCCCTATGTGCGCGGCGCCTACGCCGCCGGCAAGCTCTCGATGGGATTCTGGGACCATTGGGTTCCCGGCGCCAATCAGGCTTCGACCGATCTCGTCAACGAATGGGCTGCCAAGGAAAAGGTCGAGGTCCAGATCGACTACATCACCAGCCAGGGCAAGAAGCTCGAGCTCACCATCGCTGCCGAGGCGGCGGCCGGTTCGGGCCACGACATTCTCGCCCATCCCACCTGGTGGCCGCAGGCCTATGCCAATCAGCTCGAGCCCGTCAACGACATCATGGAGCCGATCGTCAAGGAGAATGGCTCCGTCAACGGCACCGTCAAATATCTCGGCCAGGCTGGCGGCAAATGGCTCGCGGTGCCGGCCTGCGTCGGCAGCCAGATCAAGGGCCCTTGCACCCGCATCGATCTGATGAAGAAGCACGCAGGGATCGACGTGCAGGAATTGTATCCCGCCGGCAGCCCGCCGAAGGCCGACAGTTGGACCACCGAGACGTTCCTGAAGGCGGCGGAGGCATGCCACAAGGCCGGCGTGCCGTTCGGCATCGGTCTCGGCGAGACGACCGACAGCGTCGATTCCGCCGGCGCTTTCTTCCAGGCGTTCGGCGCCGATCTCGTCAACGCCAAGGGGGACGTGACGGTCAAGACCGATGAAGTCCGTCAGGCGCTGGAGTTCTACAAGCGGCTGATTGCCGTGCTGCCGCCCGACGTCGCGGCGTGGGACGACGCGTCCAACAACAAATGGCTGGTGTCCGGCAAGGGCGCGATGATCATGAATCCGCCGAGCGCCTGGGCGGTCGCCAAGCGCGATGCGCCGCAGGTCGCCGAGCAATGCTGGACGCACGGGTTCCCGGCGGGCCCGAAGGGACGCTTCGCACCCTTCCTGCCGTACTTCTGGGGCATCTGGGCGTTCTCGAAGAACAAGGAGGCGGCCAAGAGCCTGATCGTCCACCTCTCGAAACCGTCTTCGATCGAAAAGATGGTGGTGGCCAGCGGTGGCTACGACCTGCCGGCCTACGAGAAGCTGACGACGCTGAAGGTGTGGGCCGAGGCGGCGCCGCCAAAGGGGACGCTGTTTCACTATCCCAACCCCTATAATCACCAGACGCTGTCGATCGCAGCCTCCCCTGCTCCGCCCAAGATCGCGCAGCAGATCTATGCACAGGCGACGATGACCAAGATGTGCCTGCGCTACGCCCAGGGCGAGAAGATGGAATCGACCCTCGCCTGGGCCGAAGGCGAGTGCGAAGGCTTCATGCGCAGCTGAGGCATGCTCGAAGCAACGCCGGCGGTCCGCCTCGGCAGGCGGACCGCCCCCTTTCACCTCGTCAGTGTTTCCCATCCAGTGAGGACCCCGCCGTCGCAGGGGACATCACGAGGAGCCTTTTTTCATGGTTGATGCCGCCATCGGTGAAAACGCCGTCGCCCGCCCCCGCGCGGCCCGCCGCAATGGTCTGCACAGGGCGCTGAAGCGGAAATCGACCGCCGCTTTCCTGATGACGCTGCCGCTGATCCTGCTGATCGTGCTCCTGGTCGTCTATCCCGCCCTGTATTCGGTGCATCTGGCGACCCTGAACAAGTCGATGCAGCGCTTCGTCGGCTTCGGCAATTTCGAGTTCCTGTTCAAGCGCGACACGTTCTGGCTGGTCGTCAAGCAATCCTGCATCTTCGCGATCACCGCCGTCGTCTTCAAGGCGCTGATCGGCTTCATCGTCGCGCATTTCGTCCACAACATCCCGGCCAAGGGCCAGCGCAAATGGCGCGGCATGCTGCTGGTGCCCTGGGTGATTCCGCCGGCGATGAGCACGCTGGCCTGGCTGTGGCTGTTCGACCCGTCCTACAGCGCCTTCAACTATACGCTGTCGTTCTTCGGCATCGGCCCGATCCCGTGGACCGGTGATGCCGCCTGGGCGCGGTTCTCGGTGATCCTGGTCAACGTCTGGTACGGCGCACCGTTCTTCATGATCATGTACCTGGCCTCGCTGAAATCCGTCCCGGACCAGCTCTATGAGGCCGCGGCGATCGACGGCGCCAATTGGTGGCAGCGGATCTGGTACGTGACCCTGCCGATGATGCGCAACATCATCGCCATCACGACGCTGTTCTCGCTGATCGTGACGTTCGCCAATTTCGATATCGTCCGCATCCTCACCGCCGGCGGCCCGCTCGACAAGACGCACATCTTCGCGACCTGGGCGTTCCGCGTCGGAATCGAGGGCAGCGACATTCCGCTCGGCGCCAGCGTCTCGCTGTTCATGGTGCCGATCCTCGCGGTCGCCGCCATCTTCATCCTGCGCGACGTCAACAAGCGGGGGAACGAGTCCTGATGAGCACGATGACCGTCGACAAGGCCGGCCCGACCCGCAATGTCAAATATGGCTCGATGAGCCGCGACCGCGCCTGGGCGCTGCGCTGGTCGTATTTCTTCCTGACGCTGTTCGCGATCTTCTCGCTGGTGCCGCCGCTCTACATGCTGATCACCTCGCTGAAGGGCAGCGCGGAGATCTCGGCGGCGACCAACCCCTGGTGGGTGTTCCACCCGACGCTGGAGAACTATGTCGGGCTGCTCACCTCGAACCAGTTCCTGCGCTTCTTCTTCAACTCCGCCATGGTCTCGATCATCGTCGTGATCATCACCATGCTGATCAGCATTCCGGCCGCGTTCGCACTGTCGCGGATGAAGTTCTGGGGCTCGGCGACGCTGGCGACCGGCGTGTTCCTGACCTACCTGATCCCGGACAGCCTGCTGTTCATTCCGCTGTTCAAGATGTTCGCGCTGGTCGGCGACGTCACCGGCATCCAGTTGATCAATCGCTGGTACGTGCTGCTTTTCATCTATCCGACGCTCACCGTGCCGTTCTGCACCTGGATCATGATCGGCTATTTCGCCTCGATCCCCAAGGAGCTCGACGAGGCCGCCATCATCGACGGCGCCTCCTGGCTGCAGACCTTGACGCGGATCTTCATTCCCGTCGCCCTGCCCGGCCTGATCGCGGCGACGATCTTCGCCTTCACCGTCTCCTGGGCGCAGTTCCTGTATCCGCTGGTGTTCACGACCTCGACCGACCAGCTGGTGCTGCCGGTCGGCATCGTCACCACCCTGATCAAGGGCGACGTCTTCAACTGGGGACAGATCATGACCGGGGCGCTGCTGGGCGCGGCGCCGCCGCTGATCATCTACGCGTTCCTGATGGACTACTACATTGCCGGGCTCACGGCCGGCGCGACCAAGGGCTGAGGACGGGAGTTGATCTGACATGGCTGAAGTGAGCTTGCGCAAGGTCGTGAAACGCTACGATGACGTCGAGGCCGTCCGTGGCATCGATCTCGACATCGCCGATCACGAGTTCGTCGTGCTGGTCGGCCCGTCCGGCTGCGGCAAGTCGACGACATTGCGGATGATCGCAGGGCTCGAGGACATCTCCGACGGCGACATCACGATCGGCGGCGACGTCGTCAACGACGTGCCGCCGAAGGACCGCGACATCGCCATGGTGTTCCAGAACTACGCGCTCTATCCGCACATGACGGTGGCCGAGAACATGTCGTTCGGGCTGCGGCTGAAGCACTATCCGAAGGCCGAGATCAAGAGCCGCGTGGCGGAGGCCGCGCGCATGCTGGATATCGCCGACCTCATCGACCGCAAGCCCAAGCAGCTCTCCGGCGGCCAGCGCCAGCGCGTCGCGATGGGCCGCGCCATCGTGCGCAATCCCAAGGTGTTCCTGTTCGACGAGCCGCTGTCGAACCTCGACGCCAAGCTGCGCGTGCAGATGCGCATCGAGATCAAGAAGGTGCACCAGAAGGTCCGCACCACGACGGTCTACGTCACCCACGACCAGGTCGAGGCGATGACCCTGGCCGATCGTGTCGTGGTCATGAACAAGGGCCGCATCGAGCAGATCGGCACGCCGAACGAGCTGTACCACAATCCGGCGACACGCTTCGTCGCCGGCTTCATCGGCTCGCCCGCGATGAACTTCGTGCCGTGCCGGCTCGAGGAGGCCAATGGCCGGCTCCACATCCGCCTCACCGATCGGATCGCCTTTCCGCTGCCGCCCGCGCGCGCCGCGCGCTATCAGTCCGTGTCACGGAATGAGCCGCTGCTGCTCGGCATCCGGCCGGAGCACATCACCGAGACCAAGCCGCATGCGGAGCCTGGGATCGAGCCGTTCGAGGCGCTGCTCGACGTCACCGAGCCGATGGGCATGGAGACGCTGGTCTACTTCACCCTCAACGAGACGCCGGTCTGCGGGCGAGTCAACCCCAATGCCGGCGCGCGGGATGGCAGCCCTCTGCGCATGGCAATGGACCTCAACAACATGCACCTGCTAAACGAGGCGACCGGGCTCGTGATCTGACGAGCACCAGGACGATTCAAGGGCAGGACATGACCACCAGGACGGCAACCAACAAGAACAAGATCCTCGTCACGGAATCCTTCTCGGCCAAGGGACGCGCGCTGCTCGCAGCGCGTGACGACGTCGAGATGATCGAGTTCCCCAACATGATCTCGGCTGCGGATTTCTCCGTGCTGCTCGCCTCCCATGCCCCGGTGCATGGTGTGGCTCTTGGTGCGACGCGCTTCGGCGAGCCGGAGCTCGTCGCTGCCGGCGACATGAAGGTCGTGACCCGGATCGGCGTCGGCTTCGATGCGGTCGACGTGCCGGCGCTGAGCCGCCACAAGGTGCCCTTGATGGTCGCGGGCACCGCGAATTCGCCGTCGGTCGCCGAGCAGGCGCTGTTCATGATGCTGACCTTGGCCAAGCGCGCCAACGAGATGCATGCAATGGTCAAGGACGGCACCTGGGGCTCGCGGCTCGGCGTGCTGCCGTTCGATCTCTACGGCAAGACCGTGCTGATCATCGGCTTCGGCCGCATCGGCACCCGCACCGCCAAGCGCTGCCTGGCGATGGAGATGCAGGTCCTGGTCTACGATCCCTACAAGCCCGCCGCCGACATCACCGCCGCTGGCTGCGAGCCGGTAACCGACCTCGACGCCGCGCTGCCGCGCGCCGACTTCGTCAGCATCCATTGCCCGAAGACGCCCGAGACCATCGGCCTGTTCAATGCCGCGCGTCTGCGGCTGATGAAGCCGACCGCCTATTTGATCAACACCGCGCGCGGCGGCCTGATCGACGAGGCCGCGCTGTACGACGCGCTGGCGTCCGGCCGCCTCGCCGGCGCCGGCCTCGACGTGTTCGAGCAGGAGCCGCCGCCGGTCGGCCACGCGCTGCATATGCTGCCCAACGTGATCATGGCCCCGCACGTCGCCGGCGTCACCCGCGAGGCGGTCGACCGCATGAGCGAGCAGACCGCGCGCAACATCCTCAGTGTGCTCGACGGCGTGCCGATTCGGCAGAACGTGATCAATCAGGACGTGCTCTGAATCGCGGGCTGGCGCCGTCTCGCGCTGATACTTGTGCTCAGTGCTCGAATGATCATGGCCGGGCTCCATCCCGGCCATTCACGTTTGGAGACGAGCCGGCTGAGTCGAGCGCCGTCCTGCGGGGATCTTCATCCACCGCTTTGTCGCCCAAATTTGAACGCAATGTTGCATCTCGCCCAGACTTCGCTACAACTGCAGCTATTGGCGTCGGCGTTTGCGCGCGTCAGTAGGAACAGAGGCGATCATGAGTGTTGCGACGGAGCACGCGCTCGCAACGATAGCGAGCATCCTCGACAAGCCGGAATCTGCGAAGCGTGACGACCGGGCGAGCGCGCCTGTTCCCAACTCTCCAGCCAGAAAGGCCACGGGTACGGTGGTCTCATTCGGTCAGGCCGACGGCTACACCAAGATCGGTCCCGGCCCGATCTCTGCGATCCGCTTCCGCTGGACCGCGCGGCGCGGCGAGGACGGCTACTATGTCGATGAGACCGTCGGGCCGACCTCGATCGCCGTCAGCAGCGGCCCGATGACGGCCGAAGCCGCCATCGACATGGTCGACACCCGTGCGCGCGAGGCGGCAGAGCGCTTCGAGGCACTGAAGAACGAGATGACCGGCAAGGGTGCGTTTGCTCCGGTCGAACCCGGCCGGACCTAGCGCTCGGTGGCCGCGCATCGTTGAATGATGCGCGGCATTGCCTGGTGGACCAGGAGGCTCGACCGCTGGCGGCGGCCGTGAGCCGATCCGAACGATGCGACCGCCGCCTGCCCCTCGTCCCGCGACACCGCTTCCTGTAAGAAGACCCTCGTCCCACTCAAGCCGAGGTGTCGCCATCATGGGGTTTTTCGATCGTCCGCTGTCCGTCCTGACCGGGCTCGTCCTTGTCTGCAGCCTTGCTGTGCCGGCGGCCGCGGACCAGGCCTCGCGGCTCGACGAGATCGTGCAGCGCGGTAGCTTGCGGGTCGGCATGACCGGCGACTACAAGCCCTTCACCTATCTCGACAAGGCGACCGGCAAATTCTCCGGCTTCGACGTCGACATGGCCGAGTCGCTCGGCAAGGCGCTCGGCGTCAAGGTCGAGTTCGTGCCGACGAGCTGGCCGCAGCTCATGAAGGATTTCGAGGCCGACAAGTTCGACGTCGCCATGGGCGGCGTGTCGATCACGCTCGACCGTCAGAAGAAGGGCTACTTCTCGACGCCGATCATGCGCGAGGGCAAGACACCGATCGCCCGTTGCAGCGACACCTCGAAGTACCAGACGCTGTCCGACATCGACAAGCCCGGCACCCGGGTCGTCGTCAATCCAGGCGGCACCAACGAGCGCTTTGCTCGCGCCAACATCAAGGCGGCCGACATCCGCGTCCACACCGACAACGTCACCATCTTCGACGAGATCGCCAAGGGCGACGCCGACCTGATGATGACCGACGCCTCTGAGACGCGCTACCAGCAGAAGCTGCATCCTGGTGTCTTGTGCGCCGTCCACCCAGAGAAGCCGTTCGACTTTTCGGAGAAGGCCTACTGGCTGCAGCGCGACGTGGCGCTGAAGGCGTTCGTGGACCAATGGCTGCACATCTCGACGGAGAACGGCAGCTACCAGGCGATCTACAAGAATTGGTTCGAGTAAATTCTGACGAAGCTGACGGGATGTAGGCTGAATATGCAGCGTTCGATGAATTAGGCAGACTCTCTGCAAGTGCCCCGTGAGAACGTCGGATCGAAAAAGTTAAGGCTTGGCGGAAAACGAAGCAACGTCGCTGTCACGGAGCAGAGCAGACACGCAATCAATATTCCCCGTAAGCGCCGCTCGGCCACGGGAGGAAGGGGATCATTCTCAATCGTGCGCTCCCTGTGTTGTCAAAGATGAAGGGGAATGATCCCCAAGTGAGAAGATCGGTGACAAACGGAAGCAGCAATACCCCGGCGATCATCAAGACCACCCATCGCCATGGCTGTCTCACCGTGACGAGAAACGCAACAACAGCTAGACCGTAAAGCGGCCAAATAATTGAAGTCGCAATTACGCCGAGGAAGAACGCCGCAGACGGCGAGATCAGAGCGCCCCACGTCCAGCGATGCCAGCCGAGCTTGATGAGCAAGAAAGCGTGGCTAACCGTGTGCCGCTCCACGAACGCGAGCACGATCACGCAAAGCGGCACGAACCAAAGCCAATGCCAGCCTAAGCGCAGTCCCCTACCGGTGGCCTTCGCGGTGTCGCTCATGACCGAATTCTAGCGATCGCCCTTCGCTGTTGCTAGGGGCTGAGTGTCACCTCTGGGCCGGGAGTAGATATACGATGGCCGGTTGTGACCTTAGATCGGACCTCGTGGAGCGTCAGTCTACCCGCCGTGGAATTGCACGCCGAGCCTACCCCGAACGACCCGCACCTAAACGCGATATTCCGGCGTAGTTTCAATGAGAAGACCTCTGTCCAGTCCTCCGGTAGAAAATATTCCACTTTTGTTTTTCAGAATTTCATGCTTTACTGCCGCCATCCCGCCTCATCGAAGAGGGGCGTTGCGCGCGATCGTCACGACACGCGAGGTGGGGAGGCGACGGCCGCGAGATGCCGAAAGCGTGCTTGCACGCGGACGAATGGCAGCTTGCGGACGTGAAGTCGCAGGGTCCTGATACCCCGACGCTGGTATCAAGCCGCGAAGGTGCTCAAGGCGCCGCGTGGTGATGGTGGCCAACAAGCCCGGCGCACCAGGGAGACTGCGTATAAGCGTTAAGACCGTCGCGCAGGGAATGCCGGTTGATCGGCAGCACCTGTGGTACCTGCCGCCTGCATTTTTTTACGCAGGCGGGCCATGGGTGAGGCCCTCACCCGGCATTCCCTGCGCCCTCTTCTATTTCAGAGGGGCACGACTGATGGATCACTCGGACGTCATGCGTCGCGAGACAGCAAGGTCATGCTCTAGAGTGTTAGGTGCGGATCGCTCGGGCGACACAAACGGTGTCGTCCCGGCCTCGAGCCGGGACCCATGCTCACAGGCCGTCGTTTGTGGCAGGTGCGAAGGTGCAGGCCTGCAGAACAGTCCCGCTGGTGGTTATGGGTCCCGGCTCGAGGCCGGGACGACAGTGGAGCGTGTTGTGAAAGCTCGGCTCATAACCGCGCAGCGAACGGAGTTCAAACAGGCCTCAGCCGTTGCGATACGTGTAGCTGTAGCCGTTGATCGCCGGCGCGCCGCCCAGATGGGCGTAGAGCACCTTCGATCCCTCCGGGAAGTAGCCCTTCTTGACGAGGTCGATCATGCCCTGCATCGACTTGCCCTCGTAGACGGGGTCGGTGATCATCGCCTCGGTGCGGGCGGCGAGGCGAATGGCCTCGTTGGTCTCGGCACTCGGCACGCCATAGGCCGGATAGGCGTAGTCATTCAGGATCACGATCTCGTCGTCGCGCACCTTGCGGCCGAGCTCGACCAGCTCGGCGGTGTTGTCGACGATCTGCCGCACCTGGCTGCGGGTCTGCTCCGGCGTGCCGGAGGCGTCGATGCCGATGACGCGGTCGGCGCGTCCATCCGCGGCAAAGCCGACGATCATGCCGGCCTGGGTCGAGCCGGTGACGACGCAGACGATGATGTAGTCGAACTTGATGCCCATCTCGGCTTCCTGCGCCCTCACCTCCTCGGCGAAGCCGACATAGCCGAGGCCGCCGAATTTGTGCACGGAAGCACCGGCCGGAATGCCGTAGGGCTTGCCGCCGGCGTCCTTCACCGACTGGATCGCGTTCTCCCAGCTCTTGCGGATGCCGATGTCGAAGCCGTCCTCGACGATGCGGCTGTCGGCGCCCATCAGGCGCGTCATCAGGATGTTGCCGACGCGGTCATAGACGGCGTCCTCGTGCGGCACCCAGCTCTCCTGGACGACGACGCACTTCATGCCGATCTTGGCCGCGGTCGCCGCCACCATGCGGGTGTGGTTGGACTGCACGCCGCCGATCGAGACCAGGGTGTCGGCATTGGACTCGATCGCGTCGGGCACGATGTATTCGAGCTTGCGCAGCTTGTTGCCGCCCATGGCGAGACCGGAATTGCAGTCGTCGCGCTTGGCGTAGATCTGCACCTTGCCGCCGAGCGCCGCCGTCAGCCGCGGCAGATGCTCGATCGGGGTGGCACCGAAGGTGAGCGGATATTTTTTGAATTTGTCGAGCCGAAGCACGGGGCCTCTCCGTGGGTGAATGAGATCGGTCGTCCCCAACATACGAAAAAGCCTGAGAAAGGTGCTCTCTTTATTGGCGCAGAATTTCATGCTTACGTTGGCACTTGGCTCGTTGAGCGATGGGTTTTCCCAAAACTTGTGTGTCATATGAAAGAAACTTCCGAAACCGATCTCGACCGCGTCGACCGACGCATCCTGCAACTGCTGCAGAAGGACGGCCGGATGAGCAATGCCGAGCTTGCCGCCACCGTTCACGTCAGTCCGGCCACCTGCCATCGCCGCACCCAGCGCCTGTTCGAGGAGGGCTACATCCGGAGCGTGCGCGCGCAGATCGCGCCGGAGAAGGTCGAGCGCAGCGCACTGGTGCTGGTCGGCGTCGTGCTCGACCGCTCGACGCCGGAGAGCTTTCGCACCTTCGAGGCCGCGATCCGCAAGCTCAAATTCGTGCTCGACTGCCATCTCGTCGCCGGCGATTTCGACTTCTTCCTCAAGATCCGCGTCCGCGACATGCAGGACTTCAACCGCATGCATGGCGACCAGCTGATCTCGCTGCCCGGCGTGCGGCAGACCCGCACCTTCTTCGTGATGAAGGAGGTGGTCGACAATGCGCCGCTGGATTTCTGAGCGGAGGGCGCGTTGAACCAGGGCTGCCGCAGCGGCGACTTAATTGCGCGTGAGCTCGCTCACATCAGCAACCGACATCGTGGAGATCCTGATGAAGAGGCTGTTGGCCGTTGCTGCCGTGGTTCTGGCCAGCAGTGCCGCCGAGGCGCAGTACGTCATCGAGTACGGCGGCAAGACGATCCGCATCGATCCCGACCGCGGCACCGTGCAGATCCCCGGCGTCTACGACAATACCGAGCAGAAGAAGTCCAAGCGCACCAAGCGCGATCCGGATCAGGCGGCCAGGCCGCCGGCCGCGGCGGACAAGCCGGCTCCGGCGCCCACCGAGGCGGCGGTCACCCCGGCCCCGCAACCGCCTGCTCCCGCCGTCGCGGTCCCTGCTCCAGTTCCCGCCGAGCCTGCTCCGACGGCAGCCGCACCGGTGAGCCCGCCGGCCGCTCCTGCTCCCGTCCAGGCGGCCGCGCCACCGGCGCCGCTGCCGCCACCTCCGGCGGCCCCAGCCGCCAATGCCACGGCACCTGTTGCGCCGCCGGCCGCTGCGGCTCCTGCTGCTGCTCCGGCTCCCGCCGCCGCGCCGCCGCCACCGCGTCCAGCCCAGACGCCTGCCGTGACCACCGCAGCCGCTCCGCCCGCTGCGGCGCAGACCGCCGGTCGCGATCCCAACTCGCCGGTCGGCATCTGGCTGACGGAGGAGAAGGAGGGCCAGATCCGCATCGAGCCCTGCGGCGCCAATCTCTGCGGCTACGCCGTGGATGCGAAGACCAAGCAGAACGGCGAGCAGATCCTGATCAACATGCGGCCGAGCGACAAGGCCCAGGAGAAGAAGTGGACCGGCCGCATCTTCGATCCGAACAGCGGCAGCACCTACGATTCGACCATCGCGCTGAAGGGAGCGGACAATCTGCGCGTGCAGGGCTGCGCCTTCGGCGGCATGTTCTGCGGCGGCCAGACCTGGACGCGGGTGAACTGAGCCCGGCGCGCGACGCGCCTCCAAAAGCAAAGCGCGCGGCCCTGCGACCGCGCGCTCTTGGTCTTGCTAGTCCCGCATCAGCCGACCGGCGTCGCATATTCCTCGTCGGTGACGTGCTCCATCCACGTCACGTGCTCACCGTTGAGCGATTCATGCATCGCGACGTGGACCATGCCGGTGGTCGGCGCGGCGCCATGCCAGTGCTTCTCGCCCGGCGGAATCCACACGACGTCGCCGGCCTTGATCTCGCGCACCGGCCCGCCCTTGGCCTGCACCCGACCGACGCCCTGAATCACGTAGAGCGTCTGTCCGAGCGGATGGGTGTGCCAAGCGGTGCGCGCGCCGGGCTCGAACGCCACGCGCGCCGAGGCGACGCGGGCCGGCGCCTGCGGTGTGATGATCGGGTCCTGCCACACCGTGCCGGTGAAACTTTCGGCCGCCGCGCGGCGCGTGGGGCGCGAGCCCGAGAGATAAACATCCACCATGGTTCTGCCTTTCCTGAGTCCTTGCAGTCGATCGATCGCCGCGTCGGCCGCGACCTACTTCTTCGACGCCGCGTAGCGCGCCTTGGTCTCGGCATTCATCGGATAGAGGCCCGGCAGCACCGCGCCCTTGTTCACCTCGTCGACGATCCAGGCTTCCATGCGCTCCTGCTCCGGGCCTTCGGCGAGCACGTGATCGAGCATCGCCTGCGGGATCAGCACCGCGCCATCTTGGTCGGCGACGATGACGTCGTTCGGAAACACCGCAACGCCGCCGCAGCCGATCGCCTCGCCCCAGCCGACGAAGGTGAGCCCCGCGACCGACGGCGGCGCGGCGTAGCCATCGCACCACACCGGCAGGCCGGTGCCCATCACGCCTTCGAGGTCGCGCACGACACCATCGGTGATCAGCGCGGTGACGCCGCGCTTGACCATGCGGGCGCACAGGATGTCGCCGAAGATGCCGGCGTCCTTGACGCCCATCGCATCGACCACGGCGATGCAGCCTTCGGGCATCGCCTCGATCGCGGTGCGGGTCGAGATCGGCGACGACCAGGATTCCGGCGTCGCCAGATCCTCGCGCGCCGGCACGAAGCGCAGCGTGAAGGCGGGACCGACCAGCCGCTTCTGTCCCGGGCGCAGCGGCTTGGCGCCGCGCAGCCAGACATTGCGCAACCCCTTCTTCAGCAGGACCGTCGTGATGGTCGCCGTAGTGACCTGGGAGAGGGTAGCGATGGCTTCGGGAGTGAGGGACATTGTGAGACTGGCGCTCCAAACAGGCTGGCGGAAAAAGCAGGCGCATCTTGCGAGCGACGAAGGCCGCGTCAAGGGCATGCTCAGTGCGCCCAGCGCATGCGGGGCCTGCAGCGGCCCGATAAGGTCTTCTTATCGCGGGGCATCCGATTAATTTATTGAATTTTCGAGACTTTTTGTCTCCAGCGCAATTCCACTGGCGATCGAAAGCAGCTAGATGAGGAACAGCAACACGGATCTTTTCGGACAAATGGCCGACTCTTTTCCACCTCCTCGCCTGCTGCCCAGCGGCGACAGCGCGGTCACCGTCGAGTTCAGCCGGACCATCGACGAGACCGCCAATCGCCGCGTGCTTGCGCTCGACCATGCGGTGGCAGCGGCCGGGATCGAGGGCATCACCGAGACGGTGCCGACCTATCGCTCGCTGCTGGTGCACTACGATGCAGGTGTGATCGACCACGACACGCTTGGGGCAAAGCTGTTGGCGCTGTCGGCCGGGTCGCTTGCGCCGGACAGCGAGGTCAGGCGCTGGCGGGTTCCAGTCTGCTATGGCGGAGAGAATGGCATCGACCTCGAGGATGTCGCGAAGGCGTTGGGCCTGACGCCGGACGAGGTCGTCGCCCGCCATGTCGCCGGCATCTATCGCGTCGCGATGATCGGCTTCACGCCGGGCTGGTCCTATTTGTCCGGTCTCGATCCGACGCTGCAGATGTCGCGCCGCCAGAATCCGCGGCTCTCGACACCGGCAGGCATCATCGCGATCGGCGGCATCCAGACCGGCATCCAGTGCCTTGCCGGCCCCTGCGGCTGGCACCTGCTCGGGCGCACCGCGATGCGGACGTTTCAACTGCACCGCGACCCGACCTTCCTGCTCGAGCCCGGCGACGAGGTCAGCTTCTACGCCGTCGACGTGAAGACCTTCGCAGAGCAGGAGCGCGCCGCGGAGGGCGGCGAGCTCATCGCAGAGCGGATCGCCGCATGAGCACGCTCGTCGTCTCACAGATCGGTCCGGCAAGCTCGGTCCAGGATGGTGGGCGTTTCGGCGCTCAGCGCTACGGACTGACGCCATCCGGCGCGATGGACAAGCTGGCGCTGGCCGCAGCCAACAGCCTCGTCGGCAATGTGCCGATGGCGGCTGCGATCGAGATCGGCCCGTTCGGCGCGACGTTCGCGGCGAAGGGCGGCGCGGTGCGCGTGGCGCTCGCCGGCGCGCAGCGGCCGGCGGACGTCGCCAAGCGGCCGATCGAGATCAACACGTCGGTGACACTGAACGACGAAGAGCAGCTCACGCTCGGCTTTGCGCGCGGCGGCTCGTTCACTTATCTGGCCATCGAAGGCGGCATCGCCGGCGAGCCGATGTTCAACAGTCTCTCGGTGAATGCGCGCGCCGGGCTCGGCAGCCCCTACCCGCGGCCGCTCCAGGCCGGCGACAGGTTCGAGGTCACCCCCGCCAGCGACGCGCCGGAACTGCGGATTGATGTGCCGAGAATGAGCGGCGTGATCCGCGTCGTGATGGGGCCGCAGGACGATGAGTTCAGCGACGAGATGAAAGCGCTGTTCCTCGGCAGCGACTGGATGGTGTCAGCAACCAGCGACCGCATGGGCTATCGCCTCGAAGGACCGCCGATCCGCCATCTCCATGGCCACAACATCGTCTCCGACGGCACCGTGGACGGCAGCATCCAGGTGCCTGGCAACGGTTCGCCGATCGTGCTGATGTCCGATCGCGGCACCAGCGGCGGCTATCCGAAGATCGCGACCGTCATCACGGCGGATTTCGGCCGCCTGGCGCAGACGCCCGCCGGCACGCCATTCCGCTTCAAGGCCGTGAGCATCGCCGAGGCGCAGGCCGAACTGCGCCGCTACAAGGATCTGCTGCGCAGCCTGCCCGGCCGCGTCACCGAGCTCGCCAACAGCGATTTCAATGTCGATGCGCTGTTCACGGCCAATGTCGCCGGTCATGCGGTCAGCGCAACCGACGCCACCACCTGGCCCGGAGCGACTCCCGATTGATTTGAGCACATCTCACGCTGTTTCGGACCCATCAACGAGCGGACCCTGACATGACCAGCACCGTCGACCTGAACTGCGACCTCGGAGAGAGCTTTGGCCCGTGGGAAATGGGCAACGATGCCGCCATGATCGAGCTGGCGACGTCGGTGAACGTCGCCTGCGGTTTTCATGCCGGCGATGCCGACATCATGCGCCGCACGGTCGAGATGGCGAAGGCCAAAGGCGTCAGCGTCGGTGCGCATCCCGGCTATCGCGATCTGCATGGTTTCGGCCGGCGTCCGGTACCCGGATTGAAATCATCGGAGATCGAAAACCTCGTCGCCTATCAGATCGGCGCGCTGCAGGCGATCGCCACCGCGGCCGGCCACAAGGTCACGCATGTGAAGGCCCACGGCGCGCTGTCCAACGTCGCCTGCGAGGACGACATGACGGCAAACGCGATCGCCAAGGCGATCAAGGCCGTCGATCCCAGCCTGATCTTCGTCGTGCTCGCCAACTCAAAGCTGGTGACCGCGGGCGAGAAGGCCAATCTGTCGATGGCGCACGAGGTGTTCGCCGATCGCGCCTATGGCGACGACGGGCTTCTGGTGTCGCGCAGCAAGCCCGGCGCCGTGCTGCACGATCCCAAGGTCATCGCCGATCGCGTCGTGCGCATGGTTCAGGATGGCGCGGTGATCTCGGTGACGGGCAAGGTGATGAAGATGCGCACCGACACCGTCTGCATTCACGGCGATACCGCTGGCGCGGTCGAGATTGCGCGGGAGGTCCGCAAGGCGCTGGACGCGGCCGGCATCACGGTCGCGCCGTTCAAGAGGTGAGGAGGATCAGAACGGGTG
Organism: Bradyrhizobium sp. SZCCHNS3002; assembly: GCF_032377435.1. Classification (NCBI taxonomy): domain Bacteria; kingdom Pseudomonadati; phylum Pseudomonadota; class Alphaproteobacteria; order Hyphomicrobiales; family Nitrobacteraceae; genus Bradyrhizobium; species Bradyrhizobium sp. SZCCHNS3002. Next base: position 472,172 of record NZ_JAUHHY010000001.1, read on the forward strand.
CGTGAAGGATGTGCCCAGGGTGATCGCGGCAATCAGCGCCATCGCGCTGTAGAAGGCAACCAGCGCGACAGTTGCGCCGCGCTCGCGAATGGCGCGGGCCTGGGGCATCTGTCGCAGGGGCGTCGATATCGTCCGCATGGCCGGTCTCCTGAAGTTCCGGCCATGAGAAAAGCGTTCTCGCGGGCCGGTGCAAGGCAACCGGCGAAATAACGACAAGCCCCCTGCTTCGGGTCCCGCTGGAACCAAAAAATTCTCGGCCGGGCTCGCGGCCGAGAATATTCTCCGCAGGGTTCCCCTTCAGTAGACGTCGAGCTGGAACCGGCCCTTCTTCTTGAGGTCGGCCACGAAGCTGACGGCCTCGTCGGTCGAGCGGGCCCCGAACTGGGCGACGATGTCGACGAGGGCGCGCTCGACGTCCTTGGCCATGCGCTTGGCGTCGCCGCAGATGTAGAGATGGGCGCCGTCGGCGAGCCAGGTCCAGACCTCGCGCCCGACCTCGCGCATGCGGTCCTGGACGTAGAACTTCTTGTCGCCGTCGCGCGACCACGCCAGCGACAACCGCGTCAGGAGGCCGGCCGTCTTCATGGCGTTCAGTTCGTCGGCGTAGAAGAAGTCGCAGTCGCTGCGCTGATGTCCGAAGAACAGCCAGTTCTTGCCGGGCGCGCCGGTCGCCCTGCGGTCGTGCAGGAACGCGCGGAACGGCGCGACGCCGGTGCCGGGACCGACCATGATGATCGGCGTCTTCGGATCAGCGGGCAGCGCGAATCCGTGCGCCTTCTGCACATAGACGCGCAGCTTGTCGCCGGGATTGATCCGCTCGGCCAGGAACGTCGAGGCAAGTCCCAGCCGCTTGCGCTTGCCGATGACGTAGCGGACGCAGTCGACCGTCAGCGACAACCTGCCGGGCGTGGCATTGTGCGACGACGAGATGGAGTAGAGCCGCGGCTGCAGCGGCTCCAGCGCCTCGACGAAGGCCTCCGGATGCGGCCGGACGCCGGAGAACTTCTGCAGCACCGCCATCACGTCGAGCGTCGCCGCGTCGCCGTCGGGATCCTCGCCCTGCGCCAGCTGCCGCGCCTTCTCGCGGGTTGCGCCGCCGGTGATGAAGGAGATCAGTTCGAACAGCGAATCCGGCGCCGGCGCCAGCGAGACGTCCTCCAACAGGCACTGCCGCAGCGGCTTGCCGTTCACCTCGGTCATGTGCGAGGCGCCGAGCAGCGCGATGATCTGATCGACGAGGCCGAGATCGTTCTTGGCGAAGATGCCGAAGGAATCGCCGACGACGTAGTCGAGCCCGCTCTCGCCGAGATCGAACTCGATGTGCCAGGTCTCCTTCTCCGAGCCCGGCTTGTTGAGCAGGCGCCGCGACAGGAACGTCGCATCGACCGGATTGTCGCGCGAGCGACCGGGCTCGCTGACGACGACGGAGACGGTGGCCGGCGCAGCCGCAGCGGGCTTGGCCGCGGCCGGAGCCCTGTCGATCTCCTCGTAGAGCGCCTTGAGCATCCGCGCGGTTTCCTTGCCGCCGGGGACGCACAGATTCAGCCGCGCCTCGCTGCGATCGGCAATCGCATCCGAATAGTCGCTGCAATTGTAACCGCATTGGCCGCAGTCCTGCTGCGCCATGGCCGCCATCATGCGCCGGCGCAGCGGACGGCCGTCGGCGAGCTTCATGCGCTCGGCGATCGGCATGGTCTGGTCGTGCCATGGCGCCTCGCCGTCGTCACCGTCGCCCGCGGGCGCAAGCACGGCGCCGTTCTGCACCGGCGACAACGCTGTCGCGCCGTCGAAGCCGAGCGCTCCGGCCAGAAAGCCGTTGAGCCATGAGCGTTGCGCCTCGGAGAATGGCGCCGTCGAAGGAATGATCTCGATCTTGGGCATGGGCGTGATCTGGTTCATGCAGACACCTCCGACGAGGTCTGGGCTTCGGCGAGATTGCGCAGCGCCTCGCCGTCGTGACGGCGTGCGAACGACAGGAAGGTCTCCTCGGGAGAGGCGCGATGGGCGAGATAGGCCTTGAGCAGCTTCTCAACGGTTACAGGCGCATCCGCCGCCTTGAGGTCGCGATAGACCTCGCGGCCGATGTCGGCCTGCGGGCCGAACCCGCCGCCGGCGAACAGGTGATAGCCCTCGACCGTGTCGTCGCCATCACCGACCGGCACCTTTGCCGCGATCATGCCGATGTCGCTGATGTAGTGCTGGGCACAGGAATGATGACAGCCGGTGAGATGGATGTTCAACGGGGTGTCGACGTCCACTCTGCTCTCGCACCAGTCGCCGATCTCGGCCGCATGCTTCTTGGTGTTGGATGCCGCGAACTTGCAGCCGGCGTTGCCGGTGCAGGCGATCAGTCCGGCGCGGATGTGCGAGGCCTTTGTCGACAGCCCGATCTGCTCGATCGCCGCACAGGCCAGCGCGACCTTGTCGTCGGGAACGCCCGAGAGCAGCAGGTTCTGCCACACCGTGAGCCGGATCTCGCCGTCGCCGAGATCGGCTGCGATCTTGGCGAGCGCGCGCATCTGGTCCGTCGTCAGCTTGCCCAACGGCAGCACCACGCCGATCCAGTTCACCCCCTGCTGCTTCTGCTGGTGGACGCCGATATGGGCCATGCGATCGGCGTCGGGCCGCGGCGCGAGCGCCTCGTCGGGGACGCGCGCCAGCTTGCGGCCGAGCCTTGTTTCAACGGCTTCCATGAACTTGTCGTGGCCCATGCTGTCGAGCACATATTTGAGCCGAGCCTTGAGGCGATTGGTGCGGTCGCCGGTCTCGATGAACAGCCGCACGATGGCGTCGGCCACCTCGGTCGCCCGCTCCGGCTCGACGATGATCCCTGTCGGCTTGGCGAAATCCTTGTGTCCGGTGATGCCGCCGAGGCCGAGCTTGAACCACACGCCCGGCGCAACGCCAAAGCCGTCCTTCACCTCGACCGCCGAGAAGGCGATGTCGTTGGTGTCCTCCAGTGCCGCGATCCGTCCGGCGCCGTCGAAGGCGACATTGAACTTGCGCGGCAGGCCGTACAGCGAGCGGTCGTTGAGGATGTGGAAATGCCATTCGCGGGCGAAAGGCCGCGTATCCAGCAATTCCTGCGGATCGATGCCGGCCGTTGGCGTCCCCGTCACATTGCGGATGTTGTCGGCGCCGGAGCCGCGCGCCGTCAGACCGAGATCCGAGAGTCCTTCCAGCAGCATGACCGCGTGCCGCGGCGGGATTTCGCGCAGTTGCAGGTTGGCCCGCGTGGTGACGTGGCTGTAGGGGCCGCAAAGCTGGTCGGCGAGATCGGCAAGGCCCGTCAGTTGCCAATGCTTCAGGATGCCGTTGGGAATGCGCAGCCGGCACATATAGGAATCCTGCGCCGGCGCGACGTGAAACAGGCCGTAATAGCGCCAGCGGAAATTGTCGGCCGTGGATGGCGCAGCATCATTGCGCGCCTGCTCCTTCAGCCTCTCGTAGGCATCGAAGGGATGGAGCTCGCGCTTGACCTTCTCCTGGTCGACGAGCTTCCGTCCCGACGCGATCACCTTGTCCTGCGCCTTGATGTGGATGGCGTCTGGACCGGTCGGCTCGCTTGCTGTCGGCGTGCCACCCTGGCCGCGCCCTGCCAGCGTGACCTTGAGGCCCGCAGCCAAGCCTTCGAGGTAGCGCTTCTGCTCGTCGTTGAAGTCGACTGACAACGATTCGATTTTCATGATGGCGGACGAAGCTCCAGCGGCCACGGCGGTTGGCGTTCGGGAATGGGATGAGGATCGCACCGTCCGACAGGCCGACATGGCCTGCTTCCGATGAAAGATCCGACCAGCTTCGTTGCTGCGGAAATCCGACACGGATTGCAGTCAGCGGCATCTGCGGCGGCTGACTGCACTGCAATATTCAAGTTGCGTGCCAGCCTGAAAAATCAGGAAAAGCCTGTAAAATCAGAATGCTGATCGAATCAATGAAGGCAAGTTAACCGACTCAAGCCTCGAAATACGGGCACGCCGCCCAAAAATTGGTCGACGGCACACGGTGCCCAGACCGTGATCGGTGCGTGAATCAGGCCGTCCAGCGGCCGATCTTGAAGGCCTTGAGATGGCCGATCACGTCGTCCGCCGCGAAAGGCGGACCGGCGAATGCGCCGATGGCGGCATCCGTGCCGACCGCGGCCGTGCCCATGGCCGCGTCGTAGATGTCCGGCCGGAACACGCCCATGGCAGTGCCCAGGGCTTCAGTACTGAGGGGAGTCTGGCCCCACCGCACCATCTGGGCATAGAGCCATGCCGCCTGGATCCTCTCGGGCCGTCCCGCGTCTTCGCGGCCCACCAGCAGATAGCGCGAGCTTTCGCGGAAGGTGCCGTCCGGCGAGATCTTGAGGCGGCCGTCCAGCGTACGCTGGAGCACCTCCGCATCGACGCCGATGCGCTCCGGCTGAGCCAGGATGCGCGCGGATTCTGCGTGGTTCTGTTCGATGAAATTGGCGGCCTTGGCGCAGGCGCGAACCAGGCCGGCGAGAGCGCCGGGATTCTTGTCAGCCCAGCTCTGCCTGACCGCCAGCACCTTTTCGGCCGCGCGCACCAGCACGTCAGACACGAAGTGGAGAATATGGCCGATGCCGAGATCGACTGCGATCGAGTTCCACGGTGCTCCGACGCAGAACGCGTCGACGTGACCGTTGGCGATGCTCTCCACCATGTAGGGCGGCGGCAGCACCACGAGGCGGACGTCCTCATCGGGGTCGACGCCACCTGCGGCCATCCAGAACCGCAACTGATAGTTGTGGGTCGAGAACGGAAACGTCATGCCGAACGTCAGCGGCTCGCGCCCGGCCTTGCGCCGTTCCGCGACGACGCGCGCCAGCGCCAGCGCCGTCGCCATCGGGTCGAAACGATCCCCATCGAGATTGGCCATGATCGCCGCATGCAGCGCCGGCGTCACGGTGATCGCGTTGCCGTTCACCCCGAGATTGAAAGGAGCCACGATCGGCACCTTGACGTGACCGATGCCCAGGCTCGACGCGATGGCGACGGGAGCCAGCAGATGCGCCGCGTCGAACAGGCCGATGTTGAGCTTGTCGCGCACGTTCGACCACGACACCTCTCGGACCAGCGTGACGTCGAGACCTTCGGCCGCGGTGAAGCCGTTGTCGACGGCGACGATCAGCGCGGCGGCATCGACCAGCGGGATGAAGCCAATGCGAAGCGGGCCGGTCATTTCAACAACTCCGAGGCGGTCAGGATCGACTGCGCGATCTCGCCGATCTTCTTCTTTTCGCGCATGGCCGTGGAGCGCAACAGCACATAGGCTTCCTCTTCGGTGAAGCCCTTCATCTTCATCAGAATGCCCTTGGCGCGGTCGATCACCTTGCGGTCCTCCAGCGCGGACTTGGTGCGCTCGAGCTCGTCCTGAAGCTTGGAGAACGCATTGAAGCGCGAGATGCAGAGGTCGAGGATCGGCTTGATCCGCTCCTTCTTCAGCCCATCGACGATGTAGGCTGAGACGCCCGCCTCGACCGAGGCCTGGATCGAGGCCGCGTCGCTCTGGTCCACGAACATCGCGATCGGCCGGCGGACGGCGCGGCTGACCTGGAACATCTGCTCCAGCACGTCGCGGCTGGGGTTCTCCAGGTCGATGACGATGACGTCCGGGTCCAGGGCATAGATGCGCGCCAGGAGACCCTGCATCTCGCTGACATGCACGACGCCGGTAAAACCCGCCTCGCGCAAGCCCTCCTCCAGGATGGCCGCGCGGATCGGGCTTTCGTCGACGATCACGATTTTAGGCGATTGCTCGGCGCTCATCGATCACCAGGTTGTCCGGGCCCTCACCCATAGCATGGACGTGGCCGCCTCAAAGCCTTGTCTTTCTGGACAATTCGGACTAGCTGACGCCTATCTCATCAGGCAGTTCCAAGATGCAGCAGGGTTCGGCGCCCAAGATCAGCTTTGTTTCGCTCGGTTGTCCCAAGGCCTTGGTCGATTCCGAGCGCATCATCACGCGCCTGCGCGCCGAGGGCTACGAGCTCGCCCGGAAGCATGACGGCGCCGACGTCGTCATCGTCAACACCTGCGGGTTCCTGGACAGCGCCAAGCAGGAATCGCTGTCGGCGATCGGCGCGGCCATGGCCGAGAACGGCAAGGTCATCGTCACCGGCTGCATGGGCGCCGAGCCGGAGCAGATCGAGCAGGCCTATCCCGGCGTGCTGTCGATCACCGGCCCGCAGCAGTATGAGAGCGTGCTGGACGCCGTCCATCGCGCGTCGCCGCCGGCGCACAACCCGCATCTCGACCTGGTTCCTCCGCAGGGCATCAAGCTCACGCCCCGGCACTACGCCTATCTGAAGATCTCCGAAGGCTGCAACAACCGCTGCACCTTCTGCATCATCCCGAAGCTTCGCGGCGATCTGGTGTCGCGGTCCGCGGCCGACGTGCTGCGCGAGGCCGAGCGGCTGGTCGCAGCCGGGGTCAAGGAGCTCCTGGTCATTTCTCAGGACACCTCGGCCTATGGGCTGGACCTGAAATACGCCGAAAGCGCCTGGAAGGACCGCAACGTCCGGGCTCGCTTCCTCGATCTGGCGCGCGAGCTCGGCGAGCTCGGCGCCTGGGTGCGCATGCACTACGTGTACCCCTACCCGCATGTCGACGAGGTGATCGGCCTCATGGCGGACGGTAAGATATTGCCCTATCTCGACATCCCGTTCCAGCATGCCAGCCCCAACGTCCTGAAGGCGATGCGCCGCCCGGCGGCGCAGGACAAGACGCTGGACCGGATCAAGGCCTGGCGGACGACCTGCCCGGATCTTGCGCTGCGCTCGACCTTCATCGTCGGCTTCCCCGGCGAGACGGACGCCGACTTCGCCTACCTGCTGGATTGGCTGGATGAGGCCGAGATCGATCGGCTCGGCTGCTTCAAATACGAGCCGGTGGCCGGCGCGACCTCCAACGCCCTGCCCGACCAGGTCCCGGACGAGGTCAAGCAGGAGCGCTGGGACGCGCTCATGGCCCGCCAGCAGAAGATCTCGGCGCGCAGGCTCAAGCGCAAGGTCGGAACGCGTCAGCAGGTGATCATCGACGAGGTCGGGCCGAGCGTCGCCAAGGGCCGCACCAAGGCCGATGCCCCGGACATCGATGGCGCCGTTTATCTGTCCAGCCGGCGGCCGCTGCGTGTCGGCGAGATCGTCACGGTCAAGATCGAGCGTGCCGACGAATACGACCTGCACGGCACGGTCGCTGGGTTCTAGCGCGGGTCAACGGCAACTCAGGGAAGCCGGCCGATCGCAATCGTCCGGTCGGGTCCCACGCTTTCCAATGATGCAAAGCCGGCGCGTCTGCCGAGTTCATCAAGATTGCCGTAGCGCGCGATCCAATCGGGATAGGCGTAGCAGAGGATGATGTCGGCGTGGCTGCGAAGCCACCGACACAGTGCGGCAGCCCTGTCAGCGCCCGCTTCGAGCAACCGTCCGGGCATGATCAAAACGACGCTCCGATCAGCGGCCGTCTCAAGCGGTGCGGGGCAAGCGAACATGTCGCAACTCGGCCAGTGCGAAACCGCTCGTCCGAACATCGCTCGCGCATGGACGAGCTTTCGTGAATCTCGCTCGATGCCGAGCGGCTGCAGATCAGGCGTCCCTTCGCAACTCGCGGCCAACAGCGCCCCATTGCCGCATCCGAGATCGATGATGTTGTAGCGCGCCCCGGCCGTGACCGTTCTTACGGCCGCGGCGATGGGAGCGTGAGCCTCTCGCATTCCGCAGACGGACGCGAAGCCGTTGTCGGCCGCAAGCCAATCCGGCGCGGGCCGTTCGCCGGACATCAGCGCTCGCCACGTTGACAGGTCCAACGACGGCCTCCTCAGTGCACCGCCGCCGCCTCGCGGGTCTCGAGCAACTGCCGGCCTCGCGCGATCAACGCGTCGATCCAGGCATAGAGGCCGGCAACGAACGCCTCTCCGTCCCGGTCGACGCGGATGTACCGCCGGATCTCGTCGACCCCCTCCTCGATGCGGGCGAGATTGCGCTGCAGCAGGCGAAACAGCAATTGGCGCCGCTCTTCATCCGGCTCGGTCTCGATCAGCACGATGTCGAGCGCCGTGATGTAGGCAAACGAATATTCCGCGTGCAGCACCGCGGTCATCGGGCGCAAACGATCCTTGATGACGGGGCTGACATACAACTCGTCCGCCGGATTCAACACCAGCCGATCCGCGGATTCCAGATTGATGCCGAGCGCGCGAAGCTTGTTGTGTCCCATCTCGTGCACGAACGCCTGGGCCAGGCCGATCGGATCGAAGATGGTGGCGAACAGCGTGCCTAGCCGGTCGTCGGTCGAGCCGCTGTAGGATCCATAGCCCTCGCGATAGTCGCTCTCCGCAACATCGGGACGCGCCAACGGATGGAAGGAATCGATGAGCATGCGCATCTGTTCGAAGGCGACCGGCCAGCGCCGCACGTAGTCGACGGCAGCATCGATGTTGGGGTGCTCCAGCGGACCGTTGCTGAATACGGGCGCCCCCGGCGCGGTCGGCTGCACGTAGCGAACCGACACGGCGCCATCGAAGATGCGCGGCGAATGGCCGGCGACCCGGTGCACGAACGGCTCCGGCCGGTGAGCGTTCGTGGTCGTGCTGGCGAGATGACAGGCCAGCAAGGCGTCATACAGATCATCCTGTGGTGCCGCGGCCCGCGACCAGTCGATCATTGTCTCCTCCCGCGACGGTTGTTGATTCAGAATTGAAGCTGAGCGGACGACGCGCCGGAGCCGTCCCTGGCGATCGGGCGCAGCCAGCCGCCGGGGAAATCGCGCCGGCATTCGTCGTCGATGACGAGGGCTTCGGTGCTGGTGACCAGTGTCAGCGCGCAGTCCTCGTCTTCCAGGATGCACCCGCTGGCGACCAGGCCGGCGTAGCTCTGCTCCACCTCTGGCCAGGAGGTCTCCTGGTCGACCAGTCGCCCGAGGGTCGCGTCGATGCGAACTGGTTCTCGGAAGGCGTCCAGCACGGCGATCTCGATCGGATCGAGGATGCGCCATGTCTCGGTTGCGATCCGGCGCGTGTCCTTGAGGATCGACAACGGACCCAATCCGACCACCGCCAGTATCGGCATTGCGGTGCCGTCCACATGTGCAGACCGCCAAAGCCTGATCGCCGCGCCGAGCGGCGCGAGATCCTCGTCCGACGCGGTGTTGGCTGCCGTGCCATCGAAGAAATAAGCGAGCCGCGTCAGCACATCTTCCGGCTGGCCATAGACCGCCTGATAGGCCAGCGCGGGAGCGACATTTTCAAACCCGAACTCGGCCGCGTGGTTGAAGTACGGGCTGAAGCGGTCGAGCCTGATCCGGCAATGTCCGGTCGGCGGCTGCAGATGCTCCAGCAGCGCAAACCATCGCGCTATCTTGGCGTAGGCCGCAGGCCGCTCGCCGGGGAAGCCGCACAGCACGTTCCAGATCGGCCGGAGTCCGATCTCGGCACAGCTTCGGAGCACGCGGACGTTCTGCAGCCCGGTCACGCCCTTTTCCATCAGGCGCAGGACATCGTTGTCGAGATGCTCGATGCCCGGCTGAACCCAGGTCACCCCGCCGCGCGCGAGCGTACGCAGCTGCTCGGGGCGCATGTTCGACTTGATCTCGTAGAGGATCCGGTAAGGCGACGGCGCGGTGTTGGCGAGGTGGCCGAACACGGCGTCGACATGCTTCAAGTTCAGAATGTTGTCGGTCGCCTCGAAGCGCTTGACGCTCCAGCGCGCGGATAGTGTTGCGAGCTCGGCCAGCACGCGCTCGGCCGACTTGGTGCGAAACGCCATCGTCGCGCCGTTCAGGCCGCAGAATGTGCAGTGGTGCTTCATGCCCCACCAGCAGCCGCGCGAGCTCTCGAACGGCAGCGCGGGGAGCAGATCATCGCAGAACGACGCCTGCCTCAGCTCCGCGAAATAGTCGGTGAAGTCGGGGACGGGAAGCTCGTCAAGATTCTGCAGCGGAGTCTCCGCGATCCTCTCATTCGTGCCCACGCGGCCCAGCACGTCGGTGCTTTCACTGTAAGGCAAGGTGCCTGCAAGGAAGCGCTCGACGAAATCCGGAAAGGTCCGGTCGGACTCGCCGCGAAACACATAGTCGATTTGCGGGAAGCGTTCGAGCAGCGCCTCGCCCATCGGCCCCTCGCAGTTGGCGCCGCCGAAGCATATGATCGTGTCCGGCGCGAGCTGCCTGATGCGATGCGCGATGCCGAGAGACGCGCAATTCTGCTGGAACGTCGACGAGAAGCCGACGATGCGGGCGCCGTCTGCGATCAGCAGACGAGCCGACCGGTCGACGAACCTCTCCGCCGCATCGCGCGCCGCGACGACCGCGGGCCAATGCTTGCCGCAATAGGCTTCCATTCGCTCCCGGTGCCGGGCTTCCGCGACAGGATCAGGGGCGTTTTCGAAGGTCGCGGCGAACACCCATTCACCGATCAGCAGGCTGGTCTGAACCTGCTCCGCGATGAACTGGAAGGTGTCGGCGCCGATCAACTCGGCAAACGCAAAACCGAGATAGTACTGCCGTGCGTCGATCCCGCGGTCCTCGAGGGCCGCCTGGAGCGTGCTGATCCCCAGCGCGGGCCGCGTCAGGGCCAGGAACGGCGCTGCAACCAGCGCAACGGATATGGTCATGGCAATGGCTCTCAGAACTTGGGCTCTCAGAACTTGGGCTGTCAGAACTTGGCGGACAGGTCGGATGACGGCGGAGGCACCGAATGAAATACACCCACTGCCTCGAACATGTGCTCGAGCAGCGTCAACGTTGGCAGCTTCCGCGGCAGATGACTATCGAGCAATTGCAGCAGCTCGGGATTTGAGAACAGACGGTCGCACGCCGTGCAGATGCCGTCGAAATCGCTGGCCGCGAGCGGTCGTTCGGTCTCCGCCGTGATTTCGCAGAGCAGAGCGACCGGACCTTCGAAGGCAATCCACTTCCACACCGGGTCCATGTAGGCGCGGGACATCGCCTCGGACATCGGCGTCTCGTTCAGATCACCGACGCTCATCGCGGCATGAAACGGCAGCACGCCGCAGCAGGGCAGAACGTTCCCGCTCGGGGCCACGGAGAAATGCCTCAGCACCGAGGGACATGGTCCGCGATAGACCTGTGGCGAATGCCGCCTTGCGTCGAGGTCGGACGCGCTGACATCGTCGACGGCGCGTCCCGTGGAGTTGATCGCCGTCTCGTACACCGACAGCTGCGGATCCGAGTCAGGGTCGACACCGAGAAGATCGAAGATCCGGGACCGGTCGATCACGCTGCCCGGCGATGTCACGACGGCAATCAGCACGTCCAATCCGAGCGAACGGGCAGCCCGGTAGGCATGCGCGATATTGCGCCCGTCCAAGAATTCGGCATGCATGTCGTCGAAAGAGATGATGATCCGTTCGAGACCTGCTTCAACCAGTGGAGTCAGGATCCGCTCGGCCTTCGCTTCGGATGTCGCCCAATAGGCGCTGGTGGTCGCGGACGTGGAGAGGCCGAACGACCTGGCGCGGGATGCCGCAGCGCGCATCAATTCGGGCTGGAGGAATGGATCGCCGCCGACCAGATTGATCCGCGTCATGTCGTGAGCGACGGCTGCATCATCGATCGCTGCGATCATCAGGTCCTGCGGCAGCAGGTCGAGCTGAGTCATATCCGACGAAAAGCAGCAATGGCTGCACTTCAGCGGACAGCGGTAACTGATATTGAAGACAAGCTCAGTCGGTTTCGTCACGCGGTCACGCGAATGCATGTCCAGCTGCTCCCAGGGGCAGGAACTGACTTTGACGGAGGTCGGAGCTGCAGCACGTTTCCGGCCGGGCAATGCAGACATTGTCCGGCCGGCTTGAGATCGCGGTCAGACGTCGACGTGAATGACCGAGGCAGGCGCGGCGGTCGCCTTCTGGCCCGACAGGCGATCCTTGATCAGATCGGCCGTGTTCGAATCGATCTCGATGCCGACTTGGGCGAGATATCCCTGCGGATCCTTCTGGAGCTCGTCCGCGGCATTGGCCTGGCTCTTCAGCTGGGCCGCCGCAGCCTTCACTTTCGCAAGGTCCGCAGTGATTTGAATCTTCTTGTCCATGTAAGACATCTTGGAGTCTCCCGATAATCGCTCTTGGCAATGAAGGTGGTCAATCAACGCAAAGCGGAGCATATAACACTTTTGCGGAAGTAGATACATCACAACTCGCGGAGATTGTATTTTCACTCGGGCCGGGGAAGTAGGACCGCCTACCCTGTCGTCAGCGTTCCCCCACGAAAGCTCTTCGACCCCGTCCAGCGTTCGCGCGATGGTGCCCGATACGGGAAGCGCAAGCCGCTCGCGCCTTCAACGGGCCAGGTCGCGCCATGATAGATAATTTCGCGGCGTGCGCTGCTGTAGGAGGTCGATGCCGTGATCCGGCAGACCGGCGCGTGCAGCTCGGCGATGCCGTGCATCATCGACCACTCGGCCGGCCACGTCAGGACATCGAGCAGCCACTCCGTCGTCTGCCCGCAATGCGCTCGGCCGAATGCGAGCATGTTCGCCGCGAGCGCGGCGCTTGCCGGGCAATCGAGCCGGCAAGGCCAATGCGGGATGATGCAGAGATCAATTGACCGCCAGAGCATGTTCGTCGCCGGCCGCGACGGCAGCTCGATCCGCCGATGTCCCGACGCTCCGGTTCTCTCGAACAGCGCGCTCGCCCAGACCGGATCCAGCGGCCGGCGCTCGCGGCGGCGCAGCGCCTCCGCGCAACAATGGGGACACCCTGCCCAGTCCCGCAATGTTCGTGCCGGATCGCGCTGCCAGTCGGCTTCGAACTCATCCGTGTCGCGAGCACGGACGACAGCGATGGTGACTTCGAGCGGCAGTCTTGCCCGCGTCTGCGACGACGGCAATTTCGGGACCGCCTCGACCGCCAGTCGGACTGGTATGAGCGCGAGCCCTGCGCGTTCGACCTGCAGCGCCATCTCATCGAGAGCTTCGGGGTTGACGGTGCTGATCGATGCCCGGCTCAAACCGGCCGCGACCGCCCGCCAACGCAACACTTTCCATTCCGTCCTGATCAGCTCGAAGCGCGGCTCCCACACCTTTCTCGCAGCCTCCGAGACCCAGCCGATGCGAACGAATGGCGGGCGGATCGGAGGGAGGATCGCGGCATGCTCGGACATTTGATCGGCCAAATTCTCTTTCGCAAACGTCCTGGATCTCAAACCGCCACAGGCGGCGATCCACTCAGATCCTCCATGATCTCCGTCAGCAACGGGACCCGGCCGTCCATCATCGACTTGATGAGCCTGTGCTCGATCTCGGCGCGACGAGGATCGCAGGACAACGGCGTTTCGCCTGCAGCGAGCAGGTCTTCCTCGATCTGGACAAACAGCGCGGTCCAGAGCGCGCATTGCGCACTGCGGTTGCGCCAATCGCCGTCGATCGAGGTTCCCGGGCATTGGCCCTTGCACATCGCGAAGAAGCGGCAGTCGCGGCAGCCGCCGGCCGGCTGCGGGGTGAACCACAGGGCAATGCTGCGCTCATAGCCGGCAGCCTCGGTCTTGATGAAGTCGATCCCGCGCTTGTTGGTGCGGCCGCAATTGCTGCGCTCGCCAAATCCCTCGATGCCGTGCACCGCGCCGGTCGTATACGGATCACAACCGTGCCAGACACAGCCGGTCTGGTCGTCCAGCCCACGAAGAAGCGCGCGCATCTCGTCGAAGATATCGAAGCGCATCGAGGTGAGGTGCTCGCGCTCGAATCGATAGAAGTGCAGAAACGCCGCGATGGTTTCGGGATCGGTCATCGCCCAATGCGCCTGCACGGCGGGCGAGTCGACCTCGAGTGCATGCAGCCTGACATTTCGCACCCCCCTCGCCTGCATCTCCAGCAGCCAGCTGTCCATCGAGGGCCAGTGCTGCGGCAGCCCATTGCCCCGATGCATCGTGATGATCAGGCTCGGATGCAGGCCCCGCTCGCACAGTCCGGCGATCGCGCGATCGACGCTCTTGGTGAGGTCCCGCGTCCTGTCGAGGGACCCGGCCCAGCGGACATCATTCAAAGCGTCAGGGCCGTCGATGGAAATGCCGACATGAACCGCATAGGTCGCGAACAGCTCCATGTGGCGGTCTGTGATGAGCGTGCCATTGGTCTGGATCCGGTTGCGGCCAAAGCGCGCCAGTCCGAATGCCCACAGCCTCTCGAGATCCGGCAGCGGCAGCAGCAGCGGCTCGCCGCCGAACAACGTGAACGGCTCATCGTCCTCTGCGAGGGCGGCCAGCATCGCATCGATGTCATAGCGCGGGCGCAGGCTGCCGCTGTCCCGGAGCGGGTTCTGGTAGCAATACTGGCACATGATGTTGCAGGTCACGCCCAGCGGACGAAGCTCGACACCCATCACGATCTCCTCGACGGGAGTCATTCCTGACCGGTCTGACCGGGGCATCTCCCGCAGGCAGCGAAGAGGATACGACACAACCCCTGATTTTAAAAGATCAAAGGTGCGTGGATATGGCCGAACGCCCCTCGGTTGTCTTGCTGCACCGCAGCAGGTCGCCCAAGCGCCTTTGCGGCCCCGGGCGAGCCGTCCTCAGTGCGAGGAGCCCGTGGTACGAACCGACCAGAGCTTCAGCAGGCGAAGCGCCTCGTCCTGCTTCAGTTCGAGATATTTGTTCTTGAGCTTGGTCAGCTCGTCGGGGGGCGTTGCGCCTGAAACGAACCGGCTATCGAGGATCGCGGCAACCGTGACCCAGCTCAGTCCAGCGGACTTGCACGGCACGAGGATGCCGTCGCTGCGCAGGCTCTGCATCAGCGGCCGCACCAGCTCGATGCTGCATTTCGCGAGCTCCGCGATGGCCGCGATCGTCTCGCCGTAACGCCGCTGGCGGGCAAATTCCAGCAGCGCGGCTTCGGTCAGTTTGCCGCCCTGCTTCAGCTGGCCGACTGCCACCTTGGAACTGCCCGCGTCGCGATTGCGCGACATCTCGCGCTCGGCGTCGAGCGTGGCCGATGAAATGGCGCTGCGAATTTCCTCGTAGAGATGCGGCGGCGCCGACGCGAGCAGGCGCACCCTCACCGCCTCCGTCGCGCGCTGCAACAGGGTCCTGCGCAAGGCTGCCGGCAGATCGGCGCGGATGCCGGCCGCGACCGTGAGCTCCGCGTCTCCCGCCGCTTGCGCCACGATGGCGGCAAATCCGGCGGGTGACACCCGCGCCCCGGGGTTCTTCATGAGTTGCCGGCTCACGCTCGGATAGCGTCGCGCGAGCAGCGCGTCGGTCACGATCTCCTGCAGCCACCAGCGCCCGGCGATCGCCATCAGGTGCTTCTCGCTGCGCGTCTGCGCGATCTCGATCAGATCCTCGCTGCTCAGCCGCGGCGATTCCGAAAGCACCGGCCCCGCGACGGCGATGTCGTCATGATGGGCCAGCCGCCGGATCACGCCGGCCGGCGCCTGCGGGATCGGGGCGAGCTGGGCGCTGAGTTCGGCGAGTGCGATCCGGGCCCCGACGTCGGCCAGCGCACGCAGCTCGATGGTATTGACGAGACGCTCGAAGACGTCGGCAAACAGCGCGTGCTGCTCGATATCCAGGCTGCCGGCAGAGGCGACGAACAGGGAGGCGACCCGCTCGGCCACGCCGGAGCAGCGGTCGGCTGAGCCGGTGGCTATGGCCGCCTGCACTTCTTCGGCGATCGTGAGATGGGGGTTCGACATCGCTCGTCCTGAGCGCTTGCATTTTCAAGCTGCCCAGGGAGGGTAAACACAGCCGCTAAATGTTTGGTAAAGTTGTCACTAAAGTGCGAGACCCGAGACCGGATCGAGCGGGCTTCGCACCGGCGGCGCTTCCCTCGCCGCTTCCTGGAGCGGCGGCCCTTGTTGCAGTCTGCAGGCCGGCATCTTGACACCGGTTGCGATTTGCCTGTATGGCCGCCGCATGATCTTCAACCGGACCAACCGCCGCGCCGCCGTTTGCCGTCGTCACCGCCGTGACGATGCCGGGGCGCGCCATGTCCGAAAACGTTGCTGATCAGCTAGCTCATCAGCTCCAGGTTTTCGAGAAGGCCGCTCCCGCAAAGGAGCGGCCTTCTCGCTTTTTGGCCCCCGTTTCCCCCTGAGCATAGGAGATTGCACATGCTGACCGCCTCCCATCCCTACGACGCTCTGATGGAGATCACGGCGCGTCCGCGCACCGTCTTCGTTCAGGGCAAGGGTTCCTGGTTATGGGACGACGGCGGCAAGCGCTACCTCGACTTCGTCCAGGGCTGGGCCGTGAACTCGCTCGGCCACGCGCCGCCGGAGCTGGCCAGCGCGCTCGCCCACCAGGCGGCACGCCTGATCACGCCGAGCCCGGCCTATTTCAACGACACCAGCCTCCAATTCGCTAAGGCGCTGGTCGACCGCTCGTGCTTCGACCAGGTGTTCTTCACCAATTCGGGCGCCGAAGCCAATGAAGGCGCCATCAAGCTCGCCCGCAAATACGGCGCTCTGCGCAAGAACGGCGCATACGAGATCATCACCTTCGAGGGCGGCTTCCACGGCCGCACGCTGGCGACGATGTCGGCTTCGGGCAAGAAGGCGTTCGAGCCGCTGTTCGAGCCCAAGGTCCCGGGCTTTCCAAAGGCACGGCTGAATGACATCGCCTCGGTCGAGGCCCTGATCTCCGACAAGACGGTGGCGATCATGCTGGAGCCGATCCAGGGCGAGGCCGGCGTGTGGCCCGCGACCGACGAGTTCCTGCAGCAGTTGCGGGCGCTGACCACCAGGCACGGGCTGCTGCTGATCGTCGACGAGATCCAGACCGGCATGGGCCGCACCGGAAAACTGTTCGGCTATGAGCATGCCGACGTCCTCCCGGACATCATGACCCTGGGCAAGGGCATCGGCGGCGGCGTTCCGCTCGCGGCCCTGCTGGCGACCGACGAGGCGTCTTGCTTCGAGCATGGCGATCAGGGCGGCACCTTCAACGGCAATCCGCTGATGTGTGCGGCGGGGCTCGCCGTGCTCGATGTGATCGAGAAGCCGGAGTTTCTGAAGGCTGTCGCGGACAACGGGATCTATCTGGAGAGCGAGTTGCAGCGCATCTCGGCAAGGCACGGCCTGGGCGAAGTGCGCGGCCGTGGTCTGCTGCTTGCGCTCGACGTGATCAGGCCGATCGCGCCGGCGATCGTTGCGCACGCCTTCGAGCTCGGCCTGCTGCTGAACGCGCCGCGTCCGGATGCGCTACGCTTCATGCCGGCCCTCAATGTGACTCGCGATGAGATTGCGGCGATGATCGACACGCTGGACGGAATCCTGACCAAGGTCGGCGCCGCGCGCTGCGTCGCCTGATCGAATGCCGTTCAAGACGCAGGCTCCGTGCCACATGCGAAGCCTGCGTGCCGGCTGCCTACAGATGAGGCACAAACACCGAGGTCGGGCTCGCCGCCATTTGACCTGGATCAAGGACAGCTGTCCCCCCGAACAACGATCCTGATCGCGCCAAACACCTGCGATCCGATGACTTACGTTATATCTATCCTGATATAGCGTTGTACGGGATGTGATCAGCTCGGAGGAGAGAGGCTTGCCGGGACCAAGCTGATGATCATCCGCCGACAACGAGGTCGGCACGATAGAAGGAGATGCAAGAATGGCGAGAGACAATCTGGCTCGGGCGTTGCCGGTCGACGACAGCGGCAGCCACATCGCCCTGGCCGCGACCGAAGAGGTGCTGATCCACGTTCGCTTCTTCCCGAACTCGGACATCAACTCGATCGGCGAGAAGCCCGCCAGCCTGACCGCCAATGAATGGTATGAGCGCCTGCTCGACATGGCGCGTCCGCATTATCAGACCTTCGCCGGCGGCCGCGGCTTCTTCCGCATCCCCCGCCCCTGTTTCGAGGCGATCCTCAAGGGCATTGCCTGACATCGGCTTTCGGGCTGGGTGTGGCAGTGAGCGTCCTCTCTGCCCTGCCCCTGTCGACCGCGGTGCGCCGGGTGCGCCGCGGTCGCTGGCGTTTTGACCGTCCGGCGTTTTGATCGTCGGGTCTTTGGAGGACAGCATTGAGCGATGCGGCTTTCACCGAACTGAAGCGGGCGTTCAGCTCGCTGCTGGCAGCGTGCAGGGCATCGCAGAACTGCGCTGAGACGCTCGCCGACCGCGCTTTCGATCTGTTCGAAGCCAATATCGATGCCCAGACGGCGCATCTGCCCGCCCTCGCCTGCGCCAAGGGCTGCCCCTCCTGTTGCGCATTGCGCGTGACCGCGACGGCACCGGAGATCTTCCTGCTCGCGCGCTATGTCCGGCAGATCGACCAGCGCATGCCGGCTAAGACGCTCGGCTCGCTGTCGCGCCGGATCAAGCTCGCCAACCGCGCGACGCACGGATTGAGCGACACCGCGCGGATGAAGTTGCGTCAGCCCTGCCCATTCCTCGTACGCGGCGGCTGCATCATCCATCCCGCGGGTCCGCTCGCCTGCCGCGGGCATGCCTCGTTCGACCGGCGCGCCTGCGCACAGGCCATGGCCGGCCGCGAGGTCGACGTGCCGGTCTCGGCACCACACCTCGCGCTGCGCGCGCTGGTGCAGGATTCGCTCAGGGCGGCGCTCGACGCTGCGGGGCTCGCCTCTGGCCTGTATGAGCTCAACCAGGGTCTCGTTCTGGCGCTCGACGACCCCGAGCGCGAGCGCGCCTGGCGGGACGGGCAAGACAGCCTCGCGCCGGCGCGGATCGAGGCGTCGACGGCAGCGCAGACCGATGCGGTGCTCTGGAGTCGCGCGGCAGCCGGTGACGCTTCGATCCGGGGCGAGGTGTAGCGACAGGGCTCGGTCGCGCGGCTGTTAAGGCCGGCTGTTAAGGCTTGAGGATCGAGGCCCCGGTCGTGGCGCGGCTTTCGAGGTCGGCATGCGCCCGACCCGCATCCTTCAGCGCATAGGCGTGATTGATCGGCACGTGCAGCTTGCCGCTGATCACCGCCGAGAACAGCGTATCGGCGCCCTCCAGCAGTTCGGACCGCTTGCCGATATAGTCGTTGAGCTTCGGCCGGGTCGCGAACAGAGAGCCATGACTGTTGAGTTCGGCGATCGAGAACGGCGGCACCGGACCCGAGGCGTTGCCGAAGCTGACGAACAGGCCGCGCTGCTTCAGGCAGGACAACGAGCCGGGGAAGGTCGACTTGCCGACGCCGTCATAGACCACGTCGCACAATTCGCCGCGGCTGATCTGCTTGACCCGCGCGACGAAGTCCTCCTCGTTGTAGAGGATGACGTGGTCGCAGCCATTGGCCAGCGCGAGATCCGCCTTCGCCTTGGAGCCGACGGTGCCGATGACGTGCGCGCCGAGCGCGCGCGCCCACTGGCAGGCCAGCAGGCCGATGCCGCCGGCGGCGGCGTGGATCAGCACGCGATGGTGCGGCTCGACCTTGAAGGTCTTGTGCAGCAGATACCAGACCGTCAGCCCCTTGAGCATCAGCACCGCGCCCTGCTCATAGGTGATATGGTCGGGCAGCTTGACCAGGCGCTGCCAGGCGATGTTGCGCTCGGTGGCATAGCCGCCGAGGTTCTCATAATACGCGACGCGGTCGCCGGGATGGAAATGCGTGACGCCGGGCCCCACGGCGATCACCTCGCCTGCCGCCTCGTTGCCGGCGATGAACGGCAGGCCGGGCGCCTTGTACAGTCCGGTGCGATAGTACACGTCAATGAAGTTGAGGCCGATCGCGTGCTGGCGGATGCGGACCTCGCCGGGGCCGGGCGCGGCGAGATCGACCGGCTCATAGACCAGCGCCTCGGGGCCTCCCACCTTGTGCACGCGCACCGCCTTGACCATCCCGCCATCTCCCCTTCGGACTCTCCATCGCCGCGTCCGGGAATCCGGCGAAAGAACCTTCGACACTTACCTGATTCTCATCGGACATCCGGCTCCGTTGAAGGAGCCGACCTCCGGCCGCGCACCCGGCGCTGCCGGCGGCAAAAGCGAAGGCGATCACGGCGGCCTTGTCAACTCGGCACCGGTCAGGCGTTGCGCTTCCTGCGGTTGCGCGACGCCATCACGTTGAAGGCCTCGACCGCCAGCGCAAAGACGATCGCGAAGTAGATGTAGCCACGCGGGATGTGGAACTTGAAGCCGTCGGCGACCAGCGCGACGCCGATCAGCACCAGGAAGGCGAGCGCCAGCATCTTGGTGGTCGGATGGTTCGCCACGAAACGCGCCACCGGTCCCGAGGACACGTACATGATGACCATGGCGATGATGACGGCGGCGATCATGATCTCGAGATCCTGGGCCATGCCGATCGCGGTAATGATCGAGTCCAGCGAGAACACGAGATCGATGACGATGATCTGCAGGATCACCCAGAAGAACTTGTTGGCGCCGCCGCCCTGCGACCCCTCCTCCTCCTCGCGCGCCTCGACCTCGGCATGGATCTCGTGCGTGGCCTTGGCGATCAGGAACAGGCCGCCGGCGATCAGGATGATGTCGCGCCAGGAGAAGCCCACGCCGCCGATCGTGAACACCGGCTGCGTCAGCCCGATCAGCCAGACCAGCACGCTGAGCAGCAGGATGCGGAAGATCAGGGCCAACGCCAGCCCGATCTGGCGGGCGCGTGTCGCCTGCGGCTGCGGGATGCGCGAGGTGATCACCGACAGGAATATGACGTTGTCGATGCCGAGAACGATCTCGAGGGCGGTCAGAGTGAGCAGCGCGGCCCACGCTTCGGGACTGGTCAGAAGGTCGATCATGCTTTCAAGGATCTCAGCAGGCGGATCGCGGAGTCGCTCGCGACGATGTAGAGGGCGATCGCGCACAACAAGGCCGTCACGATCGAGCCCACGGCGAAGTTGTTTCCCAGCACGTCGATGACCAGGACGCCCCAGAGCGCGACCAGCGGCAGCGTCAGCCAGCGCAGCCGCTCGACGCGCACCGGGTGGATGACATGGAATGGGACGAAGGTCAGCGCGATCAGGACCGCGAGACCGAGGGTCGCCAACGATGGCGAGGGATGCAGCAGGAACAGGTAGAATGCCGCAATGTTCCAGAGTCCCGGAAATCCGCGAAAATGATTGTCGTTACTCTTCATGCGGCGATCGGCGAAATACAGCGCGCCGGTGACGGCGATGCCGACGCCGATGACCGGCGCGGCGAGCGGCAGCAGCATGCCGCTGGCGGTGATGGCGTAGGCCGGCACGAACACATAGGTCGTGAAGTCCACCACCAGATCGAGCACGTCGCCCGACCAGTCCGGCTGCACATGGACGACGTCGAGCCGGCGCGCCATCGGCCCGTCGATGCCGTCGATGACGAGCGCGGCGCCGAGCCACCAGAACATCGCAGTCCAATGCTCGCGCACGGCCTCGAGCATCGCCAGCAGCGCGACGCCCGCACCGAGCGCGGTGAAGACGTGCACCGAGAACGCCGCGACGCGATGCGCCGGCGTTGCGGCGACCCTGCTCTCTGGTCTCAACTGATCCATGCGGCGCCAGTGCTATCAGGAATCGGAGCCGATTGCATATCCGCCGTTGCGGCGATGCGCCGCGCAGGCTCACGCAATACCCTTGAAAAAGCCCTGCCGGAACGTCAAATGTTCCCGGATGAGCAACACAGACGCCAGCTTTGATGTCATCGTCGTCGGCGGCGGACCCGCCGGGCTCGCCGCCGCCATTGCCCTGTCGCAGACCGGGGCGCGGACGGCGCTCGTGGCCCGCCAGGCGCCGTATGCCGACAACCGCACCACCGCCCTGCTCGGCGGCTCGGTCGACTTTCTCGACGAGATCGGTGTCTGGTCGGCGTGCCGTGACCGCGCCGCCGGTCTCAAGGCGATGCGGCTTGTCGACGATACCGGCCGGCTGATCCGAGCCCCGGAGGTCCGCTTCGTCGCCGACGAGATCGGTCTCGAAATGTTCGGCTACAACATCGCCAATGCCGTCCTGGTCGACGCGCTGGAACAACGCGCCGGCGAGATCGACGGCCTGGTGCGGATCGCCGAGGATGCGGACAGCGTGCGCAGCGATGCCGATGCGGTGACCGTCACCAGCGCATCGGGCCGCGTGCTGACGGCGCGGCTCGTGGTCGGCGCCGATGGCCGGCATTCGCTGTGCCGCGAGGCCGCCGGCATCGGCGTGAGCCGGCGCACGCTGCAGCAGTCGGCGCTGACCTTCAACATCACCCATGCACGGCCGCATCACAACGTGTCGACGGAATTCCACACGCCGCAGGGACCCTGCGTGTTCGTGCCGCTGCCGGGCGACCGCTGCAGCGTTGTCTGGGTCGCGGCCCCGAAGGAGGCCGACCGGCTGTTCGCGCTCGACGACGACGCCCTGTCCGCCGCCGCCGAGCGGCAGTCGCACTCGATCTTCGGCCGGGTGCGCGTCGAGCCGGGCCGCCATGTGTTTCCGCTCGCGATCGAGCGGCCCTTGAGCTACGCGCAAAACCGGATCGCCCTGGTCGGCGAGGCCGCGCATGTGGTGCCGCCGATCGGTGCGCAGGGACTGAACCTCGGCCTGCGCGACGGCATCGACATCGCAGATGTCGTGCGCAAGGCCAATGCTGCCGGCGAGGATATCGGTGCGCCGCAGGTGCTCGCGCGCTATGGTGCGGCGCGCCGCGCCGATATCCTGAGCCGCACCTTCGCCATCGACGTCGCCAACCGCTCGCTGCTCAGCGATCTTCTGCCGATGCAGTCGCTGCGCGCCGTCGGCATGCACCTCATGAGCGGCATCGGTCCGCTGCGACGGCTCGCGATGCGCGAGGGCCTGGCGCCGTCATGGAGAGCCACGCGCAGGGCCGGTTGAGCACCGTCAGGGAAACGCCAGCCGGCCAGTCTGGATCAGCCACATCACGCTGGTCAGGGTGATCACCGAGGCGAAGGTGCCGATCAGCACCGCCGATGAGGCCGGCTCGATCCAGCTGTCGTGCTGGCGCGCGATCACGAACACATTGAGCGCCGGCGGCAGCGCCGCCATCAGCACCGCGGTCGCCGCCCAGGGCTGCGCGAACGGCCCGAACAGCAGCATCAGCCCGAACGACAGCAGCGGGTGAACGACGAGCTTCACCACGGTCAGGACCGGCACCTCCCAGGGCAGCCGCTCGAACGGGCGGAGCGCCACGGTCACGCCGAGCGCGAACAGCGCCGTCGGCGCAGCGGCGTTCTGCAGGAACTGCAGGGTGCGGTCGAGAACGGTCGGCGGATGCAACTGGAACGCGGCCGCCAGGATGCCGGCGGCGGTGGCCATGATCAGCGGGTTCTGCAGGATCTGGCGCAGCACGGTGCGCATCGCGTGCACCACCGAGGCATGATCGCGCTCGGTCAGCTCGACGAGCAGCGGCACGATCGAGAACAGGAAGATGCTGTCGCAGCAGAAGATCAGCGCGGTCGGCGCCGCCGCCTTGGTCCCGAGCACGGCCAGCGCCAGCCCAGGCCCCATATAGCCGATATTGCCGTAGCCACCCGCGAGCCCGGCCATGGTCGCCTCGCGGAGCGACAGCCGCCCGATGGCCTTGCCGAGCACGAGCGCCAGGGCGAAGGTGAGCATGGTGGCGAGCGTCGTTGCAACCAGGAAGGGAGGGTTGCTCAGCTCGGTGAACGGCGTCCGCGCGATGAGGTTGAACATCAAGGCGGGCAGCGAGACGTAGAGCAGGAAGAAGTTCATCCAGGCGAGCCCGGCTTCGGGCAGCCTCCTCCACTTACCGCAGGCGAAGCCTATGAAAACGACGCCGAAATAAGGCAGGGCCAGATTGAGAATGTCGAACATGGGCTCGGAAGATGGCCCCCTGAGGGAGCCTGGGAAGGGCCTGGAATGCGGGGGCGTCGCGGCTTGACGCGACTCGGATTGGTCTAGATTAAATCCGCCCGCGGGGCACTAGCATCGCTCCCCGTCCTGGTCTATTCGACTGGGATGATCAAAGCACGAACTGCCAAGTTTCAGATCGGCCAGATCGTCCGGCATCGGGTGTTCTCGTTCCGGGGCGTGATTTTCGACATCGATCCGGAGTTCAACAACACCGAGGAATGGTGGCTGTCGATTCCCGAGGAGGTCCGTCCGCATAAGGACCAGCCATTCTATCACCTGCTGGCCGAGAACGCTGAATCCGAATACGTCGCCTATGTTTCCGAGCAGAACCTGGTTCCCGACGAGTCCGGCGAGCCGATCCGCCATTCCCAGGTTGCGGAGATCTTCATCAAGGACAAATCGGGCGGCTATCGTCCGCGCAATCCGCTGATGAACTGATCTGCTCGACCAGAGAGCTTCGCCTGAGCGCCGTCGGCGCAAGCCCCTCATCGTTCGGTCCCGGCTCGCAAGTTCCCCCTCGCATCAGCTCGCAGAATGAAAAAGGCGCCCCGAATGGAGCGCCTTTTGATGATGCGGGACGGGCCCGGCCAGCGTTACTGCTTCGCCTGCGGCTGGCCTGGCTGGGTCTGCTCGAGCTTCTTGCGCTGCTCCTCGGCGCGCTTCTGCAGCTCTTCCTGCAGCTTCTTCTGGGTCTCTTCGAACTGCTTCGGGTCGGTCGGCGGACCATCATAGGCCTTGGCGAAGCTGCTGTTGCCTTCCTGCAGCGGCAGCGGCAGCGTCAGCGCGGTGCCGTTCGAGTTGATCGCCTGGACGTAGAGGGTCTGGCCCTTCTTGAGGCTGTTCACGAATTCGGGCGTCGCTTCGTAGTCCGACATGCAGCCGTTCTGGAAGCAGATGACGTACTTTCCTTCCATGAACTGGTTGTTGTCGATGACGATGCGGGTTCCGGGCTGGAGCTGCATGCCGAGCGGCAAGGTCACACGCAGGATCTTCTTCGGCTCGCCTTCGGGCTCGATGATGACGGCTGCAACCACAGGCTGACCGGATTCGATGCGGCCGTCCTTGCCGATGAAGCAGACCTGCTTGGCGTTGGCATCCTGCCCCTTCAGGCAGAACTTGGTCCACGGCGCGTAGATCAGCTGCGGCATCTCCTGCTGAGCCTGGGCCTGAGGCTGGCCGCCGGCGGGAGGAATGGCAGGGGCCTGGGCGGCCGGCGCGGGAGCCTTGGGAGCGGCAGCCGGAGCCTTCGCCTTCGGCGCTTGAGCCTGCGCAACCGAAGGAGCGAAGGAAACGGCCAGCGCGGTGACCGCGAGCAGCGCGACAAGCCGCCCACGCGGCCCAACCGACGAGGCCAAGTCACGGAAATTCATTGCGGAAAACCCTTTCTGAACGGCAGCGCCCGAGACCGCCAAAGGCGCCACACCAAGCCGTTGAAGCGGCTGTCTCCTCAGGAAATGAGGCGGTTAAGTGACAGGCGTTGCCGCCCTAACTCAATCGCCCGCCTTCTTAACGCGGTGCGCGGAAGAATCAATGCCGCGAGACCATGTCGAAGCCGCGGTCTAGCGCTGGCGAGCCTGTGGTAAAAGCCCCTTGTGACCTGTTCCGAATCAAATGCTTGCGCCCCGATCCTGATGCTGCAGCGCATGTTCAGCGCGGCCGCGGGATGGGTCGCCGTGGTCCTGGCATTGTTGCCCGCGGTCTACACCCCCACGGCGAACGCGGCAGAGACTGCGGCGATCGCCATGCACGGTCTCCCGGCCTTGCCGGCCGACTTCGACCACATGCCCTATGCGAATCCCGACGCGCCCAAGGGCGGCCGTCTGGTCTGGGGACTGCTCGGCACCTTCGATAGCCTGAATCCGTTCATCGTCCGCGGTCTCGCGGTGCAGCAAATCCGCAGCTATGTGGTCGAGAGCCTGCTCACCCGCGGCAACGACGAGCCGTTCACGCTGTATGGCCTGCTCGCGAAATCCGTCGAGACCGACGAGAACAGGACCTATGTCACCTTCCGGCTCGACCCGCGTGCCCGCTTCTCCGACGGCAGCCCCGTGCTCGCCGAGGACGTGGCGTTCTCCTTTGAGCTGCTGCGCGATCACGGCCGCCCCAACCACCGGCAGTTCTACGGCAAGGTGGCCAGGGCCGACGTGCTCGACCCCCTGACCATCCGGTTCGATTTCGGTGGAACGGAAGACCGCGAGCTGCCGCTGATCCTCGGCCTGATGCCGATTCTGGCGAAGCACGCGACGG
The DNA here is from genome assembly GCF_032377435.1 of Bradyrhizobium sp. SZCCHNS3002. Taxonomy (NCBI): domain Bacteria; kingdom Pseudomonadati; phylum Pseudomonadota; class Alphaproteobacteria; order Hyphomicrobiales; family Nitrobacteraceae; genus Bradyrhizobium; species Bradyrhizobium sp. SZCCHNS3002. The sequence continues at coordinate 498,126 of NZ_JAUHHY010000001.1, forward strand.
ACGTGCCGAGCTTCGAGGACACGACGATGACCGCGCCGCTCGGGTCAGGCCCATATCGGGTCACCGCGGTGCAGCCGGGATCCAGTGTCACCCTCACCCGCAATCCGGACTATTGGGGACGCGACCTGCCGGTCAACCGCGGATTGTGGAACTTCGACGAGGTCAGGCTCGACTACTACCGCGAGTCCAACGGACAGTTCGAAGCCTTCAAGCGCGGGCTGTACGACTTCCGCGTCGAGACCGAGCCGCTGCGCTGGCACGACGGCTATGACTTCCCGGCCGCACGCAATGGCGAGGTCATCCGCGACAGCTTCACCTCGGGGATGCCGCAGCCCTCGCAGTTCCTGGTGTTCAACACGCGGCGGCCGGTGTTCGCCGACGTGAAGGTGCGCCGTGCGCTGACGCTGCTGTTCGATTTCGAATGGATCAACCGCAACTACTTCTTCGGACTGTACCGCCGCAGCGGCGGCTATTTCGCCGGCTCGGAGCTGTCCGCCTATGGACGTCCGGCCGACGCGACCGAGCTTGAGCTGTTGAAGCCCTACGCCACGCAGATCCCCGCCGACATCATGGACGGCAGCTACCGGTTGCCGATCACCGACGGATCCGGCCGCGACCGCGCAACGCTGAAGGCGGCGCTCGATCTGCTTAACGAGGCCGGATATGGCCTCGACGGGACGGTATTGCGGCATCGGACCACGCGGGCCCCCCTCGCCTTCGAGATCCTGGTCACGACGCGCGATCAGGAGCGCATCGCACTGGCTTACGCCGGCAGTCTCAAGCGGGCCGGCATCAATGCCTCGATCAGGGTGGTCGATCCCGTGCAGTTCGACCAGCGCCGCCTGAGCTTCGAGTTCGACATGATCCAGAACCGCTGGGACCAGTCGCTGTCCCCCGGCAACGAGCAGGCGTTCTACTGGGGCAGCGAGGCCGCCGACCGCACCGGAACCCGCAACTACATGGGGGCCAGGGACCCGGCGATCGACGCCATGATCGCGGCGCTGTTGCGCGCCCGCGACAGGCCGGAATTTATCTCGACGGTTCGCGCATTGGACCGTACTCTTATGGCGGGGTTCTACGCTATTCCAGTGCTCAATGCCGCCGAGGAATGGATCGCGCGGTGGAATCGTATAGAACGGCCAAAGAGGACGGCTTTGACGGGAGCGCTCCCGGAGAGCTGGTGGCAGCGGCCGGAGCCGGCACGGAAGTGACCAATCGGGGCAATTGGTCGTGGCCGGGTCCGTGAAAGTACGGGGCAACAGGTGAATCAGGCCAATACGTCGCCGACGCTCGACGCGTTGTTTCAACGCATCCTGGCGCGCAAGCCGGATGCGGTCGCGCTGGTCGATCCGATCAACAAGCAGCGCGTCACCGGGCGGCCGCCGATGCGCCTGACCTATGCCGAAGCCGATCGCGTGATCTCGGCGCTGGCGGCGCACTTCATTGACGCCGGCCTGCCCGCCCATTCGGTGATCGCGGTCCAGCTGCCCAACACGATCGAGTTCGTGCTGACGGTGTTGGCCGCACATCGCGCCGGCCTCGTCGTCGCCGTGTTCCCACTGCTGTGGCGTCAGTCGGAGCTCGTGGCGGCGCTGAACCGCACCAGCGCGCGCGCCATCGTCACGATGTCGAAGATCGACGGCGTGATTCACTCCGATCTCGCGATGAATGCGGCGGCGGAGGCGTTCTCGATCCGCCACGTCTGCGGCTTCGGCTCCGACCTGCCCGAGGGGATGTATTCGCTCGACCAGTCGATCGCGAAACCTTCGCGCTCGACGCGCGGGCTGATGCCGGACGGCCGCAAGGCCGCGATCGTCTCGTTCGACGTGACCGCCGACGGCTTCCGCGCCGTCCCGCGCACCCATCTGAGCCTGATCGCCGGTGGGCTTGCCATCTCGCTCGAGAGCGATCTGCCGCAGGGCGTGAACATGATGTCGGCCTTCCTGCCGTCGTCATTCGCCGGCCTTGCCGCTTCGGTCGTGACATGGCTGTTGTCCGGCGGCACCCTTGCGCTGCACCACCCGTTCGACGCCGACGCGCTAGAACAGCAGCTCGCGGAGCTCGCCTGCGATACGCTGATCGCGCCGGCCCAACTCGCCTTGCGTCTCGACGAGGGCGACCTCGCCTCGCGGCTGCCGAACCTGCGTTACGTGCTCGGCATGTGGCGCGCGCCCGAGCAGGTGGCGTCGAGCGCATCGTGGAAGACGCGCGACATCGAGATGACCGACGTCTATCTGTTCGGCGAAGCCGGATTGTTCGCCGTGCGCCGCACCGCGGCCGATGGCAGTCCCGGGCCGGTCAAACCGGGCCGCCAGGGCGCGCAGCGCGAACAGCCGGGCTCGTCGATCGCCGGCGAGATCCTGGTGACGCCGAAGGGCACGCTCGGGCTGCGGGGGCCGATGGTCGTGCTCGCCGCCTACGCCCCTCCGCCGCCGCCGAGCGACTCGCTGATGCCGGCAGCGCCGCGCGACTACGTCGACACCGAGTATGCCGTGCGCCTCGACCGTGCCCAGGACACGATCTCGATCACGGCGCCGCCGGCCGGCGTGATGGCCGTCGGCGGCTACCGCTTCCTTGCGCAGGACCTGCACGAATGGTCGCGGCGGCTTGGCCAGGGCGCGCTGCTGACCGCTCTGCCCGACCGTCTCAGCGGTCACCGCCTCGCGGGCCGCGCGATGGACAATGCGCGCGCGCGGGAAGCGCTCGCCGAGCTCGGGCTCAATCCGCTGATGGTCGAGGCCTTCCGCGACCGCGCCGGCCCGGGCGGCTGATCCTGCCGTCCGGACCACTACGGAACCGTCATGTTTGGAACAGTGTTGACGCTGCGTTAACGGGAGGGACCTAGGATCGCGACGTATCGCCCAGCGTATCCTGAGTTTCCTGGATGTCCCCACAAGGCCCGCTTCTCATCGTCTCCTCGTCCACGCGGCCTTCGCTGAGTGCGGCCCTCGCGGTGGCGCAAATTCTCCCCTCCGTCGAGACGCGCTGGGCTGATGCGATCAGCACGATGTCCCGGGTTCAGCCGGCCGCGGTCGTCGCCGTCGTCGAGGATGCTGATGCAACCGAGCTGGCGGCGGTCTCGCGTCATGTCGGTGCGCGCAAGCCCTACGTGCCGCTGATCGCCATCGCGCCCGGTGGCGCTGTCCTGCCCGACCACGCCATTCCCTTGCATGGCAGCGACAATCACGAGCGGCTGCTGGCGCGGCTGCGCGCGGCGCTGCGTGTCCGCACGCTGCACACCACCGTGCTGCGCCGTCTCGATGAAAAGAAGGCACCCGACGCCACCCTGCCGGAAACAGATCCGCTGGATGACGCGACCGTGCTGCTGCTCGGCCGCGGCAGCTCCCTGCCCGGCCTGTCGGTCGCGCTCGGCGAACGCATGGCGGTCGTCGGCGCGCTGAGCATCGAAGCCGCCGCCAAGCATCTGTCGAGCCGCGACATCGACGGCATCGTGCTCGGCGAAGGGTTTTCGCCGCGCGTGGTCGACGCGTTCCTCGCGGTGCTCGCCGAGGACACCCGCTTCCGCAACCTTGCCGTTGTCGTCACTGCCAACCAGCCGGCGCCGCTGCAGGAACTCGCCAATCTCGAGATCATCGCCGGCGCTCCCGCGCACATCGCGGCCAGCGCGCTGCCGTTGATCCGCCTGCACGCCTTCGAAGCCCGCCTCAACCGCACGCTGCGCGCCATCGAAGCCGGCGGCATGCTCGATCCGCAGACCGGCCTGCTCACCCGCAACGCCTTCGCGCGCGACTTCGCCACCGCGGTCAGCCAGACGCAGAAGAGCGGCGGCAGCCTCGCGGTAGCTCGGTTCGCCTTCGACCCTGTCAACCCGCGCGCGCAATATGACGGCGCCCGCATCATCAGCCGCCTGATGCGGCGGATGGATTTCGGCACCCACGAGGACAACGGCTCCGTCGTGGTCGTCTTCGCCGAGACCGACCTCCGCTCCGCCCATGCCATCGCCCGCCGCCTCTCCAGCGTGATGCGCCACACCTCGCACGGCAAGCGCGACACCCGCACCGAGCCGTCGATCACCGTCGCCGCGCTGCAGCCGACTGACACCGCGCGCACCCTGCTGGCCCGGGTCTATGGCGAGGCGCAGCGCGCGGCGTCGTAATAAACTACATGTTTTGCGTCATCACTGCGCTGGTTCGAACCAAGAGTCGTGCTGCGTAGGGTGGGCAAAGGCGCATGCACGGTCTCGCTACATGCGATCTATTAGATGGCGCCGTGCCCACCGTCTCACCGCTTAGTATGCCGGCCGACGGTGGGCACGCTGCCGCCTGACGGCGGCCGCTTTGCCCACCCTACGAGATCTCGTGTTCCACGCCGGACGTTCGTTCCTTCGGCCACGATCTCATCCAAACACGTGCATGTTGAGATCGCGTATTTGCCCCACTCGTGTGGTGCGATCCAAGCTCGACTCGGGGGCATCTCAGTAAGCGGAGCATGCGTCATGCACAACCGGCAATCACGCGACGAGACTGACTGGGTCAGCGTCGTCGCGATCGTCTCGGTCTTCCTGATCGCCAGCCTTGCCTTGCACTTCGGCTGGCAGCTTCGCTGATGTAGAGCCAGCGGCTGCCCTACGCCGCCTTCTTCTTCTCCGCGAGCTCGGCCAGCTCCTTGAGGATATCCGTCGTCCCCGCCAGCCGCTCCTCCGGGGTCTCCCAGACCTGCAGGAACACGACCTTCATGTCGGGACGTACCTTGGCGGCCTGGCCGTGGCGCTTGATGAAGGCGACCAGGCGCTCGGGATAGGCAAAACTGTTGTCGCGGAAGGCGATGACGGCGCCCTTCGGACCGGCATCCACCTTCTCGACATTGGCCCGGCGGCAGTAGTTCTTGATCGCCGCGACCTTGAACAGATAGCGCGTCTCGTCCGGCAGCTTGCCGAAGCGGTCGCGCAGCTCGGCGGCAAAGTTGTCGATCTCGTCGTCGGTCTCGAGATCGGCGAGCCGGCGGTACAGCGACAGCCGCACCGAGAGGTCGGAGACGTAGTCCTCCGGAATCAGCACGGGCATGCCGATGGTGATCTGCGGCGACCAGCGGTCGACGGTCGGCTCGGTGATGCCCGCCTTGAGGTTCTCGATCGCCTCCTCCAGCATCGACTGATAGAGTTCGAAGCCGACCTCCCTGATGTGGCCGGACTGCTCGTCGCCGAGGAGATTGCCGGCGCCGCGGATGTCGAGGTCGTGGCTGGCGAGCTGGAAGCCGGCGCCGAGCGTCTCCAGCGACTGCAGCACACCCAGGCGCTTCTCGGCCTGCGGGCTGATCTTGTGGGTCGACGGTAGGGTGAACAACGCATAGGCGCGCAGCTTGGAGCGGCCGACGCGGCCGCGCAGCTGATAGAGCTGGGCAAGGCCGAACATGTCGGCGCGGTGCACGATCAGGGTGTTGGCGCGGGGAATGTCGAGGCCGGACTCGACGATGGTGGTCGACAGCAGGACGTCGAACTTGCCGTCGTAGAACGCCGACATGATGTCCTCGATCACGGTCGGCGCCATCTGGCCATGGGCGACCGCGACCTTCATCTCCGGCACGGTCTTGTCGAGGAACTCCTTGACCTCGGCGAGATCGTCGATGCGCGGCACGACGTAGAACGCCTGGCCGCCGCGATAGCGCTCGCGCAGCAGAGCCTCGCGGATCATCACTGGGTCATGCGGCGCGACGAAGGTGCGAACCGCGAGACGATCGACCGGAGGCGAGGCGATGATCGACAGCTCGCGCACGCCTGTCAAAGCAAGTTGCAAGGTCCGCGGGATCGGAGTTGCCGACAGCGTCAGCACATGCACCTCGGCACGCAGCTGCTTCAGCCGCTCCTTGTGGCCGACGCCGAAGTGCTGCTCCTCGTCGACGATGACGAGGCCGAGATCGCGGAACTTGATCGACTTGCCGAGCAGCGCATGGGTCCCGACGACGATGTCGACCGAGCCGTCGGCGAGGCCCTTCTTGACCTGGTTGAGCTCCTTGGTCGAGACGAGGCGCGAGGCCTGCGCGACGTTGACCGGAAAGCCCTTGAAGCGCTCGGTGAAGGTTTTCGCGTGCTGGCGCGCCAGCAGCGTGGTCGGCACCACCACGGCGACCTGCTTGCCGTCGAGCGCGACCGCGAACGCCGCGCGCAGCGCCACCTCGGTCTTGCCGAAACCGACGTCGCCGCAGACCAGCCGATCCATCGGCCGTCCGGCTTCGAGATCAGCGAGCGTCGCCTGGATCGCGGCGAGCTGGTCCTCGGTCTCGTCATAGGGGAAGCGCGCGCAGAACTCGTCGTAGAGGCCGGCCTGCACCGGCAGCTTCGGCGCCTCGTGCAGCATGCGCTCGGCGGCGATCTTGATCAGCTCGCCCGCCATTTCGCGGATTCGGTTCTTGAGCTTGGCCTTGCGGGTCTGCCAGCCGGAGCCGCCGAGCTTGTCGAGCTCGACGCTGGTCTGGTCGGAGCCGTAGCGCGACAACAGCTCGATGTTCTCGACCGGCAGGTACAGCTTGGTCTCGCCGGCGTAGCGCAGCTCGAGACAGTCATGCGGCGCGCCGGCGACTTCGAGCGTCTGCAGGCCGACGAAACGGCCGATGCCGTGATCGACATGGACAACGATGTCGCCGACCGCGAGGCTCGTCACCTCGGAGATGAAGTTGTCGAGCTTGCGGCTCGCCTTGCGCGGCCGCACCAGGCGGTCGCCGAGAATGTCCTGCTCGGAGATCACAGCGATCTGGTCGGTCTCGAAGCCGGACTCCAGCCCGAGCAGCGCCAGCATGGTCTCGTTGCGTGGCGTCGCCTGCACCACGCGCCAGGTATTGACGCTGGTGACGTGGATCAGCTTGTGATCCTTCAACATGCTGGCCATGCGGTCGCGCGAGCCCTCGCTCCACAGCGCGATCACCACCTTCTTGCGTACCGACTGCAGCGCCTGCACATGCGCCACCACGGCCTCGAACACGTTGACCGCGGCGTCGTTGCGCTCCGGCGCGAAGTTGCGGCCCTGCCGTGCGCCGATGTCGACGACGTTTGCCGCTTCGGGCACGGCGAAGGGCGTGATCCGCGCCAGCGGCACGGTGGCGATCCGTTCGGCCCATTCGGACGACGTCAGATACAGCCGATCGACGGTCAGAGGCTTGTAGATCGCGCCGCCGCCGGGATGCTCCATCGCCTCGCGGCGCGCGTCGTAATAGTCGATGATCTGCTTGAAGCGTTCGCGCGCGGCGTCCTCGCCCTGCGGCTCGATCACGACCGGCGTGTTCGGCAGGTAGTCGAACAGCGTCTCCATCTTGTCGTGGAACAGCGGCAGCCAGTGCTCCATGCCGGGATAGCGCCGGCCCTCGCTGACGGCCTCGTACAGCGCATCGTCGCGCTCGGGCGCGCCGAACTCGGCGACATAGCCCATGCGGAAGCGGCGGATGGTGTCGGTGACCAGTTGGAATTCGGAGACGGGCACCAGATCGAGCGAGCGCATGTCGAGCAGGGTTCGCTGCGTCTCGGCGTCGAAGGTGCGGATCGATTCCAGGCTGTCGCCGAAGAAGTCGAAGCGCACCGGCTGGTCGAGGCCCGCCGGGAACAGGTCGAGGATGCCGCCGCGCACGGCATATTCGCCGCTCTCGCGCACGGTCGACGAGCGGTGGTAGCCGTTGTGCTCCAACCAGGCGACGACAGAGTCCATCGGCACGACATGGCCGGGCGCGACCGACAGTGCCTGCCCGGCCATGGTGTCGCGCGACGGCACGCGCTGGACGATGGCATTCACGGTGGTCAGCACGATCAGCGGCTTGTCGCTGCCGGCGAGGCGCGACAGCCGCGCCAATGTCGTGACGCGCTGGGCCAGGATGCCGCCATGCGGCGAGACGCGGTCATAGGGCTGGCAGTCCCAGGCGGGGAACTGCATGACAGGAAGATCGGGCGCGAAGAAGTCGAGCGCCCGCGCCAGCTGCTGCATGCGTGCGCCGTCGCGGCAGACCACGGCGAGGCTCACCGCCGGCGGCTTCGGCTTGGCGGCAATGGCACGCGCGAGGTCGGAGACGACGAGGCCTTCGGCGCCCTCGGCGACGTTGGCGAGCGTCAGCGCGCGCCCCGGCGCGAGATGCTCGGCAGGCGACTTGACAGGGCTCTTCATCAGTCGGCGTCCACCGCGCGGAACGCCTTGATGCGAGCGAACAGCGCCGGGGTCTGCTCCGGCGGCAGCGGCCGGGCGCCGGTGACCGCGGCATAAAAGTCCGGGTCGGGGACTTCGAGCAGTTGCTCGAGCTCGGCCAGCTCGCTCTCGCTGAGGCTGCCGATCTCGGCGTCGGCAAAGCGGCCGAGGATCAGATCCATCTCGCGGGTGCCGCGATGCCAGCAGCGGAACAGGAGCCGCTTGCGGCGGTCGTCAAGGCCTTGGCTCGATCGGGTCGTTCCAGTCATCGCGGCATCCTGCGGTACAACGCCAAAAGCCCGGACGGTGCCGGGCGCGGTTGATATAGCGGTGCGCGGCGCCCCTGTCAGCCCTCGGGACTGCAGAACCGGCATGCCCGGCACCTGAAAACTGAGAAAAAGACGTGGATGTCTCGGCATTCGCGGCTATCCCAGCTCTCAAACCGCTTTAAGTGTTCGCTCCATGCGCCCCAGCATCCTCAATCCCCTGTTTGCGCCGGTCACCGCCCTCTCCGGGGTCGGGCCGAAGCAGGACAAGCTGCTGCGCTACCTGCTCGGCTGCAGCGAGACGCCGCGGCTGGTCGACCTGCTGCTGCATCTGCCGGCCAGCGTGATCGACCGCCGTAACCGGCCGAAGGTCCGCGACGTCGAGGTCGGCACGGTCGTGACGCTGGAGGTCACGGTCGACCGCCACCGTCCCTCGCGCAACGCGCGCGCGCCATACCTCGTTTACGCCAGCGACGAGACCGGCGACGTCGTGCTGACGTTCTTCCGCCCCAAGGGCGACTACATCGAGAAGATCCTGCCGGTCGGCGCCAAGCGCTACGTCTCCGGCACGGTGCAGATGTACGACGGCGTGCCGCAGATCGTGCATCCCGACCGCATCCTCGATGAGGCTGGGTTTGCAAAACTGTCAGGAATCGACCCGGTCTATCCGCTGACCGAAGGCCTCGCGCTCGGCTCGCTGCGGCGGGCGATCGCCGCCGCGCTGACCAAGCTGCCGGACCTGCCGGAATGGATCAGCCCGGAGGTGCTCAGCCGCTGCAACTTCCCGTCCTTGAGGGAGGCGCTGACGCGGGTGCACGTCCCGCAGGAATTGACCGACATCCTGCCGGAGAACCCGTTCTGGTCGCGCCTCGCCTTCGACGAGCTGCTCGCAGGCCAATTGGCGCTGGCGCTGGTGCGGGCGCAGTTGCGCCGGCCCGCCGGCAACCGTCATGCCGGCGATGGCCGTCTGCGCCGCAGGATCATCGACGCCCTTCCTTACGCGCTGACGAATTCGCAAGCCGAGGCGCTGGACGCCATCGCCGCCGATCTCGAAAAACCGGTCCGCATGCTGCGGCTGCTGCAGGGCGACGTCGGCTCCGGCAAGACGGTGGTGGCGCTGCTGGCGGCGGCCGCCGTCGCCGAGGCCGGCAAGCAGGCTGCGCTGATGGCGCCGACCGAGATCCTGGCGCGGCAGCATGCCAAGACCATCGCCCCGCTTGCCGCGCGCGCCGGCATGAACGTGGTCATCCTGACCGGACGCGAGAAGGGCAAGGAACGCCGTGACATCCTTGCCCGGCTCGAAGCCGGCGAGATCGACGTCCTGATCGGCACCCACGCGCTGATCCAGGACGACGTGATCTTCAAGTCGCTGGCGCTCGCCATCGTCGACGAGCAGCATCGCTTCGGCGTGCGCGAGCGGCTGGCGCTGACCTCGAAGGGCGAGGCCGTCGACGTGCTCGTGCTGTCGGCGACGCCGATCCCGCGCACGCTGGTGCTGACCTATTTCGGCGACATGGACATTTCCGAGCTGCGCGAGAAGCCGGCCGGCCGGCAGCCGATCGACACCCGCGCGGTCGCCGATGTCAGGCTCGGCGAGGTCATCGACGCCGTCGGCCGCGCGCTCGATGCCGGCAAGCTGGTGTACTGGATCTGCCCGCTGGTCGAGGAATCCGAGGCCGAGGGCATCGATCATCTCACCAACGCGACGGATCGCTTCGAGAGCCTGCGCGAGCGCTTCGGCGACAAGGTCGGCCTCGTCCACGGCAAGATGAAGGGCAGCGAGAAGGACGAGGTCATGGGCCGCTTCGCGGCGCATGAGCTGCGCCTGCTGGTCGCCACCACGGTGGTCGAGGTCGGCGTCGACGTGCCGGCCGCCAGCATCATGGTGATCGAGAATGCCGAGCGCTTCGGCCTCGCACAATTGCACCAGCTGCGCGGCCGCATCGGCCGCGGCTCCGAGGCCTCGACCTGCATCCTGCTCTATCACGAGCCGCTCGGGCCGATGTCGAAGGCGCGGCTCGCGGTGATCCGCGAGACCACCGACGGCTTCCGCATCGCCGAGGAGGATCTCAAGCTGCGCGGCGAAGGCGACGTGCTCGGCATCCGCCAGAGCGGCCTGCCCGGCTATCGCATCGCGCGGCCCGAGGTGCACGCCCAGTTGATCACCCAGGCGCGCGACGAGGCGCTGCGCATCCTGAAGGACGATCCCAGGCTGAAGGGCCCGCGCAGCGAAGCGCTGCGCTGCCTGCTGTATTTGTACGAACGCGACGAGGCGATCCCGCTGTTGACGGCGGGATAGGTTCAACCGCCGTCATTGCGAGTGAGGACGATGCCTACGTCCTCGCCTTGCAGTTTTCCGCGAACGCCACCAGTTGCGCGGCTTCGATGCCCTGCCCCTGCACGTCCGCTGCAACATGCTCGAACAGCCGGGCCAACCCTTCGTAGATCAGCGCCGCCGGATGATCCTCTCCCAGGAAGCCCGCGATCTCGCGCATTTCGGCAACCCAGCGATAGGCCTTCGGCAGCATGTCCGGCAGCGCATTGCCGAGCCGCGCCTGCACGTGCGGCTGGCTCAGAGCCAGCTCATCGCGCAGCGCGTCCGCTGCGCCGGCGCGGGTGGCGGCCAGCACCATCGCGGCGCCGAGCCCGGTCAGCCCCTTGTTGATGCCGGCATAGGACATCTTCAGCGCCGAAGCCGCGCCGATGGGTCCTTCGATCCGTCGCAGATCGAGCCCGAGTTGGCCCAGCACGGAGACATCGGCGGACGCCTCGCCGCTCACATAGAAGGCCGGTCCCTTCGTGCCGGGCTTCGGCGGCAGGCCGATGATGGCGGCATCCACCAGGCGCGCGCCCGACGACAGCACGATATCCTCGATCGTCCGGATGGTCTCGACGTTGACGGCATTGCAGTCGACGATGATGGGCTTCCTCGAATTCCGGTTGATGACCGTCGCGAGCTGCTCCGCCAGCGCCACGGCCTCGCCCGGCGGCACGATCGACAGGATGATGTCCGCATTGGCGATCTCGGCATCGCTGGCGCCGATCATGCCGGATGCGGCCGCTCTCGCCCGCGTCGCCGCGCTGCGCCCCTCGAGCGACGTCAGGACGTTGCAGCCGTGCTCCACGAGACGGGCAGCGATCGCGCCGCCCATTGCGCCCGGTGCGATGACGGCAATGCTGGGGGGCATGAGGACGGCTCCGGTTCCAACGATGGTCTCGAAGACTATGCGCACCCCGTGACAAAATTGAAGGCACGAAAACGAAGGGCAGCCCTTCCGGGCTGCCCTCGCCTTGGCCGCAACTTCAACGCTCCCCTCAGAGCCCCCGAGAACGCTGGCCGCCGCGGCAGACCTCAGAACGCGATCTTCAATCCTCCGCTGCCGAAGAAATCGTCGCCACCCGTGCGTCCGATGGTGCGCGACACGGTCGCCGTCAGCGCCACATTGCTCCAGAATGGCGCCACGACGCCGGCGCTCACCCGGCCGTAGACGTCGTGCGAGGTGCCGTTCGGAACGGTCCAGTTGTTGACGATGACGGGCGCCGACGTCGCGCTGTACTGAATCAGGCGGCCGTTGCCGATGATGTCGTCATCGAGCGTCAGGTTCAGGTACGGATTGATGACGTTGCCCTGCAACTGGAACGGGGTGCGCAGCTGCACGCCGACGCTGCCGATCAGGGTCTCGGCGGTCTGCGAGCCGACCGCGAGCGTGAGCGCAGGATCGCCGGTCTCGGTGAAGCCGTCGACACGGGCGCGGGCATAGGTCAGCCCGCCGATCGGGCCGAGCTTTGCCGTGCCGGCATCGAACAGGTAACCGGCCTTGCCGGCCGCGACGAAGGTCGTGCCGCCGGGATTGGAGGTGATGGTGTCGACGACGCCCGGCCGCATGTTGCGATAGTCCTGATGGCCGATCGTCGCGAGCGCTTCCGCAAACAGGTTGCTGCTGGCCCAGGCGCCGTAGAGGCCGAACTGATAGGAGTTGGCATCCGTGGTGCCGGCGCTGTTGAACAGCCTCGCCTTCGGGTTGGAGTAGTCGAAGGCGGTGCCGATCATGGCGTTCGCCGACAGCCGGTACTCGACGCCAATCGTGCCGCCGATGCTGTCGAGATTGAAGCCGTTCGAGGCGGCGCTGCCCTGGCGGTCGCTGACGCCGCCATTGCCCTGCATGTAGAACGACCATGGACTGACCGGCGCAAGCGGCGGCGCCTTGGTGTAGGACGGGCGGCCCATTGCCCCATAGGCGTTCATCGTCGATGGAGCAAAGCCCGCGGTCTCGCGGAACATGTCGAGCTTGCCGAACAGGGTCGAGGCGAAGCCCATCGCCGTGATCGACCCCACCTCGCCTTGCGGCGCGAAGGTCAGCGGCGCGTTGAGGCGGTTGACGATATATTGGCCCAGCACCTCGAAGCCGTGTGACGTCAGGTGCACGCCATCGACATAGAACAGGTATTGGTTCTGCAGCGCAGGATTGCCGATGCAGGCGATCGGACAGGCGCCGACATTGGTGAAGCCATAGCGCGACGGATTGGCCTGGATCAGCGTCCCCACCAGTCCGGTGTCGACATACTCGACACGTACGCCCGAACGCGCGACGCCGGCGAGCGACTGCTGCATCAGGCTGTTGTAGGTCGTGCTGTAGGCCTTGCCGGCTGGAGCATTGGCGTTGCCGACGGCCTCCGGCAAGGTGCTGACATCGCCGGCCGTGAACACGATGCTGCGCGCGCCGTCCCCGACCAGCGCGTTGATGCCGGCCATGGCCTGCTGAGCCGTGACGGCCGCGGCCGTCGGCGCTCCAGCGAGCGAGCCACCGGCGCGGTAGTAGGCTCGTGCGTCATTGCCGCCGACGGAAATTTCGACGAGGTCGGTCGATGAGATCCTGCCGGAGAAGCCGGTCAGTCCGCTCCACTCCTGGAAGAAGCCGGGAATGCCGGGCGCCACCACGTTGGTGTTGCCGGCCATGGCGCCGCCGATCGCGTAGTTGAGCTGGGGAATGCCGAGCAGCGCCGAGGTCGTATCGACGAAATTGGTGCCGCCGCTGAAGCGGCCGGTGGGATAGAGCGGCAGCTTGCCGGCCCCGCCGGTGAAGGTCCAGAGATTGCCCGTATCGGCGTAGCTGTCGCCAAATGCCTGAATGCGCGTATAGGTGGTCTGGGCTGCCGCCGGCCCGGTCAGTTGCAGCGACGCTACGGACAGCGCGACCACGCACAACAACGTCGTTCTACTCACAGGCCTCATACGCGCTTCCCCAACGTCATACTTTTGTTTGCCCGATGTTTCCATGGTGACCATTCGAAACACCACCGCCCGCTGGTTGTAGGAACGACGACATCCGTGGCTGTGCCTTCCTCGCATCATCATGCAGTGCAAAGTGCCGCGATGCGCACGTTTGCCCGCTGGGCGGACCGGACCGCCGCCGACCGTGCTCGCGAAGGCTGCTGACAGAATCTGGCAGGGAGCTCGGCTAGTCGTGTGGCTGACGCGCCGCAGCCGGCGCCGCCACCGGAGAAAAGACGATGCCCGAGTTCAATTTCCTGATCCTCTACGTCGACAACCCGCCGAGCAGCGCGGCCTTCTATGCGGATCTGCTTGGCCGGCCCGTGATCGAACAATCGCCGACGTTCGCCATGCTGCCGCTGCGCGAGGGCGTCATGCTGGGCCTGTGGTCGCGGCACACGGTCGAGCCGCCAGCGGCCGGCGCAGCAGGCTTCGGCGAGGTCGCGTTCGCGGTCGGCGATGCCGGCGAGGTCCAAAGGCTGCACGACGACTGGAAGGCGCGCGGACTTTCGATCGCGCAGGCGCCGACGCGGATGGATTTCGGAACGACGTTCGTCGCGCTCGATCCGGATGGACATCGCCTGCGCGTGTTCGTTCCGCAGGATGCGGCCTAGCTCTTCCGCAGTGGCTGGCCTTTCGCGCCAGTCGGCCCTTCAGCCTAGTCGGCCTTGGCCGGCTCGGGCTCGCGGTGCGGCGATGGCTGCGCGGGTGCGTTGGCGAGGCGCGCGGCGTTGGCCATGTTGGCCAGCGCCGCGACTTTTTTCTGCTGGTCCGATCCCGGCTGCACCACGCCGCAGGACATGATCAGCGTCGCCGCGTCCTCGGCGCTCATGTCCACCTCGATGATCTTGCTCCGCGGCAGATAGAAGAAAAAGCCGGTGGTGGGGTTCGGCGCGCACGGCAAGAACACCGAGATCTGCTCGTCGTCACCGGGCAGCCGGCTCGAAATCTCCGCGCTCGGCGGCTGCGAGATCAGCACGATCGACCACATGCCGGGCGACGGAAACTCGACCAGGCCGACACGGCGCAGGCTCGAACCCTTGCCCGAGAACAGCGTCTCGAACACCTGCTTGAGGCCGCGATAGATCGCCCGCACCGCCGGGATGCGGCCGAGCAGCCGCTCGCCGAGGTCGACCAGGGTGCGGCCGATGAGGTTGGCCGTCAGGAAGCCGAGCAGCGTCAGTCCGATCACGGCCACGATCAGGCCGGAGCCGGGCACGCCGAACGGCAGATAGGTTTCCGGACGATAGACCAGCGGCACGAACGGCCGGACCAGCCCGTCCACCCAGGTCACGAACCACCAGGTGATGTAGAGCGTGATGGCAACGGGTCCGGCGACGACGAGGCCGGTCAGGAAATAGTTGCGAAACCTGAACATCAGCCCATGGTGGGGCGTCTCGGCCGGAGCATCGGCCAAGGGATCGGTCTCAGGCGGCAGGTCGTCGCGGGAACTCATGCGAACTTCCGGGTCGGATCAAATCTCACCTAGGGGTCTTAGCAGATTTTTGAAGGGCAAAGGCCCTCTTTCCGACACAGGCGCGCTTTGCCGCTGACCTGTGGCCCGGCAGTCGGGCCCCAAGTCAGCGCGCAAGCCGTCGATTTCGATCCCTGCGGCGGCGAGGAGCCACTCAAAAGGGCAAACCCGCCGCCCCTAGGCGCTACGCAGCGGCAGGGCCAGGCCGACCGCCACGAAGATGCCGCCACAGACCTGGTTGAAGCGCCGCCCGACCCGGGCGAGCCACGGACGAACCTGGGCTGCCGCGCTGGCAATGGCGTATTCGGTGACGAACTCCGTCACCGTATAGGTGACGGCCACGACGGCGAACTGCACCGCCAGGCTGCGATCGGGATCGATGAATTGTGGCAGCAGGGCGCTGAAGAACAGCAGGCATTTCGGGTTGGTGGCCGCGGTCAGGAAGCCCTGGCGGAACAGCGCGTGCGGGCGCGCCGCCACGGTCTGGCCGGCCAGATCGACGCCCACCGGCGGCGCGAACCAGAGCTTGATCCCGAGCCAGGCAAGATAGAGTCCGCCGACCCACTTCAGGACCACGAGCCAGGTGATCGACGCTTGCACCAGCGCGCCGATGCCGAACATGCACAGCGCGATGACGAGGATGAAGCCGATCAGGCCGCCCGCGATCGTGAACAGCGTCCTCCGACCGCCATGCAGCGCGCCATGCGTCAGGGCAAGCAGGCCGTTGGGCCCGGGCGTCAGCGAGATGCCGATGCTCGTGAGCAGGAACAGCAGCCAAGTGTCGAGTGCCATCGGAATCCCTGTCAATCAGTTGCGCCACAGCACAGGCAAACTCGGCCGTCGTCCCGGCAGGTGGTTTGGGCCTCGCTGGAGCTGCCAGCCACGAAGTGAGGTGGTTATGGATCCCGGCGTTCGCCTGGATGACAGCGAATGTGCAGAGGCCGCGTCGCAACTCACGCCCAACTGGTTCTCAAGGCGACGCGAGAGCATCGCTTGGACGCGGCAAGCGGCGGCGTATCTACTCCACCGTGACCGACTTCGCCAAGTTGCGCGGCTGGTCGACGTCGGTGCCCATCACCACGGCGGTGTGATAGGCCAGCAGCTGCACCGGGATGGCGTAGACGATCGGCGTGAAGGTCGCGGCCATGTCCGGCATGGTGATCGTGACCAGCGAGTCCACCGTCGCCTCCTCGGCGCCCTTGGCATCGGTCATCAGGATGATGTTGCCACCGCGCGCGGCGACCTCCTGCATGTTCGACACGGTCTTTTCGAACACGCGGTCATACGGCGCGATGACAACGACCGGCATGGTCTCGTCGATCAGCGCGATCGGCCCATGCTTGAGCTCGCCGGCGGCGTAGCCCTCGGCATGGATGTAGGAGATCTCCTTCAGCTTCAGCGCGCCTTCCAGCGCCAGCGGATAGGAGGTGCCGCGGCCGAGATAGAGCACGTCCTTTGACTTGGCGATCTCGCGGGCGAGCTTCTCGATCTGCGGCTCGGTGGTCAGCGCCGCCGCGATCAGACGCGGCACCTCGACCAGGCCGTGGACCAGCTTGGTCTCGTCGGCCTCGGACAGCTCGCCGCGGCCGCGGCCGGCGGCGATGGCGAGCGCCGCCAGCACCATCAACTGGCAGGTGAAGGCCTTGGTCGAGGCGACGCCGATCTCGGGACCGGCCAGCGTCGGCATCACGATCTCGCTCTCGCGCGCGATCGTCGAGGTCGGCACGTTGACGACGGAGAGCGTATGCACGCCCTGCGATTTGGCGTAGCGCAGCGCGGCCAGGGTGTCGGCGGTCTCGCCGGACTGCGAGATGAAGATGGCGAGATCGCCCTTGCGAAGCGGCGCCTCGCGGTAGCGGAACTCGGAGGCGACGTCGAGCTCGACCGGCACCCGCGCGAAGCGCTCGAACCAGTATTTGGCGACGAATCCGGCGTAGCTCGCGGTGCCGCAGGCGGTGATCGAGATGCGCTGGATGTCCTTGAAGTCGAACGGCAGCCGCGCCGGCAGCATCACGCGCTCGGTGCCCATGTCGACGTAGCGCGCCAGGGTGTGGCCGACGACCTCCGGCTGCTCGTGGATCTCCTTGGCCATGAAGTGGCGATAATTGGCCTTATCGACCAGGAACGACGACGCGCCGGATTTCAGCACCTCGCGCTTCACCACCGCGCCCGAGGCGTCGTGAATGATGCCGG
Organism: Bradyrhizobium sp. SZCCHNS3002; assembly: GCF_032377435.1. NCBI lineage: Bacteria > Pseudomonadati > Pseudomonadota > Alphaproteobacteria > Hyphomicrobiales > Nitrobacteraceae > Bradyrhizobium > Bradyrhizobium sp. SZCCHNS3002. The sequence continues at coordinate 515,451 of NZ_JAUHHY010000001.1, forward strand.
AATCGCGGGTGATCTCGACCCAGTCGCCGTCGTCGAGATAGCTGATCGTGTCGGTGAACGGCGCCAGCGCGATCGCGTCCGAGCCCAGGAACATCTCGCCGTCGCCATAGCCGAGCGCCAGCGGCGAGCCCTTGCGGGCGCCGATCAGGAGATTGCCGTGGCCCTTGAACAGGAAGGCCAGCGCGAAGGCGCCCTTCAACTGCGGCAGCGACGCAGCGACCGCCTGCTGCGGCGTGTGGCCCTTCAGCAGATAGGAATTGACCAGATGGACGACGGTCTCGGTGTCGGTCTCGGATGCGAACCTGGCGCCCTGCCTTTCGAGCTCGGCGCGTAGTTCGCGAAAATTCTCGATGATGCCGTTATGCACCACGGCAACATTGTCAGTTGCGTGCGGATGCGCGTTGCTCTCGGTCGGCTTGCCGTGGGTGGCCCAGCGGGTATGACCGATGCCGGCGTGCCCCTTCAGCGGCTGCTGCTCGAGCCGCTTCTCGAGGTTCTTCAGCTTGCCCTCGGCGCGTCGCCGGTCCAGATGATCGCCCTCGAGCGTGGCGACACCCGCGGAATCGTAGCCGCGATATTCGAGACGTTTCAGGGAATCGACGAGATGCTCGGCAACCGGCCCGCGTCCCAGGATCCCGATGATTCCGCACATCAGCGCTAGTCCCCAAATCGTCGAGAGAGATTCAAAAGCGTGGCATTGTCTTAACGAAAACCGCGCGCTTTCAGGATTCAATAATTATTGCGGATTGCGACAGGGTTAAGTGCAAGACTTCACGCGAGGCTTAACCACGCGGCAGGCCGGCAGCTCCGGTTCGACACGGAGGTCGGTTCGGAGCGGGCTTAACGTGCGGTCAACGCTTTCGCACAAGACTATCGCGTCGGAGATGACCCATGGCCTTTTACCGCCGCCCAACTGATCCAAAGGGAACCAGCTCGCTCAGCCTGTCACATCCGGCGTCCGGGAGCCATCTGGCGCACTGGCCGCCGCCGACGCTGAGTCACGAGCTGAAGCCGATGCCGATCAAGCATCAGAGCAAGAACGAGCCGGTCAAGCACGCCACCCGCCGCGGCTGGCGCCTGACGCGCGCGATGTTCGCCGAGTTCCAGGACGACGAAGAGTGAACAAGCGCGTGGCGCCTATAGAAAGACCCAAGCGGCGATCGCACCGATCAGGGCCCAAATGCCGAGCCCGGTCAGCAACATGATCTCCAAAGGGGGAGTTGTACCAAGCGTGCCGTAAACGACGCGGCCAGAAAACATGGCTAGCCGTACGATCGCAGTCAGAATCGCACCGACGAGATCGAACAGCAGTTGACCGAAATCCAAGCTGCCCTGCCCCGGCTCGCGCCTATTTTTTGTGGCGTTGCTTGGCATTCCGGAATCGCGCCGCGGCGCCTTCGCGCGTCGTCTGCGGACTGCGCTCCAGCGCCAGCGCATCGTCGGGCACATCGCGCGTGATCACCGAGCCCGAGCCGATATAGGCGCGCGCGCCGATGTTGATCGGCGCCACCAGCGAGGTGTTGGTGCCGATGAAGGCGCCCTCGCCGATGTTCGTCTTGTGCTTGTTGAAGCCGTCATAATTGCAGGTGATGGTGCCGGCGCCGATGTTGGTATTGGCGCCGACATGGGCGTCGCCAATATAGGACAGGTGATTGACCTTCACGCCCGGCTCCAGCACCGCAGCCTTGGCCTCGACGAAATTGCCGATCTTGGCGCCGTCGCCGAGCGACGTTCCGGGCCGCAGCCGCGCGAACGGCCCGAGCAGGCTGTTGCGGCCGAGCTTGGACTGCACGATGTGCGAAAATGAATGCACCACCGCGCCGTCGCCGATCGACACGCCGGGGCCGATCACGACGAACGGCTCGATGGTCACGTCCTTGCCGAACGTCGTATCCGCGGCGAGATAGACGGTCTCCGGCGCGATCAGCGTCACGCCCGCATCCATCGCCGCGCGGCGCAGCCGGGTCTGCATCACCGCCTCGGCCTCGGCGAGTTGCGCCTTGGTGTTGATGCCGCGCACCTCGTCCTCGGAGGTTTCGATCACGACCGCATCGAGCCCCTGCTCGCGCGCGATCGCCACCGCATCGACCAGATAGTACTCGCCCTTGCTGTTGGCATTGCCGATCCTGTCGAGGATCCCCAGCGCGCGACGGCCGTCCATCGCCATCACCCCGGCATTGCACAGCGTGATCGCCCGCTCCGCTTCGCTCGCATCGGCCTGCTCGCGGATCGCGACCAGCTTCGATCCGTCGAGCAGCAGGCGTCCATAGCCGGTCGGATCGGCGGCGCGGAAGCCGAGCACGGCGAGTGCCGCGCCTTCGGCGAGCGCCGCCCGCAGCCGCGCGAACGTCTCGGCCGTGATCAGCGGCGTGTCGCCGAACGCGACCAGCAGATCGTCGGCGCCGCGCGCGATCGCCTGCCGCGCCGCCAGCACCGCATGCGCCGTCCCCAGCCGGTCGCGCTGGACGAAGATATCCGCATCCGGGCGCAGGCGCCGGGCTTCCTTCTCGACCGCCTCGTGCCCCGGCCCCACCACCACCGCGACGCGGGCGCCATCCCCATGCGGCGCCGCCGCCAGGACGTGCGCCAGCAGTGATTCGCCGGCGACGGGATGCAACACCTTGGGCACGCTCGTGCGCATCCGGGTGCCCTCGCCTGCCGCAAGCACGATGGTCAGACTGGATCGAGCGGTCATGAAACACCTGGGATGAAGGGAGCGCATAGGTCGCGCTGTCATAATGCGTTTTCTGCGCGGGGCAAACCGCACCGGCTGAAGCCCCTGGTGGTTTTCCTGTTAATGTTCGCTTCGTGATTCGATTAAGGCAGGTTCATGGCTAAGGACTCCCGCAAATCCGCCGGCGCAAATGCAGCTGAGAAGACGGGCACGACTCTGTCTGGACTGTTTGCCGACGAGAACGAGTTCGATCGCCGCGCGCTGTGGCGGCTCGGCTGGTGGGGGGCTGGTGCCGTCGGCGCCGTCGGCCTGGCCGTTTTCACCAATCAGGCCGCACAGGGATGGCGGCAGGACCGTGTTTCTGCGGCCGACCTGTCGCGCCAGGCGCAACTGCTGCAGTCGCTGGCCCGTGAGACCCAGGGCGAGGCGCGCCAGCTCGGCGCGGCCATCGAGACGCTCAACACCGACCGGGACCGGCTGTACGCGCGCGTGACCGTGCTCGAGCAGGGATTGGACTCGGTGACCGGCGCGCTGGCCAAGCAGAGCGCCCAGGCGTCCCCGAATCCCGCCAGCAGGGCCGGGCCCGCGCCGCAGATCGCAGCCGTGGAATCCCTCGCCCCGGCTGCGGTTCCGTCGAGTTCCGTGGCGCCCAGCCCCCTGCCGGCATTCGCGAACGCGTCCCCGTTCATGCCGATTCCCAGCGGAGCGGCCGGACCCAATCCGGCTCAGCCGGTGGCTCCGTCGGCTGCCGCGAGCGCCGACAAGACGAAGCAGGAGCCGGCCTCGGGAGCTTCGTCATCGCCTGTGTCTGCGGCCCCGTCCCCGACACCATCTGCCTCGCCCGCCCCTGCGGTCGCAGCAGCTGGTTCCAAGCCGCTGCCCGCTGGCGCACCGGACCCGGCCGGCAAGCCGGCCGACACCGACAAGCTCGCAAGAGCTGAACCCGCCGAGGCCGCCGGCGCCAAGGGCAGTGACAGCACCGACGCCGCGGTCACGGCGGTCCAGAAGACCGAATTTGCCGTCGATCTCGGCGCGGCCAACTCGCTCGGCGGCCTGCGGGCGCTGTGGCGGGACCTCGTAAGAACCCATGCCGACCTCGCCTCGCTCAGGCCGATCGTCATTCTCAAGGAAGGCCGAGGCGGTCCGGGCATGCAGCTGCGGCTCGGCGCCGGTCCGTTGAGTGACGCGGCGACGGCGGCGAAGATCTGCGCGGTGCTCGCCGAGAGCCAGCGCGCCTGCGAGACCACCGTCTATGACGGCCAGCGCCTCGCGGTCCGCGAGGAGCCGGAGGCGGCCAAGCCGGGCGCTCCCGCGGCCGCCGCCCCGAAGCCGGTGCAGCGCCGGCGCACCTATCAGCCGCAGGCCCAGCAGCAGCGCCACGGCAAGCGCGAGGAGCCGCCGCCCACGGCAGCCGCGCCGTCGCCGCCGCCGGCCGAGGCGCCCAAGCCCGAGCAGCCGTCGGCGCTGTCGTCGTTCTTCCGCCGCTCCTGAGTCTCAAATCAGCGAGCGGTCAAAGCCGGTTGGGACGGATTGTGAAAGCAGTCCGCGAACCGGCTTTGCGGCTTGTCCGCACGTCCTTTCCGCAGCATAGTCCGGCGCATGAAAAAGACCCCGTTCCGCCTCTCGCCCTATCAGGTGCAATGGCTCCTGATCGTCGGCTTCGTCACCGTCGGCTATGCCCTCTATCTGCGCTATCTGGCGATCGAGCTGTCGAGCGTCGCGCTCGCCTGCGACGCCGGCCTGCAGACGCTGGCCTGCAAGAGCCGGGCGGTGGCGACCCCGCTGTTCAAGAATTCTGTGTTCGGCGCCACCGCGCTGGTGATCGCGGTGCTGCACGTGATGCGGCCGTCGATCGTGCTCTTGACCGGCGGGCTGATCGCCGCCGGCCTCGGCATCGTGCTCTACAACATCGTGCTGTCGGGGCTGGCGATCGGCCTGCTCATCCTCGGCTTTGCGCGGCCCGCGCCCGCCACAGCGTGAACGCCAGCAGCAGATACATCGCGCAGGTCCACATCGCCTGCCAGTTGTCGCGGCCCTCGTTGTAGATCACGTAGACCGAGGAGATCGCCAGCAGTCCGGCGAAGCATGCCTCGGCGATCGGCCGCGGGCCCTGCGTCGGACGGTTGCCGAGCAGCATCGCGAATGGCACCACCGCCATGGTCAGGCTGGCGAACGGGAAATCGCGGTAGCGCGGGTCGAACACGAAGCCGAGCGCCGTCTCGGCCGCGATCAGCACGGTCACGACCAGGACCAGGGCCAGCAGGTAGGTGATCTTCAGCTGCTTGCGGCCGTCATTCGGCCCGAGCAGGTCGAGGAAGGTCGGCAGCGGCCGCCCGGCCATCGCCGCATTGGCGGCCAGGATCGGCGCCAGCACGCCGGCGGCGAGCAGCGCGCCCCATTGCAGCCAACCGCCGATGCCGAGGCTCTCGTAGAACATCTTGTCGGCGGCCATGCCGAACAGCACGCCGGCCGCGGTCGCGGAGATGCCGACGCCGATCCAGGCCGAGATGTGCGGCGGCCAGGGCCGGCGCCGTACCGTCAGCCAGCCGGCGAGGAACACCGCGAAGGACAGGATCATGCCGCCGCCCATCTGCAGCTTCCACAGCGGATAGTTGCTGACGGGCTGGCCCGGCGGATATTTCAGCGCGCGGGTGTCGTCGCTGATCAGGCCCCAATAGCCGCCGACGGTGCCTTCGAGCTTGCGCTTCCAGGGCTGGTCATAGGCCTCGATCAGGTTGACGCGGAAGTTCTCGCGCTTGGCGAGCGAGAGGATCTCCGAGACCACGCGGGCCTGGTTGGCGCGCGACGGCAGCGCGCCCTCGCGCATGCGCCCCTCGCTCGGCCAGCCGGTCTCGCCGATCAGGATCTCCTTGCCCGGAAAGGCGACGCCGACCTGCTGGCGGATGGCGTCGACATGGGAGGCGGCGAATTTCGCGCGCACCGGGATGTCCTCCCAATACGGCAGGATATGAACCGTGACGAAGTCGACGATGTCGTAGAGCTCGCGGTTGCGCAGCCAGAACTCCCAGACGTCGGCATAGGTCACGGGAACCGTGACCTGCGCCTTGACGCTGCGGATGGTGGCGGCGAGGTCGGCGGTCGTCATCTCGCCGCGCAGCAGCACCTCGTTGCCGACCACGACCGCCGTGATGACGCCGGGATAGCGCTTGATCAGGTCGACCGCGATGCCGATCTGCTGCTGGTTCTTCAGCTTGTTTGAGCCGAGCCAGATGCCCTGGATCACCTTGATGCCGACCCGGGCGGCGATTCCCGGCACCTGGTCGAGGCCGTTCTCGATCGAATAGGTGCGCACGCATTCGGAGATCTTGGCGAGCTGCACCAGGTCCTGCTCGATCTGGTCGGCGTCGATATGGGTGGTCGGATCGAGCGGGCTCTGCTGGCCGCGGAACGGCGCATAGGATACGCACTGCAGCTTCGAGGCCGGCTCGATCGGCGCGCGCGCGAGCGTGATCGGCTTGGCCAGCCACCACCACGCGGCGGCGATGACACCCAAGGATATGAGCAGAAGCGCCAGCGGCGTAGGGAGGGATTTCAGTTCCGTTCTCCAGGCAGGGTGGTGTCGATTACCCGGTCGGCGGCGATCTGCCAAGTAGGCGATCGGGCCCGACGGCGCACCGGGCGTACCCGCTCCAAATCACCCTTTTACGATGACGCGAGAAAGTTGGTACGTTGCTGGACAAAATCCGAGATTCCGGTCATTGGGAATCCCGGTTGACCCCGGCCGTCGCAACCCAGGTTCTGGACCCCTGCGCAAGCGCCCGTTAGGAACGCTCTGCGACAGTCGGAATCAATCTCCCGCCGCAATCGGGGCTGATTTGATCGGCATCAACACTGCGTCCGTCAGGGGACGGCACGAAGGCAACAATCGGGGAATTTATGGGTCGACGCGTGCTCCACTCCAAGTTTTCGGTTTCGCGCCTGTCGGCGGCTCTGGGCCTCGTGCTGCTCATCGGCGCCCCCGGCGCGCTCGCCCAGAGCGGCAGCGACCATCCCCAGGACCAAAAGCCGCAGGCGGCCAATCCGGCCGACGTGTCGAAGGAGAACCAGCGCAAGGCCGACGAATTCACCGAAGCGTCCCAGGCGCTCTCTGGCGGGCCGGCCGGCAATCCCGAATGCGTCTGGCTCGGCCGCCGCGTCGTCCAGCTGATGTACAATGACGACCTCGATACCGCCTTCCGCCACCTCGATCTCTATGACCGCTTCGGCTGCCCCGGTGGCCACGTCCAGGCCGCCTTCCGCTGCCTGACGCGTTTCATCCCGCAGATCGATCCGAAGGTGCCGAACTCGCTGAACAACCACGTCCATGGCTGCTGGATCAATCCGGATGCCAAGCCGCAGGTGGCTGCGGCGCCTGCGCCGGGCCCGGCCTCGACCCCGGCCGCGCAGGCTTCGCCGGCGCCGGCGCAGCAGCCCGCCCCCCCGGCCTCGCCGGCGCCCGCGCAGCCTCCGGCGAAGTGACCGGCGCCTGACGGCAGGCAGGACGCACGATCCCGCCGACCGGGCGCCATGCGCGGCGTGCGGCATGACAGCGCTCCGATCACGTGGCAGGATACGGCCGTGATACGATCGAGGCCGTCGACGCGCGCCTGAGCCTCGCCCCGGTTCAGGCAGCGTTCAGCAGGATTGGGCTCTGTTGGGATGACGTATGACGTCGCGGCCTTCGGCTGTGACGGCGTGAGACTGATCGCCTTCGCCGTTCGCCGTCGAACGCACGCGTGAACACGATCCCGGTAGCATCGCATACCCGAGATGGAACGGCGATCGACCGCTCCGCTTCACCGCTGACTTGATCCTAGGAATGGTTGCCCCTCCCATGCGTGCCGTCGTCGCCGTCCTGCTCCTCGTCACCGCCGTGCACGCCGCCCTCTGGGGACTGCTGCAGGACAAGCAGGAGGCCCCCAACTTCACCGGCCTGCTGCAGAGCGTCTCCTACGATCCGCATGAAGGAACCGGGGCCCCCGGCGCCAACACCGTGGCTTCGCCGGACCGCATCCGCGCCGACATGAAGAAGCTCGCCACGATCACGCGGGCGATCCGGCTCTACTCGTCGACCGGCGGCCTCGAGATCGTGCCGCCGCTGGCCGCGGAGGCGGGGCTGAAAGTGATGCTCGGCGCCTGGATCGACAAGGATCCGGACCGCAACGAGCGCGAGATCCAGTCGGCCATCACCCTCGCCCGCCGCAACAGCAACGTCATCGGCATCGTGGTCGGCAACGAGACCATCCTCACGGCGACGCAGAAGGTCGACGAGCTGATCGAGAAGATCAAGCGCGTGAAGAAGTCGGTCAACGTCCCCGTCACCACCGGCGACGTCTGGAACACCTGGCGCGACAACCCGGAGCTCGCCGCCAATGTCGACTTCGTCGCCGCGCACGTCCTGCCCTATTGGGAGTTCTTCACCGACGACCAGGCGGTCGACCAGGCGGTGGATCGCTATCAGCTCCTGAAGAAGCAGTTCACCGGCAAGCGCATCATGATCGCCGAGTTCGGCTGGCCGAGCCAGGGCTACAGCCGCAGCGGCGACGGCCGCGGCCCCGCGGTGCCGGGCCCGCTCCGGCAGGCCAAGGTGTTGCGCAATTTCCTCGCCCAGGCCGCCTCGATCGGCATGGAATACAACATCGTCGAGGCGATCGATCAGCCCTGGAAATATTTCGAAGGCGGCGTCGGCCCGTATTGGGGCGTGCTCAACGCCGCGCGCGAGGCGAAATTCGCCTGGACCGGCCCGATCGTGAATCCCGACTATTGGAAGCTCGCGGCCATCGCGCTCCTGGTCGGCGTGCTCCTGTCCTTGCCGATCGTGCGGCTGCGCCAGCCGACGGTGCTGCAGGCGTTGATGCTCGCCATCACGGCGCACGGTGTCGGCGCCTGGGTCTCCACCGTCTTCGCCTATTGGAACGTGCACTATTTCGTCTGGGGCTCGACCTTCGCGCTGACGCTCGGCCTGATCCTCCTGGTTCCCTTGATCCTCATCGCGATGGCCCGCATCGAGGAGATCGCCGCGATCGCCTTCGGCCGCGAGCCGCGCCGTCTCCTGACCCGCGACAAGGTCGCGCGCGACCGCGCCGCCATGCCCCAAGGCTATTGCCCGAAGGTGTCGATCCACGTGCCGGCCTATTTCGAGCCGGTCGAGATGATGAAGCAGACCTTGGATGCGCTGGCGCGGCTCGACTACCCGAACTACGAGGTCGTCTGCATCATCAACAACACGCCCGATCCGGCGTTCTGGCAGCCGATCCAGGATCACTGCCGCATGCTCGGCGAGCGTTTCAAGTTCATCAATGCCGAGAAGGTCAAGGGCTTCAAGGCCGGCGCCTTGCGCATCGCGATGGAGCGCACCGCCGTCGATGCCGAGATCATCGGCATCATCGACGCCGACTACGTCGTGACGCCGGACTGGCTCTCCGACCTCGTGCCGGCCTTCGCCGACCCCACCGTCGGCCTGGTGCAGGCGCCGCAGGAGCATCGCGACGAGGACCTGTCGCTGATGCACTACATCATGAACGGCGAGTATGCCGGCTTCTTCGACATCGGCATGGTCCAGCGCAACGAGGAGAACGCGATCATCGTGCACGGCACGATGTGCCTGATCCGCCGCGCCGCCATGGACATGGCCGGGGGGTGGTCGAGCGACACGATCTGCGAGGACACCGATCTCGGCCTCGCGATCCAGGAGCTCGGCTGGCAGACCCACTACACCGCCACCCGCTACGGCTCGGGCCTGCTGCCCGACACCTACGAGGCGTTCAAGAAGCAGCGCCATCGCTGGGCCTATGGCGGCTTCCAGATCGTCAAGAAGCACTGGCAGCGCTTCCTGCCCGGCAGGAGCCGGCTGACGGCGGACCAGAAGCGCGAGTTCTCGCTCGGCTGGCTCAACTGGCTGGGCGCCGAGAGCCTCGGCGTCGTGGTCGCGATCCTCAACCTGATCTGGACGCCGATCGTCGCCTTCGCCGGCATCGCCATCCCCGACAAGATCCTGACCATCCCGATCCTCGCCGCCTTCGTGGTCTCGCTCGCCCACTTCCTGATCCTCTACCGGCTGCGGGTGGCGGTGAAGCCGTGGCAGATGCTGGGCGCGATGGTCGCGGCGATGTCAGTGCAATGGACCGTCAGCCGCGCCGTGGCGCAGGGCCTGATCACCGAGCACCTGGCATTCGCCCGCACCTCCAAGGGCGGCCTGTCGCGGATGTCGATCGAGTTCCAGGCGTTCTGGGAGGCCGTGATCGGCGCCCTGCTCCTGATCGGCGCCACCATCCTGATCGTGACCAACACGTTGCAGATCACCGAGCTCTACATCTTCGCCGCCGTCCTGATCCTGGAGAGCCTGCCGTTCCTGTCCGCGGTCGCGATCGCGCTGCTGGAGATGTCGCGCATCAACTCCTTCGAGTTCTGGCGCCACGCCACCGTCCGCACCGCCGAGCTGATCGGCCTGCGCCCGGTCTGGGTGCCGGAGCTGGCAGGCCCCGGCATGCAGCCCGCCCCGTTGAGCGCCGCGGCGACGAAGGTGGCGGAGAAGGTGTAGGTCCGAGACCGGCGGGCGCGCGGACTTCGTTTTTGCCCGGCTGCTCCCCCCACACACCGTCATGGCCGGGCTTGTCCCGGCCATCCACGTCGGAATGGCAGCGCACGACGCCAAACGTGGATGCCCGGGACGAGCCCAGGCATGACGTGCCTCAAATTGCGTTCGGTCGGGCCGCTGACGCGTCCGCCATGATCCCACCCCGCTGTGGTTTGCCCCTTCCGCCCTATTGACCCGACCGCACCCACCCCCTACACACCCCGCACGACAGCATGCGGCCCACGGGCCAGGGGTTCACCCCCGTTCCCGCAGCCCGCAGTGAACCACGGCCACGCCGCAAGCGTTCTGATGGTATCCTGTCGACGATCCGGACAGTGACGGTCCAGCCGTCACACCGCTTCCTTGGGAGCGAGCGCGTAGCTCAGCCGGTAGAGCACGTGACTTTTAATCATGGGGTCCCGGGTTCGAGTCCCGGCGCGCTCACCAAGATCAGATCAATACTGCTCTACCTACGAGAGATCGTCGATCATTGTTGCCGGATCGCTTGGACGACCAGTTTGTCCACATGCCTGCTGGCGTGCTTACTGAATCCAAGGCACAATCGGGCGTTGCAGATTTTTTTGCGGGGCGCTTCGATGAGTTGGGCAAGAACAGTCGTCGGCGTTGTGTTGGCCGCCATTGCCTTGTCGGGCTGCATCACGACGTCAATGCAGGGATATGCAGACCGACAACTGCCGACAAAACCGATCGGCCGCATGGTCGCTTATGTCTCCGGACCCGGCCCCCTCGTATCAAGCATTCAGGCCAACATCGCTGAGGAGGCCCGGAAACGCGGCGTAGTCGCTGACGACGCGCTGATGCTGTTTCCTCCAACACGGACCTACACCAACGCCGAAGTCCAACAGGGCCTTGCGCGCGACGCCATCGAAGGCGTCCTGGTCATCGGCGTGGGCGATAGCGGTGTGCAGCAACAATACGCCGGGACGATCTTCTCGGGCCAATACTCCGGAACATCCAGCGCGAGCGGGACCGTCAATACGTTCGGCAACACCTCGACCATATCCATGAATGGCACAACGTCTGGCACGATGGTCGCCACCGCCACTCCGACCTACCGCTACAGACGTCAGACCACGTTTACGGCCCGGCTTCTGGAGGCAAGTACCGGCCGGACTCTCTGGGTCGGCAATGGTCAGGTCAATGCCGGCGGTCTTCTCTTCGTCGGCGACGGCGCAAACGCTTCCAGCTCAGTTGCTGCAATTTTCGACGACCTGCAGCGCAAGAGCATTATCGGATCATCAAGTTAATCGGGTGCCGTGCCGTTCACGACTGACCGATTGCCTGACCGACGCAATTGAGCAAACTTCATTTGCGATCTTCAAAGCCGTCTAGGCTAACCATTTGGACCGGAACTGGTGAGGAAAGGGAGCGTCTATGATACGCATCTACCCAACTGCATTGTTCCTACTCGCCGGGACGCTTGGTCACGCATTCGCCTGCGAGGACGGTCATTGGATAGAGGAAGTGCTTGCTGACGGGCAAATCCTAAAGCTCGAAGACGGCAGCATGTGGAAGGTTGACCCTGCAGACACAGTGGATTCTGCTTTGTGGCTTGCGCCCTCAGATGTGGTCGTGTGTGATTTCACGATCATCAATGTAGACGAGGGAGAGACAGTTCATGTGCGACGGTTGCGATGATCCCGGCGTTCATCTATTCGCAGGTGGCCATCAAGGCCACCTCAATTATCACCTAGGGCGTTGCCCGCCTAAAGGTAACCTCCCGACGGCCTCTATTCACTTCTGCACTGAAGCCTAGGAGATTACGGTGACAGTGCTGGACTGCACCCCTCAAGTGAGACACGATAATCTCAGTGACAGGCATTCCGAGGATGACCTGTGGCAGCAAGAGGGAAGACCCGTCGGTTTCCGACGGCTTATAAACTGAAGGCGATCAAGCGTGTCGAACGAGGCGAAGGCGTTCTGCCTGTGGCTCGGGACCTTGGGATATCGCGCAAGATCCTTCATGACTGGATCAAGGCCTGGAGGGCGCAAGGGCCGGACGGGTTGAACCGCAAGCCGGGACCGAAGCCTGGTCCCCGGAAGCTCAAATCTGTGGCGACCTATGACGATAAGCGGTCCGCACTGGCACGGGCCAATGCTCGCATTGCCGAGCTCGAAGGGCTGGTCGGCCGTCAGCAGATGGACCTCGATTTTTTTCGGCAAGCCTTGCGCGCACTGGAGCGGCCGGCAGCGCAAGGCAAACCCGTATCCGCATCATCGAAGTCATCAAAAGCATGACCGCGGAGACAGCCGACTCCAGCGCTCATGTGCAGCGCCTCTGCGCTTTGGCAAGGCTGCCTCGAGCGACTTATTACCGGCATCTCAATCGACGTAGCCGCGCCGAAGCCGAGTGCGAGTTGCGCGACCAGCTCCAGCGCATCTGCCTGAAGCATCCGTTCTACGGCTATCGACGGGTGACCGCCGCTCTTCGGCGTCTGGGAATGGTCGTCAATGGCAAGAAAGTCCTGCGCCTCATGCGTCAGGATAATCTTCTCGCGCAGCGCAAGACGCCCTTCCTGAAGCCGCCGACTGCAAGGCCGACTGACGTGATCGTCGTCCCCAACCTGATCCGTGGCCTAGCGCCATCGGCTCCGGATCAGATCTGGGTCGCTGACATCACCTACGTCCATCTCGCCAAGACGTTCGCCTATCTCGCCGTCATTCTCGACGGCTTCTCCCGCAAGGCGGTCGGCTGGGCATTCGACAACACCCTCGACGCCTCCCTCGCGATCGCGGCTCTCGACAAAGCGCTTCAATCTCGGAACCCCAAGCCCGGCAGCCTGATCCACCACTCAGACCGCGGCGTGCAATACTCCTCGATCGCCTATCGGGAGCGGCTGGCCAAGCGCGACATCAAGATCAGCATGAGCAGTCCCGGCAACCCGTTCGACAACGCCAAGGCCGAAAGCTTCATGAAGACGCTCAAGGCCGAGGAGATCAACGGCAAGAGCTTTGCCGACGTCAACGACGCCCGGCGCCGGATCAACAGCTTCATCGCCGAGATCTACAATAAGGAGCGCTTGCATTCGGCCCTCGGCTATCGATCTCCTCTTGAGTTCGAAGCCGCGTTCAAGCAAAACACGATGCGATGACTTTACCCATTGTCACTGAGATTATCGTGTCTCACTTGAGGGGTGCAGTCCAGCGCACGAAATTCCGTGGACGTCAGTTGGAGCAGCCGCGCTGCCCTCACCCACTGACCGCGAACCCAAGCACCAGCTGCCGCGGGCTCTGCTTGAACTCCTTGAGCACTGCGGCCCGGACCTTCTCCGCCAGCTCTGGCAGCGGCTTGTCGGTGTAGAGCTTCGGAAAGGTCACCATCACCGACGTCAGGGTGCCGTTGTTCCAGTTGAAGCCGACGGCGGGCTTGACGCCGGTTTCGGCGAGGAGGTCGGCTTCGACGGCGCGGCTGTAGGCCAGCCCGTTCTGGACGGCGTCGACCATCCCGCAGCCAGCGAGGCAGGCGATCAGTGGGATCAGCGCGAGAGCTCTCATGACATTCGACTCCGACGTTGAAATCCTTAACGAGCTCTCAGCTCAAATTTCCCGCGGTTGATGGCCTCTGTGCCACCGGCAGTCCGCCGTAGCGTGCGCTCACCGACCGTTCTGCAATTGTGGCCGGCACTAGCGTCCCCTCGAACCTTTGATCTCGACAGGCGATCGATCGAACGAGCTAAGTGCACGGTCACCGCAACTGCATTCACCGCCATGCCAAAAGATCCGTCCACCACCTACCCCGGGGGATCGGCCTCCAGCACGACCTTCGCGACGGGATAGCGCCAGTCGTTCTTCGTGTTGTCGGCGGCGGCATCGATACCTGCCACGATGACCGCACCGAGGATGCCGCCATTGATGCCGCTGGCCAGACGAGCCTGGCGCGTCGCATCGATCGGCGCGACCGTGATCATCCGCTTCTGATAGCCGGGCTTTTGGCAGGACACGGCCAGCGTGCTCGACTGTCCGCGATAGAGCGGCACGCGCACCTTCGCGGGGCTCGTCATGGTCGCCGTGAAGCCGGAGGCTTCCAGTGAGCAGGACGCTCCGGCCATCTCGACCTCGCCTCCCCCGCCGGGATTGTGAAACGTCCGCACTTCCACGAGCTGGTCGCCCGCGAACTCGGGCACGCTCGGATCGGTCCGGCGCTTCGCCTCGTAGACGTCGATCCCTCGGCTGCCCGTCGTCGACCTGATGTCGGTTACATGGTTGACCGCAAGCGGCGCAGCACACCCGCCAAGACACGCGACTCCCAGGATGGCCAGCCAGCCGGCAGGCCAACGCAAACACTTCATTTGAGCCCCCACGGCATCCCCAACTGTCGTTGAGTAGCGGTAGCAGGGGCCGATCTGGGGAACAATAGCCGCAACCTCGAGGGGAATGGTGGAACTATCAAAAACCGACCACGTTGCGGGCAGGACACAGCCGTTGCCGTCCCCGGCATCAAGCAGGTCGTTGGCAGGGCGATGCGTTCAGTACCCGCACAGGTTGCAGTGTCCGGGAGGTCCTCACGGCGCAGAAACCGGATCATGGCGCGACGGCGCTGCGCTTGCCGGCAGCATGAGCCGTGAGGATGCGCGGCGAAACTTATTTCAGCAGGCCGCTCAAGACGATCACCCCTGTCCAGTCATCGGCGCAAAAATATTCCTCTTCCCTTTTTCCGAAACTCATGATTGACTGTCCCCATCCCGTGCTCCTCGAGAGGGGCGCTTCGCGATCGTCACGGACGTTGGGCGCAGGATGCGGTGGCCGCAGGCGGGTCGCAGCGTGCTTGGATAGTGCGCGGACGAACGGCTCCTTGCGGACGTGAAATCGCGTGGTCCTGGCGCCCCGACGCTGGCGCCAAGTCCTGGGGGATGATGACCCCCACGGGCGACGGTGGCTATCAAGCCGGACACCGGGGAGATCGCGTATAAGCGTGAAGACCATCGCGCGGGGAATGCCGGGTTGATCCGGCTGAACCTGTGGTGACTGCCGCCTGCTTTTTCTTCTGCAGGCGGGCCATGGGTGAGGCCCTCACCCGGCATTCCCCGCGCCCTCTGTTTGATGAGGGCGAACGATCTCGCAAAGCTCGGACGCGGACCGCGTCGCGACGATGGATGTGCACGTCCCCTGCCCGCCGATCGCTTCGTCACCGAGCCGTGTCCCGCGCTTGGCTATCGTCCGCCGCTATGCCGTGGAATGATGGAGCCGACGTGAAGCGCGCCGATCGCCTTTTGCCTGGAAGGCCGCGAACCTGGGAGACCGCCAATGTCCACCGCCTTCCTGCTGACCTCGCTGATCGTGGTCGTCTCGCCCGGCACCGGCGTGCTGTATACGCTGGCGGTGGCGCTGACCAAGGGATCGCGGATGAGCATCGCGGCGGCGTTCGGCTGTACGCTCGGCATCCTGCCGGCGATGCTGGCCGCGATCGTCGGGCTCGCGGCTGTCCTGCACACCAGCGCGCTGGCATTTGCGGCGCTGAAATATTGCGGCGTCGCCTATCTGCTTTACATGGCGTGGCAGACGCTTCGCGAGCGCGGCGCGCTGTCGGTCGAGGGCAAGGACGATGCGGATGCGCGCTCGGCCTGGCGGGTGGTGCTGACGGGATTCCTGATCAACATCCTCAATCCAAAGCTGTCGATCTTCTTCCTGGCCTTCCTGCCGCAGTTCATCGCCGCCGATGCCGCCCATCCGCTGGCGCTGATGCTGGAGCTGTCGGCCGCGTTCATGGCGATGACGTTCGCGGTGTTCGTGCTCTACGGCCTGTTCGCCGCCGCCGTGCGCGACCGCGTCGTCAGCCGCCCCCGCGTCAGGACCTGGCTGCGCCGCGCCTTTGCCGGCGGCTTTGCGTTGCTTGGTGCGCGGCTGGCGCTGGCGGAGCGCTGAGGGTACCGCGCGACGGGGCGAGAGGGTCGCGTAGGAGAATGACGTCCTCAGCCAGACGGTCCGGCACCAATTTGTTGCTCGTCATGCCCGGGCTTGTCCCACGGCTGTCCGGTTCAGCTTCCGCATATTGCGAGGCTCAACTGTTGTGGGTTTTTGGCAAGTTGGGGTGGCCCCGTGAGCAATTGATCGATGGGGCGGCGATGCATGAGGTTGGTGCGGACCAATCTGGCAAAGACCAAGGGGCTTTGGATTGCCTTCTGAAGGTCTTGCGCGAGGCGAAGCAAGAGGAAGGCGATCAGGGCAACGGCGATCTGGATACGAACGGCGTTCTCAGAAGTCCCGAGGAACCTGGTGATCTTGAGGGTCTGCTTGACCCAACGAAAGAACAACTCGATGGCCCAGCGGCGACGATAGAGGTCGGCGATCTCTTGAGCGCTGGCATCGAGGTCGTTCGACAGGATGCGCAGGATCTTTCCCGTTTCCAAGGTGACGCGCACTTCGCGCACCGCAGTCTGCATTGGATTGCGGCGGCTGTAGGCTTGGCGTTGTGGAAGGAAGCCGATGCGGTCGGAGAGGATGTTGCCATCCGCGATGACAGGCAACTCCTCCACGACCCGCAGCGGCGTATTGGATTTGAACCGGGTCACGATTCGACAACCGGCGGCGTCCAGTTGAGCCCACCAAGCATATTCATAATAGCCGAGATCGAAGACGTAGGTTGCTCCCGGCTCGATGGGCATCTGATGCGCTGCAGTATTGTCGTTGACGTTGGCTCCGCTGATTGCCGCATAAATCGGCCGGTCGGCGTCGGCATCATAGATCACATGCACCTTGGCACCGCAGACACCGGTAGAGAACCGTGCCCAGCCAGCGCTGGCTTCTGTCAGCCGTACGCTGGTCGAATCAATCAAATACGTCGTCTCGGCAAGCTTGCGGCGTAACCGGCGATGGGCCTGCTTCATCATGATGGCCAACAGGGCGGCAAACATCTCCGCAGGCCGATTCATATTGGCGTCCGCGAAAGTCGAGCGGCGGACAGGGCCCCCACCCAGGTGATAAAGCCGCGCGGTGTGGCTCGACAGCCCGGTGACAATCTCACGCAGACTGGAAGCCCCCGAAAGCTGGCCGTACAGCAGCGCCACAAATTGGTCTTTGGTGGAAAGCCGTCGAATCCGCGCGTCCGTGCCATGCTCGTCCACAAGCGCCTCGAAGCGATGCCAGGGGACCAACTTCAGAATGTCTCGGAATACTGTATTCTGATGCGGCATGGCGGGACCTTCCTGGTGTGTCTCGAACATTTGGCGATGCTCAAGACCGCAGAAGAATCCACGCCATGCACCATGTCCAGTCTGTCTGAACCGGACAGCCGTGGGACAAGCCCGGCCATGACGGCGTGGAGAGAGGCGACCTCAAGCTTCCAGGCTCACGATCGGCGACAGCTACAAGGCGCGTCCCCAAAAAGCGAGACCCGCCTGAAGCTGTCAGCTCCAGACGGGTCCTGTCAGTTCAGCGATTCACCCGGCGGAAATCAGCCGAACTGGTTCATCGTGTTGTGCGCGCCGCCAGCCTTCAGCGCCTTCTCGCCGGCGAAGTACTCCTTGTGGTCGTCGCCGATGTCGGAGCCGGCCATGTTCTGGTGCTTGACGCAGGCGATGCCCTGGCGGATCTCGGCGCGCTGGACGTTCTTGACGTAGCCCAGCATGCCCTGCTCGCCAAAGTACTCGCGGGCCAGATTGTCGGTCGACAGCGCCGCCGTGTGGTAGGTCGGCAAGGTGATCAGGTGGTGGAAGATGCCGGCGCGCTTGGCCGAATCCGCCTGGAAGGTGCGGATGCGCTCGTCGGCTTCCTTCGCCAGCGGGGTGTCGTCGTACTCCGCCTTCATCAGCTCGGCGCGGTTGTACTTGCTGACGTCCTGGCCCGCCTCCTTCATCGCGTCATAGACCTGCCAACGGAAGTTGAGGGTCCAGTTGAACGACGGCGAGTTGTTGTAGGCGAGCTTGGCGTTCGGGATCACCTTGCGGATGCGGTCGACCATCTTGGCGATCTGCTCGATATGCGGCTTCTCGGTCTCGATCCACAGGAGATCAGCACCGTTCTGCAGCGAGGTGATGCAGTCGAGCACGCAGCGGTCCTCGCCGGTGCCGGGACGGAACTGGTAGAGGTTCGAGGGCAGCCGCTTCGGCCGCATCATCTTGCCGTTCTGGGTGATGATGACATCGCCGCTGCGCGCGGTCGCGGGCGTCACTTCCTCGCAATCGAGGAAGCTGTTGTACTGGTCGCCGAGATCGCCGGGCTGGCTGGAGAAGGCGATCTGCTGCGTCAGGCCGGCGCCGAGCGAGTCGGTGCGGGTGACGATGATGCCGTCCTCGACGCCGAGCTCCAGGAAGGCGTGGCGGCAGGCGCGGATCTTGGCCAGGAAGACGTCATGCGGCACGGTGACCTTGCCGTCCTGATGGCCGCACTGCTTCTCGTCCGAGACTTGGTTTTCGATCTGCAGCGCGCAGGCGCCCGCCTCGATCATCTTCTTGGCGAGCAGATAGGTCGCCTCGGCATTGCCGAAGCCGGCGTCGATGTCGGCGATCACAGGGACGACGTGGGTCTGGAAGCCGTCGATCTTGCCGATGATCTCAGCTTCCTTCGCCTTGTCGCCGGCCTTGCGGGCCGCGTCGAGCGTGCGGAAGAGATCGTTGAGCTCACGCGAGTCGGCCTGGCGCAGGAAGGTGTAGAGCTCCTCGATCAGCGCGGGCACCGAGGTCTTCTCGTGCATCGACTGGTCCGGCAGCGGGCCGAACTCCGAGCGCAGCGCCGCGATCATCCAGCCGGAGAGATAGAGGTAGCGGCGGTCGGTCTTGCCGAAGTGCTTCTTGATCGAGATCAGCTTCTGCTGCGCGATGAAGCCGTGCCAGCAGCCGAGCGACTGGGTGTACTTGGTGCTGTCCTCGTCATAGGCGGCCATGTCGGCGCGCATCACGGCCGCGGTGTAGCGGGCAACGTCGAGACCGGTCTTGAAGCGGTTCTGCAGGCGCATGCGCGCCACGGCCTCGGCGGTGACGCCGTTCCAGGTCGGCTGGGTCTCGAGCAGCGCGCGCGCCGCCTCGACCTCGGCCTGGTAGGACGCGGGGCCCTGGAGGGCCTGGTCGTTCAGTCCACGCGGTTGGAAGTTCATGTCCGTGATCCCTTGGTTAAGGACAACCTGGGACCTGTTGTAAGCAGCCTGGGGCGGCGGACCAGACATTGCGCGGAAAACTTGTCACACTTTACACACTTCTCGTGTATAGCTGTAAGGAGATTACAGGACCGGGATATGGCCATGACCACCGCCACGGCACGATCGATCTTCATGGGCCCGCGCCTGCGCCGCCTGCGCCGCGAGCTCGGCCTGACCCAGGCCGACATGGCCGCGGACCTCGAAATTTCAGCGCCTTACGTCGCGCTCCTGGAGCGGAACCAGAGGCCGGTCACCGCCGACATGCTGCTGCGGCTGGCGCGGACCTACAAGATCGACCTGGCCGATCTCGCCGGCGACGGCGGCGCCGACCATACCGCGCGGATGCAGTCGGTGCTCAAGGACCCGATGTTCTCAGACATCGACATTCCCGCGCTGGAGATCTCCGACCTCGCCGTCAGCTATCCCGGCATGGCCGAGGCGTTCCTGCGCCTCTACACGGCGTATCGCGAGGAGCAGCTCGCGCTGGCCGAGCAGCGCGCCCCGGCGCCGGCAGGCAGCGCGCCGCGCGTCGGCAATGACGGCTTCGACGCCAACGATCCCGTCGCCGACGTCCGCCGCTTCCTCGCCGCCCGCCGCAACAACTTTGCCCAGCTCGACGATGCCGCCGAGCGGCTGGCGCAGGCGATCTTCCAGGGGGCGCCGACGGGGGCTCCGCAGGTCTCCGCCGGACCGGCCGGCTTCATCGAGCGGTTCCGCGCGCGGCACAATCTGCAGGTCCGCTACATGCCGCCGAACGTGATGCTCGGCTCGCTCAGGCGGCTCGACCTGCACCGCCGGCAGCTACTGATCGAGGATTCACTGGACAGCGCGAGCCTGAAATTCGAGCTCGCCCGGCAGCTCGCCTATCTCGAGCTCGACACCGAGATCGGCGCGGCCTTGGAGGACGGCAAGTTCGCCAGCAAGACCGCCGAGCTGCTGGCGCGCCGCGCGCTCGCGGCCTACGCGGCGGCGGCGATCATCATGCCCTATTCGATCTTTGCGAAAGCGGTCGATGCGCGGGCGTATGATCTGGAGGCACTGGCGCGCCAGTTCGGCACCAGCTTCGAGCAGACCGCGCATCGCGTCACCACCCTGCAGAAGCCGGGCGCGGAGCGGATCCCGTTCTTCCTGATCCGGGTCGATCCCGCCGGCAACGTCTCAAAGCTGCTCGACGGCGCCGGCTTCCCATTCGCGCGCCATGGCGGCGCCTGCCCGCTGTGGTCGGTGCACGGCATCTTCAAGACGCCGCGCCAGATCGTGACGCAATGGCTGGAGCTGCCCGACGGCCGCCGGTTCTTCTCGATCGCCCGCACCGTGACCGCCGGTGGCGGCTCCTATGGCGCGGTGCGCGTCGAGCGGGCGATCGCGGTCGGCTGCGCTGCCGAGCATGCGGGGCAGCTGATCTACACCCGCGACGGCCACGGGCCTGATGCCGACGATCCGACCCCGATCGGGGTCGCCTGCCGGGTCTGCCACCGCCCGAAATGCGCGGCACGCTCGGCGCCGCCGATCGGGCGCGAGATCCTGCCGGACGATTTCAGGACGTCGTCGGTTCCGTTCGGGTTTTCGGCGGATTGAGCAGCGGATGGCCGTGGAACCAGGAACTCGCCGGGATCCGGGCCACAGGCGAAAATCCGCCGGATCGGGCTGCAAATCGGCCCTGGACACCATGGCCCTTGACGGAACAGCCATAAACCGGACAAAGATTGCGCCAAAATGTCGCGGCGGAGGTTGGCCATGAGATACGTCGACGGCGTAGTGATGTTCCTCAGCCTGTGGCTGCTGGCATCGATGGTCCTCGACGCCGTGACGCCGCCCGAGCTGAACTTCTACATGATCGGCCCGATCATTGCGCCGGCCGCGATCATCGCCGGCTTCCTGTACTGGCTCCGCATCCCCTCCCGCGACTTTGTGCTGGCGTCCGCAGCCATCTGGATGGTCTGCGAGATGACGATGGAGATGATCACGCCCAAGCCGCTGTCGCCGCTGCTGGCGGTGGCCGCCGTCGCGCCGCTGCTGGTGGCCGGCATCCTTCTGCATGTCGAGCACTGGCGCCGGCCGGGCGGTCGCCTGCCCCCGGCCGATTCGGCAGAGATGACCGATCTGCGGGGCTCCTCCAAAGCCATGCCGAGCCGTCGGCCGTTCTGAGCTGTTCCGCGCGGGCGCCGGCAATGACGGATAGCGTGCAGATTTTCCGTTGTTCTACGGGACCCGATGTTTACGAGGAAATCAGAAACCCCCTCTTAAGTTCCGCAGGTCCATCTGGAGCCGACACACCAGCCGCGCGGGGACCATGCTGAACGAACTTCTCGTGATCGAAGATGCCGACGTTCATCTGTCGATCCTGCGCAAGATCGCCGTGCAGGCGGGCTTTGCGACGACCGGCGTGAACTCGGTCGACGGCGCGATGAACGTGCTGCGCCGGCGCAACTTCGAATGCATCACGCTCGACCTCAATCTCGGTGAGCGCTCCGGCACCGAGGTGTTGCAGCTGTTGGCGGACATCAAGTCCCGCACGCCGGTGCTGATCATCAGCGGCTCCGACGATCAGACCCGCGACGTCACGGTCCGCGCCGGCAAGATCCTCGGCCTGAACGTCTATCCGCCGTTCTCGAAGCCGGTCGATCTCGCTCTGCTCCGACAGACGCTGCGCCAGATCGCCGCCGACACCGACCGGCAGCGCCTCGTCAAAGCCAGCATCCGCTAGCCCGAACGCACGCGCGTTTTCCCGCTTGATCCAGATCAAGGCGCCATACCTCTGCCGCTTGTTGGCTGCAGAGGGGCGAGCGGAAACGAGATGCGATGACGGCAGCGAATTCGGCTAACGAAGCAGAAGCAGTTGTGAACGAGGCGACGCCCTATGATCTCGTAGGCGGCGAGGCCGGCGTGCGCCGTCTGGCGGAGCGCTTTTACACCATCATGGACCAGGAGCCCGGCGCCAGCCGCATCCGCGCGATGCACGACGCCGATCTTGGTCCGATCAAGCAGTTGCTGTTCGAATTTCTCAGTGGCTGGTTGGGCGGGCCGGCGCTTTATTTCGAGCGGGCCGAACATCGCTGCATCATGTCCGCGCACCGTCCGTATCCGATCGGCGACGCCGAGCGCGACGAATGGATGACGTGCATGCGCCGCGCGATGTTCGATTGCGACATCACGGGCGACATGTATGCGTTGCTGGATCAAGCGTTTCTGCGGATGGCGAACGCATTCCGGAGCCGCAAGGCGAGCTGACAGGAACTCCCGTCAGCCCGACTTGGCGGCAGCCTCCCGGGCCAGACGCTCGGCCCGGAGCCGCTCGCGGTTGGCGTAAAAGGCGCGCTGGGCCGCCTCATGCTCGCGCATGGCTTGTTCGGCATCAGCCCTGCGGCTGGCGTCACGCGCTCGACGCTCTTCCGGCGTGAGGACGCGAGGCTGTCTGTCTGTGTTATCGTAAGGCATGGGCAGATAACGCCCAGGCGGCCGGGATGTTCCCGGCCCGCGACGGTTCAGTCCGGCTTTCGTGGAAACAGCTGGTCGCGGATGTAGCGCGACGTCGGCGTCAGGCTGAGTCCGTAGGGCTTTTGCCACACCGCGCGGTCGATCTCCTTCTTGTCTCCGATCTCCAGGCGCCCTTTGGCATGCTTGGCGATGAAGATGGCATCGCTCATCTTGCGACCCGAGCGCTTGTTCTTGGCGGTGACTTCCTTCCATAGCCGCAGCCGGCCGAGCTTGAGCTTGGGAAGCTCCTCCTTGATCTCGCGCTTCAGGCAGTCCTTCGCCGTCTCCTGCGCGCGTTTGCGGCCACCCGGAAACATCCAGCGCCCGTCGGCCCGGCGCCGGACCAGGAGAACCCTTCCGCCCTTGGCGGCAACCAGCTTGGACGCCTTGGTCATGGCCCAGGAGCTCTCACCTCTCGAACGATGAAGCGGAGTCTATCAAGATTCGCTCCCACTCCTGCTCCGGAGCTTTGCGGAGATTCGGCCACAACTCCGCAGCGGCCAACCAAGCTCAGCGCAGCGCTCCGACCGCCGGCGGCGGCTCAGTAGCAGGAGCGCGGATCGACCGCGACATACTCTCCCGACGGATATCGATAGTAGCAATTGCCCTGCGACAGATAATAGCCCGGTCGCGCCGCAGCCGTAGCGCCGGCGATCGCCCCGGTGGCACCACCAAGCACGGCGCCCGCCGCGGCACCGCCCGCCTTGCCGGTGAGGATACCGCCGAGCACCCCGCCGATGATCGCGCCCCCGAGCGCGCTGGCGCCCGGATCGACTTCGGCCGGAGGCGGCGCCGGCTCGTAGGCGACCGGCGGGGGCGCCTCGTAGGCCGCCGACGGCGCATAGACCACATCGTCAGCATAGTCCTCCGACACGTAGGTCGGCGGTCCTTCCATGGGCTCGGGATAATAGTACCAGACGCCACCGACGTCCCACCACCAGCCCGGACGGCCATTGTGAACCTCGTGCCGCCATCGGCCACCCTCCCAGCCGACCCGGCCGCGATAAGACTGCCCACCATAGTCGCGCACCGCGACCCGGCCGTGCGCATAACGCGCATCCGGTCCCCGCCCGGCCATCGCCGGACCAGGGCCCGGGCCGTGGCCCGCTGCATAGCCCTGACCGGCTCCCGGCGGACGTCCCTGCTGCGCCACCGGCGCAGGCTGACGTCCCTGAGGGACAATGGCAGCCCGCGGCGGTGCGCCCGGCTGTGCTCCCTGCGGCTGGCCGGCCATGGGACCGGCTTGCCGCGGAATCTGGACATGGGGCTGGCCGCCCGGCTGCCCACCCTGGGCCGGCGCCTGGCGAATGACACCGGGCGGGCGGGCCTGGGGCGAATGCCCGGCGCCGGGACCAGCCTGGTCCTGAGTTTGCGCCCAGGCTTGGGCGGGGATCACGACTGCGGTCAGGATTGCGATCGCGGGCAGCCACCGTGTGCTCTGGTTGGACAACGTCATTCTCTCCTACCCTTGATCGCCCGCCGGTTGCCGCGCACGCGAGGTGTGATGCGGATTGATGATCCCGGATCGCCGGCTTTGGCGCGTATGGTCCGGGCGCACCATAGTTTCCGCGACAAACGGGTAAAATCCCGACTATTTTGCGGCTAGGTCAACCTGCTGCCGTCAGGTTAACCGAGATGCCGGCTGATTCGCCGCTCCGATCATGCAACCTTGCTGGCGCGGTCTTGCTGATCCGGTACGAGCTGATCGGCGGTCACCGGTCGGGCACGATCACATTGCAGTTGGTTCGTCCCGACATCAGGCAATCCTGCATCTGGCTTGCCGAGGTCAGGCTGCGAGCCAGCCACACGCCGAAGGCCACGACGAGCGCCGCGAACACCAGTGCCGCCATGGCACCGCGTCTATCCGGCCCCTGCGTACTCATCGCCGGTGCGCCTAGGCGGCACGCAGGCCAGCGGCCTCACCGTGCGGTTGCTGCTGCTGGCGCGATGCCGGCGAGATCGATTCGATACGGGTGCAGCTCGTCACCCAGAACAGCTGCCCGCATTCCCATTCGGAACCCAGCACACCGGCCGAAACGGGCCGCGGGCGGGCGAGGACCGCGGTCATCACGCATGCGCTGACCACGAGAGCGACGAGCGCGAGGCCGAGCGCCATGCGCCCGCGGCGAACAGAGATCATGCCGGTCAACTCCGTTGGACGTCGCACCCAGGCGGTGCGCTGGTGCCCGCGAGGCGTGAAGCGACTCACAGCCGGCCGACCTGCGTCAGCGACGGGGGTGCTTACATAGCCTACGGCGAGCGCCATGCAAGCGCCAGGCAGGTCGGATGTGGAGGAGCGGCGATAAAGCATTTGTCATCGACGCATGCGATCCTATACACACGGGCTCGCGTCGGCCTCCGCTCGTGTTCACGATCTCGTGGAAGAATTGCCTGGCGGCGCGTGCAGCCCCTGACCGACCA
The DNA here is from genome assembly GCF_032377435.1 of Bradyrhizobium sp. SZCCHNS3002. Lineage (NCBI taxonomy): Bacteria > Pseudomonadati > Pseudomonadota > Alphaproteobacteria > Hyphomicrobiales > Nitrobacteraceae > Bradyrhizobium > Bradyrhizobium sp. SZCCHNS3002. The sequence goes on from NZ_JAUHHY010000001.1 coordinate 540,690, forward strand.
CACCCTGATCGAACACCCAAATAGCGAAGTGACGACGTCTCCATGAGAGGATTCAAGGAACCTGGATTTGCCGATCGGCAGAAGGCCGCGCAGCAGGCCCGCCAGAGCATCGTGCAGAAGTTCAAATCGCAGCCGGGACCGGACGATCCCGAAGTCGTGAAGCGACGGCAGGAGCGCGAAGCTGCCGCCGCCCGCCGCGAGCAGCAGCGATTGGAGCGCGAGGCCGCCAAGGCGGAGCAGAAGCGCCTCGAAGAAGAGGCCAAAGCTGCCGAGATTGCCCGGCTCGCGCGCGAGGCGGAAGACGAAGCCGCTCGCCTGGCCGAGATGGAGGCCGAGCAGAAGGCGAAGCGCGATGCGCGCTACGCCGCGCGCAAGGCCCGCGGAAAGAAGAAGTAAGCAGCGACGCCGCCACGAGCCCTACGTGCCGTCGCGGCCGGCATCGCGCGACTCCTCACTTCATCGGCGATGGGACTGATACGGTCGTCCCATCGCACGATGCCGGGCGAGACGACTTATTTCTTCATCATGCCGTCGTCCTTCTTCATCCCGTCCTTGGACATGGCGTCGTCCTTCTTCATGGAGTCCTTCGCCATCGAGTCCTTCTTCATGCCGTCGTGGGACATCGCGCCCTTCTTCATCCCATCGTCCTTGCTCATCTTGTCCTCCGCGAAGGCCGCCGGCGCGGCGGCCATGTTGAACGCGAGGGCGGCGGCGGAGATTCCGAGGATGAGGCGGCTACGATTGGTCATGATGATCGCTCCTTCGTATGACAGGGTTCGACGGCGACGGACGCGCCGTTCCTGGATATCGACGTTCCGATGAAGGCGATTGTTACGAGCGCGAGCGAGAATTTTGTTCGATCAAATTTGACTCGAATGCGTCGCGTTCCGGAATCGAGGACACAATTTTGCCCGGCAAGATCATGTTAGTACAACCCGCGCAAGGGATTCACAGGCCGGTACGTGCGCCGCAGCAATATGTCGCTTCCCATGCATTTGGCCTCGAACGAACTGTCTAGTTCGGCTAGAGGTAAGTCCGGTAGATTGGCTGGTATAAGTCACGCCAACGAACCCGGGTCGGGAACCCAACCAGAAGTTGTCCAGGGGAAATCTCATGCTCACACGCCGTCATGTCATCGCATCCGCGCTCGCTGCGCCGGCCATTCTGCGTTTTGGGACCGGTACGGCTCACGCCGCAACGACGCTGAAGATCTCCCACCAGTTTCCCGGCGGCACCATCGACAAGGGCGATTTCCGCGACCGGCTCTGCCGGGTGTTCTCCGAGGAGGTTGCGAAGCGCTCTGGCGGCGAGATCGCGACCGAGATCTATCCGAACTCCTCGCTCATCAAGACCGTCGCGCAATTCTCGGCCATGCGGAAGGGCGCGCTCGACATCAGCCTGTATCCGATGCCTTACGCCGGCGGCGAGGTGCCCGAGACCAACATCGGGCTGATGCCGGGTCTGGTCACCACCTACGACCAGGGCATGCGCTGGAAGAACGAGCCGGTTGGCAAGACGCTGAGCGATTTTCTGGCCGACAAGGGCATCATGCTGCTCACCTGGGTCTGGCAGGCGGGCGGCGTCGCCAGCCGATCGCGGCCGCTGGTTACGCCCGAGGATGCCAAAGGCATGAAGGTGCGCGGCGGCTCGCGCGAGATGGACATGGTGCTGCAGACCGCCGGCGCCTCGGTGCTGTCGGTTCCATCGAACGAAATCTACACCGCGATGCAGACCGGTGCCTGCGATGCCGGCATTACCTCGTCGACCAGCCTGATCTCGTTCCGGCTGGAAGAGGTGTCGAAGGCCCTCACCTCCGGAGCCAAGGCGTCGTACTGGTTCATGCTCGAGCCGCTGATGATGTCCAAGGCCTCGTTCGACAAGCTGCCGAAGAACCAACAGGACATCATCCTCGCGGTCGGCGCGGAGATGGAGGCGTTCGGGCGCAAGGGCGCGCAGGACGACGACATCGAAGTCGCCAAGGTCTACGAAAAGGCCGGCGCCAAGGTTACGGAGCTCGATGTCGAGACCGTCAACAAATGGCGCGACATTGCCCGTGACACGGCCTGGAAGGACTATGGCGGCAGGTCCGCGAACTGCGCCAAGCTCCTCAAACTCGCCTCCGACGTCGCGGCCTGATTGATGCACGCGCCCGTTCTCGATACCGAGGCCACGACAGCCATCGGCGCCAGCGGTCCGCTGGCGCCGCTCCAGCGTGTTGTCTCGCTGCTCAATCGTATCATCGTCGTTCTGGCCGCGTTCGCACTGGTCGCGGCCTGCCTCATCCTGAGCTACAGCGTGGCGGGCCGTGCACTGTTCAAGGCCGCCAACTACTGGCAGGACGAAGCCGCCGTGTTCTTGCTCGTCGGCGCAACCTTCATGACTGCAGCCTATGTGCAGGAGCATCGCGGCCACGTCAGCATCGAAGCCTTCGTTGGGCTGATGTCGCCGCTCGCCAACAAGATCAGGCTCTGGCTGGTCGACGTCGCGAGCTTTTTGTTTTGTGCCTTCTTCACCTGGAAATCCTGGACCCTGACACATGAGGCCTGGGTCGATGGTCAGGTCTCGAATTCGATGTGGTCGCCGCCGCTGGCGATTCCCTACGGCCTGATGGCCGCGGGAATGACCCTGCTGTGCCTGCAGATGCTGCTGCAGATCGTGGCTCCGCTGACCGGAGCGCGTCGATGAGCGTGTTCGGAATTGGGGTTGCCTACGGACTCTCGACCCTGTTTGCGATGTTCGCGGGCATGCCGATCGCGTTCGCGCTCGGCGCCGTCGCCGTCGTGTTCATGGCCATCTACATGCCGACCGCGTCGCTCGATACGGTGACGCAGAACGTCTACGAGGAAATGGCGTCGATCACGCTGCTGTCGATCCCGCTGTTCATCCTCAAGGGCGCGGCGATCGGCCGCTCCCGCGCAGGCCAGGATCTCTACTCGGCGCTGCACGCGTGGCTGCATCGCGTGCCCGGCGGATTGGGCGTCGCCAACGTGTTCGCCTGCGCGCTGTTCGCGGCGATGGCGGGATCGTCCCCCGCGACCTGCTCGGCGATCGGTTCGGCCGGAATTCCCGAGATGCGCAAGCGCGGCTATTCCGGCGGCTTCGCCGCAGGCATCATCGCCGCCGGCGGCACGCTCGGTATTCTGCTTCCGCCCTCGATTACGATGATCCTGTTCGCGATCGCGGCGGAGAAATCGCTGGGACGGCTGTTCCTGGCCGGTATCGGCCCCGGGCTGCTGCTGGTGACCCTGTTCGGCGTCTATTCGGTGGTGCGCTTCCGGCAGGAATATGCGCGCGCGAAAGCCGTCTATGAGAAGTCGGGCGCGTGGTCGGACATCCTGACCAAGGACGATTTTACGATGGCGCAGCGCTTCTCCGTGCTGCCACGCGTGATTCCGTTCGTGCTGCTCCTGACCGGCGTCATGGTCGCGCTCTATGGCGGCCTCGCCACGCCATCGGAAACAGCCGGTCTCGGCGGCATCCTCGCGCTCGTGCTGATCGCGATCATCTACCGCGTGTGGAGCCCGGCCGATCTCGCGCCCATCATGAAGGCGACGCTGCGCGAATCGACCATGCTGATGCTGATCATCGGCATGTCGCTGCTGTACTCCTACGTGATGAGCTACCTGCACATCTCGCAGTCGGTGGCGGAGTCCATCGTGGCGATGCACCTGCCGCGCTGGGAACTGTTGTTCGCGATCCTGCTGATGGTGGTCGTGCTCGGCTTCTTCCTGCCGCCGGTATCGATCATCCTGATGACGGCGCCGATCATCCTGCCGCCGTTGCGGGCAGCAAACTTCGACATCATCTGGTTCGGCGTGGTGATGACGATCGTGATGGAGATGGGCCTGATTCACCCGCCGGTGGGTCTCAACATCTTCGTCATCAGGAACGTCGCGCCGGACATCCCGCTGCGCGAGGTGATCTGGGGCACGCTGCCGTTCGTCCTGCTGATGATGGCCGCCGTGCTGCTGCTCTGCTTCGTGCCGCAGATCTCGACGGCGCTGCCGGATCTCGTGATGGGGCCGGATCTCAGCCGCTGACGCAGCGGCGAATGGCGACTAGGACGTAGCGAATAGGGATTGGCGATAGGTTCAGCCCCCGTTCGCTATTCGCCATTCGCTGCTCGCCTGTTCTTCGCATTCAGCGCGCCGGCAACGCGGCTGACCGGGGGCCGGCCGAGCAGCCGGCTGATCTCGTTGGTGGCGGCCAGCAGTTTCGTCATGTCGACGCCGGTGCGGATGCCCATGCCTTCGAGCATGTAGACGACGTCCTCGGTCGCGACATTTCCCGTCGCGCCCGGAGCGAACGGGCAGCCGCCGAGGCCGCCGGCGGCGGCATCGATGACGCGGACGCCCTCCTCCATGCCCGCATAGAGATTGGCCAGCGCCTGGCCGTAGGTGTCGTGGAAATGCATCGCAAGATGCATCACCGGCACATCGTCGCAGACGGCGCGCAGCATCTGCTTGGCCTTGAGCGGCGTGCCGACGCCGATCGTGTCGCCCAGCGAGACCTCGTAGCAGCCCAGGTCCCACAGCGCCTTCGCCACGCCGGCTACCGCCTGCGGCTTGATCTCGCCTTCATAGGGACAGCCGAGCGCGCAGGAGACGTAGCCGCGCACCTTGACGCCGTCGGTCCTGGCGTGGGCGATCACCGGCTTGAAGCGCTCCAGCGACTCCGCGATTGAACAGTTGATGTTGGCGCGGGAGAAGCTCTCAGAGGCCGCCGTGAATACGGAAATCACCCTGGCGCCCGCAGCGCGCGCGGCCTCATAGCCCTTCACATTGGGCACCAGCACATGGAATTCGCCGGGCAGCGCAGACACGCTGCGCATCACCTCATCCGATCCCACCATCTGCGGGATCGCCTTGGGCGAGACGAAGGCGCCGACCTCGACGGTCGCCAGGCCGGCGTTCACCAGCGCGCGGACAAAGGCGATGCGATCGGCCACGCCGACCAACGTCTTCTCGTTCTGCAGGCCGTCGCGCGGGCCCATTTCGATGATGCGCACGCTCTCGCTCATGCCGACCTCTCCGGTTCGAGGATCAGGCGGACGGTTCGAGGTCCGCCAGTTCGACGCCTTCCTGCACGATGTCGCCGACCTTGCACTTGATCGCCGTGAGCCGGCCTGCGAACGGCGCCCGCAGGGTCTGCTCCATCTTCATGACTTCGAGCGTCAGGATCGCCGCACCCTTCTCCAGGACGGCGCCTTCCTGCGCAAGCAGCGCCACGACGGTCCCCGGCAACGGCGCCACGATCTTGTCCTCGCCGGCCTGCTCCTCGTCGTCTCCGCCGAACGGATCGATCCAATGCAGGTCGAAACGACCGTTGCGGGTCCGCAGGTACAGCTCATGGCCCTCGATGACGGCCACCACATGGGATTTGACGCCGTCGCACACAAGGTCGAAGCCGCCGTCATCAGTCGGGATAGCCGAGAACGAGGTCTCACGGCCCGCGATCGACAGGCGCTGCACGCCGGGACCATAGGCCAGCGTGGCGGTCCGCGGTTCATTACCCGCGCTTTGGCGGAACGAGAACACGCGCTGTCGCAGTCCCACCGGCATCCAGCCGGATGCGCGCCACGGCGAGCCTTGCTCCTTCGCAGCCGCGATCTGCTCGCCGATGAGAATGGCCCCAACCGCGGCACAGAGCTCGAGGTCGCCGGCCACCGCTCCTGACTGGGTCAAATGCGTCAGATGGCGCTCGATGAAACCGGTGTCGATCGCGTTCGCCACGACGTCGGGATGCGTCAGCAGCGACGACAGGAACGGGATGTTGCTGACGATGCCTCGGACGTCGGTGTCGTCAAGGCCGCGGTTGAGCCGCTCGATCGCGACCTCGCGGGTCGGCGCCCAGGCGATCATCTTGGCGAGCATCGCGTCGTAATAGGGCGAGACCGCATCGCCCTCGCGATAGCCGGCATCGATGCGCAGGCCGCCGGTTTCAGCGGGAAGCCGCCAGGTCTTGATCGTGCCGACTGAGGGCATGAAGTTCTTGGCGGGATTCTCCGCGTAGACGCGCGCCTCGATGGCATGGCCATGCAACCGGATCTGGTCCTGCGTCAGCGGCAGCTCTTCGCCGAAGGCGACGCGCAACTGCCATTCGACGAGATCGACCCCGGTGATCAACTCGGTGACGGGATGCTCGACCTGCAGACGCGTGTTCATCTCGATGAAGAACACGTCGCGGCCGTCGGAGACGAACTCGATGGTGCCGGCGCCGACATAGTTCACCGCGCCCGCCGCGCGACGCGCCGCAGCGCACACCGTGTCCCGTTGCGCCGGCGTCAACGTCGGCGACGGCGCCTCCTCGATCACCTTCTGGTGCCGGCGCTGCAGGGTGCATTCGCGCTCGAACAGCGAGACCAGATTGCCGTGGCTGTCGCCGACGATCTGCACCTCGATGTGACGCGGGCTCTCGACGAACTTCTCGATCAGCACGCGGTCGTCGCCGAACGCCGCCTTGGCCTCGCGCTTGGCGCTGGTGACGGCATCAGTGAGGTCGCCGGCCGCGTGAACCACGCGCATGCCGCGGCCGCCGCCGCCGGCGGACGCCTTGATCAGCACGGGAAAGCCGATCCGCGCGGCTTCATTGGCGAGCGTGGCGTCATCCTGCGCCTCGCCGTGATAGCCGGGCACCAGCGGCACGCCCGCCTGCTCCATCAGAAACTTCGAGCCGGACTTCGACCCCATCGCCGTGATCATCGCCGCGGTCGGCCCGACGAACACCAGCCCCGCATCGAGACAGGCCTGTGCGAACTCGGCACTCTCGGACAGGAAGCCATAGCCGGGATGAACGGCCTCGGCACCGGTCTGCTTGGCGGCCTCGATCAGCCGCTCGATGTTGAGATAGGAGTCGCGGGCGCGCGCAGGGCCGAGCAGGACCGCTTCGTCGGCCAGCGCGACGTGCAGCGCGTTGCGGTCGGCCTCCGAATAGACCGCGACGGTCTTCAATCCCATGGCGCGCGCCGTGCGGATGACGCGCACGGCGATCTCGCCGCGGTTGGCGATCAGGAGCTTGCGAAAACGACGATACAATCCGGGACGAGCCATGATCACATCCTGAACAGGCCGAACTTGGTCGGCTCGACCGGGGCATTGGCGGCAGCAGACAATCCAAGGCCGAGCACGAGGCGGGTATCGGCGGGATCGATCACGCCGTCGTCCCACAGCCGCGCGGTCGCGTAGTACGGATTGCCCTGCGCCTCGTATTGCGCGCGGATGGGGCTGCGGAATTTCTCTTCCTCTTCCGCCGGCCAGCTCTCGCCCTTGGCCTCGATGCCGTCGCGCCGGACCTGGCTCAGCACCATCGCGGCCTGCTCGCCGCCCATCACCGAGATGCGCGCGTTCGGCCACATCCACAGGAAGCGCGGCGCATAGGCGCGGCCGCACATGCCGTAATTGCCGGCGCCGTAGGAGCCGCCGATCACGACGGTGAACTTCGGCACCGACGCGGTCGCGACCGCCGTCACCAGCTTGGCGCCGTCGCGGGCAATGCCGCCGGCCTCGTATTTCTTGCCGACCATGAAGCCGGTGATGTTCTGCAGGAACACCAGCGGAATGTTGCGCTGGCAGCACAGCTCGATGAAGTGCGCGCCCTTCAGCGAGCTCTCGCTGAACAGGATGCCGTTGTTGGCGATAATACCGACCGGATGGCCCCAGATGTGGGCGAAGCCGCACACCAGCGTCTGACCGTAGAGCTTCTTGAACTCGTCGAACTCCGAGCCGTCGACCACCCGCGCGATGATGTCGCGCACGTCGAACGGCTTGCGGCCGTCGACCGGCACGACGCCATAGATCTCTTCCGCGGCATAGCGCGGCTCGCGCACCTCGCGCATGTTCAGCACGGTGCGCGCGCCCGGCGGCTTCAGGGTGCCGACGATGCGGCGGGCGATGCCGATCGCATGGGCATCGTTCTGCGCGTAGTGATCGGTCACGCCCGACTGTCGCGAATGCACGTCGGCACCGCCGAGCTCCTCGGCGCTGACGACCTCGCCGGTCGCCGCCTTCACCAGCGGCGGACCGCCGAGGAAGATCGTGCCCTGGTTGCGCACGATGATGCTCTCGTCCGACATCGCCGGCACATAGGCGCCGCCTGCCGTACACGAGCCCATCACGATCGCGATCTGCGGAATGCCCTGCGCCGACATCTGCGCCTGGTTGTAGAAGATCCGGCCGAAATGCCGCTCGTCCGGGAAGATCTCGTCCTGCAGCGGCAGGAACGCGCCGCCGGAATCGACCATGTAGACGCAGGGCAGATTGTTCTGCCGCGCGATGTCCTGGGCGCGCAGATGCTTCTTCACCGTCATCGGGTAGTAGGTGCCGCCCTTGATGGTGGCGTCGTTGGCGACGACGACGCATTCGCGCCCCGCGATGCGGCCGATGCCGGTCACGATGCTCGCCGAATGGACGTCGCCGCCATAGAGCCCGTGCGCGGCCAATGGCGACAGCTCCAGGAACGCCGTTCCGGGGTCGAGCAGCAGGTCGACGCGCTGGCGCGCCAGCATCTTGCCGCGCGACAAATGCCGCTTGCGCGAGGCCTCGCCGCCGCCCTCGGCGACCTGCCCCAGCTTCGTTCTGAGGTCGGCGACCAGCGCGCGCATGGCGTCGGCATTGCGGGCGAAATTGGAGGACGATGGATCGATCGTGGAGTGAAGCGTCATGACCGGCGTCTTCGTTGCGGGGCTGGAGGGGGAAGCCGTGGGAGCACGCGTCAGAGCGGTCGCGGCCGTTCAGGCCGCTGCGAGCCCGGGTGTACCATCTTTGCCCGCATGCTGTCCTCCCTGCCCGCCGGCGGCCCGGTTTGCGGCCATCGGTCCTTCTCGAATTAAACGATCATACGTTTTTAAATTCTATTCTCAAGCGGATTATTGTAGGGTCCGGGGCGAGCAGCATTTGCTTGAGACCACGGAATTTTCAGACTTCACTACGGGACCCCCTACCGTGGCGGATCCGCCGCGATCGGCATCGGGACGGTCCAGCGAGGACGAGATGGCGCGCACGATCGGGTCACATGGTCCGACGACGATGGAGGCGATCCGCAGGGCCGGCCTGCGGCTGATCTTCCAGCACGGCTATGAGGCCATGAGCCTGCGCCAGCTCGCCGCCGAGGTCGGCATCCAGCCGGGCTCGCTCTACAATCACATCAGCACCAAGCAGGAGCTGCTGGCAGAGCTGATCCAGGACCACATCAACGACCTGCTGCACGAGCTCGAGCAGGCGCTCCGCGACACCCAGGGTCCGGTCGAACGCCTCCGGGCATTCGTCGCCTTCCACGTCAGCTATCACATGACCCGGAAGCGCGAGGTCTTCATCGCCAATTCGGAGCTGCGCAGCCTCGATCCCCGCAACTACGAGGCGGTGGTGGCGCTGCGCGGCGCCTATGAGCGCCGGCTGGCCGACATCCTCAGCGACGGCGTGGCGCAAGGCGTGTTCGACGTCGACGACATCCAGGTCGCGACCTTTGCCATCATCGCGCTCCTGACCGGGCTGTGCAGCTGGTACCGTCCCGGCGGCCGGCTCACCAGGGAGGCGATCATCGCGGCCCACGAGAAGCTCGTGCTCTCGGGCGTCATGCCGCGCACCGCCGAGCCTGATCCGGCCGGCGGTGGCCGGCCTGATCGCCCGACCGGCTGAACGGGCCGCGCCGATGGCTGGCAGCCCGGAGCTCGACGCGATCGATCGCAGGATCCTGGCGGAGCTCCAGGCCGATGGCCGGATCCGCATCAACGAGCTCGCCGACCGGGTCGGGATCTCGCATCCGAACTGCCTGCGCCGGGTGCGGACGCTGCGCAGCAGCGGCGTGATCAAATCCATCCGCGCCAGCATCGATGAACGGTCGCTGGGCTATGAGGTGGTCGCGTTCGTGTCGATTCAGCTCGACAGCCAGCACCAGACGGCACTGGAGTCGTTCGAGGCCGCGATCGTGACGTTGCCCTGGGTCCAGCAATGCTGGCGGCTGTCGGGAGATGCGGATTTCCTGCTGAAATGCGTGTCGACCGGCGTCGAAGGCATGAGCCGCCAGCTGCGCCAGTTCGCCGCCCTGCCCGGCGTCCGGGCCATCAGGAGCTTCCCGGTGCTCGGCCTGTCCAAGGACGCCCCGCTGCCCATCTCCGGCGGGCCGCCTCAAACAGGTTGAACGGATGACGGCCGAGCCGGCCCCTCAATGCGTCCAAATCAGTGCGTCCACGGCTCACCGCGGCGGAACGAGAAATTGTCGGCATAGGCGATCTGCCGCTTCACCGGCTCCTTCGGCTCGATCACCTGGTAGGGAATGCCCTTGCGCTCGCAATAGGCGATCGCCTCGTCCCTGGTATCGAAGCGCAAGGTGACCTGCTGCTTCATGTCCGAGGAGGACGTCCAGCCCATCAGCGGCTCGACCGAACGCGGCTGCTCCGGCTCATAATCCAACTGCCAGTCCCTGGTCTTGGCCTTGCCCGATTGCATCGCGTTCTTGGCGGGCTTGAAAATGCGTGCGGTCATGGCTGGAAGAGCCCCTGGAAGCTGAGGTCGTCATGCGTTTGGCGGAAACGGCAGGGATGGGGTACAGGCAAGATCCAGCACGGAACGGTGATTCCCATCCAGGACGTGACCGTCTATCGTGCCCCGTATAGTCATTCTGCCGTCCCGTGACAATCTCGGTCGACTGCCACGGCGCCCTCTGCTCCCCGAACGTTTTCCATTCAAAACAGTGCGTTGAAGCGGCCATGAAAATCAATGCCACGCTGCCCGAGCGCGGGCGCGACCTGCGGCTCGACCTGTTTCGCGGAATCGCCAACTGGGCGATCTTTCTCGATCACATCCCGGACAATGTGGTGAACTGGATCACCACGCGGAATTACGGCTTCAGCGACGCCGCCGACCTGTTCGTCTTCATCTCCGGCTATACCGCCTCGTTCGTCTATGCGCGCATGATGATCGACCGCGGCTTCATCGTCGGCGCCACCCGGCTGTTCAAGCGGGTGTGGCAGCTCTACGTCGCCCACATCGTGCTGTTCGTGATCTATATCGTGGCCATCAGCTATCTGGCGACGCGGTTCGGCGTCTCCGAGATCATCGACGAGTTCAACGTCGCAGGCCTCGTCGACCACGCCAGCGATACGCTGGCCCAGGGACTGATCCTGAAGTTCAAGCCGGTCAATCTCGACGTGCTGCCGCTCTACATCGTGCTGATGGGCTTCTTCCCGCCGGTGCTGTGGATGATGCTGCGCCAGCCCGACCTGACCATGATCGCCTCGATCGTGCTCTGGCTCCTGGCGCGACAGATGGGCTGGAATTTCGCGGCCTATCCGGCGGGCACCTGGTACTTCAATCCGTATTGCTGGCAGGTGCTGTTCGTGTTCGGCTCCTGGTGCGCGCTCGGCGGCGCCCGCCGCTCGATGGGCATCATCATGGCGCCGGCCACGCTCTATTTCTGCATCGCCTACATGGTGCTCGCACTGGTCATGACGATGGCCGGCCGCTTCCCTGAGCTCGGATCGATGTTTCCGAACTGGCTCTATGCGGCCTTCAACCCGAACGACAAGACCAATCTCGCGCCGTACCGCTTCCTGCATTTCGTGGTGATCGTCATTTTGGTCATCCGGTTCGTGCCGAAGGAATGGCCGGGCCTGGAGTGGAAGGCGTTCGATCCCCTCATCGTCTGCGGCCAACAGTCGCTGGCGGTGTTCTGCGTCGGCGTGTTCCTGTCCTTCATCGGCCACTTCACCCTGATGCTGAGCTCGGGCTCGCTGCTGGCGCAGATCCTGGTCAGCGCGGCGGGCATCGCGATCATGACAACCGTCGCCTACTACATCTCCTGGTCGAAGCGGCAGGACAAGCCGCAGCCGAAGCCGCCCGCGCCGAAGTAGACTTCGCGCCATTGGGGGCGCGTGGTCGCGCCCCGCCTCCGTTGACCTGCATCAAGCCGGGCCCGATCGGGCTCGCTAAGGTTTGCATCACCAACGGAGCCGCTTCCCGCGGCGCGCGTTCGCTTGCGAACGCGCGAGGCTGCGCAAGCGGTGATTTGCTGACAAGGACCAGATCATGCCGACCCATTTCCATGCCGTCGTGTGGCTCGATCACAGCGAGGCCAAGGTGTTCCACATCGGACTGACCGGTGCCGACGAGCTGACGCTGCATCCGCACCTGCAGACCAAGCATCTGCACCACAAGGCCAACGAGATCGGCAGCGGCCACGCGGCGCCCGACAAGAATTTCCTCGAAGAGGTCGCGCACGCGCTCGATGACGCCGGCGAGATCCTGATCATCGGCCCGGCCGGCGCCAAGACCGAGCTTGCCAAGTACCTGCACGAGAAGCATCCTGCGGTCGGAAAGCGCATCGTCGGCGTCGAAGCCGCCGATCACCCGACCGATCGCCAGATCGTCGCCTATGCCAAGCAGCACTTCAAGATGGCTCCGCCCCGCGTGGCGACGGGCACTACGGGCTAAGTATAGCCTTTCTCCCGTCGCAGGGTCCGTTCGATCATGGACATGCTGTCGCCGGACCAATCCAACGCCATTGCTGCCACGCCGGCCGTCGATCGCGGCCGGCGTCGTTTTCCGTGGCGCGGCCTGCTCTCGATCATCCTGCTGTCCGGCGCACTGGCTGGGCTTGCCGCATGGTGGGGGCGTGGACCGCTGATTGCGACCGCCCGCATCACCCGCGGCACGGCGGCCGAGATCGTGTATGCGACCGGCGCCGTGGAGCCGGAGACGTGGTCGCGGAGCACGCCGCTGGTCCGCGGCCGCATCATCGAGCGCTGCCGCTGCGAGGGCAAGTCGGTCAAGGCCGGCGACTTGCTGGCGCGGCTCGACGACAAGGAGGCGCTGGCCACCTTGAACGATCTGCGTGCACAGGAGGAATTCCAGCGCCACGAGTTCGAGCGACAGTCGCAGTTGCTGGCCCGCGGGGCGGCCACCTCGCAAGCCTACCAGCGCTCCGAAAGCGATCTCGCCCGCATCCGTGCCCAGATCGCGGCCCAGACCCAGCGCCTCGACTACTTCAAGCTGGTAGCGCCGATGGACGGCGTCGTCCTCAAGGAGGACGGCGAGGTCGGCGACATGGTCGATCCCGGCACCATCCTCTACCGCGTCGGCCTGGAGAAGCCGCTCTGGGTCGTCGCCGACGTCAACGAGGAGGACATCCCCCGTGTCCAGGTCGGGCAGAAGGCGCTGCTGCGCGCCGATGCGTTCGGAAACCAGGCCCTGCCCGGGACGGTGAAGCAGATCACGCCGGCGGGCGATCCCGTGGCCAAGACGTTCCGCGTGCGGATCGGCTTGCCGGACGACACGCCGCTGCGCGTCGGCATGAGCGTCGAGGCCAACATCGTCAGCCGGGAGACGGCCGACACCCTGCTCGCGCCGGCCAATGCCATCGTCAATGGCAGCCTCATGGTGATCGAAGGCGGCCGTGTGCAGCGGCGCGCGGTGCGGATCGGCATCCGCGGCTCCGCGGCGGTCGAGATCCTCGACGGCGCCCGCGAGGGCGAGCTGGTCGCAGCGCCCGCGACCGCCGACATCAAGGACGGCGAGCGGATCCGCGTGATCGGGCCCGAGACGTCGTCGCCATGAGCCTCGTCCTGACCATCGCCTGGACCCATGTGCGCCATCGCGTCCGCCAGACGCTGGTCGCGATCGCGGGCGTGATGACCGGCGTGGCGTTTTCGGTGATGATGGCGGCGATGATGGAGGGCTCCCAGGACGACTTCATCCGCACGCTGGTCGATGCGCTGCCGCACATTTCGATCACCGACGAGCTGCGCCAGCCGACCCGTCAGCCGGCCGATCAGATCTATGCGGCAGCCGAATTCCACCGATTGACCCCGAACGTCCGCCGCCCCGGCATCAAGAACCCGATGGCCACCATCGCCTCGCTGCAGGGCTGGGTGCCGGGCGCGCTGACGGCGTCGGTGCAGTCCAAGGCCGTGCTGCGCTTCGCCGGCCGCAACCTCACGGTCGCGATCATCGGCATCGATCCGCGCACGGAGGGCCAGGTCTCGACGCTGGCGAGCCACATGCGGCAGGGCAACCTCAATTCGCTGTACCGGTCCTCGCACGCGATCCTGCTCGGTGACCGGCTCGCGGCCAAGATCGGCGCGCGGGTCAACTCCAACATCACGCTCGCCTCGGCCCAGGGCGTCAGCATGAACGCGACCGTCGTCGGCACCTTCCATTCCGGCTTCCGCGGCACCGACGAGACCACCGGCTACGTGCTGCTGCGCACCGCGCAGATCCTGGAGCGCCAGACCGGGATCATCAACGAGATCCGCGTCCGCACCAACGATCCGATGCAGGCGCGCCTGATCAGCGAGCGCATCGGCGAGCAGACCGGCTACAAGGCGGTCTCCTGGCAGGAGGCGCAGGAGGACCTGTTGTCGGCGATCACGCTGCGCAACGTGCTGATGTACACCATCGTCGGGGCCATCCTGCTGGTCGCGAGCTTCGGCACCTACAACATCATCTCGACCATCACCCACGAGAAGACCCGCGACATCGCCATCCTCAAGTCGCTCGGCTTCCGCGACCGCACGGTCCGCACCATCTTCATCGTCGAGGCGCTGTTCATCGGCCTGACCGGTGCCGCTCTCGGCTGGGCGCTCGGCTACCTGCTCACCCGCGGGCTCGCCTCGCTCGAGTTCAAGACGCCGTTCTCCGACTACAATCATCTGCCCGTGCTGTATTCGCTGAAGCACTATCTGCTGGCGGGCGCGGTCGCGCTGATCTCCAGCGCCGTCGCCGGCTACTTTCCGGCCCGCGCCGCGGCGCGGTTGCATCCGGTCGACATCATCCGGGGCGCGACGTGAGCCCGCCCCTGATCGAGGCGCGGCAAGTGACGAAGGTGCTGCCCGGCGAGGTGCCGGTGACGCTGGTCGCCGACATCGATCTCGTGATCCATCCGCGCGAGCTCATCGCCATCACCGGACCGTCGGGCTCGGGAAAATCCTCGCTGCTCTATCTGCTCGGCCTGCTCGACCTGCCGAGCCAGGGCGACGTGCTGATCGACGGCCGCTCGACGACGGGCATGAACGAGGACGAGCGCGCCGAGGTGCGGCTGTCACGGCTCGGCTTCGTCTTCCAGTTTCATTTCCTGCTGCCGGAATTCTCGATCACCGAGAACGTCGCGCTGCCGATGCGCGCGCTGGCACGGCTGTCGCCGCGCGCCATCACCACGCGCGCCGAGGAGCTGCTGAGCTCGCTCGGCCTCGCCGAGCATCTGCGCAAGACGCCGGACAAGCTGTCGGGCGGCCAGCGCCAGCGCGTGGCGGTGGCGCGCGCGCTCGCCAACGATCCTCCCGTCATCCTCGCCGACGAGCCGACCGGCAGCCTCGACACCGCCGCGACCGCGCAGGTGTTCGGCATCCTGCGCGATCTCGTCACCCTGCGCGGCAAGACGGTGGTCGCGGTCACGCACGACCTCAACCTCGCCGCTCAGATGCAACGGCGCGTGCACATCATCGACGGCCGGCTGGCGCAGGACGAGCTGGCGCGCTGATCCCCCCGCCGCGACCTCGGCACGGCCGACGCGCGAACCGCCGCCCACGCCCGATTTGATCTAGCGCAAAGACGCGAGATTCCGATTCAGAGGATGCTGGCGGCCAGCGGATGTTCCTTCCCCGGATTCACCCGCACACTTCGGATGCTCCCGGGTTTTGCCGCTGCGGGAGCATCCGAATTTTTTATCGGCCTCGTCGCGCAGTTCGCGCCAGCTATTCGCAATGGCCAAACTGAAATGGCTAAGCATCTCCAATTATTAGACTTCCTGGCCATGTTAATAGGAATGCAAACGGTGTGACGAATTGCGGATCTAGGGTCCACCAAAGACTCCACGTGTCCGGACGAATTCTAGTTTAGCGCCAAGCCACCACTAGTCGATCGCAAGGGTAGCATCATCCCTGGTCGAGAATTTCCCGACCGTATAGTCCTCGTCATCGAGATCGGGCGAGATCATTGCCGTTGCGTAGATAACCTGATGCTGCACTTTCGATTCTTGCGAGACCCGCAGGATTTGGTTTTGGAAGTTGTGGCTTCGTTCGGGTTCCATTCCCTTGTCCTCGGTGGTGTCGATCATAACGAATCTGGGATGACGGAAGGCCGGATCCTTGGTCGCAGCTGCAAAGAAACCCAGCACAAAGCTGCTCTTAAGTATTACTCGGGAGCTGGCCGAGAAATACGAGTGGCCGTCCACGCTTATCTTGTTGGTAGAGAAGTCAAACTGAATATTGTTCGCCGTCTCGAACGTATCTTGCCGCCTAAGATCGTGACGCAAGAGGGTTCGCACCTCGTCGGCGATCTCGGTGTATGCCTGTTCCAGTCGCCGCTGCTGGCTGAACCTCAATTTATCGGCAAGTGTCTTGAGCTGGTTCATCGCATCATTCAGCTCGTTCTTCCTCGCCGAGATTTCATCGATCACATGGATGATTCTGGCCTTCTCGCTAAGATCCTCGATCTGGCGATCGAGATAGCCTAATCGACGCTGAAGCGATCGCAACTCTTCGCGAGCCTCAGATGAGGGCAGCCTTTGCAGCGAAGAGAGCCGCTCGGAGGCGCCTCTCCATTGAGCTTCGAGCTCTCTCAGGTCCACTTCCGTTTTGGCAATTCTTTCTGTCCGCTTTCCCTGGAGCAAACGAGATTGCTTTAGCTGGAGCGCAGTGTCGTTGATCAACGTAACAATACGGCCCCGACCGTGCTCACCATCAAAGGGTGTCTTGCACAGATGGCAATGGTGCGTTCCGCTTTCCTTAGCATCAAGGGGCGCATAGCAGGCTGGGCAGACGCTAAATGTAACGTCACCCAAATGCTGCGCGGCAAGCGATGAATCATTTAGCGCCGCAAGCTTCTGCTCAAGCGAATTTATAAAGGCGGCTGAATCGGCGACGGACAGCATGAGGGCATCACGCTCTTGGCGTGCTTTGCCAAGTCGAGACTGGAGTTCTTGGACCAATCTATAGACGTCGTTCTGAGCTGTCAGAGTAAGCTGATCGTCCGCTGCACTAGCATACAACTTACGTTCCGACACCTCGATTTCTGAGTGCAGCGCGAGACGCTCTTCTTCGAGTGAGCGTCGCTGCGCCTCCAGCCAATCGACCGTGAGATTGTGACCAGAATGCCCGAGTACCGCAAAAAGACTTCGCAATTCAGCATTCTTTGCATCAAACTCACGCGTCATCTCGCGAAGTTTAATTTCATTGTCATAAAGCGCGGACTCGTATGCTCCAGCTAGTAGACGGCCCACTGCGTCACGCAGCGCTGGAGAGTCGAATCGGCTATCGTGGCGAAACAGCTCCTCTACGGGACTCAGTTGATCAGAATACAAAAGTCGCAAAATCTGGTTGATGGTGATGTTTCCAGACACATCCATCGCGACCTCGGGTATTCCAAGAAGCCGAAATATTGCCTGCGAGAAGCTCTCCTGACTGGGCGACCGCCTATAAGGATACCTAATCCAATCGGCCCTCGGTGCAATTAGCGAAGATTCATAGTCCCCCCCGAAGATCTCCATCCCCTGCCCCGCCGTGGACGAGATGTCGCGGCTTAAAGTCGCCAATTTTCCATTCAGTTCGACCTCGAGCAGCACTCGCGAGCAAAGTAACGCGGTTTCACTCCAATCCGACAGATCTCCACCAAGTCCATAAAAGATAAAATTGAGGATCGTTGACTTGCCCGAACTATTTTCGCCTCGGACAACGTTCACGCCCTCGTGGAACATCTCGTCGTAAGCCGATCGCCCGTTGCGCTCGACCACGAGGCGCTTGACTATGAGGGTTGGGTCAAACCGCATCTTGTCGGTACTCCAAGAGCCCAGTCCGCGCCTTCAAACCGTTCGGTCCGCTTAGGTCGTACTCGGAACCGAGAATTCCCAAGAACTCTTCGAGATCCGCGTCATTAGCGTTGGCCTCACGAACACGCCTGTCAAGTTCGTCCGGCGGTTGCTTTTCAGTCGGGATAACCTCACCCCTGCTCCAGGCCTCTGTGTCGATGTAGGCGCGCACGGCCAACGCATCCAAGGCAGTCACCTGGAGAGGCTCCATGCGATCAAACACAAGTCTATCGTCGGGTTGCTCTCCATAGGGCTTCTTGGACTCATAAATCGGACCGAGACGCTTGTATCGCCGATGCTCAGGCTTGAGGCGAATCCCATCGATGCGGTGAGGAAATAGTTGATAGTAGTCAAGTATTCTAAAATGATCGCGGTGCAGCGGTTTATCGACGGAGAGAATG
Source organism: Bradyrhizobium sp. SZCCHNS3002 (assembly GCF_032377435.1). Classification (NCBI taxonomy): domain Bacteria; kingdom Pseudomonadati; phylum Pseudomonadota; class Alphaproteobacteria; order Hyphomicrobiales; family Nitrobacteraceae; genus Bradyrhizobium; species Bradyrhizobium sp. SZCCHNS3002. The sequence continues at coordinate 558,884 of NZ_JAUHHY010000001.1, forward strand.
GTTCGCAGCCGCAAAGCTCTGAAGGCCGCGTGAAACGAGTCGAACGCGGGCTCGTATGTGAGTTGGATCATTGATGCCACCTCACGAAGCACTGCTCGGCCAGCCAGTAGATCATCCCCATGCAGACATTGTGATTGAGGACAAACACGTCAGCGCCGACCTGATTAATCGTTGGCGTGATAATAAGCTGGTTGATCAGTGCATTTACTTGAACGGGGCTCAGTTGCTCAATTTGCGGATGGATAGTTAGATTGAAGTGATGCTCCGCTTGCGCGAGCAAATAGACAAATATCTCTTGCGCTGAGGCGTACAAAGACCACCGCTCTAGGAGCTTGACGAACATCTCCTTCTTTTCGAGAGCCGCGAGATATTCATTGGCACGCCCTCCGGCTTCTAGCTTCGCCTCCAAGCCTTCGATGCCGTCGATCGATCTCTTGGTATGAAATCGCGCCAAATCTTCGATCGTGTGGCGAACACGTTCGTTGTTCTTGATCTCGCCTTGTAACTTTACGAGGAGTTGTCCAACGATGCCTGCTGGTTCGCCGGGAAGGTGATAGTGAGTCTCAACTACCTTGTGGCCGCCAACGACATCCCCACCTGCCTTGGCTCCCGTCTGAACAACGGAGGTCGTCATTGAAACCTAGTTCGTTCCATGGTTCACCGACGCCCACCATTCCGGACATTATTACCCCCGACAATATCGCCTCCGGCGCGTGATCTGCTTTGATCAACAATCGAGCCTTTGCCGGGCAACTGGTTGCGCCCTTTGATGCGAAGCGTGACCAAGGAGCCAACCGCTCCGCCTCCAACAAAGCCGGCTAAAAAGCTGCCAATCGTCGATGCATGCTGTGTCAGGAAATCGATCACCAGAAATCCACCGATTTGGTATCAGGCCAAGTGCAGCAAGTATAGGTTGTTGTTTTAGTCTAATGCCTGAGTCAATCGCATGTTGCAACATCGTCTTTAGCTTATACGACCCAAGCAATGTCAAAGGGGGGCGCCCACCCCCTCCCCGCGACGGCGCCCGAAAGGTTCGCGATAGGGATCGAAAGCCCCTGGCCCGGCTTTTCGAATACCGCAACAGTAGGATTCTCAAGTCCACGTTCAAGGCTGTTCGGATAGGCCCGATCGATCTCGCGCGACCTCTCGCTCCGTTGCGCGTCGGCTTCCTTCGGGACGATCTGCTCCAATGGCACGCCGACCGCATCCAGAATGAAATCGACCGACAGAGCCTGTGCGCGCGCTCGCACTCCGCACATCCTGATCTAAAAGGATCGCAGGTGGACCTCCGAGTTACCGCCTAATGCTCATCCAGGAAAAGCACTGCAATTTGCGGGGGGATTCTGCGCACGACCTGCAGTACCAAGTGCTGCCGCGCCAAAAATCGACAACGTTTCGTAAATCGCTGATTTTCTTTCTGTTTTGGTCGGGGCAGCTGGATTCGAACCAACGACCTGCAGTACCCAAAACTGCCGCGCTACCAGGCTGCGCTATACCCCGATGTTCTCAAGGGACGATTGTCCTCGACGAACCCGTCACTACACGGTCGCGGCCTCGGCAGCAAGACCGCGGCCTGGCCGTGAAGATGAAGCCGACATGAAAACGGCCCCGGAAAGCACCTTTCCAGGGCCGTCAAGTGCAGTGATCGCAAGCAACTCAGTGCGAGGACAATGCCGGCGAGCCCGTCTCGGGGTGGATCTCGGCCGCCATCATGCCCTTGGAGCCGGGCCCGTAGCGGACCAGCACCCATTGGCCGGGGCGCAGCTCGGTCATGCCGTAGCGGCGCAGGGTCTCCATGTGGACGAAGATGTCCGGGCTCCCTTCCCCGCAGGTCACGAAGCCGAAGCCGCGCAGGCGGTTGAACCACTTGACCTGGGCTCGCTCCAGCCCGCTGGTCGGCGTCACCGTGACATGGGTGCGCGGCGGCAGCATCTGCGCCGGATGGATCGCCGTCGACTCGTCCATCGAGACGATGCGGAAGGCCTGGTAGCCCTTGGAGCGCTGCACGCACTCCACCACCAGGCGAGCCCCTTCATAGGCGGTCTGGTAGCCGTCGCGCCTGAGCACCGTGACGTGCAGCAGCACGTCCGGCCAGCCATTGTCGGGAACGATGAAACCGTATCCCTTCGAGGCGTCGAACCATTTGATGACGCCGCTGATTTCGACGAGGTTCTCGCCAAGACCGGTCATCGCATCGATTGCCGAGTCGCGCGCGACGCCGGTTTGATATTCCGCCCCGAGCCGGGTTGGTGTCGAACCACCAACGACCGGCACCCCAAGCTTCTTGGACTCAAATCCGTCCGACCCCATAACCCCGGACCTCACATATGAATTGTGAGCCGCCACCCCTGCAACGGCGCCCTCATACACGTGCTCACCACCTATACCCACGATGAGTCACGCGAATCTCTCGAATCAAAGATAACATTCCCTCGTGCCGCGCATAGATAAAAATCGGTTTCACTGAGGCATATGAACAGAGATGCCGACAAAAATGCATCAATTTCCGTTCAATTACGGACGAACGATCCGAGTACTTCGCCGATCTCGTGGTGGACAACGAGGTCGGCAACGTCGTCCTGATCGGTCGGTTCCCGGTTGATGATCACGAGTCGCGCGCCAGCCCGCTTTGCCATCAATGGAAAGCCAGCGGCCGGCCACACAACCAGCGACGAGCCGATCGCGACGAACAGATCACAGTGCTGCGCGAGCTCGGTGGCGCGCTGCATTTCATGCTCCGGCATCGACTGACCAAAGGATACCGTCGCGGTCTTCACCGGCTCCGCGCAATCGGGGCAATCCGGCGCGGCCCCGTCGGCCTCGAAGCGCTCGCGCACCCAGGTGAGCTCATAGCGCTGCCCGCATCCGATGCATCGCGCGTAGGTGGTGTTGCCGTGCAGCTCGATGACGTGATCCGGCGCGAAACCGGAGTCCTGGTGCAGGTTGTCGATGTTCTGAGTGATCACGGCCGGAATTTTCCCCGCACGGTAGAGCGACGAAAGCGCCAGATGTCCGCGGCCGGGCCGCGCCGCGGCAAACGTCTCCTGCATCGCGAAGCGCCGCCGCCAGGCCTCGTCCCGCGCCTCCTGGCTGGCGACGAATTCGTCGAAATGGATCGGCCGGTTGCGCGTCCATAGACCGCCGGGAGACCGGAAATCCGGAATGCCCGTCTCGGTCGATATTCCAGCACCGGTGAAGGGCACGATCACACGCGCCGCAGCGATCATGTCTCCCAGGCGGTTCACCCCGTCGTGCAGATCGGATGCAATCATCAGCGGCGGCCCCGAACCATGAAACCTCGCACCATCATTGTCCTCCCTTCATAGCACGGCAAGCTGGCTCCCGCCTCCGAGCATGTCCGGCCCGGCTGCGTCGTTGCGCCACTCCGCATCCTCCGGAACCAGCCGTGAACGACGCGACCGCAAGCAAGACGAGTCGGATCGTTCCGTTCTACCTGAAGACGTTGGCGGTGCTCGCCTTCTGTCCCCAGCAAAACGCGCGAGCCGCCTGCAGCGGGGCCGGGCGTCCGCAATCACGCCTCAATCGGACATCCACATCGCGCCAGCGATTCGCCAGGAAGTTTGTCACGCGTCTCAGGGCGAGGCTCGCCGGATAGCGACCGGAGCAGAGAGGATCCGTGAGGCAGAACGAGACGCAGGACGACCGCCGCGCGAAGGAGCGCGCCGACATCACCGCAAGGATTGCACGGTTCAAGTCGACCCAGGAGAAGTTCGCGCGCGAACGCGAGGAATATGCCCGCTTGGCGTGGAAGAAGGCACAGCGCGGCGAGGCCGCGGAATAGCAGGGATGAGAGAAGAGCCCGGAAGCTTTCGCCATCCGGGCCCTCCTCCTTACGACTGGCGCTTACCAGTGATGACGCCAGTGGTGGTAGCGATGATAGTACGGTCCGCCGTAATAGGCATACGGCCCGGGCGCGTAGACGTAACGCGGGCCGTAGTCGTAGTAGCCGTAGCCCGGACCATAGTAATACGGGTGCGAAGCCGCGATCGCGCCGGCGGTCAGCGCTCCCGCCGCGAGGCCGAATGCGAGACCCGGGCCGATGCCGCGCGCCTGTGCCGGAGCGGGTGCCGCCAGTGCGGTGATGGCGACGGCGCCCGCGGTCGCCAGAACAGCCAATGTCTTTCTCATGATCGAATGTCCTCCAATTCCCGTGCGTCCAAACAACGCAGATGCTGGGGAGTTGGTTGCAGGCAGGCTCACCGCCGCGCGCGTCTGGAACCGTCACCGTCGCCACACGTTCACTGCCATGGGGGGAATCCGCGATGGCATCCTGGCTGGAACTTCTGTTCAACATCATCGGCTATGGCGGATTCGTCGTGCTTGCGTCCTGTCATCCCAGGACCGAGGCGGCCGGTGTAGCGCCTGAAACAGGAGCGGACGACGGCGCGGATCTGAACGGCGAGCGCCGCTAGAGCCGAGCTTTGCGGCGATCGCCGGGCCTTCATCCACAGTCGATCCAACGCTTGTCCACAGCTCCTCGCCTGGACTCTCCGGATTGCTGATCAACGGCTTGCTGCGCCATATCCACCGGCTTCTCCCCAGCACGCGCGACGGCGCTCCTGCGCGGGCCGGAGGTCGCAGGGGCCGGTCAATTTTCCCGCAAAATCCTTTGAACCTGCCTGCGCCCCCCCGAGACAGATCAGTACTGGGGATTTCAGGGCCCAGTGCTCGAGGGTGGCGCCACGCGACGAAGATATTCCGTCGCGCTGGCGCTGCTGTCGTTTTTCGGGCCCCCGCGGTGCCAACCTTCGCGATCCGGGGACGGCGGCGCTTCGGCGACCGCAACGCTCAGCCGCGCTGCAACCACATAGCCGCAACGAAAAAGGCCTCCCTTCCGGGAGGCCTTTGACGTGATCACGACCGTGACTGACGGTCAGATCAGGCAACCGCGTCCTTGGCGGCCTTGACCGGGCGCGCGCGCACGATCTTGCGGGCCGGCTTGGCCTTGAACATCATCTCTTCGCCGGTGAAGGGGTTGGTGCCCTTGCGCGCCTTCACGGCGGGCTTCTTGACGACGACGAACTTGGCGAAGCCCGGCACCAGGAACACGCCGTTCTTCTTCAGCTCCTTGTGGCCGACGTCGGTGAGCGTCTCCATGACGTTCTTGACGTCGCGCTTGGACAGCTCGGTCGAGGTCGCAATCTTCTCGATCAGTTGCGACTTGGAAAGTTGGGTAGCCATCGTATCTCCTTGTGATTGATACTGGTGAATGACGTGACGACTGCGCGGCTATCAGCGCATTGCTGCGCAGACTGGTCGGGGCTTTCTGGCTGCATTGCACAGCCGGGACTTCAGTCGTCTGGTGGCGTATCACCCCGCGATTTTCGGGATTCTCCTGCATTTCAAGGGGCCCCGAAGCACCCACAGCGGCGCCAAAATTCCAACGGAGCGCGCAGAAGTCAAGCTGCGTTGGCGATCGAACGGAGCATGCGATTCATTTTCCCCTATATTTCTAGGCATTTTCGACGGTCCTGCGTGATTTTGGCCGCACATTGCAGGCGAAACACGCTGAAATACCTGCATGCGGTCGCATCGCGCCCGTTCATCCATGCCGCGAATCACTGCCAAAACAGCGATTCGCGGGCATGCGGAGAGGCTTTCGCAACACCGCGCAGCCCATCGAATGCGTCGCCGCGCGCACCGCACATCCGCGCGAGCCGGCATCGCCGCAGCATCGGGCTCGATACACGGGCGGACGAATTGCTGCTATGGATCGGCGTCCGCAGGCGGCCGTTGACCATCCGCTTCGAGTTCAGGGAGAGAAGAAACGATGCGTTATCTCCACACCATGCTGCGCGTGCGCAATCTCGACGCCGCGCTCAAATTCTATTCCGATGCGCTCGGCCTCAAGGAGGTGCGCCGGATCGACAACGACAAGGGTCGCTTCACACTGGTGTTTCTCTGCGCACCCGAGGATGAACACCTGCTGAAGAGCCTGCCGCCGACGCGCGGCGCCCCGCTGGTCGAGCTCACCTACAATTGGGACGAGGAGAGCTATGGCGAGGACCGCTTCTTCGGCCATCTCGCCTATGAGGTCGACGACATCTACGCCACCTGCGACCGGCTGATGAAGCTCGGCATCACCATCAACCGGCCGCCGCGCGACGGCAACATGGCGTTCGTCCGCTCGCCCGACCTGCACTCGATCGAGCTGTTGCAGAAGGGAGAGCCGAAGGCGCCCGCCGAGCCCTGGCTGTCGATGCCGAACACCGGACATTGGTGAGTCATCTGCCCGCGTGATTCCGGCCGGAACATCGAGGCCACCCTCGCGTTGTCGCTCCGATTGACGGTGAGGATACGAGGAGGCCGAGATGGGTCGTGGAATTCTATTGTGGTTGTTGGGCGTGCCGATTCCGGTGATCATTCTGCTGTGGCTGTTCTTCGGCCGCTGATCCCGCGAACGACGTGCTCGACCGAAAAGCCCCGCCAACGAGCGGGGCTTTTTGCGTAACATGCGCTAATGATGACGCTCGCCAGAGAGGAGCCGAACGTGTCCGCCGACAACAGACTGACGATCTGGGGCCGCCCCAATTCGGTGAACGTGCAGAAGGTGCTCTGGTGTCTCGCCGAGCTCGAGATCGCTTATGACCGGATCGACGCCGGCATGCAGTACGGCCGCAACAACGAAGCGGACTATCTCGCGATGAATCCGAACGGCCGCATCCCGACCCTGGTCGAGGGTGATTTCGTGCTGTGGGAGAGCAACGCGATCATGCGCTACCTCTGCCTCGCTCATGGCGACGGCACGCCGCTCTACCCGACGACGCCGCGGCACCGCGCCGCGGTGGAGCGCTGGCTGGACTGGACGCTGTCGACGGTGCAGCCGATCGAGCGTCCGCTGTTCTGGGGATTGGTGCGTACGCCACCGGAGCAGCGCGACATGCCCGCCTTGCAGAAGGCGGCCGACGACGCCGCGGCGATGTGGCGCATCTTCGACGCGCATCTGGCCACGCGCAGCCATGTCGAGGCCGAGCGCTTCACGCTCGCCGACATCGCGCTCGGCGCCTATGCGCGGCGCTGGTTCGGAGTCGAAGGTGTCGACAAGCCGGAGCTGCCGAGTCTCGCGCGCTGGTACGGACAGATCGCGCAACGCCCGGCCTTCATCCGCCACATCGCGCCGCCGCTGTCGTGAGCGCCTCAGCGGCCGGCCGAGGTGCCCATCTCGACGCCCAGGGCGCCGCCGACCTTCACGCAGGTATCGGTTCCCTCGACGCGTACGAAGTTCGCACCGTAGGACGCGCAGGGATTGTTGGTGGCGGCGCCTGAACGGGGTGCGGCCTTATTCGGCCCAGCCTTATTCGGCCCGGGAAGCGATGGCACAAGAAGCGATGACCCCGGCGAGCCGGCGGCCGCAACGGTCACGGCGGCGAACGCCGCGAGGACGCCCAGGATGAGAGATCGACACATGCCGCTTGTTAGCGCGTCTGCGGCAGTGAAGCGATACTGGTCTATTTGCCGATGAACTTGACGCCGACCGAGGCGCCGCGGCGCCACACCACCTGGCACTGCCGGCCGGTTCTTGCGTCGCGCGCGAAGGCGAGCCGGATGGTCGCCGGCAGCGCCGCCGCGTCCTGCAAGGTCAGCTTGGCGCCGGCGCTGGAAATGTCCTGAACCAGGCAATGGCGCACGGCGAACCCGCCATCCAGCGTGATCCACGCCGGCTGCTTCATCGATTTGCGGGCTTCCCGCTTCTTGGGCGCGGCCATCATCCTGCTCCTGCTCGCCCGCTGCAGTACGGCAAGGACCCTAATGGACGGTTGACCGGATCACGTACTGGGCGTGCGATTCATGGATGCAGGACCCCGCGCCGACACGTCTCGGCGCAAACCGTCCGTTTCAAGATCGGAGATGGAAGGAAAGCCGGCGCGGAATGGCGCTCCCTAGCGGAATCGAACCGCTCTCTCCACCGTGAAAGGGTGGCGTCCTGACCGATAGACGAAGGGAGCAATACGCACGATGCCAGAGGGCACGAGGCCCCGGTGCCATCGCCGCTTGCACGTTTCGGCAAAACCTTCAGCAAATCAGCCGCTTGAGGCGATGATCTGCGAGGTCGGCTGAACCACCGACGGTGATTCCGTGCCGCGCGCCGAACGTATAGAGGCGTTTCGCCGGCCGGGCAAGCCACCCCGTGCCGGTCTTTCCAGTCTGGTCCCGCATGCTCAACGGGCCGCAAACAGCGGAGAGATGCCGTCCGTGTCGATGTAGACCACGCCGTCCTCGACCTTCACCGGATACGCGGCCAACGCACTCTCCGGAGGGTGGAGCGGTGCGCCGGTACGGGCATCCCACGTCCAATTGTGCACGGGGCAACTGAGCACGCGGCCGTCGAAGCCGGCCTCCTCCATCGGCGCCGCGGTGTGCGGGCAGACGCCCTGGAACGCCTTGAGCTCGCCATCGTCGGGCCAGGCCAGGATGATGAGCTGGGCATCGGCGATCACGAGGCGCATGCCGCCTTCGTCGATGGTGTCGGCCTTGCAGACACGGGTGAACATTCACTGGCCTCATGCTTTCCGTTGCGAACATCGCACGCGAAGCAGCCCGAGCAAGACTCGTTCCGAGGATCGCGCCGTGCCCGCGAGCCCGACAAGACCGTGGCACCCTTCTTGCTGCCCTTCCCGGCATCTTCGTCGAACGAGCCATCATGTCGCAAAGGCGACAGACCGTTCGGCGGCGAGCTGCTGCGGAGTGCGACATGACCGACATGACCGAGCTGAGAACGCGCAAGGAGCCGCTCAATCTCGCCATCGTGCATGTCGATCCCGACGCCTTCATCGCCAACCTCACGGCTTGGCTCGAGATCACCGCCTTCATCAAGGCGCAGCGCGCCGGCGAGGCCACGGTGCCTGCCGACGGCAAGACGCCCGCATTGTCGGCGGCGCAATTGAAGAACGGCGGCGTCCATGAGGTCGGCAACGACGCGCTGTTCGCCTTCGCGATGACGGCGTCGCTCAAGGGCGACAAGGCGGCGGTCGACACGGTCGAGACGGCCCTGCTCGACGGCATGGGCAAGGATTTTCCCGGCTCGTTCGCGCTGTGGCACTTCCGCGCCACGATCGATGCGCCGACCACGCTGGACGATTTCGTCGGCCAGGCCGGCAGGAAGATGCTGACCGGCGATCTGCCGCCACCGCCGCTGCGCGCCAAGGAAAATTGGAGCGCCGGACTGCGCTTCTTCGAGAAGGCGCGCAAGTCGAACTTCGTCCACGAGATCATGTATCCGCTGGCGAAATGGACGCGGGCGCGCTGGACCGAGACGGCGGAGAAAGGCGTCGCCTTCCTGCACCACATCGAGGACAACGTCCCGGTGCTGCGCGAGGTGCTGGCGGACCCCCGCAACGATCAGGCGTTCATCGCCAACGTGCTGCTGCGGCTCGCACCCGCCGTCGATATGGAGCTGAACGAGGAATATCAGGGCTTCCTGCGCTCGCTGGCGCGACGCAACTGATCGAGGGGGATTCCAAGACACCCCGCCCACGCAAAAAGGCCGGCGGGCGTTACGCCGCCGGCCTCTTGTCGCGACTGCCGGCTCCGGCCGTCCGGTTCCGTCGCACTCCTGGGGGAGCATGCGAACAGGGTCGCGCGGCCTGGTTAACGATGTCTTAATACAAGCCAGCCAACCGTATGCTTACGGGGCAGCACCGTCAGCTCAGCAGCAACGGGAGCTTCTTCTCGCGACGGAGCGCGCGCTCCTGACAGCCCGACAGCCGGATGAGCTTCTGCGGATACATGTCATAGCCGTGGCTGCCGAAGGCGTTCTGCTGCGCCATCGGGACCTGCGCAGGCCTGCCCGTCGCGTCGACGGCACCTGCATCCTGCGAACCTCGGGCCGGTTCGAGCCCTGTGTTCAAAGCGGTCATAGCCAACTCCGAGACGAGTGCCTGCCCCCGAGCTGAAACTATAGTCCACGGCTCGCGGGGCGCAATTGGGCAAAATGCCATCAGCCGGCCGTGGCGCGCGCCTGCTCCGCCTCCTGTTCCCAGCGCAGGATGGTCCGCTCGAGATTGTGGAATTTCTCGGCGACGTCGCCGTCGAACAGCGGGTCCTTGCGGTCGGACATGCGGGCGTCGATGTCGGCCCAATCCTCCGCCTGGAGGGTACGCAGCGCCGCGGGAAACAGCAGGGTCTCCTCCTTGCGCAGATGCTCGCGCTGGCTGTCGATGAACTCATGCACGGCGGCGTGGAAGCGTTCGCGCAGGATCTCCTGGTCCGACAGCACCGCGTTCACGGCGTCGGCAAAGCCGCGCAGCCGCCGCGCCTCGGTCTCGTGCTCGTCGTCGACGTCGCCATAGGCCGCGGCCGCGGCTGGATCGCGCTCGCGCAGCTTGCCGAAGATCATCTCCTCCTTGGGATGATGACAGCGCTGCGGATAGTCCTCGAAATAGGCGATGATGCTCTGCAGAATGTCGTAGTCCGGCCGCCGATTGTGATCGAACAGCTCCAGTTCATGCTCGAGCACCGAGAGAAGCTTCTCGAGATTCTCGTGCTCCTGCAGCAGCGCTTCGATGATCCTTGCCATGGCCGCCCTCGCCTGTGCGCCGGCCGGGCCTTGCCGAACCGGCATTTTCCCTGAACGCAAAAGACTACGCCCGCGCGGGCGCGGGCGGCATTGCGGCAGATCAAACTGACAGGCCGATGTGACAGGTCAGCGGAACGGGCTCACTCCGCGGCCAGCGCCTGCGGCGCCCGTGCAAGGCCGAGCCGGTCCCAGACGTCGACCAGCGCCTCGGCCAGGGCGTCGATCAGGCCGTCATCATGGTAGGGCGATGGCGTGATCCGCAGCCGCTCCAGGCCGCGCGGCACGGTCGGATAGTTGATCGGCTGGATGTAGATGCCGTGCTCGGACAGGAGCAGGTCGGACGCCGTCTTGCACTTCTCGGGATCGCCGACATGCACCGGCACGATGTGGGTGTCGGACGGCATGACCGGCAGCCCCGAGGCGTTCAGCACGGCCTTGAGCCGCGCCGCCCGATCCTGGTGCCGGTCACGCTCCCATTGCGAGGTCTTGAGGTGGCGGATCGCGGCGGTCGCCGCGGCGCAAACCGGCGGCGGCAAGGCGGTGGTGAAGATGAAGCCCGGCGCATAGGAGCGTACGGCATCGATCAGATTGGCATTGGCAGCGATGTAGCCGCCGAGGCAGCCAAAGGCCTTGGCGAGCGTGCCCTCGAGGATGTCGATGCGGGCCATCGCGCCGTCGCGCTCGGCGATGCCGCCGCCGCGCGGGCCGTACATGCCGACCGCATGGACCTCGTCGACGTAAGTCAGCGCGCCATAACGCTCGGCGAGATCGCAGATCCGGTGCAACGGCGCCACGTCGCCGTCCATCGAATACAGGCTCTCGCAGACGATCAGCTTGGGACGGTCGGGATCGGCCGCCCGCAGCAGCTCTTCGAGATGGGCGAGGTCGTTGTGCCGCCAGACCTGCTTCTCGCTCCCGGCCTTGCGGACGCCCTCGATCATCGAATTGTGGTTGAGCGCGTCCGACAGCAGCAGACAGTTCGGCAGCAGTTTTGCGATGGTCGAGATGCCGGTCTCGTTGGAGACGTAGCCCGAGGTGAACACCAGCGCCGCTTGCTTGCCGTGGAGATCGGCGAGCTCGCGCTCGAGCTCGATCAGCGGATGGTTGGTGCCGGCGATGTTGCGGGTGCCGCCGGCGCCGGTGCCCATGCGCGCGGCCACGTCGACCATGGCGCCGATCACCTTCGGATGCTGGCCCATGCCGAGATAGTCATTGGAGCACCAGATCACGACATCCTTCGGCCCCTCCGGCGAATGCCAGATCGCGCGCGGGAAGCGGCCGGCGAGGCGCTCCAGATCGGCAAAGACGCGATAGCGCCGCTCCTGGTGCAACTGGTCGAGGGCACGGTCGAAATAGCTGTCGTAGTTCATCACCTGATCCGTCCTTCCCCTGCCCGCGTCCCGAACCTGCGTTCCGGCGCGCCCTTGGAGCCCTGCTCGGGGTCGGACCAAAGCGCAATCCGGCGCCTTCTTCGTTGATCCAGATCAGGGATCGCGCACATTGCCGGGCATCCGGACACCGCTCGCCGCGGCTCTCACCACGACGCGCGCGGAGGCATTCAGGCGGGCAGCGGATTCCCCGCATCGGCAATATCGAGCCGTAGCGGCGCCCCGCTATCAAGAAAGGCGGACAGAGCGGCCTCGTACGGCGCGGGGTCGAGACCACGCGCGGACAGCCATTGCGGCTCGTAATAGGTCTGGCGGTAGCGCTCCCCGGAATCGCAGATCAGCGTGACCAGCGACCCCGTCTGTCCCTGCTGCCGCATCTCCGCCGCCAGCCGGCACAGCGCCAGGAAGTTGGTTCCGGTCGAGCCGCCGACCGGCCGCCGCAGCCGCCGCGTCAGCACGTTCATGGCCGCCACGGACGCGGCATCCGGCACCTTCATCATCCGGTCCACCACGCCAGGCACGAAGGACGGCTCGCAGCGCGGACGGCCGACGCCTTCGATCAATGACGGCCGTTCGCAAGTCCGGGCGCTGTCGCCGTTGCAGAAGGCGTCGAAGAAGGCCGAATGCTCGACATCGGCGACGCACAGCCGCGTCGGGTGGCGGCGGTAGCGCAGATAGCGGCCCATCGTCGCCGACGTGCCGCCGGTCCCTGCGCCCATCACGATCCATTCCGGCAGCGGACAGCGCTCGCCCTGCAACTGGTTGAAGATCGACTCGGCGATGTTGTTGTTGCCGCGCCAATCGGTGGCGCGCTCGGCGAAGGTGAACTGGTCCATGTAATGGCCACCGAGCCGGCCTGCGAGCGCGGCCGCCTCGGCATAGAGAAACCGGCCGTCGTCGATGAGGTGGCAATTGCCGCCGTAATGCGTGATCGCGGCGATCTTCTCTTCCGAGGTGGTGCGCGGCATCACCGCGTAGAACGGCACGCCGATCATCTGCGCGAAATAGGCCTCCGAGACCGCTGTCGACCCGGAGGAGGCCTCGACCACCGGCGTGCCTTCCCGGATATGGCCGTTGCACAGCGCATAGAGAAACAGCGATCGGGCCAGCCGATGCTTGAGGCTCCCGGTCGGGTGGGTCGATTCGTCCTTCAGGTAGATGTCGATGCCGGCGAGCGCGGGCACGATCAGCCGGATCAGATGCGTGTCGGCGGTCCGGCACTGGTCGGCCTCGATGGCCGCTACGGCGTCGTCGACCCAGCCACGGCGATAGCGTGGACCACAGGCTCTGTCGGAAGCTGACCAAGGCGGCGAATTCATCGCGGCAACCGACCATGATCCATCCGCCACATCAAGCCCGGCCGACCGTTCATGCCGCGCAAGCTGGGGGCAAATGGTCCGGCAGCGGCTCGGCGCCGGCCGCGCACTTGGCGCCGTTCGAGAGCGAGCGCAACCGCGCATTCATTCCGCCGGCCAGAACTCGCGCACGACTTGCAACCTTCCGATAATGCAAGCGATTTTCGGAAGTTTTTTTGAATGACGGCGAGAATGGTCAAACAAATGCACGCTTTTGCGACCAAGCTGGAGATGATCGGCCAATACGACCGAGTCGAGCCTGCATCACGGGCGAGCCGAGCCTGCTCCGAGGGGCACCATGAGAGTTGTTCTTTCGATTGTCCTGGTTGCGTGCGCCATCAGCCAGACCGCTTTTGCTGAGGGTCTGGAGTGCCGGCGCGTAGCCGACCCGACGCCGCGCTTGAGCTGCGTGGAAACGCCGACGACCGCCCAGGCGCCGAGCCCCTCCCGCACCGACGCCTGGACCCCGGGCGAGCCGCGCCAGGAGGCGCCGGCGCGCGACAGCGATACGGCGACGCCAAGAGGACCCCGGCCCCGTTGAGCCCTGCCGTGCGGCCGCGGACTGCGGCCGCACAGCGGTCCCTCCCCAATCGAGCATCCGGACGGGGTTCTTTCCCTTGAAGGGCGGCTCATTCTTCCGACATGTAGATCTTGCCGTGCGGCCACGGACCGATGTCAAATCCATCCCCCGTGCGGGTGGTGGCGGCCGGTTCGGCCCCGCCGCATTGGATGATCGGAGACCATGGCTTACTTGCCATCGCAAATGAACCTGCTCGAAGCCCTCGCGACCGTGATCGGCACCGCCGCGATCGCGCCCGCGCTGCTGATCCTCTGGCTGGTGGTCGCCGCGGGTGACAATTCAGGCCCCCCGCTCAAGATCTGGACCGCCTTCCTGCTGGGTGCCGCCAGCGTGCTGCTGCTCGGCATCGTCCGGATCCCGTTCCAGCATGTCGGGCTGACGCTGGAGAATCCCTGGATCGCGCAAGCGGTCCGGGCTCTGTTCGGCGTCGCCTTGCCGGAAGAGCTCGCCAAGGTCGCGGTGATCGCCGCGCTCTGGTCGCGGCGCCGGCAGGTCGGCAATGCCATGGACACGGTGTTCTACGGCGCCGCCGTTGGGCTCGGCTTCGCGGCTTACGAGAACCTGGCTTATCTCGTCCAGCATGCCGAGATGTGGCGCTCGCTGGCGGTGCTGCGCAGCGTGCTCACCGTGCCGTTTCATGGCGCGCTCGGCATCATTGCCGGTGCCTATCTCGCGATCGCTCGCACCAGTACGGCGCTCGGCGCCAACCGCCACAATCGCGAAGGGGCGCGGCTGTCGAGCTGGGCACTGGTGCTGGCCGCTCCGGTGATGCTGCATGCGGCCTTCGACTATCCGTTGCTGCTGCTGCAGCGGGCGTCGACCCTCGACGCCGCCGCGCGCCTCTGGCTCGGCGGCGTCAGCGTGCTGATCGGGTTCTCCTCGATCGGTCTTGCCGTGCGGCTGGTGCGCCGGGTCGCCCATCACCACACGCCGCGCACCGAGGTAGCGCGGGCAAGGCTGAGCCAGCTGCGCAGGATGTGGGCGCTGCTGCTGTTCGGCGGCGCCGCCGGCTTCGTCGGGCTCGGATTCGTGCTGACCTCCATTCGGCACTGGCTGCTCAACCCCGACCGCAACGTCGCCGCCGTGCTGGTTCCACTCGGTCTCACCGCGATCATCGTCGGCATGGCCCTTCTGATTGTCACAACGACGGTCTATGTTTTCGGCCGCAACCGGATGCGGACGACGGCCTAGTCCCGGCCTGCTGCGGCCGGCAGAGCAACGAAACGCGCATCGCGCGCTTGTCCGGGCCGCAGGTCCTCACCATGTGCGTGGACAGGCGGCCGCGGCGTTGAGCGCGTGACCTTGCCCGGAGTGACGAT
This sequence comes from Bradyrhizobium sp. SZCCHNS3002, assembly GCF_032377435.1. Classification (NCBI taxonomy): domain Bacteria; kingdom Pseudomonadati; phylum Pseudomonadota; class Alphaproteobacteria; order Hyphomicrobiales; family Nitrobacteraceae; genus Bradyrhizobium; species Bradyrhizobium sp. SZCCHNS3002. The sequence goes on from NZ_JAUHHY010000001.1 coordinate 574,063, forward strand.
CATGACCCTTCCCCAGGATACGATTCCGCCCGAGCTCGAGCGCATGAGGTCGCAAATGGGCGCAGCCGTGCGCGCACATTGGAAGGCCTTCCTGATCGAGGGCATCCTGCTCGCGGTGCTCGGCCTGCTTGCGATGATCCTCACCCCGCTGGCAAGCCTCGCGGTCACGATCTTCCTCGGCTGGATGTTCCTGATCTCGGGCATCGCCGGGCTCGCGCTTACCTTCTGGGCGCGCGGCATGCCCGGCTTCTGGTGGTCGCTGTTGTCGGCCGTGCTCGCCATCGTCGCCGGAATCATCCTGGTGGCGCAGCCGGTCCAGGGGACGGTGACGCTGACGATCGTGATTGGCGTCTATTTCCTCGCCGAGGGCGTCGCCACCATCATGTATGCGCTGGAGCACCGCCGCGAGCTGTCCGGGCGCTGGTCGTGGCTGGCAATCTCGGGCGTCGTCGACATCGCGATCGCCGGAATCATCATTTCGGGCCTGCCCGGCACGGCGATGTGGGCGATCGGTCTGCTGGTCGGCATCAACCTGCTGTTCGGCGGGCTGTCGATGATCGGCATGGCGCTCGCCGCCCGCAACGCCTGAGTCCGAGGGTTGCGATTTTCGAGATGACAAGCGGCCGCGCGGCCGCTATAGAGCGACCATGATCAACGCCGCCACCAGCTACTATTGGTACTTTAGCTACGACAGCTCGCTGGCGGCGGGAGGATCGCGCTCAATCTGACACATTGCAGCAAGATATCCGAACGAGCCGCCAGACCTGGCGGCTTTTTTATTGCCGGCAGGTGCCCACCCAAGAGACCCAGGAGCCCGCCGTGCTGAGCACCACAGACGATCTTCGTATCAAGGAAATCAAGGAATTGAGCCTGCCGGCGGAGGTGATGGGTGAAATCCCCCGCACCCTCACTGCCACCCGTGTGGTGATGGCCGCGCGCAATGCGATCCACGCCATCCTGACCGGCAGCGACGACCGCCTGCTGGTCATCGTCGGCCCCTGCTCCATCCACGATCCCGCCGCCGCGATCGACTACGCCGGCCGCCTCGCTGCCCTGCGCGAGCGCCTCGCCGACCGCCTGGAGATCGTGATGCGGGTCTATTTCGAGAAGCCGCGCACGACCGTCGGCTGGAAAGGCCTGATCAACGATCCCGGCCTGGACAATTCCTTCGACATCAACAAGGGCCTGCGGCTCGCGCGCAGCGTGCTGTCTGCCGTCAACAATCTCGGCCTGCCGGCGGGATGCGAATTCCTCGACATGACGACCCCGCAATACATCGCCGACCTCGTCGCCTGGGCTGCGATCGGCGCGCGCACCACCGAGAGCCAGATCCACCGCGAGCTGGCCTCAGGCCTGTCGTGCCCGGTCGGCTTCAAGAACGGCACCGACGGCAACATCCGCATCGCCGCGGATGCGGTGAAGTCGGCCGCCCATCCGCATCATTTCATGGCGGTGACCAAAGGCGGCCGCTCGGGCATCGCGGCGACCACGGGCAACGAGGACTGCCACATCATCCTGCGCGGCGGCAGCGGCCCCAATTACGACGCCGCCCATGTCGAGCAGGCCGCGGCCGAGCTGATCAAGTCCGGATTGCCGGCGCGGCTGATGATCGACACCAGCCACGCCAATTCGAGCAAGAAGCCGGAGAACCAGCCGCTGGTCGCCGCCGACGTAGGCCGCCAGCTCGCCGCAGGCGAGCAGCGCATCATGGGCGTGATGATCGAGAGCCACCTCGTCGCGGGACGGCAGGACGTCAAGCCGGGCGTGCCGCTGACCTACGGCCAGAGCATCACCGACGGCTGTATCGGCTGGGACACGACGGTGGAGGTGCTGGAGCAGCTCGCCGAAGCCGTCGCCGCCCGGCGTGCGGCGCTTCGCAACTCCCCACGCGAGCGCTCGGCGTAACGCTCACGAACCAATAAGGCGGCGCGCGTCGGGCGCGCCGCTGGTCGGACTCAGCAGCCGCGGCAGATGCCCTTGATCTTGCGATCGAGGTCGCGGTCTTCCTTGGTCATGCCGCTCATCGAATTGTCTTCGGTCTGCTCGGCCTTCGGCAGGTCGCTGGGACGCACCTGGCGATGGCCGATCGGCGCCTGCGGCGGCATGCCGCTCTTCGATCCGGTGCCGGCGGAGGAGCCGCTGCCGCTCTGCGCCAGCGCGATGCCGTCAGTCGCGGCCATCAGGAGCCCCATCGCGATCGCAAGTCTCTTCATGTTGCTCCTCCGTGTCAGCGGAATCAGCAGGACACTTCATCCCGCGGCGGGCGGATAGAGGTGCGCCTCACCGCAATAGTCAATCACACGATAGCGCGTTTGCGCACCTGCCGCATGATCCTGCTCAACAGTTTCATCGGCAGTGAGGTATTGCGGCCCCACCGGCGCCTTGCCGTAGCCGCCGGGAATGTCGAGCACGTAGTCGGGCTGGCACAGCCCGGACACCCGGCCGCGCAGCGTCCGAATCAGCGCCTGACCTTGCGCCAGCGTGGTCCGCAGATGCGCCGTGCCCGGCGCGAGGTCGCCATGGTGCAGGTAATATGGCTTGATGCGGATCTCCACGAAGGCGCGCATCAGCGCCTCCAGGGTCGCCGCGTCATCATTGACGCCGCGCAGCAGCACCGACTGGCTGACCATGGGAATGCCGGCATCGATCAGCCGCCCGCAGGCCGCCTGAACTGGAGGACTGAGCTCGCGCGGATGATTGGCGTGCAGCGCGATCCAGGTCGTTGCGCCCGGCACCTTCAGCGCGTCGACCAGCGCTGGCGTGATGCGCTGGGGATCGGCGACCGGCAAACGGGTGTGGATACGGATGATCCTGACGTGCTCGATGCCGGCGAGATCGGCCATGATCTCCTTCAGCCGCCGCGGTGACAGCATCAGCGGATCGCCGCCGGTGAGGATCACCTCCCAGATCTCGCGATGGCCGCGGATGTAGTCGAGCGCGCCGCGATAGGCCTCCTCCGACAGCGCATTGTCCTTGCCGGGCCCGACCATCTCGCGGCGGAAGCAGAAGCGGCAATACACCGCGCAGACATGCACCAGCTTGAGCAGCACCCGATCGGGATAGCGGTGCACGACGCCGGGCACCGGCGCATGCGCGTCGTCCCCGATCGGATCGCCGCGCTCGCCGGGCGCGGCCGTCAGCTCGTCCGGGCTGGGCACGAACTGGCGCGCGATCGGATCGTTGGGATCGTCGGCGTCGATCAGGTCGGCGAGATGCGTCGTCACCGCCACGGCGTAGCGCTGCGCCACGCGCGCCAGCGCCGGCTGCTCCGCCGGGTCGGCCAGTCCCTGCGCGACGAGATCCTCGGCGCTGCGCAATGTCGTCGGACGTTCGATCCTGTTCATCGCTCACCTGCCGGCGGCGTCCACACCACCTGGTCGATCCTGATGGCGCCGGCCGCCAGCATCACCAGGCGGTCGAAGCCGAGCGCAACGCCGCTCGCCTGCGGCATCTCGGTCACGGCGGCGAGGAAGTCGTCGTCGAGCGGATAGCGCTCGCCATAGCGGCGCTCCTTCTCGGCCATCTCCTGCTCGAAGCGGCGGCGCTGCTCGGCGGCGTCGGTGAGCTCGCCGAAGCCATTGGCGAGCTCGACGCCGCAGGCATAGACCTCGAACCGCTCGGCGACGCGGGGGTCGGCGGCCACCCGTGCCAGCGCGGCCTCCGGCGCCGGATATTCATAGAGCACGGTGAGCCGACCCTGCCCGAGATGCGGCTCGACATGCTCGACCAGCACCTTGCTGAACAGGTCCGACCAGGTGTCGTCGTCGCTGATCCGGATCTTGCCGGCGGCGGCCTGGGCCAGCGCCGCACGGTCGCCCGCGCCGTCGCGGATGGTCGCGAGCAGGTCGATCCCGGCATGGCGCGCGAACGCGCCGGCAACCGTCAGCAGCTCCGGCTCGGCGAAGGGATCCGCGGTGCGGCCACGGAACGCGAACTGCCGGATTCCGGTGGTCCGGGCGGCGTGGGCGATTACCACGACAGTGTCGGCCATGATCGCGTCGTAAGGCGCCTCCGCCCGATACCATTCCAGCATGGTGAATTCCGGCAGGTGCAGGTCGCCGCGCTCGCGGTCGCGGAACACCCGGGCGAACTCGAAGATCCGCCGCTCCCCGGCCGCCAGCAGCTTCTTGCAGGCGAATTCCGGTGAGGTTCGAAAAAACCGCCGGTAGCGGGTTCCATCCGGGCTCGTCAGGTCGGTGCGTGGTGCGTGCAGATGGGTCTCGTTGCCCGGCGACACCTGCAGGATGCCGGTCTCGACCTCGGTGAAGCCCTGCTCGTCGAACCAGGCTCGCAACGCCCGGGTGATCGCGGCCCGGGCGAGCAGGAACGGCCTGACATCGGCGTGCCGCTGCGGCGACCACCACGGCGAAGGCGCGGGCTCCCGGGACATCAGAGGGTCGTCCGTTCGGGCCGCAAAAGACTGGCAACCCCGGACAAAATCAGTATGTTGCCGCCCGAAACCGCATTCCGCGTCGCGTGGCGCCCCGGCTTGGGCCGGCGCCCCCTTTTCAGTGTCAGGAAAACAGCTTTGAAAGTCATCGCCAGCTCTATTCGCAAGGGTAACGTCATTGAGCAAGATGGAAAGCTCTATGTCGTCGTGACCGCCGAGAACATCCATCCCGGCAAGGGCACCCCGGTCAGCCAGATCGAAATGCGCCGAATCAGCGATGGCGTGAAGATCTCGGAGCGCTTCAAGACCACCGACCAGGTCGAGAAGGCGACGATCGAGGAGCGCAACTTCACGTTCCTCTACGAGGATGCCGACGGCTTCCACTTCATGAACCCGGAGACCTACGACCAGGTCCAGGTGCCGAAGGACGTGGTCGGCAACCAGGCCGCCTATCTCCAGGAGAACATGACGGTCAAGCTGTCGATGCACGACGTGGTGCCGGTGGCGATCACCCTGCCGCAGCGGGTCACGCTCGAGGTTGTCGAGACCGAGCCGGTCACCAAGGGCCAGACCGCGTCGTCGTCCTACAAGCCGGCGGTGCTCTCCAACGGCGTCCGCACCGGCGTGCCGGCGCATATCACTGTCGGCACCCGCATCGTCGTCATGACCGAGGACGGCTCCTACTGCGAGCGCGCCAAGGACTGAGGCATCTCGAGGATCTGACGCCGGGGGGCGTGGGGGAATTTGGGGGCACGGGTCATCACGCTCATCGCCGCCCTGGCGGCGATCATCACGCTGGCCGCGTCCTCCACGACGCGCGCGGCCGATGACTTCGCGCCGCCAGCCCTCACCATCAACCGCGCCGACTGGCGCGCGGCGCTGGACCAGCTCCGCTCCGAGCTCAACGCGGCGCCCGAGGTCGCCGCCGACTTCGCTCTGTCCGCGCGCCGGAGCGGTGTTTCCGCGGGCGATGCGCGGCGCAGGCCCGCACTGGTCCAGCTCAACGGCGTAACCTCGACCATCTTCACGGGGATCGGACGCAGTCCGGTCCCCGTTTTGCTGCCGTTCGACACCATCGCCTATCTCGCTGCGCGCCGCAGCGCCGCCATCGCGGCGCGCGACCTGTCGCGCTATCAGGCCGACTTCCAGACCGACCTGTTCGATGCCGGCCCGTCCGGCTACGACGCCGTGTTCTCGCTGCCGCCGGAGGTGACCTCCGGCCTGCCGTCGCGCGTCTTCGCCAAGCCGGTCGAGATCCAGATCACCGGCTCACTCCTCACCTACGAGGTCGCCGATCCCGCCGGCGGCAAGGGCGAAAGCGTCAAGGCGCTGTCAGCGCAATATCCAGATCTGCGCCGCTTCATTCGCGAGGGCTATGTCCGCTACGCCTTCACCCGCTTCGGCGTGCCCTACGTGGTCTCGATCCAGTGTCTCGACAGCGCGCCGCGGCCGCGGCGCCTCGCCTGCCGCGAGGCCTATCCCATCGCCGAGCGTTTCCTGAAGGCGCTGCGCATCGCCGGCGGGCAGCCGTCGCGCATCCCGCCGGAGATCGCGCCGCTCACAGCCGAGCGTCCGGTCACGTTCGATGCCGATTTCACCTATCGGCCTGTTGGCGACATCGTCGCCAACAGCGGCGGACGCGGCCGGAGCGGGCGGGCCGACCGCACCGTCTATTCGCAGATCCGCTATCCCCTGGATGCGCCGGCCTATGTGCACTCGCAGTCGTTCGGCCGCCGGCGCGCGAGCGACAAATTCGACCAGCCGTGGAGCCAGTATCCCTGGCGCGACAATTTCTGCGAGGCGCGCAGCTTCAACGTCGGCCAGTGCGCCAGCGGCTTCGGCCATCAGGGCCAGGATCTCAGGCCGGGGGCCTGCCCGGTGCGGCGCGACGGCGCCGAGGGCTGCAATCCGTGGCGGCAGCGCGTGCTCGCCGCGCGCGACGGCGTCGTGATCCGCTCGACCCGGCAGCAGGCCGTGACGGTGCAGGTCAACAGCGGCACCGAGCACATCCGCTTCCGCTACATGCACATGAACCCTTCGGCGATGGATGCCGACGGCCTGCTCAACGGCCGGCGCTTGCGCGAGGGCGAGCCGATCGGCGTGGTCTCGAACTATCTCGACCATCCCAACGGCACCACGCGCCATCTGCATTTCGACGTCCAGCTGTTCACGCGCGATGGCTGGATCTGGGTCAATCCCTACATGACGCTGATCGCGGCCTATGAGCGCCTGATCGGCGGCCGCGGCCGCGAGGTCGGGCTGGAGGAGATCACCGCGTCGCAGCCGCCGTTGACCACCGGCGCGCTCGGACCCTCGCCGCCCGGACCTGCGGCCGATGCTGCCGCCGGGCGCGACCGGAACTGATCGCCGGCGCGGCTGGAACCGCGGCCCACCGTTCCGGGTTGTCTGCGCGGAGGATCGCAGACGGTGACAGCCAACCCACATCGCAGAGCCGGCCCGGCGCTCGTTTCAGCGGCGATTGCGCTGGTCTGTGTCGGCGCGCTGACGATGCTGGTGCGCGACCGCTGGCATCCGCCCGAGATCAAGTCGGCCGACGAAGCGCGTCATTCGACCACCGGCCAGGTCGCCCGCGCTGCCGGCGCGCGCGTGATGCCGACCGACCCTAGCCTCGCGGTCGAGCCCAAGCCGGAAGGCCCCAAGCGCGCGCAGCCGGCCAATCCGTTCTGAGCGCGACATACTTATTAGCTTGCAGCCGGTATCTGTCTCCCGCGGCTTTCAGAGAGACACAAGCTTGCCCGCCATCACCGGTGTGCTCCCTCGCCCTGTTCTTACGGGGAGAGGGTTGGCGTGAGGGGCAGCCGCACGGGAATTATGAGTGGTAGACCTGTCACCCTCGATCCGACCTCTCCCGGCGAGGTGCATGGCGCAAGCCGCGAGATCATCGTTCACATCGCGCGGCTCGCCGTCTCGCAAGGCAACTCATGAGCTCGTTGTCGTCGGTCACGCCGACCACTTGTCCTCTTCGCGGCGTTGCTCCTCGGCATTGAGACGCTCGGCGATCTCGTGCGCCATCGCCTCGTTCTTCGTCGTGGCGATCGGCTTGCCGTCCTGGCGCTGCACGTGCTGCTTATCGGCTTCCAGCGGGAAATCCTCCGGCTTGAGCGGTTCGTCCGTCCCGGTCATGCGCGCCTCCTCCGAGTTGCACGCATAACCCGCCCGGCCCCGCTGCGGTTCCAGGCAGCTCAGGACGGCGCCCGTGCCGGCCGCTCCGCCGGCGTCCAACGGAACGCGACGCCATAGCGATTCCAGAGATTGATCACGCCGATCGCCGACGTCAGGAACACCAGCTCCGTTTCGGAAAATTCGGCCCGCGCCTGGGTGTAGACCTCGTCGCTGACGCCGCCGTGCAGCGTGGTCAGCGCCTCGGTGAACGCCAGCGCCGCGCGCTCGCGGGCCGAGAATTGCGGCGCCTCGCGCCACACGACGACCAGGTTGATCTTGTCGGCGGAGATGCCGAGCTTCTCGGCCAGCAGCACGTGATGCTGCACGCAGAATGCGCAGCCATTGATCTGCGACGCCCTGATCTTGACGAGCTCGAGCAACTGCTTGTCGAGGCCGGCCTTGGCCGCCTGCTGGCTCACCGCCACGATGGCCTCGTACAGCTCCGGCGCCTGGCTCCGGAACGCGGTGTATTCGCTGCGCGCATGTGACATTATCCGTCTCTCATGTTATCAGGTGTCTGACAACTTATCAGGGCTCTGATGACATGCGCAAGGCACCGGCATTGACGAACTCGCGAGCCTCGCGAAAGGCCGGCCCCGCGCGTCGGCCCAAAGCGCAATCCAAGACACAACCCAAGTCTCAACCCAAGAGTCAGCCTAAGACGGCGGCCCGTCCGCCGTCGCCCGGCGAGGGCAAGCGCGGCGAGGACGGCCACCTCGCCTATCTGCTGCGCCAGGCGCAGGCCGCGGCGCGGCTCTCGCTCGACCGCGCGCTCGTCGCCACCGGCCTGACCCATCCGCAATTCGTGGTGCTGACGATGCTCAAGGCCTATCCCGGCCTGTCCGGCGCCGACTGCGCCCGCGTCGCGCTGCTGACGCCGCAGACTGTCAACGTCATCATCGGCAACCTCGAGCGGGACGGCGCCGTCCGGCGGACGCCGCATCCGGTCCATGGCCGGGTGCTGCAATGGAGCCTGACGCGCCGTGGCCTCGCGCTGCTCGCCACGGCGCGCCGGCAGGCGACCGCCATCGAACGCAGGCTTGCCCGCGGCTTGAAACGGAGTGAGCTCGCGACCATCCGGCGCTGGCTCGCGCACATCGCCGCCGATCTCCACGGCGCCTAGCGGGTTCCCGGCGCTGCCAAGGCTTTGCCGCGCACCGCCCTGACCGGGTAGACTGGCGGCCATGACCCAGTCCGATTCACGACCTCATCCGATGACCCGCCGCGCCCTGCTCCGCTCCGGCCTCGGCGCCGCCGCGCTGCTCGTCCCGGCCCTGCCGGCGTCCGCGGCGCCGGCCGAGTTCGAGGCCTGGCGCGACGGCTTCCGCAACCGCGCGCTCGCCAAGGGCATCTCGCAGGCGACCTGGACGCGGGTCATGGCACGGCTCGAGCCGGACATGACCGTGTTCAAGGAGATGCGCAACCAGCCCGAGTTCAAGGAGCAGCTCTGGCAATACATCAACCGCCGCGTCTCCGACTGGCGCGTCATCAACGGCAAGATCGCGCTGCAGAAGAACGAGGCGCTGTTCACGCGCATCGAGAAGGATTTTGGCGTCGAGCGCGGCACGCTTCTCGCGCTGTGGGGCGTCGAATCCGCGTTCGGCGATCCGCTGGTGCAGCAGAACCACATGCGCCCGGTGTTTCCGGCGCTCGCCGCGCTCGCCTGGAACGAGCCGCGCCGCAAGGCCTATTGGGAGACCGAGCTCACCAATGCGCTGAAAATCGTCGATCGCGGCTGGAGCACGCCGGAGGAGATGCGCGGCTCCTGGGCCGGCGCCATGGGTCATACGCAATGGATGCCCGAGGTCTGGCTCAATGTCGGCTTCGACTATGACGGCGATGGCAAGATCAACCCGTTCGGCCGCCCCGACGACGCGCTCGGCTCGACCGCGCGCTATCTCGTCAACCGCGGCAAATATCACCGCGGCGAGCACTGGGGCTACGAGGTGCGCGCGCCCGGCAACATGTCTGGCAGCCGCAGCTATGCGGCGTGGCAGGCGGCCGGCGTCACCCGCGCCGACGGCCAGCCGTTCCCGCAGCCCAATGCGTCAGCGCAGCTCTGGATTCCGGTCGCGGGCGGCCCCGCCTTCCTGCTCGGCCCGAACTTCTACTCGGTGAAGTCCTACAATCCGGCCATGAGCTACGCGCTCGCGATCTGCCATCTCGGCGACCGCATTCTGGGCGCCCCGCCCTTCCTGCAGCCCTTCCCCGGCTCGGAGCGCGCGCTGACCTTGGCCGAGGTGCAGGAGATGCAGAAGCGCCTGACCGCCGCCGGCTTCGACACCGGCGGCACCGATGGCCGCGTCGGCAACGACACCATGAAGGCGATCCGCGACTTCCAGGCCAAAGCGGGCCTCACGCCGGCCGACGGCTATGGTGGGCTGAAGGTGCTGGCGAAGCTCAGACAGGGCGGTTGAGCGGTACGGTCGCTGCCGTGTGACCAACAAGTAGAGTGGGCAAAGGCGCTGCCGTGCTCTCTCAACGATCGAAATCGCGGTGGCGCCGTGCCCACCATCCCGCGGTTGAGCACGCGGCCCGACGGTGGGCACGCGGCCTCCTTCGGCGGCTGCTTCGGCCACCCTACGAGTTCGCCGTCATGGCGAGTAGCGCAACGCTCCGGCCATCGCGAGCCTCGCGCCGGAGTGATCACGTCTTGGCGGCCGCCTCGCGGTGGCCGGACCTCGACGCCCGCGCCTTGGGCTGCGACGCGCTGGCAGCCTTCACCCGGATGCGCACCGAGCCGCCGCCCTTGGCCTGCTCCTCGATCTCGAAGGCGCCGGTCTTGCGAACGAGATCGCTGAGCTTGCGACAGCCATAGGTGCGCGGATCGAAGTCGGAGACCAGGTTGGAGAGCTGCTTGCCGACCTCGCCGAGCGCGACCCAGCCGTCCTCGCTCTCCATCTGCGTGATGACCTTCTTGATCATCGGCGTCGCCGCGCTGATCGGCAGCAGCGACTTCGGCGCCGCGGCGCTGTCCGCATCCTTGCTGCCCGCCGCGTCGCTGCGCAAATTCTCCGTGTAGATGAACCTGCGGCAGGCCTGCCGAAAGCTCTCCGGCGTCTTCTGCTCGCCGAAGCCGAACACGTCGGTGCCTTGCTCGCGGATGCGCGCGGCGAGCCGGGTGAAGTCGCTGTCCGACGACACCAGGCAGAAGCCGTCGAACCGTCCGCTGTGCAGCAGGTCCATCGCGTCGATCACCAGCGTGATGTCGGAGGCGTTCTTGCCGGTCGTATAGGCGAACTGCTGCTGCGGCACGATCGCGTGACGCGCCAGCGTATCGGCCCACGGCTTCGAGCGCGGGCTGGAGAAGTCGCCATAGATCCGGCGCACGCTCGCCTCGCCGATCTTGGCGATCTCCTCGAACAGCCCGTCCGCGATCTTCGCCGACGCATTGTCGGCATCGATCAGAACGGCAAGACGCGGCGAGCGAGGTTCAGACGGCATCGGATAGTCCTCAAGGTAGGCCCTGTTCTCATTCCCTTATACGCGGGCCGGCATCCAGCCGGATGATTTTCTTGAGACGAACGGCACGGCCACGGGATGCGCGACCTGGCACGGCCCCAGGGGCGTAGCGAGCGGAGACGGTCTGCAGCGCTCCCCACCATTCGTACACGAACAAATTCCGGGTTCCCGGCCTGTTCTGACGATCGTTTTCACCTTCCCTTAATTTGCGTCGCACAACGATGCGCGCGACCCAACGGTGGGATCTACGGCAGATGATGAAAGAAGGCACCTATTCAGCCTGGTTCAGGACCCCCAAGGGCCAGGGAACGGGCATCGTCGAGCTGGTCGGTGGCAGGATCTGCGGCGGCGATACAGTGCTGAGCTATGCCGGCAGCTACGAGGCCCATGGCGATCGTTTCACCGCCATCATCAAGACCAAGCGCCATGCCCCGGGACAGCCGTCGCTGTTCGGCCCGGACGAGCTGACGCTCAGCCTCGAAGGGTGCTGCCGAGGCACGCCCGTCACCTGCTCCGGCTATGCCGCGGAAGCTCCCGACGTGCCGTTCGAGGCGACGCTTTTGTTCTCGATCGCCGACAACGTCGCTCCCGCCCCGCGTCCTATCAGGACGTGCGAGTCGTTCGAACTGCCGAAGCCGATCTGGCGTTGAGGCGTAGTGCCGGCGATCAGTCGCCCCGTTAAGATAACAACTCAAAGTTGTTTTTCGCTGTGACTTTTAGATCACCACTTAAAGTAGTTTTTCTTTTATCAGACGTGACCTAGGTATACTCTCCGAGAGGATCTCAGATGGCAATTGCTCGGGTGCCCGCTGTTGCTGCCCTGGCGCTGATGTGCGCCTCGTGGCCCGTTCTTGGCGCGGATCTTCCCGCCAGGATGCCAGTGAAGTCCCCCGTCGCTGTTCCAGCCGTCTTTGACTGGAGTGGATTGTACTTGGGAGCTCATGTTGGTTACGGCTGGAGTGATCACGACGTCACTGAGGTGACCGGGAGCCAAGCCTATCCAGCCGGTTTTGTTTTTCCGACTTCTCATCTCAACGGCCTCATCGGAGGCGGTCAGATCGGTTACAATTTCCAGATTCAGCGTTGGGTCATTGGCATCGAAGGAGATGGATCCGCAACGGATATGAATGGCAGCGTGCGAGCGTTCAGCCCGTTGCTTGCGGGACGATATTCCGACCTCCACACCCGATTTGATTGGATCGCGACGCTTACGGCCCGTCTGGGATTCGCAGCCGACAATTGGCTATTTTACGGGAAAGGCGGCGCTGCTTGGGCCCATTCGAAGGGAGGATCGGAACATTTTACTGCCCTCGGGGTTTTGGTCGCGACGACCTCCCCCTCAGGGACAGGGACCGGCTGGACTGTGGGCGCAGGTACCGAGTACGCCTTTTCGAACAACTGGTCGGCAAAACTAGAATATGACTACATTGACCTCGGCCGGAAGACAACTGCGACCGCGGTCGTCAATACGCCGGCGTTCGGCGGAGCTACGAACCAGATCGATTTCGATCGCGGCAATAGGATTCACCTGGTAAAGGCGGGCATCAACTACCGGTTCAATTTCGGAGGTCCGCCGGTGGTTGCGAAGTACTGATCGATGTCGAGAGGTTGAAAAAGCGTTCGGATTTAGCAGGACCGACAACGCGCCTTGAGGGCTCGCCGAGCTAATGGGCTCCACGTCATGGCTTAACGTCGCTGCTATTGTGATCGCAGAGCTGGCGGATGGCTGACGTCAGTTTACGCTCCGCCACGATCTGCACCGGCGGAAACACGACGCAATCGATGACATCGAAGGCGACGGTGAAATGCCGGTCGAACGAACGCGCAAACGCCATGGCGTCGTCGCGACACGCCTTCAAGATCCGCGTGCCCAGCGTGCAGTGAGGCACCCATACGCCGGGGCGATAGTGATCACGACAATGCGCCGTGTCGATCGCCGCTGCGATCGCGGCGTGCCACCTGAGCAAGCCCTCGTTCATTTCCGGCTCGGCCCAGAGCACGAATCGCGGAGCCGAAAACCAGTTGATACGGTTGAACTCCAGCTGCAAGGCCGGGGCATTCTCAACGGCCGCGCGCATGACGCGCGAAGCAGTCTCGACGTCGATCTCAGGCGCATCATAGATGGCGAGGGTAAAATGCGGTCGATAGCCGAGACCGCGCATCGACGGCTCGTCCTCGAACGCCGCGACCTGATCCCACAGACGCTCGATCTCGCCCGAAGAGGCGTCATCGGATCTGAGATTGATCGCTATGGCCATCGACGTCCTGCTCAAGGGACCGACGCGCTGATCTTGCCGACGAGATCGAGGAAGCGTTGCGTTCGGACACCTTCCCGGTTCACAGCCAGATCGACCAACTCGACGAACACCAGGTGCTTCGAGGGAACGACCACCATCTGCTGCCCGCCGTAGCCGGAGGCAAAAAACCCGCTCAAACGCGATCGTTCGCTGCTGAAGGTCCACCAGAGATAGCCGTAGCCCCGTCCAGGCTGCTCGGCATCCGAGAAACGGCTCGTCGAATCCGTCACCCATTTCGACGGGATCAGCTGAGCCCCATTCCAGCGGCCGCCGTTCAGGAACAGCAGGCCAAACCTCGCCAGGTCTCGCGCACTCATCCGAAACACATAGGCCGGATGCGACGAGGAGGCTTCCTTCACATATACACCATCCGCGGCGGAGAAATCCTCCATGCCGATCGGCCGGCCGATCTGCTTCTCGAAGCTCGCAAACACGTCGTCGACGGACTGACGGTAGATCGTGCCGAGCGCGTTGAAGTCCCAGTTGTTGTAGTACCAGAAACTGCCCGGCGGATGGCTCTCCCGCACCGGCCGCCCCTGCTTCATCTGCCCCGTCTCGTACGACGCGGGATGGTAGACCCCGGAGCGCGCCATCAGCAACTGTCGGACCGTCGCGGACTTCTCGGCCGCCGAAAGCGCTCGTGGAACGTCGTCGATCTCGAGGGCGGCAAGCGTGCTGTCGAGGTTGATCCGGCCGTCTTCGATTGCGATGCCATAGAGCGCGCTCAGCAGACTCTTGCGGACGGACCGGACATTGACCTTCGCACCAAGATCCCCGAACGAGGCGACGATGTCGTCGTCCCTGACGACCATGATTGCCGCCGGCTTCTGTTCGGCCGCAAACTCCTGCACCTCGCGTGCGATCGACGCAGACCAGGGCGTGTTGTCCGGGCTTGCCGTCCGCCAATGCAGTCCTGGCTCGGCCTGAGCCCACGACCATCCCACCGGAAGGATTGCGAGCACCGCAAGCAGACGTCGCATTGGCACTTTCATTCCGGCGTCTCGACAAACCCGACGTCGAGGATGCTAGAGCAAGACCGGCAGATGGTACAGAGGTTACCGATCATCGCTGTCTCCTCCTATCTGCGCGGCCCCGGGGGGCCGCCGCGCCCGATGACGCCAAATTCTCCGCCGCGCATTTTTAATTTCACCCGCGGCATCAATCAGATGCCCGCCACAACCAGCACCGACGGGAAATTTCCGCTTGCTATTATTCAGAAAATCAGAAATCATGCCGTTGTCCCGTCCTCATGAGAGGGGCGCTTCGCGATCGTCACGAACGTGGAGGGCGGGATGCGGTGGCCGCGATCGTGTCGCAGCGTGCTTGGATAGCGCGCGGACGAACGGCAAGGTTGCGGACGTGAAATCGCGTGGTCCTGGCGCCCCGAAGCTGGCGCCAAGCCTTCGGGTGATGATGAGCCCTGAGGGCGACGGTGGCTAACAAGCCGGACACCGGGGAGATCGCGTATAAGCGTGAAAACCATCGCGCAGGGAATGCCGGTTGATCGGCCTACCTGTGGTGACTGCCGCCTGCTTTTTGTTTGCAGGCGGGCCATGGGTGAGGCCTTCACCCGGCATTCCCTGCGCCCTCTCCTATCAAGAGGGGGCTTTGACGATGCATCACTCGGGCGCGAATGCGCGGCGAGATCGAGCGGTCATGCGAGGCACGATGCGTCCCACACATTCCGCTGTCGTCCCGGCCTCCGCGCCGGGACCCAAACCCAGAGGGCGCAATGTGAGGCACGATCGGCGCAGGCATCTCGTCCTCACAACAACGGCTGCGGCGTATGGCTCCCGGATCGGCGCTTCGCCGACGCGAGCGTCGGCTAAGCTTGTCCGGGATGACAGTCGACGTGGAGCTGCTACCTGATCATCGCCGGCCCGTGGTCCGGCACGGCGACGTCCAGCACGCGCAGTTGCACGCGCTCGACGCCCTGGTAGCGGTCGACGGTGAGGGTGCCGGCGACGTGCAGGACCTGGCCGCGATGCTGAACCAGGGCGTTGCCGAGCTTCTGGCCGACCGAGCGGAATGCGATCGCATTCACGGCGGCGCCGTCGCCGGACTTGAAGCGCAGCTTGAGATGCGCCTGCCCGACCTCGTCGGCGTAAACCAGCTGATGCGACGGCAGCGCCACGATCGGCTCGGGATTGCCGCTGCCGAAGGGACCGGCGCGATTGAGCGTCGCGACCAGCTCGGGCGTCGCGGCGCGCGCGCTGATGGCGCCGTCGATCAGGATCTCGTTGACGTGACGTGCGTCGGCGACGTCGGCGGCGAGCGCGCTTTCGAGAAAGGCGCGAAACTCGGCCAACCGCTCCTTGCGCAAGGTGACGCCGGCGGCCATCGCGTGCCCGCCGCCCTTCATCAGGATGCCCTGCTCCACGGCGTGGCGGACGGCCTTGCCAAGATCGACGCCCGGAATCGAGCGGCCCGACCCGGTGCCGATGCCGCCCGGCTCGAGCGCGATCGCAAACGCCGGCCGGGCAAACTTTTCCTTGAGCCTGGACGCGACCAGCCCGACCACGCCGGGATGCCAGCCTTCGGACGCGGTCACGATGACGGCGCCCTTGTCCTCCAGCCCGAGCGAGGCCAGCGCCTCCGCTTCGGCCTGCGCTTCGGCCTGCTGCTCGATGATCCGGCGCTCGCTGTTGAGCCGGTCGAGCTCGGCGGCGATGCGCGCGGCCTCGGAGATATCGCTTTCCAGGAGCAGGCGCACGCCGAGATCGGCGCGGCCGATGCGCCCGCCGGCATTGATGCGCGGTCCCAGCATGAAGCCGAGATGCCAGGCTTCGGGCGGACCGTTGAGCCGGGCGACATCCATCAGCGCGGTGTGCCCGACATGGTCGCGCCGGCGCATCGCGATCAGGCCCTTGGCGACGAAGGCGCGGTTGAGCGCGATCAGCGGCGCGACGTCGGCGACGGTGCCGAGCGCGACGTGATGCAGCATGCTGAGCAGATCCGGCTCCGGGCGCGTGCTGCTCCAGAAGCCGCGGCCGCGCAGTTCGCGATTGACCGCAACCAGCGTGACCAGCGTCAGCCCGACCGCGGCGAGATAGCCGAGGCCGGAAAGATCATCCGGCCGGTTCGGATTGACCAGCGCCTCGACCTCCGGCAGCTCCTCGCCGCATTGATGGTGATCGATCACCACCACGGACATGCCGAGCCGCCGCGCCTCCGCCAGCGGCTCGAGGCTGGTGGTGCCGCAGTCGACCGTCACGAGCAGCGTCGCGCCTTTGCTTGCCAGCGCGCGGATCGCCTCGACGTTCGGGCCATAGCCTTCGAAGATGCGGTCAGGAATGTGGATCAGCGGATCGAGCCCGCAATGGCGCAGATGCCAGGCGAGCAGCGCCGCCGAGGTCGCGCCGTCGACATCGTAGTCGCCGAAGATCGCGACCGTCTCGCCCTTGACTGCGGCGTCGGCAATGCGCTGCGCCGCCGCCTCCATCTGCGTCACCGTGAACGGATCCGGCATCAGCTTGCGGATGGTCGGATCGAGGAAGTCGTTGACCGCGTCGATCTCGACGTCACGCCCGGCGAGCACGCGCGCCAGCATCTCGGGCAACTGATAGCGCTGCACCATCGCAAGCGCGCGCGCCGCGCCGCGCGCATCCAGCCGGTCGCGCCACAATTTGTTGGTCAGCGACAGCCGCACACCCAGGAACGCCGGCGGGGCGCTCAGGGGCAGTGCAAGGGCGGATGGTGCCATGATGCGCAGGGCCTCGCTTGCAGCGCAGCGATTCGAAACGGACGCAATCGAATCTACAGCAACTGGCCTGCCACAGCAGGTTCCATCCATGAAACCCACCAGAATCGTCCCAGAACTTGGCGGAACTCACAGGAAATCCGGGAAATGCCGCCCATATACGCCTGGTTGCCTAAAATTCGAGCTGCGTTCAATGGAGTGCATTAAACAGCCGTTAGGCGAACTCCGTAACATTTCAATCAATTATTACGTCCGATTTGTCCGCCCTCTTCGTGCCGACCAGGAGGCGCGGCAACATGGAGTTCATTGCCGATGCTGACCGCGCCCGAGTCGAAGACGCAGCCCTCCGCCGCTCCGGCACAAACGACTCCCAAGGATGACGAGACCGACGTCTCGGCGCTGATCGCGCGGCTCACCGGCGAGGTCAATCAGATCGCCTGCGAGAAGACCAAATCGATCCAGCAGATCACCAACCAGATGAAGATGCTGGCGCTGAACGCGCTGATCGAGAGCTCGCGGGTCGGCGCGCAAGGCGCAGGCTTCGCCGTGGTGGCCCAGGAGGTGCGCGCCGTCGGCCAACTCGTCGAGACCATCGCGCGCGAGCTGGAGGGCCAGCTCACGACGCGCACCGGCAATCTCAAGAGCTCGATCGAGCGCATGACCGAACGTGCGCGCGGGGAGCGCATGGTCGATCTGGCGCTGAACGCGATCGAGCTGATCGACCGCAATCTCTATGAGCGAACCTGCGACGTGCGCTGGTGGGCAACCGACTCCGCCGTGGTCGATTGCGCCGCCGCTCCGGACGCGGCGCGTGTCGCTCATGTCTCCGAACGGCTCGCGGTGATTCTCTCGGCCTACACGGTCTATCTCGATCTGTGGCTGTGCGATCCCAGCGGCAAGGTCATCGCCAACGGCCGCGCCGACCGCTTCAACGTCGTCGGCCAGAGCGTCGCCGACACCAAATGGTTTCGCGAGGCGCGTGGATTGCGCTCGGGCGACGACTACGTCGCCGGCGACGTTGAGTGCCAGCCGCTGCTCGGCAACGCCCAGGTCGCGACCTATTGCGCCTCGGTCCGAGAGGACGGCAAGGCGCATGGCAAGCCGCTCGGCGTGCTCGCCATCCATTTCGACTGGGAGGCGCAGGCGCGCGCGATCGTCCAGGGCGTGCGCGTCAGCGAAAGCGACAAGGCGCGTGTGCTGCTGGTGGACTCCAATCTGCGCGTGATCGCATCCTCGGACGGTCAGGGCATTCTCAGCGAGCGCGTGTCGCTGAAGCTCGATGGCAAGCGCAGCGGCTTCTATCAGGATGCGTCCGGACGATTGGTCGCGTTCCACGCCACGCCCGGCTACGAGACCTACAAGGGGCTCGGCTGGTACGGCGTGATCGTGTCGGGCGCGTGAGGCGGGAGGATCAGCAGCCCAAGCGGTCGGCGATGCCGTTGAAATCATCGGCAACGATGTCCCAGGCCCCGGTGGCGTCGAAGTCGCGGCTCTGCAGCGGGCCGTATTCAGTGGGACGGGCGACGAAGGCGGTCTTCAGGCCGTAACGTTGTGCCGCCTCGAGATCGTTGTTGTGCGCGGCGACCATCATCACCTCGCCGGGCGCAAGACCCAGCAGACGCGCGGCGCCGAGATAGGTCTCGGGGTCGGGCTTGTAGTGCGCGAACAGCTCGGCGGAGAGGATCAGGTCCCACGGAAGGCCTGCGAACTTCGCCATGTTGGTGAGGAGCGCGACGTTGCCGTTGGAGAGCGGCGCGATGATGTATTTGGACTTCAGCCGGGTCAGGCCGGCGACACTGTCGGCCCACGGATGCAGCCGGTGCCAGCCGCGGGTGAGATGATCGAGATCGGCTTCGGTGAGCCCGGTGATGCCGAGCTTGGCGACCAGCGTCTCCAGCGAACGGCGATGCAGGACGTCGAGGATGACGTAGCCGCGCTCGGGGTGCTTGCGGACCTCGTCCATCGAGCCGACATAGAGCCCGCGCCAGCCATCGACCAGCGCGGTCCAGTCGCCCTGGATGCCGCGGGTCTTCGACCACGCGGTGAAGTCGTTGATCAGGCTGGTGCGCCAGTCGACGACGGTGCCGAACACGTCGAACACCAGCGCCTTGACCATGGACAGATCGGACATGCTGAATCGCTCCCCGACTTCGTCATTCCGGGATGCCTGCGAAGCGCGCAGACCCGGAATCTCGATCTGCGAGCTCGGGATTCCGGGTTCACGCTTTCGCCGTCGCTCTACGAGCTTCGGCGGACAAGTCGCGTGCCCCGGAATGACAGGGTTGGATTAGTCGAGGTGGAACTTCGCCAACTGGCGGTGCTCGGCGCGGATGTAGCGCACCGTGCCAGTGACCGAGCGCATCACGACGGTCTCGGTCTCGATGACGCCGTCCTTGCGGAACTTGACGCCGGAGAGCAGCGAGCCGGTGGTGACGCCGGTCGCCGCGAACAGGCAGTCGCCGCGGGCCATGTCCTCGATGCCGTAGATCATCTTGGGATCACCAACGCCCATCTTGTGGGCGCGCTCGCGCTTCTCCTCGGTGTCGAGGATCAGGCGGCACTGCATCTGGCCGCCGATGCAGCGCAGCGCCACCGCGGCCAGCACGCCCTCAGGCGCGCCGCCGGTGCCGAGATACATGTCGACGCCGGTATTGTCCGGGTCGGCGCAGTGGATCACGCCGGCGACGTCGCCGTCGGTGATCAGGCGCACCGCGGCGCCGGTCGAGCGGACGCCCTGGATGATGTCGGCATGGCGTGGACGGTCGAGCACCAGCACCGTGATCGCGCCGGGCTCGACGCCCTTGGCCTTGGCGAGCCGGCGCACGTTGTCGGCCGGCGTCGCGTCGATGTCGACGACGCCCTTGGCGTAGCCGGGGCCGACCGCGATCTTCTGCATGTAGACGTCGGGGGCGTGCAGCAAGGTGCCGCCATCGGCCATCGCCATGGTCGCGATCGCGCCCGGCATGTTCTTGGCGCACAAGGTCGTCCCCTCGAGCGGATCGACCGCGATGTCGACCTTGGGGCCGGCATTGAGGCCGACCTTCTCGCCGATGTAGAGCATCGGCGCTTCGTCGCGCTCGCCCTCGCCGATCACGACCGTGCCTTCGATCGGCAGCTTGTTGAGCTCGCGGCGCATCGCATCCACGGCCGCCTGGTCGGCCGGCTTCTCCTGGCCGTGGCCGCGCAGCCGCGCCGCCGACACCGCCGCCCGTTCGGTCACGCGCACCAGCTCCAGCGTCAGGATGCGCTCGAGCAGCAATTGTTGCGGGACAGAAATCTGCGTCGACATCGATCAACTCCTCAAGACGTCAAGGCGGACATCCGCCATCAAAATCTACCGCTCGCACGCCGCCCCCCAAGGGCGGCATCCGGGTCAGGCGGACGGCACGAAAGGCCGCTCCCCGCCTGTCTACTGTCCCGGTTTGAGCATGAACCTATACCAAACGCCACGCGTTTGTTTGAGCAGGGACAAGCGGTTCCCTGGGCATCACGCGCTAGTTCTTCTCGATCCGGATCACCTGGGGCTTGCCGCTGATGACCTTGTCGCGCTGCACCGCCTGGAGCGCGCGATGCACGGCATCCTCGTGTGTCGCATAGGTGATCAGGATGACCGGCACCGGCGCCGACTTGCCGGCCGTCTTCGCCGGCTCGCTGCCGTTGGGATGGCGCTGCACGATCGATTCGATCGAGATCTTCTGCTCGGCCAGCCGGGTGGCGATGGTGGCGGCGGTGCCGGCATGGTCACGCGCCATCAGGCGGATGTAATAGCCACCCTCGTGCCGCTCCATCGGCGCCTTCTCGGTCGCCTGCAGCTTCTCGACCGGGCGGCCGAACGGCGCGGCGCGGATGCCGCGCGCGACATCGGCGATATCGGCCACGACCGCGGAGGCCGTCGCGGCGCCCCCTGCTCCCGGACCGACCAGCGTGATCGGCGGGATACCGTCGCCGTCGATCGTGACCGCGTTGGTGACGCCCATCACCTGGGCGATCGAGGAGGATTTCGGCACCATCGTCGGATGCACCCGCTGCTCGATGCCCTTGGCGGTCCGCACGGCGACGCCGAGCAGCTTGACGCGGTAGCCGAGCTCGGCCGCCGCCTTCAGGTCCTCCGGGGCGATCGAGGAGATGCCTTCCACATAGATGGATTTCTCCGCCACCTGGGTGCCGAAGGCGAGGCTCGCGAGGATCGCGAGCTTCTGCGCGGTGTCGTGGCCATGAATGTCGAACGACGGATCGGCCTCGGCATAGCCGAGGCGCTGGGCGTCCTTCAGGCACTCGTCGAACGACAGCCCTTCCTGCTCCATCCGGGTCAGGATGTAGTTGCAGGTGCCGTTGAGGATGCCATAGACGCGGCTGATGCCGGTGCCGGCGAGACCCTCGCGCAGGGTCTTGATCACCGGAATGGCGGCGCAGACGGCCGCCTCGAAATTCAGCGCGCCGCCATGCTTCTCGGCCGCCTTGGCGAGCTTCAGACCGTGCTTTGCGATCAGCGCCTTGTTGGCGGTCACCACCGACTTGCCGGCCTTCAGCGCGGTGTCGATCGCCGACAGCGCAGGATCGCCGGCGCCGCCCATCAGCTCGACCAGGCAATCGACCTCCGGATCCGAGGCAAGCGCCAGCGCATCCTTGGCCCAGGTGATGCCGGACAGATCGATGCCGCGCTTCTTGGCCTTCGACCGCGCCGTCACGGCGACAACCTTGACCGGGCGCCCCGTCCGCTCGGTCAGCACGCGCGCCTGACGCTCGATGAGACGAACGACCTCGACACCCACGGTGCCGAGGCCCGCGATGCCCACTCTCAGGGGTGCGACCATGGAATCAAAGAACCTGTCGAAAGGAAAGTACGGGAGGGCTCAGCGCCGGTTGGCGATGGGAACGACGTTGTGCAACGTTTCGATCCCGCTTTCAAGGAAGCGGCGGACACCGCGCGCGGCCTGCCGAATGCGCTGCTCGTTCTCGACCATCGCGATGCGGACATAGCCCTCGCCATGCTCGCCGAAGCCGACGCCCGGCGACACCGCGACGCCGGACTTCTCGACCATGAGCGTCGCGAACTGCATGCTGCCGAGGCTCTTGAACTTCTCCGGCAGCGGCGCCCAGGCGAACATCGAGGCCTCGGGCGACGGGATCTCCCAGCCGGCCCGGCCGAACGACTCGACCAGCGTGTCGCGGCGCTTGCGATAGACGTCGCGCATCTCGCGGATGCAGTCGTCGGGGCCGTTGAGCGCAGCGGTGGCCGCCACCTGGACCGGCGTGAACGCGCCGTAGTCGAGGTACGATTTGACGCGCGCGAGCGCCGCGATGATGCGCTCGTTGCCGACGGCAAAGCCCATGCGCCAGCCGGCCATCGAATAGGTCTTAGACATCGAGGTGAATTCGACGGCGACATCCATCGCGCCGGGCACCTGCAGCACCGACGGCGGCGGGTTCTTGTCGTCGAAATACACCTCGGCATAAGCGAGGTCCGAGAGGATCAGGATCTCGTGCTTCTTCGCGAATGCGACGAGGTCGCGATAGAAGTCGAGGCTCGCGACATAGGCGGTCGGGTTGCTCGGATAGCAGACGATCAGCGCCAGCGGCTTCGGAATGGAATGGATGATCGCGCGCTCGGCCGCCTCGAAGAATTGCGGGGTCGGCTCGGACGGCACCGAGCGGATCACGCCGCCCGCCATCAGGAAACCGAAGGCGTGAATCGGATAGCTCGGATTCGGGCAGAGGATGACATCGCCCGGTGCGGTGATCGCCTGCGCGACGTTGGCAAAACCTTCCTTCGAGCCCAAGGTCGCCACGATCTGAGTGTCGGGATTGAGCTTCACCCCGAAACGGCGGTCGTAATAGCCGGCCTGCGCCCGGCGCAGTCCGACGATGCCGCGCGAGGCCGAATAGCGGTCGGTCCGCGGCTTGCCCAGGGTCTCCTTGAGCTTCTCCAGCACGTGCGGCGGCGCCGGCAGATCCGGATTGCCCATGCCGAGATCGATGATGTCGGCCCCGGCATTCCGCGCGGCCGCCTTGGCCCGGTTGACCTGCTCGAACACGTAAGGCGGCAAACGGCGGATGCGGTAAAAATCTTCCATGGGTCTCTCGGCTCCGGCAACCGGGGGCGGATTCGCCAGCAGGGCTGGCGCTGCGGCGGCGTTCGCCATGCCTTGAAACCGGTGCTGGATCAGGAGTTTAGCACGGGCTCGCGGCTTGGCTGGCAACGACACGCGGAGGTGTTGATTCCGGTTGTTTTATCATGGCCGCCGCGCCGCGCCAGACAATTACGCCGCGCCACGCGGCCGATCGCCCAGCCTTTGTCCCGGGCCGGTCATTTGGGCCTGACGCTGGTCCCCGCCGAAGCCTGGCGGTCGCGCGCCGCGAGCAGCTCCTTTTCGATCTTGTCGCGCTCCTGCGGCGAGATGATCGGCGCATCGCGGTCGCGCGGCACGTCGTTGACGGGCAGATACCCACCCGGCTCCTTGGGTCGAGCGACGGCATCCGCGTCGAGCGAAGGCATGTCCGCGATTGGACTGGAGCACCCGGCAAGCGCGAGCGCGCCGAACACGACGAGCCCCGCAACAAGGGCGCGCCGTCCCGACCTCCAACCTCGCCCCTGCGTCCCCACGCGCACGTCCCTCAGCCCCCAACTTCCAGTCGACGGTCCCCGGCCCGACCGCAGCGCGGCGCATTTTGCCGCAGCACAACCAATTGTCACTCGAAACGTGACCGGCTTGAACAGGAATTTCATCCAGCTACGTGATCATGATGTCGGAAGCGAGAGATTTTTTCGCACCGCAACAATCAGAAATCGAATTTGCCGCAAACTCGCGGATTATTGATCTCGCGCGGTGACGAAACGATCCCGACGCGATAGTGTGATCGAGCCATGACCGACGTTCAGAACAGCAGCAATCCAGAAAAAACATTCGATGCGGAAGCGTTCGCGATGAACATCGCGAAGGCCATGGAAAGCAGCGGCAAGGCGCTGTCCGCCTATCTGAAGCCGCGCGAGACCGGCGAGGTTCAGGACCGGCCACCGACCGAATTGACCGAGGTCGTCAAATCCTTCACCGCGGTCGCCGACTACTGGCTGTCGGACAAGGATCGCGCCAGCGACGTCCAGACCAAGATCGCCAAGGGCTATCTCGATTTGTGGGGCTCGGCCGCGCGCCGTCTCGCCGGCGAAGACGCGCCCCCGGCCATTTCGCCCTCGCCGCGCGACAAGCGCTTCGCCGATCCGGAATGGAAGTCGAACCAGTTCTTCGATTTCGTGATGCAGGCCTATCTGCTGACGACGCAATGGGCGCAGGACCTCGTCCACAATGCCGAAGGCCTCGATCCGCACACGCGCAAGAAGGCCGAGTTCTACGTCAACCAGATCACCAATGCGCTGGCGCCCTCGAATTTCGTTCTGACCAATCCCGAGGTGCTGCGGCAGACGGTGGCGTCGAGCGGCGATAACCTGGTGCGTGGCATGCAGATGCTCGCGGAGGACATCGAGGCCGGCAAGGGCTCGCTCAAGATTCGCCAGTCCGACCCGGCCAATCTCGAGGTCGGCGTCAACATGGCGACGACGCCGGGCAAGGTCATCTTCCAGAACGACATGATGCAACTGATCCAGTACGCGCCGTCGACGGAGAACGTGCTGCGCACGCCGCTGCTGATCGTGCCGCCCTGGATCAACAAGTTCTACATCCTCGATCTGCGCCCCGAGAAATCCTTCATCAAATGGTGCGTCGATCAGGGCCTCACGGTGTTCGTGATCTCCTGGGTCAATCCCGACAAGAAGCTCGGGACCAAGACCTGGGAGGACTACATGAAGGAAGGTCCGCTCACCGCGATGGACGTCATCGAGAAGGTGACGGGCGAGATGAAGGTGCACACGATGGGCTATTGCGTCGGCGGCACCATGCTGGCGACGACGCTGGCCTGGCTCGCCGACAAGCGCCGCCAGCGCGTGACCTCCGCGACCTTCCTGGCCGCACAGGTCGACTTCACCCATGCCGGCGATCTCCTGGTGTTCGTCGACGAGACCCAGATCTCGGCGCTGGAACGCGACATGCAGGCCTCGGGCGTGCTCGAAGGCAGCAAGATGGCGATGGCCTTCAACATGCTGCGCTCGAACGACCTGATCTGGTCCTACGTCGTCAACAATTACCTGAAGGGCCAGGCGCCGCAGGCGTTTGACCTGCTGCACTGGAATTCGGACGCCACGCGGATGTCGGCGGCGAACCATTCCTACTATCTGCGCAACTGCTATCTGGAGAACCGGCTGACGCAGGGCACCATGGTGCTCGACAACACGCTGCTCGACCTCTCCAAGGTGAAGGTGCCGGTCTACAATCTCGCCACCCGCGAGGACCACATCGCGCCGGCCGACTCCGTGCTGTACGGATCGCAATTCTTCGGCGGTCCGGTAAAGTACGTGCTGTCGGGCTCGGGCCACATCGCCGGCGTCGTCAACCCGCCCTCCTCCGGCAAGTATCAGTACTGGACCAATGACCAGATCCACGACATCTCGCTGAAGGACTGGATGAAGGGCGCGCAGGAGCACAAGGGCTCGTGGTGGCCGGACTGGCGCGAATGGCTGAGCCAGCTGGATCCGGAAGAAGTTCCCGCACGCGACGTCGGCAGCGAGGCCTATCCACCGCTCGAGGATGCGCCGGGCTCCTATGTCCGCGTCCGCGCATAGCGTGATCCGCCGCGATTGACTATAACCGCTCCGTCCCGCCGGGACGGGACGGGAATCAGTTGAGGGGATCTCGATGACGCGCGAACTGTTCTGGCTGACGCTCACGGTCATTCTGACCGGCCTGCTGTGGGTTCCCTACATCCTGAACCGCTGCCAGGTCCGCGGCCTCACGGGCGCCATGGCCAATCCCTCCCGCAACGACAAGCCGCACGCACCGTGGGCCACGCGGCTGATGTTCGCGCACGACAATGCGGTCGAGAACCTCGTGATCTTCGCGCCGCTGGTGCTGATCCTCAATGCGATCGACTATTCGACCAAATGGACCGTGCTGGCCTGCGCCGTCTATTTCTGGTCGCGCGTCGCTCACGTCATCGTCTACGCGATCGGCCTGCCGGTGTTCCGGACGCTGGCGTTCGTGGTCGGCTTCGCGGCACAGGCTGTGCTCGCGGTCGCGATCTTCGGCTGGCTCTAGCGATCCGCTAGGGCAGATTGTCCCGCAGGAAGATATCGATGCGGATGCGCTCCTGATCGGGACTGATCGGCTCCCCCGAGCAGTGCGCGAGCAGGACGCGCGCCGCCGAGCGCGCCTCGTGGCCGGGATCCTGGTTGATGATGGCGTCGCACGTGCCGCGGACCAGGAACCTCCTGGTGTGCTGGGTCAGCTCATGCGTGATCCACACCACCTCGCGAGCCCGCCCTGAGGCCTCCAGGGCATCGGCGATGCCGCGATTGCCGGCGCCGCAGCAATAGATGCCGAGCAGATCCGCATGGCGCGCGAGCAGCGCCGCGGTCAGCTCCCGCGTGCGCTCGCTGTCGTCGCGGCCCTCGATCACGGGCAGCGCCCGCAGGTTCGGATATTCGCTGGAGAGGATCTGGTTGAAGCCGAACTGCCGCTCGGCATGATCGCGCAGCGACAGAGAGCCCGCGATCACCGCGACCGTTCCCTCGCGACCGCCGAGATAGCGTCCCATCAGGGTGGCGGCGGTTCGCCCCGCGGCCGGATTGTCGATCCCGACATAATGCAGGCGGCGCGAGCTGGGCGCGTCCGAGACCAGGGTCACCACCGCGACACCGCGCGCGGTGAGCTCGTCGATCGCGGCGCGCACTCTGGGGTGATCGAGCGCGATGACCGCAACGCCCTGATAGGCCGGCGACAGGTTCTCCAGCGCACCGGCCAGCACGTCAGGATCGAACACGTCGACGTGGAGGATATCGATGAAGCCGCGCTGGCCGGCCAGCCACTCCGCCGTGCGCTGGACCTGCTCGGTCAGGACGGTCATGAAGCTGTTGCCACCGGTCGGCAGCACGAAGGCAAAGCGGAAGCTCTGGCCGCGCGCGAGCCGTGCCGCGGCGACGTCGGCGCGATAACCCAGCTTGGCAACAGCGGCCTCCACCCGGGCAACGGTCTTGGCACGCACGCCCTCGCGCCGGTTGATGACGCGGTCGACGGTGGCGAGCGACACGCCCGCCGTCCGCGCGACGTCCTCCAGCGTGGCCCGGACCGGCAACGGGTTCGCGTCAGCCGTCACTCGCGCGCCGCCCATAACATGCCGCGGGTCATCAACGTCCGGATCTCCGGCACGTCGAGCTCGTAAGCGCGGTGGCCGAGCGAGGAATAGAACACCCTGCCCGCGCCGTAGCGCTTCTTCCAGACCACCGGCATCACCACCCCCTCGATCCACGGGGCGTGCTCTCCGGTGAAGGTCGTGGTCGCCAACACCTCGTTGGCCGGGTCGACGTGCATGTAATACTGCTCGGAACGGTGCTCGAAACTTGTCAGGCCCTTCATGATGGGATCGTCCGGCCGGGTCAAGTCGACCCGGTAGTCGATGATATTGCCGGGATGGGCGACCCATTGCCCGCCGCACAGGAACTGGTAGTCGACCGAATCGCGGAAGGCATCGCACATGCCGCCATGATGGCCGGCGAGCCCAACGCCGCTGCGCACCGCCGCGCAGAGATTGAGCGCTTCCGCCTTCTCGATCTTGGACATCGTGTAGATCGGGATGATCAGCGACAGATCGTGGATCGCAGGATCTGCGAATGCAGCCGTCGTGGTCTCGATCCGCACCTCGAAGCCTTCCGCCTTGAGCCAGCCGCGGATCATCGAGGCACAGAGATCGGGGTCATGTCCCGGCCAGCCGCCCCACACAATCATTGCCTTGCGCATGTCTCTGTCCTCAGTCGATCTGTCCGGTGTCGCGTCCAACCGGCAACATCGCCGGCCGCTCCACGCGGCTCTCGATCTTGACCCGCCGGCCTTCGTTTGCGGAGGTCTGGAACGCTTCCATGACCTCCAGCACGTGGAACGCGAGCGCGCCGCTGGCGCGATGCGGCCGGTCGTTCAGGATCGCGGTCGCCATGTCGGCGACGCCGATGGAGCGGAACTCGCCGTCGATGTGACCATGCGTCAACGGCATCGTCTGCCAGTCGCCGCCGGTCCTGGCGACCTGGACCTCGCCGCCGAAGCGGTTGGGGTCCGGCACCAGCATGCTGCCCTCGTCGCCATAGATCTCGATGGGGGCGTGCCGGTGCTTCGGGACGTCGAAGCTCATCGTGACCGAGACCACTGCACCGCTTTCGAATTCGAGCGTGCCTGCGACGTGCGTCTGCACCTCGACCGGAATCAGCGTGCCGCTCATCGGCTGGCTGGTGACGAGGCGCTCCGCTCGCGGGCGCGCGGTCGAGCCCATCACGCTCGCCACCGGGCCGAGCAGTTGCACGAGATCGGTGATGTAGTACGGCCCCATGTCGAGCATCGGCCCGCCGCCGCGCAGATAATAGAAGCCCGGCGCGGGATGCCAGCGCTCATGGCCGGGGCAGCCGAAGAAGGCGCTACCGGCCACGGGTGTGCCGATCGCGCCGTCGTCGATCAGCTTGCGTGCGGTCTGGTGTCCGCCGCCCAGGAAGGTGTCGGGCGCGCAGCCGACGCGGAGATTCTTCTGCGCGGCAAGCTCGATCACCTTGCGGGCCTCGGCGACGTCGATGCCCAGCGGCTTCTCGGAATGCACGTGCTTGCCGGCGTTCAGCACGGCGAGACTGACGTCGGTATGGGCGAGCGGCACGGTGAGATTGATGACGATCTCGACGTCATCGCGCTTCAGCAATTGATCGACCCGCATCGCCGGCAGGCCGAAGGCCGCGCCCTGCCGCTCGGCGGCGTCGCTGCGCATGTCGGCGAGCGCCTTGATGTCCAGAACGGGAAAGCGCTGCGCGGCCTTCAGATACGCCGTGCTGATGTTGCCGCAGCCGATGATGCCGATGCCGACTTTTCTCATTGGGGTCTCCGTGAGGTCTCGTTCATCCCTTGACCGCGCCCGATGTCAGGCCGGCAACGATGTGCTTCTGCGCCAGGAGGAAAAGGACGATCGTGGGCAGGATGGTCAGGGTGATGAAGGCGAGGATCAGGTGCCACTCGGAGGAATATTCGCCCTGATAGACCATGATGCCGAGCGGCCAGGGATACAGCGCGTCGGTGTTGAGCATCACGAGCGGCAACAGATAGGCGTTCCAGCTGTTCACGAAAGTGATGGTGCCCACGGTCGCCAGGATCGGGCGCGACAATGGCAGCGTCACATAGCGGAAGAATTTGACGTAGCTGCAGCCGTCGACCAGCGCGGCCTCGAGCAGCTCGTAGGGGATGTCCTTGAAGAAGCGGCGCAGCAGCAGCACGCTCATCGCAAGGCTGAAGGCGACCTGCGGCAGCGCGACGCCGAAATAGGTGTCCAGCAGCCCGAGATCGCGCACCTTGATGAACAGCGGCAACACCGCGGTCGCCGCCGGAAACAGCAGGCCGAGCGTCAGATAGCTCAACAGCATCGAGCTGCCGTAGAATCGGACATGAGCAAAGGTGAAGGCCGCCATCGACGCGACGATGAGAGTCAGGACCACCGTCAGCGTGGAGATGATCAGCGAGTTGCGCAGCAGCTGCCAGTAGCGCCCGGAGAACAGGATGTCGGCATAATTCTGCCACTCCCAGCGCTGCGGCAGGCCAAACGGATTGACGCGCAGTTCCCCGAGCGACTTGAAGCCGCCCAGCAGCGTCGCGAGCAGCGGCACCAGCACGAAGATGGCGACGATCGCGAGGAACACCGCCTTGAACAGCACGGCGGGATCGAACGGCGCTTGGCTCGTCTCGGCACTATTCATCGCGCATGAACCATCGCTTGTAGGTGAAGGCAAATGTCACACAGATCACGAACAGGATGACACCGATGGCGCTGCCATAGCCGACCCGCATGCGGGAGATGCCGTTGTTGTAGAGGAAGCTCACCATCGTGTTCGAGGAGTCGGCGGGGCCACCGCGGGTCAGCGGCATCACGAGATCGAACAGCTGCAGCGAGCCGACGATGGCGAAGAACACCGACAGCCGGATCGTCGGATAGAGCAAGGGGATGACGACATGGCGCAGGCTCTGCGTCCGGGTGGCTCCGTCGATCCGTGCCGCCTCGATCAGGCTCTTGTCGATGCTTTGCAGCGCCGCGATGAACAGCATCATGTGGAAGCCGAAATACTTCCAGACGATCACGATCAGCACCGCCAGCATCGCCGTGTCGGTCGAGGCCAGCAGATGCGGCGGCTCGGCGCCGAAGCTGCGCCAGATCGACGCGACCAGGCCGTAATCGCCGTCATAGACGAAGCTGAAGATCAGCCCGGTCGCGATCTCGGCGAGGATATAGGGCATGAAGAACAGCATGCGCAGCGCGACCGCGCCGCGAAACCGCTCCGCGAGCATCAGGGCCAGTGTCAACGCCAGCGGCAGCTGGACGCAGAGCGAGACCGCAATGATCAGGCCGTTGTTGCGCAGCGCGAGCCAGAAGGCGCGCGTCTCCAGCACGAAGCGGTAGTTGTCGAAGCCGATCCAATGGGTCGGCCGTCCGAATCCGTTCCAGTTGAAGCCGGAGTACCAGGCGGCCTCGCCGATCGGCAGCACCACGAACAGCGTGAACAGCAGCAGCGCCGGCGGCAGGAACAGGACCAGGACGGTGAAGCGGCCGTCCCAGCTCGGGCCGCGCACCGCGCGCGCGGAGAGCGATGCCGGCGACACCATCGCCGGCGAGCCCGCGATCGGCCGCGCCACGTCAGTTGCCCTGCTTCCGCGCCGCCTCGATCGCCTGGGCGGCGTCCTGCGGGGTCATGCTGCCGCCGGCAATCTCCGCGGAGACGTCATTCACGACACGGCCGACGGAGGGACCCAGGCTCTGGTCATAGAAGTTCTGGTGATAGTTCGATTTTGCCAGATTGGACGCGATCAGCTTCATGAAGGAATTGTTGAGGCCGGCGTCGGCGCCCTGCACCACCGGAATGATGAAATTCCCTGCCGCCAGCCGGGTCTGGACGTCCTTGGAGATGAAGTACTTCAGGAAATCGACCGCTTCCTTGGGCGAGCCCTTGGTGACCAGCCAGCCGGTGATGCCGCCGAGCGTATCCGTCGGCGCGCCCTTGCCGCCTTGCACGACCGGAAAATCGAACCAGCAGATCTTGTCTTCGCTGAGGCCCACCTTGTCGGCGGCGAGCGCCCGCTGCAGGTTGTAGACGGAGCTGATCGCGAGCGTCATGGCCGCCTTGCCGTCGCCGAAATAGCCGACGGCCTGCGGATTCTTGAAGCCAAGAAAGCCGTTCTGGAACGGCTGGAGATCGACGAGCTGCTTGAACAGCTCGCCGGACTTGACGAAGGTATCGCCAGCAAAGCCGCCATTCTCGCCGCGCAACGCCGCGTCGAATGCCGGCTTGCCGCCGATGCGCACCGCCAGATGCGTCCAGTAGAAATGCAGCGGCCATTTGTCGGCGCCGCCGACGACGATCGGGGTCACGCCCGCGGCCTTCAACGCCTTCACGGCCGCCAGCAGATCATCCCAGCTCTTGATGGCAGCCGGATCGACCTTCGCCTTGGCCATCAGCTCCTTGTTGCAGACGAAGCCGACCTGCGACAGCGAGATCGGCAGGCCGTAGACATGGCCGTTGTCGGTGAAGGCCGCGAGCGCTGCCGGCGTCACGCTGTCGCTGTAACCCTTCACCTGGTCGGTGATGTCCTCGAGGACGCCGGCCTCGATCTGCGCCTTCAGCACGCCGCCGGCCCAGCTGTAGATGATGTTCGGCCGGTCCTTGGATTGCAGGATGGTCGGCAGCTTGGCCTTGTAGGCCTCGTTCTCGAGGAACTGCATCTCGATCTTGGTGCCGGGATGCGACGCCTCGTAGGCGCGGGCCACCTCCTCCCAGATCTTCACCTGGGCCGGATTGACCTCGATATGCAGCCATTTCACCGTGGTGTCGGCGCTTGCGGCGGTCGCACCAAGCAGGCATGCGGCAGCGGCGAGTCCCAGCTTCGCGAGCAGTCCCATCGGAATCCTCCCAACCGTCTTCTTTGTTGCGGTAATCCTGTCCTCATTTTCTGAGGTGCGCAACTGAAATTCTGACAGTGAGAACCTCAAGGATGAGGTGTTCGCGTTTGCGATACGTATTGCAGGCGGGAGAGACGGCTAGCTGAGCTGGGAAGGCGGGGACCGACCGGCGCGAGCTGGCGCCGACTGCGCAAGAGAATATGCCGTGGACCGTATGACGCTCAGGTGCACCGTGCCTTGAAATCGGCGGCGACGAGTTTTGCCATCACGTCGTTGAGGTGGGCCTGGTCGCGCGTCTCGATCACCAGCTCCAGCAGGGTCGCCTTCGCCGGCAGGTCCGAGAAGGTGCGCTGGTGCGAGACCTCGATGATGTTGGCGCCCGCATCCGCAAGCAGGGTGGAGACGGCCGCGAGCTGTCCCGGGCGGTCGACGATGTCGATCGACAACTGCGTCAGCCGCCCCTCACGCGCCAGCTCGCGGGTCAGGACCGAGGCGATCAACCGGGTATCGATGTTGCCGCCGCTCAGCACCAGGCCGACATTGCGTCCGGCAAACTGCGCAGGATGCGCGAGCACGGCGGCGAGACCGACGGCGCCGGCGCCTTCGACCACTGTCTTCTCGATCGAGATCAAGGTCGCCAGCGCACGCTCGATCTGCGGCTCGGTGACCAGCAATATGTCATCGACGAGCTGTCGGATGATCTCGGTCGTGATCCGGCCCGGCGACTTCACCGCGATGCCCTCGGCCAGCGTATCACCGCGCATCGGCAGCTGGCTGTTGCGGACGGCGTTGTACATGGAGGGATAGAGTTCGGCCTGCACGCCGACGATGCGCAGGCCCGGCTTGATGGCGCGCGCCGCGACCGCCATGCCAGAGATCAGCCCGCCGCCCCCGATCGGCACCACGAGCGTATCGAGCTCGGGGACCACCGCGAGCATCTCCAGCGCCACCGTGCCCTGCCCGGCGATGATCAGCGGATCGTCGTACGGGTGGATCATGGTCATGCCCTTGGCCGCACCGTGCTCCCTGGCAAATGCCCCCGCCTCTTCCAGGGTGGCGCCGGAAATCACGACCTCGGCGCCGTGCCGCTTGGTGTTCTCCACCTTCACCATCGGCGTGCCCACCGGCATCACGATGGTCGCGGGAATGCCGAGACGCCGCGCATTGTAGGCGACGCCCTGCGCGTGGTTGCCGGCCGACATCGCGATCACGCCGCGTTCGCGCTGCCCGGCGGACAGCGCATTCAGCCGGTTCAGCGCGCCGCGCTCCTTGAACGAGGAGGTGAACTGCAGGTTCTCGA
The DNA here is from genome assembly GCF_032377435.1 of Bradyrhizobium sp. SZCCHNS3002. Taxonomy (NCBI): domain Bacteria; kingdom Pseudomonadati; phylum Pseudomonadota; class Alphaproteobacteria; order Hyphomicrobiales; family Nitrobacteraceae; genus Bradyrhizobium; species Bradyrhizobium sp. SZCCHNS3002. Next base: position 607,407 of record NZ_JAUHHY010000001.1, read on the forward strand.
ATTTGAGCCAGACGTTGCAGCCGCAGATCTCGCCGAGCGTCCTGCTCTGGTTGCAGGCCGTCGCGAGCACGGCGCCGCCGATGGTTTCCGCGGCGGCGCGCACGTCGTTGACGGTGACGGGCAGCGCGTTCAAATCGGTGGCGGTCATGGGTCTGCCCATTCCTCAGCGTGCGTCATTGCACAGCGCGGCCGGCGGAACGCAGGCCGTCGCATGATGTTGCCGATCGTGCCCGGCGCTTCCGCGACCGGATGATCCAGATCGATCTCAGCTCACGAGATCGGGCAGTCCGAGCATCAGCCGCATGTTCTGCACGGCCGCGCCCGATGCGCCCTTGCCGAGATTGTCGAGCCGCGCCACCAGCACCGCCTGATGATGCTTGTCGCTGGAGAAGACGTAGAGCTCGAGCTCGTTGGTCTCGTTCAGCGCCTCCGGCTCGAGCCGGCCGCTCTTGGCCGCCGCGCCGTCGAGCGGCATCACCGAGACGTATTGGCTGCCGGCATAGTGCTTCGCCAGGGCCGCCTGCAGGTCCGAGCCCGACGGCCTGCCCGGCAGGGCGTCGAGCTGCAGCGGCACGGAGACCAGCATGCCCTGCCGGTAGTTGCCGACCGAGGGAATGAAGATCGGCCGCCGGGTCAGCCGCGAATAGAGCTGCAATTCGGGCAGATGCTTGTGCTCGAGGCCGAGGCCGTACAGCTCGAAGCTCGGCGCGGTGCCGTTCTCGAAGGCCGCGATCATGGTCTTGCCGCCGCCGGAATAGCCGCTGACGGCATTCACCGTCACCGGATAGTCCTGCGGCAGCAGGCCGGCATCGACCAATGGCCGCAACAGCGCGATGCCACCGGTGGGATAGCAGCCGGGGTTGGAGACCTTGCGTGCATTGCGGATCTTGTCGGCCTGATCGGCGGCGAGCTCGGGAAAGCCATAGGCCCAGTCCGGCGCGACGCGATAGGCGGTCGACGCGTCCAGCACCTTCGGCGCAGAGCTGCCCATGCCGTCGATCAGCGCCACCGTCTCCTTGGCGGCGTCATCGGGCAGGCAAAGGATGACGAGATCGACCTCGGCCATCAGCGCCCGCTTGGCTGCCGGATCCTTGCGCTTGTCCTCGGCGATCGTCTTCACGACGATATCCGGCTGGTGCCGGAGCCGCTCGGCGATTCCCAGGCCGGTCGTGCCCGAGCCGCCGTCGACGAACACGGCGCGTGTCGCAGTCCCGGAGGTGATGTGAGCTTTCGGCAAATTGCTGTCGATCACGGTCATGGCACGCTCCTTAGGTCTGGGTTTCGCCGGCAAAGGCCTGGGGCCGCGCCTGCCGCATGAGAGACGATATCTGTTGCGAGCCGATGTCGGGCCGCTCCCCGAGCCGGGTCGCGACTGCCGCATAATCGGCTTCCGACTTATGCTGGTTGAGCTTGAAGCTGCCCTCGACCTCGTCGATCGTCATCACGATGCCGACGATCGCCTTGCGCATCGCCTCGAGCCGGCCAGCGCTCATCTTGCCCGAGGTCCACGGCGCCTTCGGCAACAGCCATTGCTCGAACTTGGCGCTGACCGCATCCACCTGCTCTGCAAGCTCCGCCTCCGACAGGATGCGCGCCGGGCCGGTCAGATGCACCGCCTGATAAAGCCAGGTCGGCACCTGATCGGGCGAGACGTACCAGTCGGCCGACACATAGGCATCGGCGCCGTTGACGGCGAGCAGCCACCGCGTCGCGCCGTCGGCGAGCTTCGCCAGCGGATTGCCGCGGGCGACGTGGAAGAACGCCTGCGGCGTGCCGTCGTTCAGCGCCCCCAGGTGAAACGGCACGGAGGACGCAATCGGCCTAGTGCCGTCCCACGCGCAGACCGTGCCGAAGCCGCGCGCCTCCGCAAAGCCGAGGCTCGCGGCGCGATCGGGCTTGAAGGGCGGTGGCGTGTACATCGGAAAACTCCTGCTGGACGAAGGAGCCGCCTGATCGATCGCGCTGCAAGGAGAAAGTTTGCCGCGGGACGGATCCGGCGGCAGGGGCTGTGATCTAGACGCAGATCATCGCCCGTACCGCGGAGGTACGACGGCGCATTTCGGCGATCATGTTGGTCGCTGCGTTGATCATGGGGGCAGGCCTATAGGGCCGCAGGGTTCCTGCGTCAAGCTCGCACGTCGGCCCGGCCCGTTCGGGGCTGGCGTCAGACCGCATGCCACAGCCATTCCATGGTGCGCCCGATGATGTCGCCGAACAACAGCAGCACCGCCGACCACACCAGCGCCGACACGAAGTTGGCGATCTGGAACACCATGTAGGGCATCTCGAAAATGCCCGCCGCCAGCGGCACCGACGCGCGCAACGGGCCGAAGAACCGGCCGATGAAGATGCTCGGCACGCCCCAATCGCGCACGAAGGCCTCGCCGCGCGGCAGCAGCTCCGGGTATCGCGACAGCGGCCACATCTGGGCGACGCGGTCCTTGTAGCGGTAGCCGAACCAGTAGGAGACCCAGTCGCCGAGCGCGGCGCCGATTCCGCCGGCCAGCCATATCGGCCAGAAGCTGATCCCGGTGGCGCCGATCAGGGCGCCGATCGCGACCAGGGCGCCCCAGGCGGGAATCAGGAGCGAGACGAAGGCCAGGGACTCGCCAAAGGCAAGCAGCAGGACGATCGGAGCAGCCCAGGCCTGGTGGTCGCGCACGAAGTCGGCAACCGCGCGGCCAAAATCTTCCATCTGCTCGACGCCTTTCTGCTCCGCGGCGCTTAAGTGCTTGAAGGCCTTCGCGGTTCCATGGCTCAGACTGGTACGCCACCGAACCCGCCCACTTCAAGTCACAACAACCGGCTGAACCGCGTGAACAGCGGCGATCCGGCGATCGGAACCGGCCAAAACATGGCGGGCTGGTGAACGTCGTTGTTTCCCGGGGTCATTGTTTTATGCCGGTCCATGGCATAGTCAGGCCCAACGATTCGTTCCATCTTGCACGCAACATCCAATTCCATGGGTAAGCCGTTGAAATCAGCTGCAAAAGCCAAGGCCAAGGGCGTCACGGACCCCTTGGCGGCGTTCGCCGCCAAGGGCAAGGCTCCGGCCAAGCCAGCCGCTCGCGCAGGCAGCGCCGAGGGCGATTACACCGCCCGTGACATCGAGGTCCTCGAGGGCCTGGAGCCGGTGCGGCGCCGCCCCGGCATGTATATCGGCGGCACCGACGAAAAGGCGCTGCACCACCTGTTCGCCGAGGTCATCGACAACTCGATGGACGAGGCGCTGGCCGGCCACGCCACCTTCATCGAGGTCGAGCTCGATGCCGAAGGCTTCCTCACCGTGACCGACAACGGCCGCGGCATTCCGATCGATCCACATCCGAAGTTTCCCAAGAAGTCGGCGCTCGAGATCATCATGTGCACCCTGCACGCGGGCGGCAAGTTCGACTCCAAGGTCTACGAGACCTCGGGCGGTCTGCACGGCGTCGGCATCTCCGTGGTGAACGCGCTGTCGACCCGGCTCGAGGTCGAGGTCGCACGCAACCAGAAGCTCTACCGCATGATCTTCGAGCGCGGCCACCCCAAGGGCAAGCTCGAGGAGGTCGGCAAGGTCGCCAACCGGCGCGGCACCAAGGTGCGCTTCCAGCCCGACCCGACCATCTTCGGCGCCAAGGCGACGTTCAAGCCGCAGCGCCTGTTCAAGATGGCGCGCTCGAAAGCCTATCTGTTCGGCGGCGTCGAGATCCGCTGGAAATGCGATCCGTCGCTGCTGAAGGGCATCGAGGACGTCCAGCCCGAGGCGACGTTCCACTTCCCGGGCGGCCTGAAGGACTATCTGGCCGCGGCGATCCATGCCGACACGCTGGTCCACCCGGATATCTTCGCCGGCAAGTCGGGCCGCACCGGCGGCCATGGCGGCTGCGAATGGGCGGTCGCCTGGACCGCTGATGCCGACGGCTTCCTGTCGTCCTACTGCAACACGATTCCGACACCCGACGGCGGCACGCACGAATCCGGCATCCGCAGCGCGCTGCTGCGCGGCCTGAAGGACCACGCCGAGCGCGTCGGCCAGGGCAAGCGCTCGGCCAACATCACCTCCGAGGACATCATGGCGGGCGCCGCCATCATGCTCTCGGTGTTCGTGCGCGAGCCGGAATTCCAGGGCCAGACCAAGGACCGCCTCGCCACCGCCGAAGCCCAGCGCATCGTCGAGCAGGCCGTCAAGGACCCGTTCGACCACTGGCTGTCCGGCAATCCGGTGCAGGCCAACCGGCTGCTCGATTTCGTCATCGAGCGCGCCGAGGAGCGCATCCGCCGTCGCCAAGAGAAGGAGACGGCGCGCAAGACCGCGACCAAGAAGCTGCGCCTGCCGGGCAAGCTTGCCGATTGCACCGATGCCGGCACCGAGGGCTCCGAGCTGTTCATCGTCGAGGGCGATTCGGCCGGCGGCAGCGCCAAGCAGGCGCGCGACCGCAAGAAGCAGGCGGTGCTGCCGCTGCGCGGCAAGATCCTCAACGTGGCCTCGGCCGGCAAGGACAAGCTGACGGCGAATGCCCAGCTCGCCGACCTCGTGATGGCGATCGGCGCTGGCACGGGCACGTCGTATCGCGAAGAGGATCTGCGCTACCAGCGTATCATCATCATGACCGATGCCGACGTGGACGGCGCCCACATCGCCTCGCTGCTGATCACGTTCTTCTACAGGCAGATGAGACCGCTGATCGACGAGGGCCACCTCTACCTCGCCGTGCCGCCGCTCTACCGACTGACCCATGGCAGCAAGACGTTCTACGCGCGCGACGATGCCCACCGGGACGAGCTCCTCAAGCGCGAGTTCAACGCCAACGCCAAGGTCGAGATCGGCCGCTTCAAAGGTCTCGGCGAGATGATGCCGGCGCAATTGAAGGAAACCACCATGGATCCGGCCAAGCGCACCCTGCTGCGCGTGATGCTGCTCGCCGAAGATCGCGACGGCACCGCCGACTCGGTCGAGCGGCTGATGGGGACCAAGGCGGAGGCCCGCTTTGCCTTCATTTCGGAAAAGGCCGAATTCGCCAGCGACGAGCTGCTCGACGTCTAGCTTTTGACCCGATTTCACGCCTCGATTGCAGGTTCCATTCACTCGCGCGAACCTGCAATCACCTAGTTTGATCAGAGACTTACGAGGGCCGCGCGCATCCCGCAGCGCACTTTCCCCTCCGGTGTGCTCAACCTGCAACAGCTTTTGGGCACCAATCGGCTATAGTTCGGGCACATCTGGCGAGGGAATCGCCGCCGCAACCCGGCACCTGCGACACGACGATCTTGGGGAATTGAATATGAAAAAGCTTTTGCTTGCTGCCACTGCGCTGGTTGCGATCACGGGTGCCGCTTCGGCTGCTGATCTGGCGGCTCGCCCCTATGTGAAGGCTCCGATGATGCCGGTGGCGCCGAGCTGGACCGGGTTCTACATCTTCGGTGGCGCTGGTGGCGGCCTCTGGGATGCGGACTCGCACACCAACTTCAACGGCGTGCCGGTGACGATCGATCAGCGCGTCGGCGGCGACGGCTTCCTCGGCACGGTCGGTGCGGGTTATGACTGGCAGGTCAACCCGACCTGGGTTTTCGGCCTGTTCGCTGACGGCCAGTTCGGCAGCCTGCGCGGCACCCTGCAGGATCAGTTCGCTGCCCTGACCGGCCGCATCAAGATGGAAACCGCCTGGGCCGCGGGCGCCCGCGTCGGCTACCTGGTTGCGCCGAACGTGCTGTCCTACGTCAACGCCGGCTACTCCGGTTCGCACTGGTCGGGCACTGGCCTGACCACCCTCACGGGCGCGGCGTCCGGCTTCCACACCGACTCGTTCAACCGCAACGGCTGGTTCGTCGGTGGCGGCGTCGAGAACAACCTGAACATCTTCGGCATCTCGGCGCCGGGCTGGTTCATGAAGACCGAATATCGCGCCGCCTACTACGACCGCAAGGACATCGCGGTCCGTACTGACGTCGGCAACCTCGCGACGACCGACTCGGTCAGCTTCAAGCCGTGGGTGCAGACCATCAGCACCTCGCTGGTCTACCGCTTCAACTGGACCGGCCCGGCCGTCAAGTACTGAGCAGACCGCACTCGGTCGTTCGATCATTCTGCGAAAAGCCCCGGTTGATCCGGGGCTTTTTGTTTTCGGCTCGGATATTGGCGGCTGGAGCCGCTGGTCATCTGCCGCGGCGGCCGCTAGCCTCCTCGTCATAAAACTTCACAAAAAAGACGGCAGCAGCGTCTCCGATGCTGTGACGCGGTCGATGAGGGAGGAAGTGGCCATGCGGAGATTCCTGATGATCGGCGGCCTGCTTCTGCTCGCCGTCGGCCTGCTCTGGGTCGGCCAGGGCACCGGGGTGGTGGCATGGCCGCGGACGAGCTTCATGATCAACCAGCTGCAATGGGCCGGCTACGGCGTCGGCATGGGTGCACTCGGCCTGGTGATGATCTGGCAGGGCACCTGCTGACGTCTGACAACAACATGGAGACACGACATGGCGGGCCGCTTCGACCTGAGTGGCAAGGTTGCGATCGTGACAGGAGGCAACGGCGGAATCGGCCTGGGGATGGCGCGCGGGCTTGCCGATGCCGGCGCCGACATTGCCGTGGTCGGCCGCAACGAAGCCAAGTCACAGGCGGCGGTGGCTGATCTCGCCGGTCGCGGCGGCCGTGCCATCGCCGTCACAGCCGACGTCAGCGACAAGGACGACGTCGCCGCCATGGTCGCGCGCGTGGCCAGCGAGCTCGGTCGTATCGACATCCTCATCAACAATGCCGGCATGAGCATTCGCAAGCCGCCGCACGTGCTCGAGCTGGAGGAGTGGCAGCAGGTGATCGACACCAATCTCACCAGCGCGTTCCTGTGCTCGAAGGCCGCCTACCCGGCCCTCAAGGCGAGCGGCGGCGGCAAAATCATCAACATCGGCTCGATGCTGTCGATCTTCGGCGCCAGCTTCGCGCCGGCCTACGCGGCCAGCAAAGGCGGCATCGTGCAGTACACGCGCGCCTGTGCCTGCGCCTGGGCGCCCGACAACATCCAGGTCAACGCGATTCTGCCGGGCTGGATCGACACCGACCTGACGCGCGCGGCGCGTAGCCAGATCGACGGCCTGCACGACCGCGTGCTGGCGCGCACGCCCGCGGCACGGTGGGGCGACATCGACGACTTCGCCGGCATCGCGACGTTCCTGAGCTCGCCGGCCTCCGACTTCGTCACCGGTACCGCGATTCCCGTCGATGGTGGCTATTCGATCATGGCGTAGCCGACGCCTCAGCGTCGAAAGCTCTTGATCTCGGAGACGCTGCCGTCGCGATAGGTCAACTCCACCGAGACGAACTTCGTCGCCGGCGGCAGCTTCAAATAGGGCGTGGCGTTGGAGGGAATCGCAATGGGATCGCGCATGTCGCAGCCGGGCATGTTGAGGACCTTGTCCGGCACCGCCGTGTCGATGCCGATGCGGACCTCGCGGATGGCGCAGCGATACGACATCAGGTGCGTGTAGTAGACCAGGAGGCCGTTGAACTCGCGGAACGACAGCCAGCTCGTCGCGGTCATGTCGAGGATCTTGCGCTGATCGTGCACCAGCGCGGCCTCCGGCTCGAAGCGGATCGGGAACGGTCCCTGCATCTCGCCGGATGCATCGACATAGCGGACCTGGATGGTGCCCGCGGGCGCATCCGCCGGCAGCTGGATCGAGGGATTGGGCATGCGCTTGCGCGTGCGCGGATCGAGCACGTCCATGAAGCCTGTCTCGCGAAACTCTCCTGCGTCGCCCATGCGCCAGGAAATGCCGAGCGTCGGATCGGCGATCGAGAAGGTGACGGTCCAGCCGCCATTGTGGCGCGAGAACATCGCGATCGGTGCGTTCAGGCTCTCGTTCGCCGGCGGAATGCGCGGCGCGGAGACGGGAGGCAGCGCCGCAAGCTTCTGCTGCGGCTCGGCCGGCTTGTCGGCCGCAGCCGGCCCCTTCGCCATGCCGTTGAGAAAGACATCGTCGACCATCTGGTCGAAATAGACCGGGATCTGCTTGTGCCGCACGGTCTCGGCGAGCTCGCTGACCACGCGGCGGGTGCGCTGCGCGACCTGCACCAGATTGACGCCGGGCTGCGTCAGCTCCTTGGCGAAGGTGCGCGTGAACACCGAGTTCGGATTGGCGTCATCGTTGGAGAGACGGTCGAGCGCGGTCTGGCGTGGGCCGGCCGAGAACACCGAGAATACGCCTTCGGGCAACTGCGTCATCGGCGCCAGGCCGCCCCCGCCCGCCACCGCGCGCGTGCCCGAGCGCTCGAACGGATTGTTGCGGCAGGCATCGAACACCAGGATCGAGGTGCGCGCCTTCTTGTTCTGCAGCCGCTCGATGACGCGGTCCGCGAGGATCGAGGCGTCGCGCACCAGCTCTTCCTGGCCTTCGGTGGCCGCGGGCACGTCGGTCGGCAACAGGAAGTTCTGGCCCGCGATCTCGAAGCCATGACCGGCATAGAAGAAGAACGCGGTGTCGCCCGGCTCGACGGCGTTGTCGAACGCCAGCAGCGTCTGGCTGAACTGCTGGCGATTGAGATTCTCCGCGACCATGACGTTGAAGCCGAGCTGCTTCAGCGTGTCGCCCATCGTCCGCGCGTCGTTGACGGCCTTCTGCAGCTTCGGCACGAACCGGTAGTCGTTATTGCCGATCACGAGCGCGACGCGCTTCTCGGCATGCGCGGCCGGCGCCAGAACCACCGCCAGCATCGCCAGCCCGCACGCCAGCCACATCCGCATCGATCTCATCGTCCGTCCCTGCACTCATCGCGTGGGCTGCCGCCCTCGGATAGTCGACGGCACGCCGCCACCGGTTCATCCCCGGGGCACACGCGGCTGCTCCCCCTGCCGAACACACGCCGCAATTCCGTCGACAATTCGACCGGAGCGCTTTCCGCGACCGGCCGCCAGTGCTTCGGAGCACCCGAATGCGACAGCTCGACGACAGGTTGCCTGCAAATAATGCAAAAACATTAAGCTTTTTCGGTACTTCGCCCCCCTCTTCCATTGACTTTGCAGGATTCGCCCCTATCTTCCGCAGCAGCGCGGCCGGATCGCATCCGATTCCTGAGAAATTGACCGCGGGCCGGCGCTAGTCAGAAAACCCCCAGCTTCCTTAGAGCATGCCGTTTCGGGGTTGAGCGCGACCACAGCCTTTTACCCTCGATTCCTAACGGCGGCGTCGAATAGAGGCCCCGTCGCCTATCGGCGCGTGACATAGAGGCTCGATGTCTTTTTCCAATCTCGGCTTGTCCGACAAGGTGTTGGCTGCAGTTGCGGCCACCGGCTACACCAACCCGACCCCCATTCAGGAACAGGCGATTCCTCATGTGCTGGCGCGCCGCGACGTGCTCGGCATCGCCCAGACCGGTACCGGCAAGACCGCCGCTTTCGTCCTGCCGATGCTCACGATCCTCGAAAAGGGCCGCGCCCGCGCGCGAATGCCACGCACCCTGATCCTGGAGCCGACCCGCGAGCTGGCGGCCCAGGTCAAAGAGAACTTCGATCGCTACGGCGCCGGACAGAAGCTCAATGTCGCCCTGCTGATCGGCGGCGTCTCCTTCGGCGACCAGGACGCCAAGCTGACCCGCGGGGTCGACGTGCTGATCGCCACGCCGGGCCGACTGCTCGATCATACCGAGCGCGGCGGCCTTCTCCTCACTGGCGTCGAGTTGCTGGTCATCGACGAAGCCGACCGCATGCTCGACATGGGCTTCATTCCCGACATCGAACGCATCTGCAAGCTCGTTCCCTTCACCCGCCAGACCCTGTTCTTCACCGCGACCATGCCGCCGGAAATCCGGCGCATCACCGAAGCCTTCCTGCACAATCCGCAGAAGGTCGAGGTCTCCAAGCCGGCGACGACAGCCGTCACGGTGACCCAGTTGCAGGTGCCCTCGGGACGCGAGGCGCATCAGAAGCGCGAGGTGCTGCGCAGGCTGTTGCGGGACGCCAAGGATCTCAACAACGCGATCATCTTCTGCAACCGCAAGCGTGATGTCGCCATCGTTCACAAGTCGCTGCAGAAGCATGGCTTCAGCGTCGGCGCCCTGCACGGCGACATGGACCAGTCGGCCCGCACCGCCGCGCTCGATCAATTCCGCAAGGGCGAACTGCCATTGCTCGTCGCCTCCGACGTCGCCGCACGCGGCCTCGACATTCCCGAAGTCAGCCACGTCTTCAATTTCGACGTGCCGCATCATTCGGACGACTACGTTCACCGCATCGGCCGTACCGGCCGCGCCGGACGGACCGGCACTGCAATCTCGATCGTGGCTCCGGCCGACCAGAAGTCGATGGTCGCGATCGAGAAGCTGATCGGACAAGGCATTCCCACCATCGAAGGCGACTACGAGGTGCAGGAATCCTCGGGCGACGAGGACAGCCGTGAGCGGCGTCCGCGCGACGCCGCGCGTCGCGGCAGCCGCGGCAAGGCGCGGGAGCGCGATGCGGGATCGCGTGATCGTGATGCAGCTCCGCGCGAGCGCGATCGTGAGCCGCGGCCAGCAGCGCCGCGCGCCGCCCAGGCAGCTTCTCCCCGGCCTGCTGCGCCGAGCGCCCGCAAGGAACAACCGCGTAACGAACAGCCTCGCAATGAAGCGCGGCGGCCGCGGCGCGACCACGACAACGAGCCTGCCGATCATTCACATCTGCCGGCGTTCCTGCTTCGCCCGGTGCGGGCCCCGCTTCCCTGAGCGAGTACAAGATTCCGGGCTGCGCGACATGCGGCCGCCCGGACTGTCGCGTCCGCGATGATCAGTTGCTGCATTCGTCGTACTTGACTGGAGTCGACATCGCCGAGCCCTCGGCGAATGCGCGCGTGCGCGAATAGTTCCAGCTCGCGCCAGCAAGTTCCCGCAGCATCCTATGCAGCTCATTGAACATATGCGGTGCCGGTCCCAGATGAACGGCTCGTGCGCATATCCGGGACTCTACGGCCGTATTTACCCCTGGTTCACAAACGTCCTTTAGCTTGGCCGGCATTGTTTATTTCATTGCTGTGACGACGACGGCGACGCGGGCGATTGGGGGAGAACCTGTGGTGGTCAATGCGCTTGACGAACACGAACGCACGATAGGCTTCGCCGAAGTCGCGCTCAGCCAGATCAGAACGCTTCGCCATTCGGCCAATCCGCGCAACTACGAGATCTGGTACGTCTACGCGACGGGCTACAACGCACCGCTGAACGAGATCATCAACGAGACGCTGTCGCGCAACGGCAAGCTGTCGCAGTCCGATCTGGATCAGCTCTACGACTCCTACCTCGCGCATCTCAAGACCTCGGATCGCATCGACAAGGTCGGCGCGCGCGTGGTCGGCGAGATCGACGACCTGATGAACATGCTCAGCGATGCTCTCGGCAGGACGGCGAGCTACGATGCGACCCTCGCGGGCGCCGATCTGCGGCTTGCATCGGCCACCAGCCGCGAGCAACTGGTCGACATCATCGAGGCGCTAGCCCATTCGACCAAGCAGATGCGCGAAACCAACCGCATCCTCGAAGAGCGGCTGACGCTGTCGAAGGACGAGATCAGCGGGCTGCAACACAGCCTGGAGGTGATCCGGGCCGAGAGCCTGACCGATCCGCTCACAGGGCTCGGCAACCGCAAATATTTCGACCGGATGCTCGAGACGACGGTGCAGTCGGGGCTCGCGACCCGGCAGCCGCTGTCGCTGCTGATGTTCGACATCGACCATTTCAAGTCCTTCAACGACTCCTACGGACATCTCACCGGAGACCAGGTGCTGCGGCTCGTCGGGATGACCCTGAAGCATGCCATCAAGGGCCAGGACATCGCCGCGCGCTACGGCGGCGAGGAGTTCGCTGTCGTTCTGCCGAACACCACGCTGCAGCACGCACTGACAGTGGCCGATCACATCCGCCGCGCCGTCACGGCAAAGGAGCTGAAGAAGAAGTCGACCGGGGAGATCCTCGGACGTGTGACGATCTCGGTCGGCCTGTCCCTGCTGCGGGCCGGTGACGATACGGATACGCTGATCGAACGCGCCGACGCCTGCCTCTATGCCGCCAAGCGCAGCGGGCGCAACAAGGTGGTGTGCGAGAACGATCCCGAATATGCGGCAGCCACGCGCGGCCAGGTTGCCTGAGGGCCAGGTGGCCAGCCGAGCGTCGAGAGCATCAGCGCGTCCGCGATGATGCTGTGCGCGACGTCCGGCCCCGCACCGCCGTCGCGCTGCGAGCCTTGCGGCCGGCGGGCGCCGTTTCCGCGCCCTTGCCAACGCTCTTGGCAACGTTCTTGGCCACCTTCCCCGTCTTGACCGACTTGGTCTTTTTCGCTGCTGTCTTGGTCGCTCCGGACTTGCTCCGACCACGCGCCGGTACCGCCTCGCTGCGCGGCGCAGCCCGTTTCTTGCTGGTTCGCTTGCTCAAGGCGGCCCTCTGCGCCGCCGCAAACGCATCTCTCGCCCATGCCGCGAACTCATCGGTGTCGTCGAACAGATGCGCCGGCACCTGCCAATACGAGCGCACCGTCATGGTCCGCGCGCGCGTCTCGTAGGAGAACGGCTTGGATCCGGCCTCCTCGAACCTGGCAAAGCTGGCCTCATCGGCGCGCAGGTAGAGACCGCTGCGCAGCGCGAGCGCAAAGTTGATGCCGTCGGCAGAGATGCCGAAGCCGGAGAACATCCGCCGGATCGTGACCGGACCGAAGCCGGCGAACAGATCGGTCAGGAATTCGCGGTCCATCGCACCAGCTCCCGCCAACACCCAGTTGCTCGCCTGGAGTTTTCGGTCGGGAGGGGGGCGTGTGTCAATGTCCGGAACGCGACAGGGTCCGGTGCCGTCCCGGCGGAAAGCCGACGATCAGACCTCGGCCGGCTTGAGCTGAACCGACTCGCCGCAGCCGCAGGCGCTGATCTGGTTCGGGTTGTTGAACACGAATTGCGCCTGCATCTTGTCGGCCTGATAGTCCATCTCGGTCCCGAGCAGAAACAGCACGGCCTTGGGATCGACCAGGATCTTCACGCCCTTGTCCTCGACCACCTCGTCGGTCGGCCGGATATCGTGGGCATATTCGACCGTGTAGGACTGTCCGGCGCAGCCACCGTTCTTGACCCCGACGCGCAATCCGATGATCTCGGATTCCGCGCGTGCGGTCAGTTCGCGGATGCGCGTGGCCGCGGCATCGGTCAGCCGCATGACCTGCGGACGGGGCCGCGGCTTCGGCTTGCTGGCGACTGGCGTGTTGGTCATATCGGTCATCTGGTCAATCCCGGCGTTCGATCAATCCCGACCGCCATTCAAACGTCGTGCCTCACCACATGTTGAGGACGAGGCGCGCCTCGTCGCTCATCCGGTCCGGCGTCCATTGCGGCTCCCAGACAATGCTCACATTCACTACGCCGACGCCCGGGACGCTGGCGATCGCGTTCTCCACCATGGTCGGCAACTCGCCGGCCGCCGGACAGTTCGGCGTCGTCAAGGTCATCATCACGTCGACGCTGCGGTCGTCCTTGATGTCGACCTTGTAGATCAGGCCGAGCTCATAGATGTCGGCCGGGATCTCCGGGTCGAACACCGTCTTCAGCGCCGCGATGATCTCGGTGGAAAGCCGCTCGGTCTCCTCCGGCGGCAGCGCCGAATGGGTTTCGACAGTCTGAGTTTTGACGTCGGCCGTGTCGGTCATGCAAACAATTCCCGCGCCTTGATCAATGCCTGTGCAAGCTGATCGACCTCTTCCCTCGTATTGTACATGCCAAACGAGGCCCTGCAGGTCGCCGTGACGTTGAATCTCTCCAAAAGCGGCATCACGCAGTGCGTGCCCGCACGCACCGCGACGCCCTGGCGGTCGATCACGGTCGCGATGTCATGAGCATGCGCCCCCTTCATCTCGAACGAGATCACCGGCCCCTTGCCCTTGGCGGTGCCGATCAGCCGCAGCGAGTTGATCTCGCGCAGCCGATCCTGGGCATAGGTGAGCAGGTCGTGCTCATGCGCGGCGATGCGCTCCTTGCCGACCGAGTTGACGTAATCGATCGCGGCGCCCAGCCCGACCGCCTCGACGATCATCGGGGTGCCCGCCTCGAACTTGTGCGGCGGATCGCCATAGGTGACCCAGTCGCGCGCAACCTCGCGGATCATCTCGCCGCCGCCATTGTAGGGGCGCATGGCAACGAGGTGGTCGTATTTGGCGTAGAGCACGCCGATCCCGGTCGGCCCGTACAGCTTGTGGCCGGTGAAGACGTAGAAGTCGCAGTCGATGTCCTGGACGTCGATGGCGAGATGCACGGCGGCCTGGCTGCCGTCGACCAGCACCGGGATGCCGCGCGCATGCGCAATCCGAACGACCTCCTTCACCGGCACGAGCGTGCCCAGCATGTTCGACATCTGCGTGATCGCGACCAGCTTGGTCCTGGGCGTCAGCAGCTTCTCGAACTCGTCGATCAGGAAGTTGCCCTCATCGTCGACCGGGGCCCACTTGATCACCGCGCCCTGCCGCTCCCTGAGGAAATGCCAGGGGACGATGTTGGAATGGTGCTCCATGATCGAGAGCACGATCTCGTCGCCCTCGCCGATGTTCGGCCCGCCCCACGACGACGCGACCAGATTGATCGCCTCGGTCGCGTTGCGGGTGAAGATGATCTCCTCGCTGCGGCGCGCATTGAGGAAGCGCGTGACCCGCTCCCGGCCGCCCTCATAAGCTTCCGTGGCGGCATTGGCGAGATAATGCAGGCCGCGATGCACGTTGGCATATTCGCTGGTATAGGCCTGCGTCATGCGGTCGAGCACCGCGCGCGGCTTCTGTGCCGAGGCGGCATTGTCGAGATAGACGAGCTTCTTGCCGTAGACCTGCAGCGCCAGCGCCGGAAAGTCCTCGCGGATGCGGGCGACGTCGTAGGATCCGTTGGAGACGGCGGGATGCGTGCTCATGCGCGCGCCTCCATCCAGTCCTGGGCGGCCGCGATGACGCGCTCGCGCAAGGAATCGTCCTCGATCGCCTCGATGGCTTCGCCGACGAAGGCCTGGATCAGCAGCGCCTGGGCCTGCTTCTCCGGCAGGCCGCGGGCCTGCAGATAGAACAACAGGCTGTCGTCGAGCGCGCCGGCGGTGGCGCCATGGCCGCAGGAGACGTCGTCGGCGAAGATCTCGAGTTCGGGCTTGCTGTCGGCCTCGGCCTCGTCGGACAACAGCAGCGCCCGCGTCATCATCTTGCCGTCGGTCTGCTGCGCGTCGGGGCGGACGATGATGCGGCCCTGGAACACCGAATGGGCGCGATCGTCGAGCACCGCGCGAAAGTTCTCGCGGCTGGTGCAGCCGGGCACCGCGTGATCGACCACCAGCGTCAGGTCGCCATGCTGCTTGTCGCGCAGCAGGTTGACGCCGTTGATGATCAGCTCGCTGCCTTCGCCCTTGAGAGTGATGAAGCCCTGCAGACGACTGACGGCGCCGCCGGTCGTCATGTTGAAGAGATTGAGTTTCGACCGCGCACCGACCTCGTACTTGGCGGACGTGATGTTAACGGCATCCCTGGCATCGCGCATCAGGCGAATGGTGGACAGCGCAGCGTCGTCACCGACGGAGACGACCACGGCGTCATTGGCCTGATAGCCCGAGGCGCCATCGGCAGCGATCGCGCTTTCGATCAAGGTGGCCTGCGCGCCGTTCCCCACCGAAAGATGCGAGCGACTGGCACGCGATGCCTGCGATGCCGTCGCGATGTGAATGATCTGCAGCGGATGCGAGAGCTTTGCACCATCCGCCACGGAGATCAGGACTCCGTCGGTCGCGAGCGCACCGTTCAACAGGACCATCGCATCGTTGACGGTCGTCTCCAGCAGCCGCTCGCTGCCGGCGCTCTGCAGCGCCTCGCGCAGCGTGTGAACCTTGACACCATCTTCGGAGGCCGAGATGTCCGAGAGCTCCGCCACGAACACGCCGTCGACCAGCACCAGCTTCCGAGCACCGTCGACGGCAACAGAAGCCAGCACGGTTTTTGCCCGCGCCAGCGCCGCCGCGTCCGGCGCGCCTGCCAGCGGCAGCACCTCGCGCATCAGCGCACGCAGATCGGTGTACTTCCATTCCTCGATACGACGGTGCGGCAGGCCGGTGCGCTCGAAGGCCGAGAAGGCTTCGCGCCGGATATCGACCACCTTGCCGGTGCCGGGCAGACGGCCCAGAGCGGCAGAGAGCAAGCTGCTCGCCGCCGGACCGCTGTCGTTCTTGACCAAAGCTACGTTCATCACAGATCCATTCGCGAGCTCAGGCCGCGTCTTCGAACTGGGCGTAGCCGGACGCCTCCAGCTCGAGCGCGAGCTCCTTGCCGCCGCTCTTCACGACGCGCCCCTTCGACATCACATGAACGACGTCGGGGACGATGTAGTTCAGCAGCCGCTGATAGTGGGTGATCACGATCATCGAGCGATCGGCTGCGCGCAGCGCGTTGACGCCGTCGGCGGCGATGCGCAGCGCGTCGATGTCGAGGCCGGAATCCATCTCGTCGAGGATGCAGAGCGACGGCTGGAACAGCGCCATCTGCAGCACCTCGTTGCGCTTCTTCTCGCCGCCGGAAAAGCCGACATTGACGCCGCGCTTGAGCATGTCCTGCGGAATGCTGAGCGATTTCGAGATCTCGCGCACCTTCCTGAGGAAGTCCGGCGTCGAATATTCCTCCTCGCCGCGCGCCTTGCGCTGCGCGTTCAGCGCTGTCCGCAGGAAGGTCATGGTCGCGACGCCGGGGATCTCCACCGGGTACTGGAACGCCAGGAACACGCCCTTGGCGGCACGCTCGTCCGGTGCCATGGCGAGCAGATCCTCGCCCTTGAACAGGATCTCGCCGCCGGTCACCTCATAGCCCGGCTTGCCGGCGATGACGTGGGACAGCGTCGACTTGCCGGAGCCGTTCGGCCCCATGATCGCATGCACCTTGCCGGCGTCGATCGACAGCGTCAGGCCGTGGAGAATCTCGCGCTCCTCGACGCGGACCTGCAGGTTGTTGATTTCGAGTAGTGCCATGATCTGTTTCCGCTCAACGCTTGCCCTGGCGGCACCGATTCCATCGGGTCCAAGGACGTATGATATCGATATCAGCACGAGCGGGCCGCGCCGCGGCCCTGCTGCAATATGGCCTCAGCCGACCGAACCTTCGAGGCTGATCGAGATCAGCTTCTGCGCCTCGACTGCGAACTCCATCGGGAGCTGCTGCAGCACGTCCTTGACGAAGCCGTTGACGACCAGGCCAACCGCCTCCTCCTGCGAAAGACCGCGCTGGATGCAGTAGAACAGCACGTCTTCGGAGATCTTGGACGTGGTCGCCTCGTGCTCGAAGGTGGCCGAGGAGTTCTTGGCCTCGATATACGGCACGGTATGCGCACCGCATTTGTCGCCGATCAGCAGCGAATCGCAGGCAGTGAAGTTGCGCGCGCCGGTCGCCTTGCGATGCGCCGTGACCAGACCACGATAGGTGTTCTGCGAGCGGCCCGCGGCGATGCCCTTGGAAATGATGCGGCTCGACGTGTTCTTGCCGAGGTGAATCATCTTGGTGCCCGAGTCGACCTGCTGATAGCCGTTCGAGATCGCAATCGAATAAAATTCACCGCGAGAGTTATCGCCACGCAGGATGCAGCTCGGATACTTCCAGGTGATCGCAGATCCCGTCTCGACCTGGGTCCAGGAGATCTTGGAGTTGGCGCCACGGCAGTCGCCACGTTTGGTGACGAAGTTGTAGATGCCGCCCTTGCCTTCCGAGTTGCCCGGATACCAGTTCTGCACCGTCGAGTACTTGATCTCGGCATCATCCAGCGCGACCAGCTCGACCACCGCCGCGTGCAGCTGGTTCTCGTCGCGCTGCGGCGCGGTGCAGCCCTCGAGATAGGACACGTAGGCGCCCTTGTCGGCGACGATCAGCGTGCGCTCGAACTGGCCGGTGTTGCGCTCGTTGATGCGGAAATAGGTCGACAGCTCCATCGGGCAGCGCACGCCCGGCGGGATATAGACGAACGAGCCGTCGGAGAAGACGGCCGAGTTCAAGGTCGCGTAGAAATTGTCGGAGGTCGGCACCACGCTGCCGAGATATTTCTGCACCAGCTCGGGATGCTCGCGGATCGCTTCCGAGATCGGCATGAAGATCACGCCCGCCTTCTTCAGCTCCTCCTTGAACGTCGTCGCCACCGACACCGAATCGAACACGGCGTCGACCGCGATCTTGCGGCTCTCGGGGCTGCCAGCGCCGGGCACCGGCTCGACGCCCTCGAGGATCGCGACCTCGCGGAGCGGAATGCCGAGCTTCTCGTAGGTCTTCAGAATCTCCGGGTCGATCTCGTCGATCGAGGAGAGCTGCTTCTTCGGCTTGGGCGCGGCGTAATAATACAGATCCTGGAAGTCGATCTTGGGGTAGTCGACGCGCGCCCAGGTCGGCTCCTGCATTGTCAGCCAGCGGCGATAGGCCTCCAGCCGCCATTCGAGCATCCAGGCGGGCTCGTTCTTCTTGCCCGAGATGAAGCGGATCGTGTCTTCGGAAAGCCCCTTGGGAGCCTTCTCGGATTCGATGAGTGTCTCGAACCCATAACGATATTGGTCGACGTCGATCCGCCTGACGCGGTCGACCGTCTCTTGTACGGCTGGCATTCCATCCTCCGCTCGCGGTTTCAAGGACCGCGGTGGACACGTTCTGGAACCGTCTTACGACGTTTCGCGGACGAAATCACGCCCTTAGAATCGCTCAAGCACGGTTTCGTCGCCACCTTTAAGTAGGGTCAATGACAGCTTTCGCCAAGCCTGCAGGCACCGGTCGACATCCGCCTCGGTCGTGGACCAGCCCAGACTGAGGCGCACCGCTCCCTGCGCCGCCGCGGAACCAACGCCCATGGCCTCCAGGACGTGCGACGGCTGGACCTTGCCAGACGAGCAGGCCGAGCCGGAAGACACCGCGATCCCTTCGAGATCGAACCCGATCACGGCCGTCTCGGCCTTGAGCCCCGGCGCCGTGAACAGCGTCGTATTCGGAAGCCGCGCCGCTTCGGAGGAAAATACCGTCACGCCGGCGGTCTGACGAAGGCCCGTTTCCAGCCGGTCGCGCAGCGCCGTGATCCGGGGCAGGTCGACCTCGAGCTCAGCCAGGGCAGCGCCGGCTGCGGCGCCAAATCCGGCAATTCCGGCCATGTTTTCGGTTCCAGCCCGGCGACCGCGCTCCTGGCCGCCACCGCGGAGAACCGGAATCGGCTCCTCCACGCCGGCGCCCAGAACCAGCGCGCCGACGCCCTTCGGTCCGCCGATCTTGTGCGCAGAGATGGTCACAAGGTCCGCGCCCATCTGTTTGATATCGAGGGGTATTTTCCCAAATGCCTGGACCGCGTCGACATGCAGCAGGCCGCCCGCCTGGTACACGATCTCAGCAACTTTCGAAACCGGTTGAAGCACCCCGGTCTCGTTGTTGGCGGCCATGACGGACACAAGCGCCAGCGGTCCCCCGGCCAGCAGGGCTTCCAGGCGGCCGGGATCGACCACGCCCGAGGCATCGACCGGGATCGTCTGCACCGCCGATGGCGCGAACCGGCCGCCGGCCAGCACCGAGGCATGCTCGATCGCCGACACCAGCAGCCGCTCGACCGGGCCGGCCGGCGCGCGCAGACCCGGGCTCAAAGCGAGCACATTGGCCTCGGTTCCGCCGGAGGTGAACATCACGCGGCGCGCGACGGTGCCGAGCCCGCGGGCGATGACCTCGCGGGCCTCCTCCATCAGCCGCCGCGCCTTGCGACCTTCGGCATGAACCGACGAGGGATTGCCGACCAGGTCCATGGCGGCGATCACCGCCGCGCGCGCTTGCGGTCGAAGCGGGGTCGTCGCGTTCCAGTCGAGATAGATCCTGTCGGCCATCGGTCCGTTCATATCAACTCGGGCCACGAACGACCATGGCTCGTCGGCACCATGATGATGCGCGACGGCCAGCGTGGTATCGTCGGGCGCGAGATTGAGATAGCGGGTCCGGTGCCATGAACAAGCTTGTCGGCTCGATGCTGCGTCCGAATGATCGGAGCTTCTACGCCATCATGGCCGGGCTCTCGCTCGGCATCGGCGTCGTCAACGCCCTCTCGGCCGCCCACGATGCCGTCAGGCGGGGAGCCGCCTATGATCTGGAAAAGCAGCTGCTGTGGGAGATGACGAGCATCATCGTCATCATCCTGCTGGCGCCGCTGCTGGTCGTCACCGTTCGATTGATCCGGCGGGGCCCGGCCGCCCCTGTCCGTCTCATCGCGCTCGCCGTTGCCGCCGTCATCGTCTTCTCCCTGCTCCACATCACCGGCATGGTGATGCTGCGCAAGCTGCTGATGTGGGGCGCTGGCGGCGCCTACGACTTCCGGTTCTCGCTCGCCACCATCGTGTACGAGTTCCGCAAGGACGTCATGACGGCGCTGCTCATCGGTGCCACGCTCTGGCTATATGACGGCTATCGCGCGAGCGCCCTCCAAGAGCCGACACGGCGATCCGAGCCTCCTGCCCCTGCCACGCTCTGGCTGCGCGACGGCGCGAGCCGCATCCGCGTCGCGCCGGCCGACATCCTGTGGGTCGCTGCGGCCGGCAACTACGTGGAATACGCCATGGCCGACGGCAGGCGACATCTGATCCGCGGCACCTTGTCGGCCGCCGAAGCCGAACTCGCCCGCTTCGCGCTGGTGCGCATCCACCGCGGCCGGCTCGTCAACATGACCAGGGTCACCGCGCTTTCGGTTCTGCCATCAGGCGAGTTCGACCTGACCTTCGACGGCGGCCAATCCGTCCAGGGCAGCCGCCGCTATCGCAGCGCGGTTGCGCCATTGGAGCAGACGGTGGTGGCGGCGCGCTGAAGCGGCCGCGGCTGGTGACGAAAACGCCTGTATTTTCATCAGATTGCAGGCGCATTCGGGGCACGCTCCGCGGCCGCCTCGCCCCGCAGCCGCTTCGATGGCACGCTCGGCATCCCCGCCGCAGCCGCCTCGCCGGGCGTTGAAAATCCTTGCTTTTTGCCCTGCGCTCCATGCTAGAAGGCCAACTTCCAGTCACGCCAGCGCCGCTCCGTCCAAGCGAACGGATGGCGCTCGATCACCACTTTTCCTGCTGATGTCCCCTGCTGACTCTTCGGCGAGGCGCCAGATGAAGCATGGACGAAGTCGGTCGACGCTCTGCCAAGGATTCTCTGATGCCTGAAGTCATCTTCAACGGTCCGGCCGGCCGCCTCGAAGGCCGTTACCATCCGGCGAAGCAGAAGAACGCGCCGATCGCGATGATCCTGCATCCGCATCCGCAGTTCCACGGCACGATGAACCATCAGATCGTGTACCAGTGCTACTACGCCTTCGCGCATCGCGGCTTCTCGGTGCTGCGCTTCAATTTCCGCGGCGTCGGCCGCAGCCAAGGCTCGTTCGACCACGGCACCGGCGAGCTGTCCGATGCGGCCTCCGCGCTCGATTGGGCGCAGACCATCAACCCCGAGGCTCGCGCCTGCTGGGTCGCCGGCTTCTCGTTCGGCGCCTGGATCGGCATGCAGCTCCTGATGCGCCGCCCGGAGGTCGAGGGCTTCATCTCGATCGCGCCGCCCGCCAACCTCTACGACTTCTCGTTCCTGGCGCCCTGCCCGTCCTCCGGCCTGATCGTGCACGGCGAGCGCGATGCGGTGGTGCCGCCCAAGGACGTCAACACGCTGGTCGAGAAGCTGAAGACGCAAAAGGGCATCGTGATCGACCAGCAGGTCATCCCCGGTGCCAACCACTTCTTCGACGGCAAGCTCGAGCCGCTCATGGAGACGATCACGGCCTATCTGGACATGCGCCTCGCCAATGTGAGGTGAGGCCGGGCGATGTTCTGTAGGTTGGGCAAAGGCGAGTCCAACGCGCCGTGCCCACCGACTTCATGTGTGCATGCTGAGCCAATGGTGGGCACGCGATCAGATCAGCGCTTTGCACCGATCTGATCGCTTGGCCTACCCTACGCCTCGCGTACTTTCTCAAGCAGCCTGCTTCAACAAATAAGCGTCGTGCCTCACAAGGAACGCGCGCAACAGCGTCGGATAATCGGCGCCGACCGCCGTCCTCACACTCGGCCGCTGCGCCAACTGATCACGCCAGGCCCGAACCTTCGGCGTTGAAGCAAAGATGCCGAGATCGGCATAGCCATCGAACACATCGAAATAGCGGAAGACCGGCGCAAACACCGCGTCGACCAGGCTGAAACGCGCACCGTTGAAATACGGCCCCTCGCCCAGCGCGTCCTCGACGCGCGCGAACTTCGCCGTCAGCGCCTCACGCTTGGCCGCGAAGACGGCGGCATCCTGCGTCGTCTCCAGGCCCCAGAGATCACCGAGGATCGCCGAGCCGAACTCCATCCAGGCGCGATGCTGCGCGCGGGCCAGCGCGTCCTCGGGATGCAGCCTCACAGCCGGCTGCGCGTCCTCGATGTACTCGCAGATCACGTTGCTCTCGAACACCGCCACCTCGCCCTGCGCCGTCGGCACCACCAGCACCGGCACCTTGCCGAGCGGCGAGATCTTCAGGAACCAGTCGGGCTTGTCGGCAAGATCGATGTCGATCCGCTCGAACGCGACACCCTTCTCGGTGAGCGCGATGACGGCGCGTTGCACATAGGGGCAGAGCTTGTGGCTGATCAGCTTCAGGGAGGGCGACATGACATCCTCGGCAGTTTGATGCAGATGCATCAAACTAGATGCACACGCATGGAACTGTCAAGATTCATGCAATTGCATGGATCACGGACGCGCGATCACTCCGCCGGTCATCGGAAACGGCACCCCGGTGGTGGTGGGATAGCTCAGCGGCAGGCCCTTCATGCCGCGCACCGCCAGGAAGCCGAATGCCTGGGCCTCGATCGCGTCAGCCGACCAGCCCAGCGCATCGGCCGATTCGACGCTCGCCGGCGCGACGCGCTCCCGCAGCATCCGCATCATGGTATGGTTGCGGGCCCCGCCGCCGCACACGATCCAGCTCGCCGGCGGCTTCGGCAGCAGCGGAACGACGCGGGCGATCGCAGCCGCCGTGAACGCCGTCAGGGTCGCGGCCCCGTCCGCCGGCGTCACATCGCCGAGCTTCAGCGCGGCGAAATCGTTGCGGTCGAGCGATTTCGGCGGCGGCAGCGCGAAGAAGGGCATGTCGAGCGCGCTCGTGATCCAGGCCTCGTCCGGCCTGCCCTGCTCCGCCACGCGGCCATCCTGATCGAACGCCTGGCCGGTCGTGCGGTGCATGAAGTCGTCGAGCAGCGCATTGCCCGGACCGGTGTCGCAGGCGATCAGCACGTCGTCGCCATCGATATAGGTGATGTTGGAGACGCCGCCGATATTGACCACGGCGATCGGCCCGGGGCGTGACAGCGATTGCGCCAGGGCACGGTGATAGACCGGCACGAACGGCGCGCCCTGCCCGCCGAAATCGACGTCGGCGGCGCGGAAATCGTGCATCACCGGGATATGGACGGACTTGGCGAGCGCGGCGGCATCGCCGATCTGCACCGTCAGGCGGCGTTCCGGGCGGTGCAGCACGGTCTGCCCATGGAAGCCGATGATGTCGATGTCCTCAGGCTTGAGCCGGTGCTGCGCCAGGAACGCGGCGATCGCCTCGGCGTGCGCCACCGTCACGGCGCGCTCGGCATCGCGTACCCGCCCGGGACGCGCCTCGCGCCGCTCGATCTGCACCGCATCGGCGAGCGCCTCGCGCAGCAGGCTGCGCTCGGCGGCGCCATAGGCCCGGTAGCCCGTGGGGCCGAGCCTCTTGATCTGCCGCCCGTCGGTCTCGATCAGGGCCACGTCCACCCCGTCGAGCGAGGTGCCACTCATGAGGCCAAGTGCGGTCAGAATCATTGCAGTCGAACCCGAAAACCCTGCCCTGCTTGCCAAGTACGGCCGATTTGAGGTCCCGCCCGGGCCGCGCCCATGCTTGTACAAGCCCGGCGCATCTTATAATGCCACAACGCCCGTATCCGCGGCATGTGCCCTACCGCACCCCGCCGCGACAAGCGGTCAATACCGTAAACAAATGCTCAGAGTCGCCGACAATGACTGGCTTCAAGTCTGATTTCCTGAACGTGCTGCAGAGCCGCGGATTCATCCATCAGTGCTCGGATTTCGAGGGCCTGGATGCGCTCGCCGCCAAGGGCCAGGCGACCGCCTATGTCGGCTATGACTGCACCGCACGCTCGCTGCACATCGGCAACTTCCTGACCATGATGATGCTGTACTGGCTGCAGCAGACCGGGAACAAGCCGATCACCCTGATGGGCGGCGGCACGACCATGGTCGGAGATCCCTCCGGCAAGGACGAGACCCGCGCGATGCGCACGGTCGAGGAGATCGAGGCCAACAAGGCCTCGATCCGCGGCGTGTTCGCCAAGGTGCTGCGCTACGGCGACGGCGCGACAGATGCCATCATGCTCGACAACGCCGAATGGCTGACCCAGCTCAAGTGGATCGAGATGCTGCGCGACATCGGCCGGCACTTCTCGGTCAACCGCATGCTGACCATGGACTCGGTGAAGCTGCGGCTCGAGCGCGAGCAGGAGATGAGCTTCATCGAGTTCAACTACATGGTCTGCCAGGCCTACGACTTCGTCGAGCTGGCGCGCCGCACCGGCTGCCGGCTCCAGATGGGCGGCTCGGACCAGTGGGGCAACATCGTCAACGGTGTCGAGCTCGGCCGCCGCATGGGCACCGAACAGCTCTTCGCGCTGACGACACCGCTGCTGACCACCGCCTCGGGCGCCAAGATGGGCAAGACCGCGCAGGGGGCGATCTGGCTCAATGCCGACCAGTGCAGCCCGTATGATTTCTGGCAGTACTGGCGCAACACCGAGGACGCCGACGTCGTCAAGTTCCTCAAGCTGTTCACGACGCTGCCGCTGTCGGAGATCGAAAAGCTCGGCGCGCTCCAGGGCGCCGAGATCAACGAGGCCAAGAAGGCGCTGGCGGATGCGGCGACCACGCTGCTGCACGGCGAAGAAGCGGCGCGGACCGCGGCCGAGACCGCGCGCCGCACCTTCGAGGAAGGCGCGATCGCCGAGAACCTGCCGACCGTCGAGGTCGCAAAGGCTGAGCTCGACGCGGGCCTCGGCGTGCTCAATGCCTTCGTCAAGGCCGGCCTCGTCGCCTCCAACGGCGAGGCGCGGCGGCAGATCAAGGGCGGCGGCCTGCGCGTCAACGACGTCGCGGTGACCGACGAAAAGATGGCACTGACGCCGGCGGCGCTGACCAGCGAGGGCGTGATCAAGCTGTCGCTGGGCAAGAAGCGCCACGTGCTGGTCAAGCCTGCATAGCCGCATTCGTTTTTGCCTGCTTGTCAGGGAACGCCGAAAGGCGCTCCCTGACGGTATGACGATCAGCGCGCCGCAAGAGCCTGCGCAAGCCGAGGAAAGCCCGACAGCTCGACCACGAACGCACTTGGCGTTCGTGGTGCTGGGCCTGTGCTTCGCGCTGTCGGTGCTCGGCCGCGGGCTGGGAGAAAGCTTTACCGTCTTCCTCAAGCCGATCTCCGACGGCTTCGGCTGGGACCGCTCCGAGGTGGTCTCGATCTATTCGCTGACGGCGCTCGCCGGCGGCCTCGCCGCGCCGCTGATCGGACGGCTGTTCGACCACACCGGGCCGCGCGCCGTCTATGCGCTCGGCCTCCTGCTGCTCGGCACAGCCTTCACGGCCGCGGCGCACGCGCGGGCGCTGTGGCAGTTCCAGATCAGCATCGGCCTGTGCGTCGGCATCGGCATCGCGCTGATCGGCAACGTCCCCAACTCGATCCTGCTCGGCCGCTGGTTCGGCAAGAAGCTGCCGACCGCGATGGCGGTGATCTATTCGGCGACCGGCGCCGGCGTGCTGATCCTGCTGCCGGGCTCGCAACTGCTGATCGACGCCATCGGCTGGCGCAGCACCTATCAGGCGTTCGGCGCTGCAGCCTTCATTCTGCTGGTGCCGCTGGCGTTGCTACCGTGGCGGCTGTTCGCCGCCGGCGCGCCTCACATCACCAGGCCGATCAGCGACGAGCTCGCTGATGACGCCTGGACGTTGTCGCGCGCGCTGCGCCACCACGCCTTCTGGGCGCTGTTCTCGACCTTCTTCTTCACCGCCATCGGCATGTATGCGATCGCGCCGCAGGTCGTCGCCTATCTGATCGATGCGGGCTTTGCGCCGCTGCAGGCGGCCACCGCCTGGGGCTTCTCGGGCGTGGTGCTGCTGTTCGGCATGCTCGGCGTCTCCGCGCTCGACGGGCTGATCGGGCGGCGGCCATCCGTGCTGTTCTCCTACGCCGTATCGATCGCAGGAATCCTGATGCTGTGGGCGCTGCAATTTGCGCCGAACATCTTCCTGCTCACCGGCTTCGTCGTCTGCTTCGGCAGCATGATCGGCTCGCGCGGGCCGCTGTTGTCGGCCACCGCGATGAAGATCTTCCGCGGCAGGCGACTCGGCACCATCTACGGCACGATCACGATCGGCAGCGGGCTCGGCTCGGCGCTGGGATCGTGGAGCGGCGGCGTCATCCACGATCTCACTCACGGCTATGATGCCGTCATTCTGCTCGCGCTCGTCAGCGTCGTCATCGGCATGGTCCCGTTCCTGGTCGTTCCCGCCCTTCGCACGTAGTTGGCGCACGGTCCAAATACGGTGTGCTTGCGCGCGCCGAGTGCCGCCCGTCCACATAGTGGACGGCGCGCAACGACCACGCATTCATGATTAGTAAGCAGCTTGATGATAGTTGTTTCGGCAACAAGAACGAAGAGGACGCCGTGACACTGCTCAGCCGCATGAAGTTCCGTACCAAGCTCGCAAGCATGGTGATCCTTGCGATCGCGACGGTGATCGCGATCGTGGCCGTTTCCGGCTGGCTCAGCCGCGCGCGGATGCTGGAAGACCGCATCACCCAGATGCACACCGCGGTGGACCTCGTCTACGGTCTCGCAGAGACGCTGCAGACGGAGGTCGCGGCAGGAAAGATGTCGGTGGACGAGGCCAAGAACAAGTTCCGCTATCTTGCGCGACGAATGACGTTCAACAACGGCCAGGGCTATCCGATCGCCTACAACGCGGCAGATTCGGCGCTTCTGCTGAATGCCGCCAACGAGAAACTGGAGGGCAAGATCCTCGGCACCAAGGACGCCAACGGCGTCATGATCGCCGATGCGCAGATCAAGGCCGCGCAGCAGAGACCCGAAGGCAGCACGACCTCCTACCTCTATCCGCGGCCCGGCCAGACCGAGCCGCTGCGGAAGGTCGTCTTCGTCCGCGCCTTCGCGCCGTGGAACATCGTCATGAGCTACGGGCTCTATGTCGACGACATCGAGGCGGACGTCTATGCGCTGCTGATGCGGCTCGCCGGCATCGGCGCGGCGCTGCTCGTGCTGCTCGGCATCCTGTCCTTCCTGATCTCGCACAACGTGGTCGGCGGGCTGCATCGGCTGAAGGATCGCATGCAGGACATCGCCGGCGGGCGGCTCGAGCAGCCGGTCGCCGAGACCGAACGCGGCGACGAGATCGGCCGCATGGCCGAGACCCTGGAGGTACTGCGCAAGACCGCGATCACCGCCCGCATGCTGGAGCATGAGCAGGCCGCATCCAAGCAGCGCAGCGAAGCGGACAAGCGCGACGCGCTGATCGCGATGGCCGACCGCTTCGATGCCTCCGTCGGCCAGCTCGTGGCCCTGATGGCGTCCGGCGCCGGAGAGCTCGAGGCCACGGCGAAATCGATGACCGGCACCGCCGAGAGCACCAATGCGCGCGCGACCGCCGTCAGCTCCGCCGCGACTGAAGCGAGCTCGCGCGTCCAGACGGTCGCCACCGCCGCCGAGGAATTGACCTCGTCGATCACCGAGATCAGCCGTCAGGTCGCCCAATCGGCCGAGGTTACCGGACGCGCCGTCGAAAGCGCGCGCCATACCGACGGGATCGTCCGCGCCCTGGCCGACGGCGCCAAGCAGATCGAGCACGTCGCCGAGCTGATCTCCAGCATCGCGGGCCAGACCAACCTGCTGGCGCTCAACGCCACGATCGAGGCCGCGCGCGCCGGCGAAGCCGGGCGCGGCTTCGCGGTGGTCGCAGCGGAGGTGAAGAGCCTGGCCAGCCAGACCGCACAGGCCACGCAGGAGATCGGCGACCGCATCGCCCAGATCCAGAACGCGACGCGGGAAGCGGTCGGCGCGCTCGACGGCATCACCCTGACCATCGAGGAAGTGTCCGCGATCGCGGCCACGATCGGATCTGCGATCGAGGAACAGGGAACGGCCACCGCGGAGATCGCGCGCAACGTCACCCAGACCGCGCAGGCCACCCGTGAGGTCACCGCTAATATCGGCGGCGTCTCGACCGCAGCCAACGAGACCGGCGGCGCCGCGAGCCACGTGCTGATCGCCGCCGGCAACCTCTCCAAGCAGGCCGAGCAGCTCTCCCGCGAGGTCGACACCTTCCTTGCTGGCGTCAGAGCGGCCTGACCGCATCGATCCGCTCTGTTGACGTCGCCGACGCGACGGCCGGCAGCATCAATTGTTCGGCGGCAGCTCCGCCGGCGGGTATTGCTGCTTGCCGGTATTGAAATCCATGATCTTGCGCGTCACGCCCGGCAGCATGGCCGAGATCGGATTGATGCGCACCACCGGCTGGCTCGGCGTGCCGACGACCTCGTAGGTCACGCCGAACAGACCTTCATTGCTGCCGCCGAGGAACAGGCCGACGATCGGGATCTGGTTGAACATGTTGTTCAGCCCGTACAGCGGCACGATCGTGCCGGAGGCGCGGACCTGGTTGACGTTGTAGTCGATGCTGCCCTCGATGGTCAGGCCGAGCGTCGGCCCCTTGACCACGCCGTCGCGGATCGAGAGCAGCCCGTTCTGCCGCGTGAACTCTGCGCGCAGCATCGTGAAGGCGATGCCCTGTGACGCGCCCTGGGCCGCACCGGAAGCGGCGCGGTCCAGCGCCTGCTCACCCCTGACGGTGAAGTTGCGAACGATCGCGAGGCCTTCCTTGGGGCTGGAATCGGCCGTCGGCGGCTCCATCGCCAGCTCCAGCTCGCCGCCGGCCATCTTGGAATAGGTGTCGGCAAAGCGCAGCAGCGCACCTGCATCGTTGGTCACGAGATAGATCACCTCGCGGCCCTGACGGCGCGCACGCGGATCAGAGCTGGGCGCCTCGCGGCCGACGCGGATGTCGGCGGTGACCGGCGTGTCGCGGCCGACCTTGCCGGTCAGGTTGAAGCTCTTGAAGGCGCCGCCGCGCCGGGAGAGCTTGACGTCGACGCTGCGCAGCGCCTCGCCGTTGAAGCCGGCGACGGCGCCGAGCTTGACCTCGGCGTCGAAGTCGAGGTTCGAGCGCGCCTTGTTCTTGTCGGCGTCCTTGTTGGTCCCGGAGATGGCGGACTTCAGGAAGCCGCGGCCGTCGAACACGTCGCCGCGCATCGACAGCTTCAGCACGCCGTCCTGGCCGCGCTCGGCCTTGAGCTGCGTCTTGTCGCCTTCCGACGGCGAATAGGTCGGGAAGTTGGCGTTCATCAGGTCGCCGTTCTGGTCGACTTCCAGCGAGCCCTTGATGGAGACGCCACCGCCTTCGATGTTGATGTCCTCGAAGCGGGTCGACTGCTGCTTGGCGACCACGTTGAAGGTGGCCTTGCTCGCCTTGCCCGGATTCTTCACCCAGCCCGGCAGCAAATTGTCGAGCTTGAGCTGGGTCAGATCGGCCTCGACACCGAGCCGGCTGTCACGATCGGCGGAGCCCGCGATCTTGCCGTTGAGCTTGAGCGGCACGTTGCCGGTGATCGCGGTGCCCAGATCCATGCCGAGCCGGGCGCGGCTCGCATCATCGAGGATCGCCTGCATCTTGATGTCGGCGTCGCCCTCGGTCGGCTTGCGATAGTCGAGCGTGGCCGGCTGGCCGTTGATCTTGACGTCGCCCTTCACCTGATAGCCGGCCGTGTTGGCCACGATCTTGAGCGTGTTGGCCTCCAGCTTCTGGTTCATCACCAGCTTGTCGGCGGCAAAGCCGTTGAGATCGGCCGTGACCGCGTAGCTGGTGTCGGCCTTGGTCAGTTCGCCCTTGACCGGCATCGCGAGATTGACGCTGGCCTGGAACGTTCCCTTGGTCTGGTTGGGATCGATCGGCATCGACGACAGATCGTTGAGCCGGTCGGAGGCGAGGATCTCGGCGGCCGCGGCGACCTGGCCCTCGACGCGCATGCGCACCCGCGACGGCGACGGCTTCGGCGCCATGTCCGGCACTTCGAACACCACGTCGGAGAAGTTAAGCTTGCGCCCGGCCGGCGTATCCGCGACGCCCTGCCCGATCGTCACCGTCGCGGTGCGGCCGGTGACATGCGCCTTCACGTCGGCATCGCGCACCGACGGCAGGCCGTCGACCGGATGCACGGTGACATTGGTGGCGACGATGTTGACGTCGAGACCATCGTCGGGAATCGGCGGCCCCTTGCGCGGCAGGTTGCGCGTCGGCGAATTGACCGCGACGTCGATCCGCTGCACCGAGCCGCGCTCGATGCGCTCGATGATCCAGGCCCGCACCTCCGGCACGATCAGCGCCGGCCAGATCCGTTTCATCGCCAGCGCGGGCATCGGCGTCGCGGCGAAGCCGAGCTTCAGCCGCGGCTCTCCGGCATACTCGACGCTGCCGGTGCCGGCGACGCCGATTTCACCGTTGGACACCTCGGCCTGCGTCAGCAGCACGCGCTTGCCCTCGGTGTCGAAGCGGAAGTTGATCGAGATGCGGTTGAAGATCAGCGGTGGCTCGTTTTCGATGGCGCCGAGCAGAATGGTGCCGCCGTTGAGACCCAGCCGCCAGTCGTTCGCGGTGTCGTTCGGCGGCTCGAGATTGGCGTTGAGCGTGATGCGGTTGGCGCCAGAGATCACCTTCAACGGCGCGATCAGCACGCGGCGTCCGGCGTCCCATTCCATGCTGATCTCGGCGGAATCGATCGCCATCGGATAGTCGGGCGTATCGGTGTCGATGATCTTGCCCGCGCCGATGTTGATCTTGCCGCGCAGATAGGTCGGCAGCCCGTCGCGCGCGAGCTCGCCCTTGATCTCGCCGGTCATGGGCAGGTCCGCCATGTAGGTGAGATCCTTGAGTCGCATCGCCAGCAGGATGTTGCTGGTGGAAACCTTGTCAGCCTTGATGTCCACCGTGCGCACGCCGTTGGCCTGGGGCCCGACCAGAATGCGCAGCGACCACGGCCTGGCGCCCTCTTCGCCGAGGCTCAGCGCCACCCCGCCGCCGGACGGCCGGCGGAGGCTGAGGCTGATGTTCTCGAACGTCCATTTGTTGCCGCGCTGC
The DNA here is from genome assembly GCF_032377435.1 of Bradyrhizobium sp. SZCCHNS3002. Lineage (NCBI taxonomy): Bacteria > Pseudomonadati > Pseudomonadota > Alphaproteobacteria > Hyphomicrobiales > Nitrobacteraceae > Bradyrhizobium > Bradyrhizobium sp. SZCCHNS3002. Next base: position 638,630 of record NZ_JAUHHY010000001.1, read on the forward strand.
TGGTCGTCGACGACCAGCACGCCGTTCTTCAACCCGATCTCGTTCAGGTTCTGGCCATCGAGCCCGGTCAGGCTGAGGCTGTCGAGCCAGTCCAGGCCGGCGAGCAGGCCGTTCGGCGCGGCGGTCGCCGGCAAAGTCGAAGTGGCCGCCGACGGCAGCGGGCCGGCCTGCGGTCCCGGTGCACCAGGCGATGGCGCGGCCTGTCCCGGCCGCGGGAATGTCGGCGGCAGGCCGGCATCGCGCTTGGAGGCGACGCCCGTCGCCAGCGGCTTGTTGGTCTCACCCGTCGACACCGTGACGGTGCCGTCCGGCGTGATGCGAATCGCGAGCTCGGCGTCGACCAGCTTGAGGCTTTCGGCACGCAGCTGGCCCATCAGCAGCGCGGCGCCGGACAGCCGCACCTCGGCTTTGGGCGCGCTGGCGACGATGGCGTGATCCTGATCGCGCACGATGATGTCGCGGATCCGGACCGCGATCCTGATCCGGCCGGCGCGCTCGATCTGAGTGCCGCCGACCTCGACGGTGTTGCCGTGGCCGATATTGTCCTCGATCGCCGCCGCGAGCCATGGCGTCGCTATGTCGAGGCTGATCGGGCCCGCACCGAGCCGCAGCCACAGGCCGGCAAATCCGAGCCCGACGAGCAGCATGAGCGATGCCAGCGTGATGACGACCCGCTTGGCCACCCGGCCGCCCGGCAGACGCGGGCGCGCCCCGCCGAATCGACCGGTGCTCCCGCTCGAATCGGGCCGCGACAACAGGCTCCGGGCGCGCTGCCCGACCATCTCGTCGTGCTCGGCGGCAGCCTCATACTGGTCGGCCACATCCCAGTCGGCCTCATCCCACTGCTGGCCCTGGGTGTCCGCTTGCAGATGGGGCCGCTGGGGTGATGTCTGTCTTGCCATTGCCTCTCGGTGCCGGCCCCTCGTGTCCGAAATAGTCGTGCCAATCTGGCCTCGGCCAGATTGGTCGCCGGTGTGGCCCCGCCCGTTCACGCAGCGCGCGTGCTCACTGCCGGCAGGAGTCGATGCCCCAATGATCCCGTCACGCTTCGGCGGGTGCTGTCAACACGCCCGCTGGCGCTTCGCCGGCGGCGCGGACGACGCGCGGAATCCTCGTCACTATACCCCGCCGCCGTCAGGTTTGCCCACCTGCTCGCGCCAGCGGACCGGCGCCTCTCCACCGCCGGACGAAATTTGTGGCGGGGACGTCTGATCCGGAGACGGTACGAGAGTCGTCATTGCACTGTGCTCAACTGCGCTGGTGCTCACGCCTGCTGGTAGCCATGATCTTCGCTTCATCGCAAGAGGCGCAATCCCCTGCGCGCCGCGAAGCACGGATGCCAGATCGATCCCGGGACACCGGACAAGAACCGAGATACTTTCATTTTTGAGCCGCCGAAAGCGACGAAAGGAAGGCGTATGTCGAAGGAATCACGAAAGAAATCCTCCAACCCGGCGTCCTACGGGACGATTGACGGGAACCGGCTCGCCACCGCGGCCAAGAAGGCCACCAAGAAGACGGCCAAACCGGCCGTGACGAAAGCCGCCAAGACGACCTCCGCCAAGACGCCGACCACCAAGACGCCGACCACGAAGGCCGCCGCTGCGAAGGCCAAGCCCGCGGCGCCGGCTGCCAGCGGAACGGGCCTTGCCGAGGGCGCCAAGGCACCCGCGTTCAAGCTGCCGCGCGATGGCGGCGGAACCGTCTCGCTGGCGGACTACAGCGGCCAGAAGCTCGTGCTGTTCTTCTATCCCAAGGCCAATACGCCCGGCTGCACCAAGGAGGCGATCGACTTCACCCGCCTGTCGAAGGACTTCGCCGCTGCCGGCGCCGCAGTGCTCGGCGTCTCCGCCGATTCGGTCAAGGCGCAGGACAATTTCCGCGACAAGCACGATCTCGCGGTACCCCTGATCTCGGACGAGAAGCATGAGATGCTGGAGGCCTACGGCGCCTGGGGCGAGAAGTCGCTCTATGGCCGCAAGTTTCTCGGCATCATCCGAAGCACCGTCTTGATCGGCGCCGACGGCCGCGTCGCCAAGGTGTGGCGCAACGTCAAGGTCGACGGCCACGCCGACGCGGTGCTGGCGGCGGCGCGCGCGCTCTGAGAATGCGCCGGAGAGCGTTGGGGGAAAATTAACCATGCAGGGGTCAAATCGCTCCCGTAAATGACGCCGCTGGAACGACGATCTCCAGCCGGCGCGGGAGTGCCGATGTCGTATCGTTCCGGCCATCACGCCGAATATCCCCAGCACCATCCTCATGACCGCGGGCACGCCCACCATCATCGGCGCGCACCCGCCAGCCATCCGGCGCCGGTCGCGGCCGCATCGCAGAGCGACTACACGCTGGTGCATGCCGGCAAGCAGGTGCGCATCGGCCCGGTGGTGTTCTGGATCGTGGTCGGCACTGTCAGCCTGCTCGGGCTGTGGTCGGCGGCGACTGCGACCTATTTCGCGTTCCGCGACGACGTGTTGACGCGGCTGATCGCGCGCCAGGCCGAGATGCAATACGCCTATGAGGACCGCATCGCCGAGCTGCGCGCCAAGGTCGACCGCGCCACCAGCCGGCAACTGCTCGACCAGGAGCAGTTCGACCAGAAGCTCGACCAGATCCTCAAGCGCCAGACCGCGCTCGAGGGACGTGCCACCGCGCTCGGCAGCATGCCCGACATCACCGGCTCGATCCGCGCCCCGGCGCGTGCGCCGGTCGCGATCGAGCCGCCATCGGCGACAGCCGCGCCAAAACCGTCGCCGATCAGCGACACCGTGATCTTCACCGCGCCGCCGGACCGCGAGGCCCGGCTCGAATCGCGCAGCCCCGTGATGGCGAATGCGCAGCCCAACCCATCGACCAAGCTCGCCGGTGTCGACAACGTGCTGACGCGGCTGACGCGCTCGCTCGACCAGGTCGAGGCGCGGCAGGTCGCGATGCTGTCCTCGGCCGAGGAGACGCTGGAATCGAAGCTGCGCCGGATGCGCGGCGTCATCATCGATCTCGGCCTGGACATGGGCCAGCTCGAAGCGGCCGCGCCAAAGGGCGGCATGGGCGGCCCGTTCGTTCCGGTCAAGCTCGGCGCCGAATCCGGTCCGTTCGAACGCCAGCTCTACCGCATCAACATCACCCGCGCGCAGGTCGAGAAGATGAACCGCACGCTGTCGCTGGTGCCCTATCGCAAGCCGGTGATCGGCGAGGTCGAGTTCACCTCCGGCTTCGGCGTGCGCTCCGATCCATTCCTCGGCCGCCCCGCGATGCACACCGGCCTCGACTTCCGTGCTGCCACCGGCGATCCGGTCCGCGTCACCGCCAACGGCAAGGTGGTGAATGCCGGCTGGGCCGGCGGCTACGGCCGCATGGTCGAGGTCGATCACGGCAACGGCCTCTCCACCCGCTACGGCCATCTCTCCGAAATCAACGTCAAGGTCGGCCAGCAGGTGAAGATCGGCGACATCATCGGCGAGGTCGGCTCGACCGGCCGTTCGACCGGCCCGCATCTGCACTACGAGACCCGCATCGACGGCGAAGCCGTCGACCCGCAGAAATTCCTGCGCGCCGGCGTGCGGCTGAGCGCCGGGTAAGATCGCTCATCCGGCAAGCCGACGCGCGACCAACGCGCAACGGCATTGCGCGATCGCAATTGGTGCTGTTCCGCAGACATGCTAAGCATGCTGCGGGGATTTCAGGGCCGTGCGTCGCATTTCATCACACAGCAAACATCTGACGGGCGCCGTCGCCTGTGCGATGGCCTATGTGCTGGCGCTGCAGGTCACGCTGGCGGTGAGCCTGAACGCCTGGCTGCCGCCGAGCTTCGCCTTCGTATTCGGTGAGATCTGTCACGAGCGAATCGACAACGCTCGAGGGGGCGCCGACAGCTCGGAAGCGCCGGCTGCGGCGTCAGCGGCGCATTGTCCGCTCTGCGTCACCCCGGCTTTCGCACTGCTGCCGCCGCCCGACGCACCCACGGTCAGCCTCCGGCGCGTCCTTGGCGTTGCGTTCGAACCGATCGCGCCCTTGTGGCGCGCGACTGCCGAGGTCGACGCCGGGCACCGGGCGCGCGCGCCACCTCGGCTCGCCTGAGCGGCGGTCGCCGCATCTTCAGACACATCGCTGCGCCACATGCCGCCTCCGCTCTCACGGAGCCGCAGCGTGATGGCACGCACATCTTGGCATCATCAGCCGGGCGCCGTTGGCGCGTGCCCAGTTCCCGATCTCATCCGCAGATATCTGCGCAGCATCCTCCAGAGTTCTCCATGTCGAACGTCCTTTCAGGCTCAAAGCCGCCCACTGCCTCTTTACCTCCGCGACCGATGTCGTCGGCGCTGCTCGCGGCGACAGCCTTGCTGTGCTCCGCCGCTGAACCCGCCAGCGCGCGCCCCGCGGCGTCGCTGCCGACCGTCACCGTCGACCCCGCGCGTCAGCACACGGCCAAGCCTCGTCCCCGGCCTGCGGCAAGCCGCGAGACTCACGCACCGGCCCCACACGCCACGGAAGCCGCCACGCAGCAGAAAGACACCGGCCCAACAGCTGCAAGCCGCACGCTGCCGCCGCAGGCCGGCTTCGAGCGCGGTCTCTCCTCGAGCGATTCGGCAGGCCTCGTCACCGACCTGCCGGGCGGCGCAGCCTGGGGCGCCGGCGGCGTCTCCAGCCTGCCCGCGATCAACGGCATGGGCGCCGACCGGCTCCAGGTCGCGATCAACTCGATGCTGATCTCGCCGGCCTGCCCGAACGAGATGAATCCGCCGCTGTCCTTCGTCAATCCGGCGATGATCGCAAAGATGCGCGCCTATCTCGGCATCGGCCCGGCCTCGGTCGGCGGCGACTACATCGGCAGCCGCATCGATGTCACCACCGCACCGCCCGCCTTCGCGGCGACCGACGGCTGGATCGCCAGCACCCGAATCGCCAGCTTCTTCCGCAGCAACGGCAACGACTATGGCGTCGATGCGACGGCCACGGCCGCCAACCGCGACACCAGCGTCACCTACACCGGTGGCTGGGTCAGGTCCGGCAACTACAAGGCCGGCGACGGCACCACCGTGAAGTCGACGCTGTACGAGACGCAGAACCACGCCATCAGCATCTCCAAGCGCAGCTTCGGCAACCTGTTCACGTTCCAGGTGGGCGGCCAGTTCATCCCCTACCAGGGCTATGTGAACCAGTACATGGACATGGTCTACAACCGCGGCCTGTTCGCCAACGGCCGCTACGAAGGCACGTTCGACTGGGGCCTGATCGAGGCGTCCGCCTTCGTGCATCAGATCCGGCACACGATGGGCTTCATCGCGCCCGACAAGGTCGCCTCGATGCCGATGGACACCAAGGGCCTCGACGGCGGCTACGCGATCAAGGCGACGCTGCCGGTGTCGGGCCAGGACCTCCTGCGCGTCGGCAACGAGCTTGCGCTCAACCGGCTCGACGACTGGTGGAGCCCGGTTGCCGGGTCGATGATGATGGGGCCGAACAGCTTCATCAACATCAACGGCGGACAGCGCGACCGCATCGGCACCTTCGTCGAATGGGAGCGGCACTGGGATCGGCAGTGGACGTCGATCGTCGGCCTGCGCAACGACATCGTGCGGATGAACACCGGCAACGTCTCGGGCTACAACGCGATGATGTACGGCGCCGATGCCGCGGCGTTCAACGCCGCCGACCATGCCCGGACCGACGTGCATCTCGACGGCTCCGCGCTCGTCCGCTACGAGCCCGACGCGATCAGCCAGTTCGAGCTCGGCTTCGCGCGCAAGACGCGCTCGCCGAACCTGTATGAGCGCTACGCCTGGTCGACCAATGCGATGGCGATGCAGATGATCGGCTGGTTCGGCGACGGCAACGGCTATGTCGGCAACCTCGACCTCAAGCCTGAGAAGGCGCACACCGTGAGCTTCACCGCCGGCTGGCACGATCCGGCGCAGAAGCTGTGGGACGTCAAGGTGACGCCCTATGCCAGCTACGTGCAGGACTACATCGACGTCGACCGCTGCAAAACGGCGAGCTGCCTCGCCAGCAACCCCGCCAACCTGACGACAAATACCGGCTTCGTCTATCTGCAGTTCGCCAACCACGACGCCACGCTGGTCGGCGTCAATGTCGAAGGGCGCCTGACGGTCTGGGACGACCTGACCTACGGCCACGGCCAGATCCGTGGCCTGATCGGCTACGTCAGGGGCTACCGCACCGACGGCGTCGACCTCTACCACATGATGCCGGTCAACGCGAAGCTCGCGCTCGATCATCATCTCGGCGGCTGGACCAATTCGGTCGAGCTGCAGCTCGTCGGCTCCAAGAATGTCGTGAGCCAGGTCCGCAACGAGCTGACCACGCCGTCCTACGCGCTGGTCAACCTGCGCACCGGCTACCAGTGGCAGCACGTGCGGCTCGATCTCGGCGTCGACAACCTGTTCAACCGGACCTATGACCTGCCGCTCGGCGGCGCCGATCTGGTCGACTATCAAGTGGTGTCGATGATGGGCTCATCCGCGGCCTACGGCTACGCCGTCAAGGGCCCTGGCCGGTCGCTGAATGCGCGGCTTAGCGTGAACTTCTGACGACGTGCCGGCCCGCGGCGCGAACACCGCGGGCCGGCATGTCTCAGGAGGTTTCGAGCGCGTCGAGGAATCGCGACAGGTCCTCCCACAGATCGCCCGGCTCCTCCAGCCCGATGCTCAGCCGCACCAATCCCTCCGCGGCATTCCATGCGCGCACCGTGCGATCGGCCGTGACATCCATCGGCGCAATCAGGCTGTGGGTGCCGCCCCAGGAGGCGCCGATGGCGAACAGACTGAGATGTCCGAGCGCCGGATAGATCCGCGCGGTAAACTCCGGCCTGATGACGACGCTGAACACCGTGCTCGCAGCCTTGAAGTCGCGCGCGAAGATTTCGTGGCCGGGACAGGACGGCAACGCCGGATGCAGCACGCGCGCGACCGCCGGCGACTGTTGCAGCAGCTCGGCAAACTCACGCGCGACGCGTCCCGAATGCGCCATGCGGACTCCCATGGTCTCGATGCCGCGCAGCGCCAGCGCCGCCTCATCCGGCGACACGCCGATACCGAGCACGCCCAGCACGTCCTTGAGCGCCTTGCGCAAGCTCAGGTCCTTGACGGTGATCGAGCCGAGCAGCAGGTCGGAATGACCGCCGACATATTTGGTCAGCGCCTCCACCGCGAAATCGACGCCATGCGCCAGCGGCTTGAACAACAGCGGGCTCGCCCAGGTGTTGTCGCAGCCGGTGAGCACGCCGCGCACCTTTGCGGCCCGCGCGATGGCCGGAACGTCCTGCACCTCCATCGTTCCCGAGCCCGGCGATTCCAGCCAGATCAGCTTCGTGCTGGCATCGATGAGATCGCTGATGCCGCCGCCGATCAGCGGGTCGTAGACCTCATGCGAGATCCCGCGCGCGGCGAGATAGTTCGCGCACAGATGACGCACCGGCGGATAGACGTGATCGGGGATCAGCACCTTGTCGCCGGGCTTGAGCACGGCGAGCATCGTGATCGCGACCGCGGCCTGTCCAGACGGGACCAGCACGGTGCGCTCGCCACCATGCAGCGCGCTGATCTGCGCCTCCAGGGTCCGCGTCGTCGGCGTGCCATGCAGGCCATAAGTGTAACCGTCGAGACCACGCTCGGCGCGCCGCGCAAAGTCCTGCGGCTCGTCATAGACGATCGTCGAGGCGCGATGGGTCGGAACCGCCAGCGACTTGAAGCCGTCGTGCGACACGGCGGGGTGCTGAACGCAGCGGGTGAGATCGTGCATGGAAACCTCGTGAGACAATGCTGACGGCCATCTTAGCGCAACGGCGCGAGCAGCGCGCTCAGGTGCAAGCACGTACAGAAGTCAAAATCCTTTGTGCTGCGCAGCTAGCGCTTCGCCGGCAGCACGAACACCTGGCCCGGATAGATCAGATCCGGCCGGCGGATCTGCTCGCGATTGGCGCGGTAGATGACTGCGTAGCGCGTACCTTCGCCGAGGAGACGGCGGCTGATGTGCCACAGGCTGTCGCCGCGCGACACGGTGATCGTCCTCGCGCCGCTGCGCGCGGGTGAAGCGGCAACGTCCTTCAGGTCGGCCGGCGACGCGGACGCAAGCTGCGTGCGCGCGCCGGGAGCACCGCCGCTTCCCTGCCCCTGCCCCTGCCCCTGGCCCGCGGCCGCTGGCAGCGAGGCCGTAGTCAGCGCCTCCGGCACCTTCAACGGCACCTCGGCCCGCGCCTGCACGGCGCCGGTCTTGGCATCCACCTCGTCGAGCCGCAGCCGGTCCTTGCCGGCCCAGGCGGCATCCTTGATGGTCGTCGCGACGCGGCCATCTGCACCGGCCGTCGCGGTGTCGACCAGCCGGTCGTTGAGATAGATCCGGACGGTGGCCCCGGGCCGTGCGCGGCCGCCGACGCGCAGATTGCCGTTCGGCTCGAAGTCGACGGCCTCGACCGCGACCGCCAGCGGCACCGATGCGGCCGGCTTCGACAGCACGCGTGTCGGCTGGTCCGGCGCGATCACCGCGACGGTGGCCGGGCGCTTGCCGGCCTCGACCACCACCGCGACGCTCTGCTTGGACGAGATCTCGCGGCCGTCCGGCTGCTTGGCCCGCAACGTCAACTCGAACGTCCCGGCGGGCAGCGGCGGCGGCACCATGGAAAATTGCCCCGAGCGATCGGCCACCACTCGCGCATGCGGCTCGCCGTTGCGCAGCAACTCGACAGTGGCGCCGGGCGCCGCACGGCCGGCAACGACGGTGTCGCCCGACGGCTCCACGCTGACGACGTCGAACGACGGCCCATCGCTCTCGGCCGCCGGCGGCGCCACCGGCGCCAGCAGCGAAGCCAGTCCGCTGGCCTGTTGCTGCGCGCTGGCGAGCGCTGCCGCGGCTTGGCTCGCGCCGCCCTTGTCTGCCGCACCCGGCTCAGCCGCCGCAGCGCGCTGCGGAGCAGCGGGCGGACCGTCTGTCGGAGCGCTAGGCAGGGTCGCGCCAGTCCGGCTCGCAGACGTCCCCTCACGCTTGAAGATCGGGAGGTCGAGACCGAAGCCCTGCGCGAACGCAATGGCCAGGCCCGCGATCGCGAGCGCCGCAACGGCGCCGCCACCCCAGATCAATCGTCCGCCGTTTCCGATGCTCATGCGGTGATCCGTCCTGTGCAAACGAGGCGCGGAGACGACGGCTCCGTCAGCGGGAATCTTGCTTTGCACATAGCATCATACAGGGCGGAATGCCATTGCCCCCGCGGCTGGGGGCAGCGATCGAGCCGCCCAACTTCCCAGTCAACTTGCGAGGTGTGACTTCCCCGCGCATCGGCAAAGCGCCAATCAGCCGCGAGCCCGCAGTGTCGAACCAGGCCCCCGTTGCAGAGCATGTCTGAGAATGCGGCAGAGCCCGACAATCACAAACTTTCCTATTTCTTTTTTCCAGAAGTCGTGTATGATCCGCGCATCCCGCCTCGTTGCGAGGGGCGTACGCGTCGTCACGGACGTTGGGGCGGGATGCGGTGGACGTGGGCTGCGATGCACGACGGGCATGGCGGCCGCGAACGATGAAGTCGCGTGGTCCTGACCTCCCGATGCTGAGGCCAAGTTCGTGCCGGTGCAGATGCGCTGGTGCGGATGACGGGGGCAAGAAAGCCCGGTCCCCGGGGAGATCGCGTATAAATCGTTAAAACCATCGCGCAGGGAATGCCGGTTACGGCTTTGCCTGTGGTACCTGCCGCCTGCATTTTTTTCGCAGGCGGGCCATGGGTGAGGCCTTCACCCGGCATTCCCTGCGCCCTCGTCTCGAGGGCTCGCTGCCGAAAGCTCGGACGCCCGTGCGTCACGAGGGATTTCGCATGCTCTATTGCTGATTGTTTGAGCCGGTATCCGGCCCTCCAACGATCGCAACGCACAACGCGTAGTCCTACGGTGCCTATCTTTTACGCAACATTTAACGATTGGACCGCCTTCTCGCGATTGTCCGAAGTTCAAATTCCGAATCCGATTCAATGGGCAGATGGAGTTCATACCGTGCGCAAGAATCTACCCGTCACGACCCATGAATACCCGATCACCGATGAGACGCTGATCGTCTCGCGCACCGATCTGAAGGGCAAGCTGACCTATTTCAACGAGCAGTTCGTCGATGCCGCCGGCTTCACTCCCGACGAGCTGATGGGCCAGCCGCACAACATCATCCGCCATCCCGACATGCCGGAGGCGGCTTTCGCCAACCTCTGGGACACGCTGAAGCAAGGAAAGCCGTGGGCCGGCGCCGTCAAGAACCGCCGCAAGAACGGTGACTTCTACTGGGTGCAGGCGACCGCGTCGGCCATCCGCGAGAATGGCGAGATCACCGGCTACACCTCGATCCGCACCAAGCTGCCGGCTGAGCAGCGCGCCGAGGCCGAGAAGGTGTACGGGCTTCTCAACCAGAACAAGGCGCAGGACTACACCATCAGCGCGGGCATCATCCGCCGCCGCTCGGTGTTCGACCGCCTGTCGCTGTTCACGGGTACGCTCAAAGCGCGCCTGACGACCTTGGCCGCGGTGCTGGGCGTGTTCATGTTGATCATCGGCGCAGCCGGCCTGATTTCGACCCGCTCCACCAATGTCGCCATGAAGTCGCTGTACGAGGATCGCACGATTCCGCTGGCGCAATTGTTCGAGATCAACGATCGCACCTTGCAGAACATGTCGTCGCAACAGTCCGCGGCGGCGAACGGCAAGGCCGGAAAGCCGATTGACGGCATCAGGGCGCTGGTGGACGGAAACAGCGCCAGGATCACCAAGGTCTGGGCCGACTACATGGCGAGCTACCTGACCCCGGAGGAGAAGATTGTCGCCGATGCCTTCGCGATCAGGCGCAAGGCCTATCTGGAGGAAGGCATCAGGCCAGGCCTGGCTCTGCTCGAGCAGGGCAAGTTCGACGAAGCGAGCCAGCATATCGCCACCAAGGGGCATGATCTGTTCGAGGCCGCCAAGCACGAGCTCGACAAGCTCGTCGAGATCCAGGTGAAGGAAGGCAAGGCGCTCTACGAGGAGGCCGAGAGTCAATATCTGGTGGTGCTCGCGATCATTTCGGTGATGATCCTGGCGGGCATCGGAATCGGCGCCACGTTCAGCCTGCAGAGCATCCGCGCGGTGCTGCGGCCGCTCAAGGTGCTCAACGACGCGATGCAGAACATCAGCCAGGGCAAGCTCGACAACCGCATTCCGGTAGAGCGCGACGACGAGATCGGCGAGGCGCTGCGCAACCTGCAGACCGTGCAGGCCATCGTCCGCTTCAACAGCGAGGAAGTGAAGGCTGTGCAGCACTCGGCCGAGGTCAAGCGCAAGGCCGGAATGAACAAGCTCGCCAGCGAATTCGAAAGCGCGATCGGCGGCATCGTGCAGACGGTGTCCTCGGCCTCGTCCCAGCTCGAGACGTCCGCCGGCACGCTGACCTCGAACGCGACGCGCTCGCAGGAGCTCGCCACCACCGTGGCCGCCGCGTCCGAGCAGGCCGCGACGAACGTGCAGTCGGTCGCCTCGGCCACCGAGGAGCTGACCTCGTCGGTGACCGAGATCAGCCGGCAAGTCCAGGAATCGGCGCGCATCGCCAACGGCGCCGTCGATCAGGCGCGCACCACCAACGACCGCGTCAACGAGCTGTCGAAGGCGGCCGCGCGGATCGGCGACGTGGTCGAGCTGATCAACACCATCGCCGGCCAGACCAACCTGCTGGCGCTGAACGCCACCATCGAGGCGGCGCGCGCCGGCGATGCCGGCCGCGGCTTCGCGGTGGTTGCGTCCGAGGTCAAGGCGCTCGCCGAGCAGACCTCGAAGGCGACCGGCGAGATCGCCCAGCAGATCTCGGGCATCCAGGCGGCGACGCAGGAATCGGTGTCGGCGATCCGGGAGATCAGCACGACCATCGAGCGGCTGTCGGAAATCTCCTCGACCATCGCCGCCGCCGTCGAGCAGCAGGGCGCGGCGACGCAGGAGATCTCGCGCAACATCCAGGAGGCGTCGCGGGGCACCACCGAGGTCAACACCAACATCGTCGACGTCCAGCGCGGCGCCTCGCAGACCGGCTCCGCGTCGGGAAGCGTGCTGTCGGCGGCGCAGTCGCTGTCGCAGGAGAGCGACCGGCTGCGGCAGGAGGTCGACAGATTCCTCGACAACGTGCGGGCGGCCTGAGCCGCCCCGCTCTCATCGCCCGGTCAGCCGGATCGGGCGACCCTGACTGATGAAGGCGTAGTGGCCGGCGCCGATGCCGCCGACCATCAGCGCCTCGACGACGGGCTCGGCGATCTCACCGGTCGCGGCCCAGTCGATGACGAAATTGGCGCCGGTGCCGCCGCGGGTGTCCTTGACGGGCACGAAGATCTCGACGGTCGCGAACGGCCTCAAGGCGACGGGCTCGCGCAGATGCGCCTCCACCAGCGTGCCGGCCGTGTCGTAATAGTTGATGCGCCGGACGATCAGAGGCCGCTGCTCGGAGGCGTTGTGGATGCTCAGCGTCACCGAGAAATCGGCCTGGACCCGGCCCGGGGTCATCGCGACGCTGGAATAGACGGGGACGTAGACGGCGCCCGTGACCGTGACGGGCTGCGCCGGAACTGGCGTCAGCGAGCTCGCGAAAGTCGTGGTCACGTCGTCGGCCGCCTGCGCCGCGCCGGCCGCAACAGCTGCGATGAGCAGCAGCGCGAATGCGCCGGTCCGGATGTGACAGATTGCGGGTTTCCTTGCGCGGCGGCCCGACATAAGTTGCCGCCTCGGGGGTTGCTTCATGCATGAACTGATCGGCGACATCACGCTCTGCATCCTGTTTGCGTGGGTGCTTGGACTGGCGGCGCACAGATGGCGCCAGCCCTCGATTCTCGCTTATCTGGTCGCGGGCTTCGCCATTGGCCCCTTCGGCACCGGCTGGGTCAAGTCCCAGGAGTCGATTTCCGTGATCTCGGAACTCGGCCTGATCTTCATGCTGTTCATGATCGGGCTCGAGATCGACCTCAAGAAGATCATCCGCGCCGGCCCGGTGATTCTGATTGCCGGCGGCGTCCAGCTGCTCGGCGGTGCCGCGCTCGGCATCCTGTTCTTCGTCGCGATCGGCATGCGGATGGGTGCCGAAAGCTACGACGCGCTCTATCTCTGCGTCGCCTGCGCGCTGTCCTCGACCGTGATCATCGTCAAGGTGCTGTACGAGAAGCGCGAGCTCGACACCCTGCCCGGCCGCATCACGCTCGGCGTGCTAGTTCTGCAGGACGTGTTCGCGATCCTGTTTCTGGCGGTGCAGCCGAGCCTCGACGACCTCCATGTCAGCGTGATCCTGCTGTCTTTCGCCCGCGCCGGCACGCTGGTCGCGATCGCCCTGTTGCTCAGCCGCTACGTCTTGCCGCCGGTGTTCCACCGCATCGCGCGCACCCCCGAGCTGATCCTGCTCGGCGCGCTGGCCTGGTGCTTCCTGATCGGCGAGATCGCAGAAAGGCTGCACCTGTCGCGCGAGATGGGCTCACTGGTTGCGGGCGTCTCGCTCTCGACCTTCCCCTATGCGCTCGACGTCACCGCCAAGGTCACGACCCTGCGCGATTTCTTCATCACGCTGTTCTTCGTCGCGCTCGGCATGACCATCCCGATCCCGACGCTGTCCGTGGTCGGGCTGGCGCTGGTGATCGCGCTCTTCACGGTGGCGAGCCGGCTGCTCACCACCTTTACGCCGCTCTACATGATGCGGCAGGGCCTGCGCGCCAGCCTGCTGCCGGCGCTCAACCTTGCCCAGATCAGCGAATTCTCGCTGGTGGTGATCCAGACCGGCGCCGCCGCCGGCCACCTCAAGAACGGCACGTCGAGCGCGGCGTCCTTCGCCTTCGTGCTGCTCGCGGTGCTCTCGACCTTCGTCATCGTGCGCTCCGACCCGATCGCGCGGCGAAGCATCCCGCTGCTCAAGCGGCTCGGGCTGCGCGACCTCGATTCGAGCAAGGACGGCGAGGCCGGCCATGAGGGCGGGCACGGCGCCGGACGGCCGATCGTTCTCCTCGGTTTCTTCCGCACGGCCAGCGCCCTCCTCAGCGAGATCGAGCGCAACGAGCCGGCGCTGCTGGAACAGATCGGCGTGGTCGATTTCAACCCGGTGGTCTTCCGCACCCTGTCCGATCGCGGCATCCAGGTGACCTATGGCGACATCAGCAATGTCGACACGCTGATTCACGCGGGGGTCGGCCAGGCCGAGTTGATCATCCTGAGCATCCCGGACTCGCTGCTCAAGGGCGCCAACAACGAGAAGCTGGTGCGCCACGTGCGCAGCATCAATGCAACGGCCAAGATCGTCGCGACCGCCGACCTGCTCGCCGACGTCAACGACCTCTACGATGCCGGCGCCGACTATGTGACCGTGCCGCGGCTCAGCGATGCGCAGGTGCTGCTCAACCTGATCCAGGACGCCAGCGCCGGGCTCCTCTCCGAGCGCCGCAGCCAGGCCGAGGCGATGCTCGCCGACCGCCGCGAGGTGCTGCCATGAGCCGGGCGCGTATCCATCTCCGACACAATCTCTGATCCCGCTGGACTTGAATCATGGCAAACACGAGCGTTCACGTCGTCGATCACCCGCTGGTCCAGCACAAGCTCTCCTTGATGCGCGAGCGTGACCGCTCGACCAAGGGCTTCCGCGAGCTCCTGAACGAGATCGGCATGCTGCTGGCCTATGAGGTCACGCGCGACCTGCCGCTCGAGCTCGTCGACATCGAAACGCCGATCGCGCCGATGAAGGCGCCGAAGATCGCCGGCAAGAAGCTCACCCTGGCGCCGATCCTGCGCGCCGGCGTCGGCTTCCTCGACGGCATGCTGGCGCTGATGCCGTCCGCGCGCATCGCCCATATCGGGCTCTACCGCGATCCCAACACGCTGCAGGCCGTCGAGTACTACTTCAAGGCGCCCCAGGATCTGAGCGACCGCACCGTGATCCTGATGGACCCGATGCTCGCGACCGGCAACTCCGCCTGCGCGGCTGCCGAGCTGCTCAAGACGCGCGGCGCCCGCGACATCCGTTTCGTCTGCCTGCTGGCGGCACCAGAAGGCATCGCCAAGTTCGAGAAGGAGCATCCGGACATCCCGATCTGGACCGCAGCGATCGACGAGAAGCTGAATGACCACGCCTACATCGTGCCCGGTCTCGGCGATGCCGGCGATCGGATGTTCGGCACGAAGTGATCGTGAACGGTTCAGCAGGACGGTCGCGGTGAAAGGCGAATGACACTGAGGATGCGACCATCGATCACCAGCAGCGCGCTCCCGATCACCAGCGCACCGCTGATCTCCCGCAACGAGATGCTTTCGCCGAGCACCAGCGACCCGAGCAGGATCGTCGTCAACGGAATCAACAAGGTCACCAGCATCACGTTGGTCGCCCCGGAGCGGCGCAGTATCTGGAAGAACACGATATAGGCGAATGCCGTCGACAGCGCCGCAAGGCCGATGACCGCGAGCCACGTCTGCAGCCCGGGAAGCGGGAGACGCCAGGGCTGGTCGACCGTGCCGGCGATGACCAGCATCATCACGCTCGAAGCCGAGAGCTGGAAGGTGGCGGTTGCGAGCGGCGGCGATTGGGCGAGATGGCGGCGCACCAGCAGCGCGGCGATGCCGTAGCTGAGCGATGCGCCAAGACCGAACAGAATGCCGTAGCCGCCGGCCGAGCCGCCGAGCCCCGATCCGCCTCGCAGGATCACGACGCCGACGAGGCCCACGATCAGGCCCGCAGCCCGCCGGACCGACAGCCTTTCCTCCCCCGCGGCAGCCATTACCACGATGGTGAACAGCGGCGTGGTCGCGTTGAGCACCGCGGCAAGACCGGAGGTGATGAACGTCTGGCCGATCACGATCAAGCAGAACGGCACGACATTGTTGAACAGCGCCACGGCGAGGAACGGCAGCCAACCGACAATCCCCCTGGGAAAACCGAGCCCGCGCAGGCGCGCCACCGGCAGCAGAATCGCAGCCGCCAGCACGATGCGCAGCAGCACCAGCGTCAGCGGCGGCAATTCCTTCAAGGCGAGGCCGTTGAAGATGAACGACCCGCTCCACAGCAGCGACAGCAGGCCGAGCAACGACCAGTCCCGCGCGTCCATTCTCTCGTTCTGGGATGTCATCGCCGCAAACCGCCGTTTCATCCGCGCGAGCGTTGCAGGCGAAGCCTCGCGCCGTCCACCCGCTTTCCGTTGCCGGCGTACGAAGGTCTACGGCACGGATCCCGGCCGCGAGATCAGCTCGATCATCCGGCCTTCGTCCTCATCCGGCATCGCAGCCTTCGCCCGTGCATAGGCATCGACGGCCGCCTGGGCCATGACGGGGCGCTCACCGAGCAGTTCCTCGGCGAGCTGCAGCGCATAGGCTGCATCCTTGTGACGGAGTGCTGCGGTAAAGCTCGCATTGGCGAAGTTGCGCGCGATCATGCGCGGCGCATGGCGCAGCACCTGCGGGCTCGCCGCGACGCCGCCCTGGATCGCCTCGAGCACGAGATTCATGTCGAGCCCGGCCTGCTCGGCGATCGCGAGCCCTTCGGCGAGACCCGCGATCTGCATCGCGCCAAGCAGGTTGTTGATCAGCTTGTAGACGGTCCCGGTGCCCACCGGTCCGAAATGGCGAATGGTCGAGCCGATCGGCGCCAGATAGGGCCGGGCGCGGTCGAGATCGGCGGCGTCGGCGCCGATCAGCAGGGTCAGCTTGCCGCTTGCGGCCGCGTCGGGCAGCCCGGTCACCGGACAGTCGAGATATGTCACGCCGCGCGCATTCAGCTCGCGCGACAGGCGCAGCGTATGATCACGCGATACGGTCGAACATTCGATCGCAATCGTGCCGACCCGCATGGTGGCGGCAGCGCCATCCGGCCCGAGCCACACCGCGCGCGAGGCGTCGTCATCCGCAACCATGGTGACGACGGCGACGGCATCGATCGCCGCATCGGCCGGCGAGGTCGACCAGCGCGCGCCGCGCGCGATCAGATCCTCGGCCTTTGCCTTGCTCCGATTCCAGACCGCCACGGAATAGCCGGCATCGAGATAGCGGCCGGCCATGCCGTGGCCCATCCGCCCGAGCCCGATGAAGGCGACGCGCGCCACGCTCAATCCACGTCCTCGATCGCGGCACCCGGCGTCGTGCCGAACGCGCGCTGTGCCAGGGTCGCGGCCATGAACTCGTCGAGATCGCCGTCGAGCACGCCCGCGGTGTCCGACGTCTGCACGCCGGTGCGCAGATCCTTCACCATCTGATAGGGCTGCAGCACGTAGGAGCGGATCTGGTGGCCCCAGCCGATCTCGGTCTTGGCCGCCTGATCCGCCGCCGCCTTCTCCTCGCGCTTCTTCAGCTCGATCTCGTAGAGCCGCGCGCGCAACATGTCCCAGGCCTGGGCCCGGTTCTTGTGCTGTGAGCGGCCGGCCTGGCAGACCACCGCGACACCGGTCGGGATGTGCGTCAGCCGCACCGCCGATTCGGTCTTGTTGACGTGCTGGCCGCCGGCGCCGCCCGACCGCATCGTGTCGACACGGACGTCGGACTCCTTGATGTCGATCTTGATGCTGTCATCGATGACCGGGAAGATCTGCACCGAAGAGAACGAGGTGTGGCGCCGCGCATTCGAATCGAACGGCGAGATCCGGACCAGGCGATGCACGCCGGCTTCCGTCTTCAGCCAGCCATAAGCGTTGTGCCCGGAGATCTGGATGGTCGCGGACTTGATGCCCGCCTCTTCACCCAGCGATTCCTCGAGATACTCGACCTTGAAGCCGTGGGTCTCGGCCCAGCGTGTGTACATGCGCAGCAGCATCTGCGCCCAGTCCTGGCTCTCGGTGCCGCCGGCGCCGGCATGGACCTCGAGATAGGTGTCGAACTTGTCGGCCTCGCCGGACAGGAGCGCCTCGAGCTCGCGCCGCGCGACCTCCTTCTTCAGCTCCTTCAGCGCATTCTCGGCTTCAGTGACGACGCCGGGATCGTTCTCGGCCTCGCCAAGCTCGATCATCTCGATGTTGTCGCTGAGCTCACGCTCGACCTTGCCGATGCCGGTCAGCGAGTCCTCCAGCGAGGTCCGCTCCTGCATCAGCCGCTGAGCTTTTTGGGGGTCGTTCCAGAGATTGGGGTCTTCGGCGAGCTTGTTCAGCTCGGCCAGCCTTGCCGTCGATGTCTCGACGTCAAAGATGCCTCCTCAGCAGCCCGACCGACTGCTTGATCTCTTCTACGATTTTCTCGATTTCCGCGCGCATGTCGCTCTCTTCAGGCCGCGGCTCCAAGCGCCGCAGCATCGTCTCTCACAGGGGGATGTAACGGCGCTCGGCGCAAAGCGCAATCGCTCCGCGCCGCAACGGCATCAGTTTCAGCCGGCCCAATAGCCTAATAGAGGCTTCCCGTGCCTGGACGGATGATGAAGCTGCCAGCATCAGGCTGGCCGCCGCTCTGCGACGGCATCACGCGTCCATCGGCGTCGGCGACACCGATGACGGAGTAGTTGTCCGGCGGCGCCGTACCCGGCTTGAATGCTTCCATGATCGTGCGGCCGCCGTCGCCAGGGCTTGCGCGCATGCCCGTCTTGGCATCGACACGGACCAGCTTGATGCCGGCCGGGATCTTGAAGGGCGTGGCCGGCTTGTCGGCCAGCGCGAGCTTCATGAAGTCTTTTGCGATCGGTGCGGCCAGATGACCGCCGGTCGCAGCGTTACCCCGACCGAGCGGCCGCGGCTTGTCGTAACCCATGTAGATCGCGACGGCGAGGTCGGGCGAGAAGCCGACGAACCATGCGTCCTTGGCCTCGTTGGTGGTGCCGGTCTTGCCGGCGATCGGCTTGCCGACCTCCTTCAGCACGGTCGCCGTGCCCGCCTGCACCACGCCCTCGAGCATCGAGGTGATCTGGTAGGCCGTCATCGTATCCAGAACCTGCTCCCGGCGGTCGACCAGCTGCGGCTCGCTCTGGTTCTTCCAGCCGTCCGGGGCGTCGCAGCCACGGCACTCCCGGGCATCATGCTTGAAGATGGTGTGGCCGTAGCGGTCCTGGATGCGGTCGATCAAGGTCGGCTTCACCCGACGGCCGCCATTGGCGATCATCGAATAGGCGGTGACCATGCGCATGGCCGTGGTTTCGCCGGCGCCGAGGGCGTAGGACAAGTAATTCGGCAGCTCGTCATAGACTCCGAACCGCTTGGCGTATTCGGAAATCAGCGGCATGCCGACGTCCTGCGCGAGACGCACGGTCACCGTGTTCAGCGACAGACGCAGCGCGTTGCGCAAGGTCGTGGGCCCGAGATATTTCCCGTTGGAGAAGTTGTCGGGGCGCCAGACCTGCCCGCCCTGCCCCTGGTCGATCTCGATCGGTGCGTCGACGACCTGGGTCGACGGCGTATAGCCGTTGTCGAGCGCCGAAGAATAGACGATCGGCTTGAATGACGATCCGGGCTGCCGGTAGGCCTGCGTTGCGCGGTTGAACTGGCTCTGGTCGAAGGAGAAGCCGCCGACCATCGCGAGCACACGGCCGGTGTTCGGGTCCATGGCAACCATCGCGCCGGACACTTCGGGCAGTTGCTCGAGGCGATACTGGCCTTCGACCGGATTGCCTTCCTTGTACAGCGGATCGGCATAGATCACGTCGCCCGGCTGCAGCACCTGGGCGACCGACGTCGGCACCTTGCCGCGGCCGTTGGCCGTCGCAGCCCGCGCCCATTTCACGCCGTCAAGCGTGATCAGGCCGGTCTGGCGCTCCTTGCTGACGGCGCCGCCGAGTTCGCGCGGCGGCTGGAAGCCGATGCGGGCGGACTGGTCACTGGTCTCGAGCACTACGGCCATCCGCCAGGGCGAGATGTCGGAGAGCGACTTGATGTCGGCGAGCTTCACACCCCAATCACCCGACGTGTCGAGCTTGGAGACAGCTCCGCGATAGCCCTGCTCCTGGTCGTACCTCACGAGTCCGGCGACCATGGCCTTGCGCGCCATGACCTGGATCTTCGGATCGAGCGTCGTCCGGACCGACAGGCCGCCCTCGTAGAGCTTCTTCTCGCCATAGCGCTCGAAGATGTCACGGCGCACTTCCTCGGCGAAATATTCACCCGCGAAGATGTGGGCGCCGGTGTTGCGGCTCGCGATCGTCAGCGGATCCTTGCGCGCCTTGTCGGCGTCGGCCTGCTTGATCCAGCCGTTCTCGAGCAGACGATCGACGACGTAGTTGCGGCGCTCGATGGCACGGTCGCGGTTCCGGATCGGATGCAGGCTGCCCGGCATCTTCGGCAGAGCCGCCAGATAGGCGGCCTCGGCCACCGTCAGTTCGTTGACCGACTTGTCGAAATAGACCAGCGACGCCGCGGCGATGCCGTAGGCGCCGGAGCCGAGATAGATCTCGTTGAGATAGAGCTCGAGAATCTTGTCCTTCGAGTAGGTGCGCTCGATGCGCATCGCCAGCAGCGCTTCCTTGATCTTGCGGGCGAACGACACCTCGTTGGTCAACAGGAAGTTCTTGGCGACCTGCTGGGTGATGGTGGAGGCGCCCTGCGGCCGGCGATTCGAACCGAAGTTCTGGGCGTAGACCACGGCAGCGCGCGCCATGCCGGTGAAATCGATGCCGCCATGCTCATAGAAGTTCTTGTCCTCGGCGGCGAGGAAGGCGTTGATCACGAGCTTGGGAACCGCCTGGATCGGCAGGTACAGCCGGCGCTCCCGGGCATATTCACCGACCAGCGAGCCGTCGACCGCGTGCACGCGCGTCATCACCGGCGGCTCATAATCCTGCAGCTGGGAGTAGTCAGGCAGATCCTTGGAAAAATGCCAGATCAGGCCGGCCGCTGCTGCCACACCGACCAGGAACAAGACGGTACCGGCCGCGAACAGGAAGCCCAAAAACCGCACCAGAAAGCGCATCGGCGAATATCCGTTCCAACTCTTGTTTCGTCTCTCGGCTCGGACGCGGCGCACCCACGGGCGCTACCGCCAAAAATCACACGGTCGGCTGCAATGCCGCGTGACCCATGCCAGAGAAACGCATGGTCAAGCCTATCAGCGGTCAAGCCTATCACAAGTCTGCCGAGAAGGAATCCTCACTGATTCCGGGTGCCTCGCAGCACGTTTATACGGATGTTGCTGTGGCCAAACTAGGGCTTTGCGCGGACCGCCACCGGCTTGTCCGGCCTCTCGGGGCCCGCATTGGCAATGCGCTTGGCCAGAAAGGCATCGATCGCCCGCGCCATTGCGTCCGCCGTGCGCGACCGCCATGCGTCGGAGACCAGGTTCCCCATATCGCCCTTATTGGAGACATAGCCGAGTTCGACCAGCACGGATGGCACGTCGGGCGCCTTGAGGACGCGGAAACCGGCCGATTTCAGCGGGCGCTTATGCATATGCACCGCCGTCTTCATGTCGTTCATCAGCACACGGGCGAACCTGTTGGAAAACGTGCGTGTTTCCCGGCGGGCCAGATCGATCAGGATGTCGGCGACGTCGGCCGGCTCCTCTGTCAGATTGACCCCGCCGATCTGGTCGGCGCGGTTCTCGGTCTCGGCCAGCCGTTCCGCCTCGACGTCGGACGCCTTGTCCGACAGCGTGTAGATGGTCGCGCCCTGCGCAGTGCCCTCACCCCGCGGCAGCGCGTCGGCGTGGATGGAGACGAACAGAGCCGCCGATTGCTTCTGGGCGATGCGGACCCGGTCTCCGAGCGGGATGAAGGTGTCGTCGTCGCGGGTCATGACCACGCGGAACTTGCCCGACCGTTCCAGCCGGTCGCGCAGCGCCTGGCCGAAGGCGAGCACCAGATTCTTCTCCGGCACCTCGCCGCCCTGCGTGCCGTAGTCGATACCTCCATGACCGGGGTCGATCACGACCACGGGCCGGGTGTCCGGCGGGCCATCCGTCGGAGGGGTGGCGATGGCGACCGTCGTCGGCGGCGGCCGGACTGCCGGCGCGGGGTTCCCTGCGACCGCGACGGACGCCGTCGCGGAACCCGAATCGGCAGGCCTGGCCCGGCTGTCGCTGCCGATGGCGCGGGCGAAAGTCGCCTCGTCGACCTCCTCCAGTTCGAGCACCAGCCGCGGCGGCTGGCCGTTGGCGGCATCCAGCACCGTGGAGTTGGCGATTCGGGCCGGGCCGGTGAGATCGAAGACGATGCGGGACCCACCAGGCATCACCATCCCATAGCGGAACGCCTTCACCAGACCACGGCCGCTGGTCCCGGCTCCCGTGGGCAGATGAAAGCTGACCTGGGGCAGGTCGACGACGACGCGATAGGGTTCGCTGAGCAGGAAGGCTCGAAACGGCACCGTCCGGTCGAGATCGAGCACGAATCGGGTCTGTCGGGAATCGCCGGCGACCCGTGCATCGGTGGCGATCGGGAACCCGGGCCCGACTACGGCAGGCGGAACCTGGCCGACCGGCCCGCTCTGGGCGCGGGCCGGAATGGCGGCCGCGCATAACATTTGCGTGACGCACAGTGACGCGCATCCCAGCAAGGAAAGGTAATTCGCCCGGCCAACTGCCAAATCGATGCCTCCGCGGGATCGTCTTACCGCAACCAATCCCAGGGGTTAATCGCCAAATTTTGTCATTTTCGTTAAAGGCCACCGATTGTTGCGGTTCCGCGACGCTTCGCTTGCGCGACCTGACCATTCCTCGTATGTACGAAGGGCTGAAGGCTAATCCTTACTGCCGGTTGTGTCGCGTTCAACCTCCGGTGAAACGCCGGAAGCTTCGTGATCGGGGTGCTCGGTATCGAGTCCTTGATCGTGGCGGAGATTCCAGCGCCTTTCCGACGCTCCACCAAAGCCTGCGCGATCCCGCGCGGCCGCAACGGAGAGCCGGTCACGAGCCGAGTGGCGCCTGTCAGGGCGCCTCCTCGCAGAGACCGCCCGGGCACCAGGTCAGACACGGTATAGCCTGATACCGCGCCTGTGACAGGGTGGGTATTCGATCCAGGCAAGCGTTTCGGCGCAATCTGGCCTTCGGCAACAGAGAAGGCGGCACCCGCTGCCGCCCACATATTCCAGACGGGCCGACGCTTGATGCGCCAGACTGAGTTGCCAACCATGACCAGCGGACGATCCGCGCCGATGCGGGGCCAGACCCCCGCCCGGCCAATCGCCCCGCCGGCATCAGGGTTGGCGCGGCGCGACCAGCTGCGTTTAGGCCTTCCCCTCACCCCCGAATCAGGTGGACCGTCGCGTCATCCGACAGCGCGCCACGCGCTCGCGGCCAATCGCGCCCGTCGCCTCCAAGAGTTCCAATATGCCCAACAAAATGTTGATCGATGCTACCCACCCGGAAGAGACCCGGGTCGTTGTCGTCCGCGGCAACCGCGTCGAGGAATTTGATTTCGAAACGGCCCAACGCAAGCAGCTCCGCGGCAACATCTACCTCGCCAAGGTTACCCGCGTTGAGCCCTCGCTGCAGGCCGCCTTCGTCGAGTATGGCGGCAACCGCCACGGCTTCCTCGCCTTCAGCGAAATCCATCCGGACTACTATCAGATCCCAGTCGCCGACCGGCAGGCTCTGATCGAAGCCGAGGAGCGCGCGCACCGCGAAGCCGAAGAGGAAAGCGAGAACCGCTCCAATCGCCGCCGCAACCGGCACCGCAGTTCACGGCGCCGCGGCAGCGGCGAACGCGTCCAGAGCGAGATCGTCGAGGCCGCCGAGGCGGGCCTCCCTGCCCAGACCGAGGGGCATGAGGCCGACCACGAGGCGCCTGAGCACCACGCCTATGCGCAGGACGATCAGCCGCACGCCGACGCGACCGAGGCGCAAGGCTTCTCCGAGGGCCCGGTCGAGACCCACGACCAGGACGCGCCGGGCGAAGCTCAACAAGGCGCAGCCGACGAATCGCACGGCCATGCCGAAGAACCGCATGATGCCGTCGCCGCGCAGGCCCACGACGCCGCCGCCGAGCAGCCCACTGGCGAAGTCGCGCAGACCGGCGACGCGCCCGCCACCGAGGCAGCCAGCCCCGTCCTCGGAGCGGACGAGCACGCCGACGAGCATGACCATGAGAGCCACGGTCATGACGAGCATCATGATGGCGAGCACGAGCATGATGAGCTCGATCATCACGAGCACGACCATCACGAGCATGATCACGATGAGCACGATCACGACGATGACGTCGCTCCCATGGCCGAGCACGCGGATCACGGCGTCACCATCGTGCCCGGCGACGAGAACGGCTCTGAGGCCGTGTCCGGCGACCACGAGGACGACGAGGACGACGGCGAGGAGATCGAGGAAGAGCTCGTCGAATCCGTCGGCGGCGACGACGTGCTGGAAGAAGTGCCGGAGCGCACCTTCCGTCCGCGCCGGCAGTACAAGATCCAGGAGGTCATCAAGCGCCGCCAGGTGATGCTGGTGCAGGTCGTGAAGGAGGAGCGCGGCAACAAGGGCGCCGCGCTGACGACCTATCTGTCGCTCGCCGGCCGCTACGCCGTGCTGATGCCCAACACCGCCCGCGGCGGCGGCATAAGCCGCAAGATCACCTCCGCGCAGGACCGCTCGCGCTTGAAGGAAGTGGTGCAGGACCTCGACGTGCCCGAGGGCATGGGCGTGATCCTGCGCACCGCCGGCGCCAACCGCACCAAGCCCGAGATCAAGCGCGACTTCGAATATCTGCTGCGGCTGTGGGAAACGGTCCGCGACATGACCTTGAAGTCGCAGGCGCCGACGCTGGTCTACGAGGAAGGCTCGCTGATCAAGCGCTCGCTGCGCGACCTCTACAACAAGGAGATCGACGAGATCCTGGTGGCCGGTGAAGACGGCTACCGCGAGGCGCACGACTTCATGAAGATGCTGATGCCGACCAACGTCCGGGCGGTGAAACAGTATCGCGACGGCCAGCCGCTGTTCTCGCGGATGGGCGTCGAGAGCCAGCTCGACGCGATGTTCTCTCCGACCGTGCAGCTGCGCTCCGGCGGCTATATCGTGCTCAACCAGACCGAGGCGCTGGTCTCGATCGACGTGAACTCCGGCCGCGCCACGCGCGAGCATCACATCGAGGACACCGCGCTCAAGACCAATATGGAGGCGGCCGAGGAAGTGGCGCGGCAGCTCCGTTTGCGCGACCTCGCCGGGCTGATCGTCATCGACTTCATCGACATGGACGAGAAGCGCAACAACCGCTCCGTCGAGCGCAAGCTGTCGGACTGCCTGCGGCAGGATCGCGCGCGCATCCAGGTCGGCCGGATCTCGCACTTCGGCCTGTTGGAGATGTCGCGCCAGCGCATCCGTGCCAGCGTGCTGGAAAGCTCGACCGAGCCGTGCGCGCATTGCGGCGGCACCGGCCATGTGCGCTCGGTATCCTCGGTGGCGCTGCAGCTGCTGCGCAGCCTCGAAGAAACGCTGATGAAGGGCGCGACCCACAACCTCGTGGTCCGCACCCGCACCGAGGTGGCGCTCTACGTGCTCAACCACAAGCGCGGCCATCTGCGCGACCTCGAGAACAGCTTCAAGGTCTCGCTCGCCGTCATCGCCGACCCGAGCGTGAGCGGCCAGCAATCCTTCATCATCGATCGCGGCGAGCAGGTGCATACGCTCGAGGCCGCCAAGGCGCTGCTCGCGGCGCAGGCCTCAGCCCCGCCGCTGGTGGCCGAGGACATCTACGACGAGGAAGAACCGTTCGACATCGAGACGGAATCCGAGCTCGAGACCGAGGAGACCGAAGGCCTGTCCGAGGACACGGCCGACGGCAGCGCTGTCGAAGGCGAGCGGGACGGCGCGCGTCGCAAGCGGCGCCGGCGCCGGCGCGGCCGCGGCGGCGAGACCCGCGAGGGCGCGCTGCCTGAAGGAACGGCCGGACTGCAGCCCGCGGAGCCGGGCCCTGCCGCCGACCAGTCAGCCGAGGACTCCGACGGCGAAGACGACGAGTCGGAGGAACAGCCTGCGTTCGCCCAGGGCGAGCAGACGGATCAGCCTGGCGGCGAGCGGCGTCCGCGCCGGCGTGGACGTCGCGGCGGTCGCCGTCGGCGCGGTGGCGCGGAAGAAGGTCTCGCCGCGTCGATCGGCGACGAGCTCGCGCCAGCTTCGGCATCGGAGGCAGAAGCCGCCGTGGCCGATTTCGACGGCAACGGCGCTTCCCACCACGACGAGGAAGAGCCGGCAGAACCCGCGGCGCCGGTCCAGGCGTCGGCCGCAACCGAGGCCGATGAGCCCCTCGCTGGCGCCTCCGCGCCAATGCCCCAGGCTGCTCCCGGTCAACCCGAAGTGCAGCAGACCGAGGCTCCGAAGACGGAATCCGAGAAGACCCCGCGGCGTTCGACGGTTCGCGAGAAGGTCAGCTTCCTCACCGAGCCCAGGCCGGAGAGCGCGGTTTCGGCCGTCAACGTCGCCGAGAGCAGCACGCCCGCTCCGGCTGCCGACGTCGCGGCGTCCGAACCGGTTGCCACCGAGCCGGCGGCCACCGATTCCTCGTCCCCTGCGGCCCCGCGCCGGGCCGGCTGGTGGTCCCGCCGTTTCGGTGGCGGGCAGTAGCCCCCGCTCTCCGACGCTTCAATGCAAAACGCCCGGCCAGATGGCCGGGCGTTTTTCATATGGCGTATGGCGATCGTTCCTGGCCGTGACGACCGGAGGCCGCTCAAGCCACGTCACGGCCGTCTCGACATCCGACGGATCGATCTGCTGATTGAGCCGTCTCTGCAGGAGATCATGGTCGCGTTCGTCTTCCCGCCACGAGGCGAACACGGCGGCCGTGCCGTTGCCGGTGATGTTGGTCGGCGCACGCGGCTCGCGCATGAACTCGTCGGTCGAGCACACGATCGCCATGCCCGGAACCAGGGCCGGCTTCACGACCGACAGCGTTGCGGCCAAGGTGACGAAGACGGCAACGTCAACGCCGCTCGTGCCCTTCAATGACGAAGGGTGCACAACCGACCTCATCCGCGCCCTAGCCTAGCCAGCGCGCGATCCGGGCCACCGCCTCGCGCATGTCCTCGGCCGAACGCGCATAGGAAAAGCGCACGAAGCTGCGGCCGTGGATCGGATCGAAGTCGACGCCCGGCGTGGCGGCCACATGGGTCTCCTCCAGCATCCGCTTGGCGAAGTCGAAACTGTCGGAGGTGAAGTCGGACACGTCGGCATAGAGGTAGAAGGCGCCGTCGGCCGGCAGGAACCGGGTCAGGCCGGCCTTCGGGAAACCCTCGATCAGGATGCGGCGGTTCTCCTGGTAACCGTGCTTGATGGCCTCCATCTCGGCCCGGCCGTCGAACGCCGCTTCCGCCGCGATCTGCGACAGGGTCGGAACCGAGATCGCGAGGTTCTGCTGCAGACGCTCGATCGGCCGCACCAGCGCATCCGGCACCACCATCCAGCCGATGCGCCAGCCCGTCATGCAGAAGTACTTCGAGAACGAGTTGATGATCAGGGCCTCGCTCGACAGCTCCGCCGCCGTCACCGCCGGAAACGCGTAGTCCAGACCGTGATAGATCTCGTCGGAGATGAAGCGGATGCCGGCATCGCGTGCGGCTGCAATGACGCCGCCCAGCGCCTCGCGCGACATCATGGTGCCGGTCGGATTGGCAGGGCTTGCCACCAGCACGCCCTTCAGCGGCGTCTTGCGGTGCGCGGCGAGCAGCGCCTCGCCGGTCAAAGCGTGACGGTTCTCCGCCGTGGTCTCGATCAGCACCGGCTCGCAGCCCAGCGCCGTCAGGATGTGGCGATAGGGCGGATAGCCCGGCACGGTCACGGCCACGCGGTCACCGGGCTCGAACATCGCCAGGAACGCCAGGATGAATCCGGCGGAGGATCCCGTCGTGATCACGATCCGCGCCGGATCGATCTCGCAAGCATGCGTCTCGCGATAGTGCCGTGCGATTCGCTGCCGCAGCGACAGCAAACCCAGCGCCGAGGTGTAGTCGATGCGGGCCTGATCGAGCGCGGCATGCGCGGCCGCGATGGCCGCTCGTGGCGCAGCCGCCGCCGGTTGGCCGACCTCCATGTGGATGACATGTCCGCCGCCCGACTCGATCCGCTCGGCCGCAGCCATCACGTCCATCACCATGAACGGTGGAACATTGCTGCGCGCGGACGGCGCCGTCAGGTTGGCGATCCGCTGTTCCAATGTCGGTATCACTGTCGCATCCACCATCGATATCTGCTATTGACCCCGGCTGTCCGGACCCGCTCCGTGAACCGGTCGAGGTCAGCCCATGGGCCTCGTTCGCCGCAGATGAGCCGCATTCCGCCGTTTGGTGGGCAATAGCCCGTCTCGCGCCTCGCGCCAATTGCAAAGATCGCCTGATGTCGCTCCGTATCGTTCTTCGCAAGAAACTGTCCGGCGGGCTTGCCGCGGTCGTCGCGGCGGCCGTGACGCTGGCGCCGCTCGCGCCTGCGTCGGCGCAGCAGGGCAAGGGACCGCCGATCCTGCGCGACACCGAGACCGAGGTGCTGCTGCGCGAATATACGCGGCCGATCCTGCGCGTCGCTGGGCTCGAAAAGCAGAACATCCAGATGGTCATCATCAACGATGCGTCCTTCAACGCGTTCGTTGCCGACGGCCGCCGCATCTTCGTCAATTACGGCGCGATCCTGCAGTCGGAAAATCCGAATCAGCTGATCGGCGTGCTCGCGCACGAGACGGGCCATCTCGCCGGCGGTCATCTCGCCAAGCTGCGCCAGCAGCTCGCCACCGCGCAGACCCAGATGATCATCGCCACCATTCTCGGGGCCGGCGCCCTCGCCGTTGGCGCGCGCGGCGGCGGCAGCGGCCTGGCCAATGCCGGCGCCGCGACGCTGTCGGCCCCGGGCGAGGTCATCCGCCGATCGCTGTTGTCGTATCAGCGCCAGCAGGAGGAGAACGCCGACCGTGCCGGGGTGAAATTCCTCACCGCGACAGCGCAATCGCCGAAGGGCATGTACGAGACGTTCAAGCGCTTCACCAATGAGAGCCTGTTCGCCGCGCGCGGCGCCGACCCCTATCTGCAATCACATCCGATGCCGGCCGATCGCGTCGAGGCGCTCGAGGGCCTCGCGCGCCAAAGCCCCTATTGGGACAAGAAGGACGACCCCGCACTGCAGCTCCGCCACGACATGGTCCGTGCCAAGATCTCGGCCTTCATGGAACGGCCGGACACGGTGGCACGGCGCTATCCATTGTCGGACACCGGCCTGCCCGCCCGCTACGCCAGGGCAATCTCCACCTACCTGCATGGCGACCTGCGCAGCGCCCTGAGCCAGATCGATGGCCTGATCCAGGTGCAGCCCAACAACCCCTATTTCTACGAGGTCCGCGGCCAGGCCCTGCTGGAGGGCGGCCGCCCCACTGAGGCGATCGCCCCGCTGCGCAAGGCGGTGCACCTGTCCAATAACGCCCCGCTCATCGAGATGTTACTTGGTCAGGCCTTGGTGGCATCCGAGAACAAAGCCTACACTGACGAGGCGATCTCGATCTTGCGCGCGGCGGTCGCGCGCGAATCCGAGGCGCCGCTCGGCTATTCCCAGCTCGCGATGGCCTACGGTCGCAAGGGCGATTATGCGGAGGCGGATCTGGCCTCGGCGCAGGCCGCCTTCCTGCGTGGCGACAACAAGACGGCGCGCGAGCTTGCCTCGCGTGCAAAAACCCGCTTCGCGGTCGGCTCGCCGGGCTGGGTCAGGGCCGACGACATCGTCACGGCAAAGCCGCTTTCCGGCCAGTAGGGTGTCGGACAGCGGGGGGTTGGCGCCCGCTGAAGGTTTGAACTACTGCTATCATCCGATCCAGAATATCAGAATACCGTCACGACCATCGACAAGGACCCGATCATTTGACCCAGAGGACCTCCTTCATGCCGTCAGTCCGCACGCTCATTCCCGCGATGTTGCTCGCGCTTTCGCTCTGCGGCGTGCCTCAGCTCGCGTCGGCGGAGAGCTTCTCCGACAGCCAGCGGGGCGAGATCGAGACCATCGTCCGAAACTATTTGATCGCGCATCCCGAGGTGCTCGAAGAGGCGATGGCCGAGCTGCAGAAGCGTCAGACGGCGGCCGAGGCGGCCAAGCACGAGGCCAGCGTCAGCAAGAACGCCGAGACCATCTTCAACTCGCCGCGCGGCGTCGTGCTCGGCAACAAGGATGGCGACGTCACCTTCGTCGAGTTCTTCGATTACAATTGCGGCTACTGCAAGCGCGCGATGGCCGACATGATGGAGCTGATGAAGAGCGACCCGAAGCTGAAGGTCGTGCTCAAGGAATTTCCCGTGCTGAGCCAGGGCTCCGTCGAGGCCGCACAGGTCGCGGTTGCCGTTCGCATGCAGGCCCCGCAGAAATATCTCGACTTCCACCAGAAGCTGCTGGGCGGCCGCGGCCAAGCCGACAAGGCCCATGCGCTCGCCGTCGCCAAGGATCTCGGGCTCGACATGGCGCGCATCGAGAAGGACATGGCGAGCCCCGAGGCCAAGGCGACGATCGAGGAAAACTTCAAGCTCGCCGAGGAGATGGGCATGAACGGGACGCCGAGCTACGTGATCGGCAAGCAGGTCGTGATCGGCGCCGTCGGCGTCGAGGGCCTGCGCGAGAAGATCAGCACGGCCCGCTGCGGCAAGGCGAGCTGCTGAGCATATCTGCCAAAGCGTCTCGCCATCATGGGATCAATCGAAGGCCGGCTGTCTCAGCCGGCCTTCTTCTTTGCCGTGAGCCGGTGAAGAAGCGACAGACCGGTGGCGGCAGCGCCCTCGCCTATCCCTTCAGCCTCATGCCGAGCCGGGTTCGAAGTGCCTCGCGGATGTGCCCGCGTGCAATCGCCTCTGCCCGATCGGGATCGCGGATCGCGATCGCCTCGATCAGCTCACCATGCTCGGCCGCGGCTGTTGCAGCACGTCCTTCGGCCGCAAACGTCGTGGTTCCCAGCAGCGCCGTCGCGACATGCATGTCCTCGAGGGCGGCGTCGAGATAGCGGTTGCGCGCGGCGCGCTGGATCGCACCGTGCATCAGCCGGTTCAGCCGCGCCAGCTCGGCGGCGTCCCCCGCGCTGACAAAGCTCGCATGAATGTCGCGGAGCGCCGCGACCTCGGCCGGCACGGCATATTGCGCGGCGAGCCGGGCCGCGGCGCCTTCGAGAATTTCCCGCATCGCGTACAGCTCGAGGACTTCGTTCTCGTCGAGACTGCGCACGATCAGGCCGCGTCCACCGGCCGGCTGCACCCACCCCTTGGCCACCAGCTTGCCGAAGGCCTCACGGACCGGCGTCCGGCTGACGTTCAGCTTCTGGGCGACCTCGTCCTCCCGCAGCCGATCGCCGGAGCGATAGAAACCGTTCTCCAGCGCATGGCACAGCGCACGAAATACCGCTTCGCCGAGAGAGACGTTGTCACGATCGATGGTGAGCGATGGCGCTTCCGAGGACATGGGGGTCACGATCTCACAACCTCGCTCCGAACAACAGCATATCTTGCATATTTTTGTATACAATAGTATACGATTTCCATGCCCACTGTAGCCCGCACTTCCGTACCCTCTATTGCCGGTCGGCCGATGGCGTGGCTGTGCGACCAAAGCCGATCCAGGGCCTGCCGCCTTGCGTCCGCGAGGGCCTGCGATGACTGATCAGAGCGATATCGCCGACCATCCCCAGACCTACGACGTCGTCGTGGTCGGCGGCGGCAACGCGGCCCTCTGCGCCGCCATTGCGGCACGGCGCGGCGGGGCCTCGGTCATCGTGCTGGAGGCCGCCTCGAAGTTCTATCGCGGCGGCAATACGCGCCACACCCGCAACATGCGCTGCGCCCATGACGCGGCAACCACGACGTTGAGCGGCCCCTACACCGAGGACGAGTTCTGGGACGATCTCCTGCGGGTCACCGAGGGCCAGACCAGCGAGCAACTGGCGCGCCTGATGATCCGCGAGTCCAAGGACATGCTCGACTGGATCGTCGAACAGGGCGTGCGTTTCCAGCCCTCGCTCGGCGGCACGCTGAGCTTAGGACGGACCAACTCGTTCTTCCTGGGCGGCGGCCGGGCCATGCTCAATGCGCTGTATCTGACCGCCGAGCGGCTCGGCGTCGAGGTGCGCTACGAGGCCGAGGTGGTGGGGCTGGAGATCGACGGCAACCGCTTCCGCGCGGCGATCGTGCGGCACGGCGATGGCCGGATGCGCATCGCCGGCAGAGCGCTGGTGGCGGCTGCGGGCGGCTTCGAAGCCAATATCGACAAGCTGGTCGAGGGCTGGGGCGAGATCGCGCGCAACTTCCTGATCCGCGGCACGCCCAACAATCGCGGCACGGTGCTCGACATGCTGCTCGGCGCCGGCGTCGACAGCATCGGCGATCCGACCCAGTGCCACGCGGTGGCGATCGATGCGCGCGCCCCCAAATATGACGGCGGCATCATCACGCGGCTCGACTGCGTCGTGTTCGGCATCGTCGTCAACAACAACGCCGAGCGCTTCTACGACGAAGGCGAGGACGTCTGGCCGAAGCGCTACGCGATCTGGGGACGCCTGGTGGCTGCGCAGCCGGACCAGATCGCCTACATCATCTTCGACACGAAATCGGCGAACCTGTTCATGCCGTCGCTCTACCCCGCGATCGAGGCGGCCAGCATCGCCGAGCTCGCTGGCAAGCTCGGCCTCGATCCGGACAGGCTGACCGCCACCGTCGCTTATTTCAACGCGGCGGTGCGCGACGGACAATTCAATCCCGACATCCTCGACGATTGCCGCACCGAGAACCTGATCCCCCCGAAATCGCATTGGGCGCGCCGCATCGACAGCGGCCCCTACTACGCCTATCCGGTTCGGCCCGGCATTACCTTCACCTATCTCGGCGTGCGGGTCGATCACGCCGCAAAAATGATGATGAAGTCCGGCGGTCCCGCCGACAACATGTATGCCGCAGGCGAGATCATGGCGGGCAACGTGCTCGGCCGCGGCTACGCCGCAGGAATCGGCATGACGATCGGCAGCGTGTTCGGGCGCATCGCCGGCCGGGGAGCAGCGACACATGCAGCGCAGTGAGGCGTTGACCGAGGCGGATCGGCTGATGACGATCTGCAATTCCTGCCGCTATTGCGAGGGACTCTGCGCCGTGTTTCCGGCGATGGAGATGCGCCGCGCCTTCACGGGCGGCGACCTCAACTATCTCGCCAATCTCTGCCATGCCTGCGGCGCCTGCTACGTCGACTGCCAGTTCGCGCCACCGCACGAGTTCGATGTTCGCGTCCCCTCCGTCTTGGCCCGGGTGCGGCACGAGAGCTATGCCGACTATGCCTGGCCGCGCGCGCTGGCGCCGCTGTTCAGGCGCAACGGCCTCGCGGTGTCGCTCATCGCGGTGATCAGCATGGCCGCGTCCATCCTCGGCATCGTGGCCTTCAACGATCCGGCCGCGGTGTTTGCAGGCCGGCACGGCCCCGGCTCGTTCTACGCGCTCATGCCCCACAACGCGTTGGCACTGTTGTTCGGCGCGGCCTTCCTGTGGGCCATCATCGCCTTCATCATGGGCGCCCGGGCCTTCTGGAATGACATCGGCGAGCCGAGCTCGACCCTGACGCGCCCACGTCCACTGCTGCGCGCCGTCCGCGACGCAGCCAGCCTGCGCTATCTCGATGGCGGCGGTGTCGGCTGCTACAACGAGGACGAGCGGCCGCGCGACACCAGGCGGTTCTATCACCAGCTGACGTTCTGGGGCTTCATGCTCTGCGTCGCATCGACCAGCGTTGCGACGCTCTATCACTATCTTCTGCACCGTGAGGCGCCGTATCCATTGTGGGATCTGCCGGTCGTGCTCGGCACGCTCGGCGGATTGGGCATCGTGGTCGGCCCGCTCGGACTCTACACCGCCAAGCGCAGGCGTGAGCCTGCGATGATGGATGCGGGCAGTCTCGCCATGGACGTCGCGTTCCTGGCGATGCTCGTGCTCACCGGCGCAACCGGTCTCGCCCTCCTCTTGCTACGCGAGACCAGCACGATGGGCCTGCTGCTCGCGCTCCATCTCGGTGCGGTATTCGCGCTCTTCATCACGATGCCCTACGGCAAGTTCGTGCACGGCCTCTATCGATTCTTGGCTCTCGTCCGCTACGCGCGCGAACGTCACGGCGCGTAGCTCATGCGAGCGCGACTGATCGCCACGATGGTCATGCGGCGTTCATGACCCTGAGCATCCGTTCATAAGGTTGCGATCTGCGACATTTTTCCGGAACGATCGGAGACGCACGGAACGACTCCTACTTCCTGCCGTTGTCGGCGCGGGCAGTGCCAATACGAGGAGGATAGAGGATGACCAATCGCTTGATGGTATCAGTTGCTGCAATCGCGCTCCTGGCGGGTGCAGGTTTTGCTCATGCGCAAGGTGCCGGCGGTGCGGGCGGCGCAGCTGGACAGTCCGGCGGCGCAGCCATGCAGGGCGGTGCGACCGGTGGTGCTGCCGGCGGAGCATCGAGCGGCGGCATGAACGCGCCCGGCGGCGCGATGCATCGCGACAGCGCCTCGCCTGCGGCCGGCGGCGCGTCCGACATGCGCTCCAGTCAATCGGAACAGAAGCCCGGTGCGACCAAGAGCCAGCACGCCGAGGACGGCATGAAGGGCCCGGCCACCAAGGGCGCGAGCACCGAGAGCGACAGCAAGGGCGGCGCCAAGAACATGAAGGCCGAAGGTCGCGAGGGTCGCGACAACAACATGAAGGCCGAGGGTCGCGACAGCAAGACCGGCACCAGCACCAATGCCGAAACCAAGACCGGCACCGAGCGTTCGCAGACCACCACCGGACAGGCCGGCGCCGCTGCCAAGCTCACCACCGAGCAGCGCACCAAGATCACCACGGTGATCCGCAGCCAGCGCGTCGAGCCGGTGACCAACGTCAACTTCAACATTTCCGTCGGCACAAGGGTGCCGCGCGAGGTTCACTTCCACCCGCTGCCGACCGAAGTCGTGACGATCTATCCGGAGTGGCGCGGATATGACTTCATCCTGGTTCGCGAGCAGATCGTCGTGATCGATCCTCACACCTACGAGATCGTCGCGGTTCTCAACGTCTGATCCCGACCAGGCAGGCGACGAGAACGAGGGGCGGGCAGCAATGCCCGCCCCAACCTATTGCGCAAAGCGCGCGCGGGAGCCATCACACGCAACGCGTGCAGTCCCGTGGACAAAGCCGGTTGTTCAGCAATTTCGTACTCTTAAGACGGTTTTTTCGTGTGACGGACCAAGCCTCGGTCAGTCTACCCGGCTGCCGAAAGGCTTCCCCTTGGCGGCTTTGTTACCTATAACGCCGCCCACTGCCGCCACACCGCCGGGATGGGAATGGCCGACGCCGCGCACAACACGATCTATGTCCTCAACGGACCCAACCTCAACCTGTTGGGCACCCGCGAGCCGGAGACCTACGGCCATGCCACCCTGGCAGACGTGGAACGGCTGTGCGTCGAGACGGCCGCCCGCTTCGGCCTGACGGCGGAGTGCCGGCAGTCGAACCATGAGGGTGTGCTCGTCGATCACATCCATGAGGCCCGCAGCCGCGGTGTGGTCGGAATCATCCTCAATGCCGGCGCCTACTCTCATACCTCCATTGCCCTGCACGACGCGCTGATGGGGGTGAAGATTCCCACCGTCGAAGTGCACATCAGCAACATCCACGCCCGCGAGAGCTTCCGGCACCATTCTTTCACCGCGAAGGCCGCGTTTGCCTCGATCTGCGGCTTCGGCATCGACGGCTACCGGCTGGCGATTACCGGCCTCGCCGCCAAGATCGGCGCCAAAGCCGTCACGCAGACCGACATCTAGCGCAAGCCTGACGTCACAGTCCTCACGCATCCCAACGTTCCGGATCAGATCATGGCGCCCCAGCCCGACGACAAGACCATCGCGAAATCCGAAGACAGCCAGCTCATTCGCGAGCTCGCAGCGCTGCTGGATGAGACCAGCCTGACCGAGATCGAGCTGGAGCGTGCCGGCCTTCGCATCCGCGTTGCCCGCAACGTGACCGTTGCGGCGGCCGTCCATTCGGCCATCGGAGCCGCCACCGCTGGCGTTCCCGTGGTCGCGGCCGCCACCGCGGCAGCCGCCGGCGCGGACTTGTCAAAACATCCCGGCGTGGTGCCCTCGCCCATGGTCGGCACCGCCTACTGGGCGCCCGAGCCCGGCGCCAAGCCGTTCGTCGAGGTCGGCTCCAAGGTCTCGGTCGGCCAGACCCTGATGATCATCGAGGCCATGAAGACGATGAACCAGATCCCGTCGCCGCGCGCCGGCACGGTGACGCAGATCCTGGTCGAGGACGGCCAGCCCGTGGAGTTCGGCGAGCCGCTCGTCATCATCGAATAAGCGCGACTAGCGGACGGCGACGAGCGAATGGTCCGCCATTCCACGTCCGCCGCTCACTACTCGCCACTCGCGCCCGAGGCACAATGTTCGACAAGATCCTCATCGCCAATCGCGGCGAAATCGCCCTTCGCATCCTCAGGGCCTGCAAGGAGCTCGGCATCTCCACCGTCGCGGTGCATTCCACCGCCGACGCCGATGCGATGCATGTCCGTCTCGCCGATGAAAGCGTCTGCATCGGGCCGCCGCCGTCGAAGGACAGCTATCTCAACATCCCCGCCCTGCTCGCCGCCTGCGAGATCACCGGCGCCGACGCCGTGCATCCCGGCTACGGCTTCCTGTCGGAGAACGCGCGCTTCGCCGAGATTCTTGCGGACCACAATCTGCATTTCATCGGGCCGAAGGCGGAGCACATCCGCCTGATGGGCGACAAGATCGAGGCCAAGAAGACGGCCAAGCGGTTGGGTATTCCGGTGGTGCCCGGCTCCGACGGTGCGGTGACGCCCGACCAGGACGCGATGGCGATCGCCAAGGAGATCGGCTTCCCGGTGCTGGTCAAGGCTGCCGCCGGCGGCGGCGGCCGCGGCATGAAGGTCGCCCACACCGAGGCCGATCTGCAGCTGGCGCTGACCACAGCGGCCAACGAGGCGAGATCGGCGTTCGGCGACGCCTCGGTCTATCTGGAGAAGTATCTGCAGAAGCCGCGCCACATCGAGATCCAGGTGCTCGGCGACGGCCGCGGCGGCGCCATCCATCTCGGCGAGCGCGACTGCTCGCTGCAGCGCCGCCACCAGAAGGTCTGGGAGGAAGGCCCCTCCCCGGTGCTCGATGCGGCCGCACGCGCCAAGATCGGCAATACCGTCGCCAAGGCGATGCAGGAGCTGAAATATATCGGCGTCGGCACCATCGAATTCCTCTACGAGGACGGCGAGTTCTATTTCATCGAAATGAACACGCGCATCCAGGTCGAGCATCCCGTCACCGAGATGATCACCGGGATCGACCTCGTGCTGGAACAGATCCGCATCGCCGCCGGCGGCGACCTGCCGATGAGCCAGGACCAGGTCGTCATCAACGGCCACTCGATCGAGTGCCGCGTCAACGCAGAGAACCCGGTCAGCTTCCGGCCCTCGCCCGGCAAGATCCAGCAGTACCATCCGCCCGGCGGCCTCGGGGTCCGCATCGATTCCGCCGTCTACCAGGGCTATGTGATCCCGCCCTATTACGACTCGCTGGTCGGAAAGCTCATCGTCCACGGCAAGAGCCGGGTCGAGTGCCTGATGCGGCTGCGGCGCGCGCTGGACGAGATGGTGGTCGACGGCATCGAGACCACGCTGCCGCTGTTCCGCGCCCTGGTCCGCGAGCCCGCGATCATCGACGGCGACTATCACATCCACTGGCTCGAGCAGTATCTGGCCGGCCAGAAGACCGACTGAGCGGCCGCATTCAGAAAACTGTCATCCGAAGCGGAACCATCCGGCCGCAGCCGCGTTCTGGTGGGTCGGATCAGTTCCGCCAGGGGGCAGTGATTTTCAACGACGTGCGAGTATGCGGTGGCGCCTGAGGTGAGACGAAGGCGCACGCTGGGACAGGTCCTGCTGCTGTCAGCGGGCTTCCTCGTGCTTGTCGCGGTCAGCACGGCGTCGGTTCTGCTGGTCAACAAGGCCCGCAGCGACAGCGCCTGGGTGGTGCACACCGTCGAGGCCGAGAACCAGATCAACGCCCTGCTGCTCGAGGTGCGGCGCGCCGAGAGCGCGGCGCGGGCCTACCTTCTCACCCAGGGACAGGAGTTCCTCAACGACCACGAGGCGGCCGTCGCGGCGATCGGGCCGGTGCTCGAGAAGCTCCATGGGCTGGTCGCGGACAACCCCGCCCAGGTTGAAAATCTCGCCACGCTGCGC
Source organism: Bradyrhizobium sp. SZCCHNS3002 (assembly GCF_032377435.1). NCBI lineage: Bacteria > Pseudomonadati > Pseudomonadota > Alphaproteobacteria > Hyphomicrobiales > Nitrobacteraceae > Bradyrhizobium > Bradyrhizobium sp. SZCCHNS3002. The sequence goes on from NZ_JAUHHY010000001.1 coordinate 676,675, forward strand.
AGCGTGATCGAGACCCGGCTGTCGCAATTCGACCGCGAAAAGCTGCTGGTCGCGCGCGGCGACCTCGCCGCCGCGATCGCCCTGGTCCGCGACGCGGGCTCGACCAGCAGCAGCAAGACCATGCGCGACACCGCCGAGGCGATGCGTCTCGAGGAGGAGCGGCTGCTGGCGCTGCGGACCGCCAATGCCGATGCCAGCCAGCAGCTCGCCGCCATCGTCACCATCACCGGCTCGGCGCTGGTCGTCGTGCTCGCCATCATCTCGGTGCTGCTGGTGCGCCGCTCGACCCGCGCGCGCGACGATGCCGAGGCACAGCTGCGCGAGAGCAATCTCAATCTGGAAGCCACCGTCGACGAGCGCACTGCCGATCTGCGCGAGGCCAATGAGGAGATCCAGCGCTTCGCCTATATCGTGAGCCACGACCTGCGCTCGCCGCTGGTCAACATCATGGGCTTCACCAGCGAGCTCGACGAACTGCGCAACGATATCTTCCGGCGCATCGCGACGCTGGCGCGGGCGGCCTCCGACGCGCCGCCGCCGGCGGAAGGCACCGAGCCCGAGCTCGAAGGCGCCGACCAGCAGCTGTCGGAGGATTTCACCGAGGCGCTCGGCTTCATCAAATCCTCGATCGCCAAGATGGACCGGCTGATCTCGGCCATCCTCAACCTGACCCGCGAGGGCCGCCGCGAGTTCGTGCCGGTGCGGGTCGATACGCGCGAGCTGATCGAGGGCATCGTCTCGACCCTGGCGCATCAGGCGGCCGAAACCGACACCACCATTCGCCTGGAACCGCTGCCGGCCATCGTCAGCGACCGCCTGGCTCTGGAGCAGATCTTCTCCAACCTGATCGACAACGCCATCAAATATCTCAAGCCGGGCGTTCCCGGCGACATCGCCATTCGCGCCCGCACCAAGCTCGGTTTCGCCATTTTCGAGATCACGGACAACGGCCGGGGGATTGATCCCCGGGATCACCAACGTATCTTTGATCTGTTCCGCCGCGCCGGGACCCAGGACCGTCCGGGTCAGGGGATCGGATTGGCGCATGTCCGTGCCCTGGTGCGCCGGCTCGGCGGAACCATGTCGGTCGCATCGGAGCTCGACCAGGGCAGCACGTTCACCATCACGCTCCCGATCAACTGGAACGCCTCAAACCGGAATTCAGACCGATGACCATGCCCGTGACGATCATCATGATCGAGGACGACGAAGGCCACGCCCGCCTGATCGAGCGCAACATCCGCCGCTCCGGCGTCAACAACGAAATCAAGCCGTTCACCAACGGTACAGATGCCGTGAAGTATCTGCTGGGTGCTGACGGCACCGGCCTCGATCACAAGGGGCACGCATTGCTGATCCTGCTCGACCTGAACCTGCCGGACATGACCGGCATCGACATCCTGAAGATGGTCAAGCAGAACAGCTTCCTGAAGAGCGCGCCCGTGGTCATCCTCACCACGACCGACGACTCGCAGGAGATCAAGCGGTGCTACGAACTCGGCTGCAACGTCTACATCACCAAGCCGGTCAACTACGAAAGCTTCGCCAACGCCATTCGCCAACTCGGCCTGTTCTTCTCCGTCATCCAGGTTCCGCCCGCCGCATGAGCTCCGCCGCCCCCACGCTGCTCTACATTGACGACGACGCGGCGCTGGCGCGGCTGGTGGAGCGCGGGCTCAAGCGCCTGGGCTTCACGGTGGAACACGCGAGCGACGGCAGCGCGGGCTTGCAGCGGCTGGAGCGCGGCGGCATCGACGTCGTGGCGCTCGACCAGTACATGCCAGGCTTCGACGGGCTCGAGACGCTGGAGCGCATCATGGCGCTGCCCGAACCACCGCCGGTGGTGTTCGTCACCGCCTCACAGGATTCCAAGATCGCGGTCACGGCCCTGAAGGCGGGCGCGGCCGACTACCTCGTCAAGGACGTGCAGGGCGAGTTCATCCCGCTGCTGCAGGTCGCAGCCGAAGGCGCGGTGCGGCAGGCACGGCTGCAGAAGGCGCGCGACGAGGCCGAGGCCGAGGTGCGGGCGTCACGCGACCGCTACGCGGCGCTGGCCGCCGAGCGCGAGGTCCTGCTGCGCGAGGTCAATCACCGCGTCGGCAATTCGCTCCAGATCATCGCCTCGCTGCTGCATCTTCAGGCCAACTCCAGCAATCAGGACGACGTCAAGGCGGCGCTGACCAACGCCATGGGCCGCGTCGCCGCCGTGGCACAGGTGCATCGCCGCCTCTACACGTCCCAGGACCTCAAGAGCGTGCTGCTCAACCAGTACCTGGATTCGCTGCTCGACGACCTCCGCCGCTCGGCCGAGGGCAACCGGATGTCGCGGCTGACCCTGAAGGCGGAGCCGGTCGAGATCGACCCGGATCGCGCGGTCGCGATCGGCATCGTCGTCAACGAGCTGGTCATGAACGCGGTCAAATACGCCTATCCCGACGGCCCTGGCCCGATCCATGTCGAGCTGAAGCTCGCGGGTGAGGACATCATGCTGTCGATCGCCGACAACGGGGTCGGCCTCAACGCGACCAGCGACCCGCGCTCGACCGGCATGGGCCAGCGCATCGTCAGCGCCATGGCGACCAAGCTCGATGCCAGCGTCGGCCCGGACCCGAACCATGCCGGCACCAAGATCGTCGTCCGATTCCGCTTCGAAAAGCATGCTCCCAAGCCCGCTTCTGCCGCGGTCGGTTGAGCTGGCGCGGACGGAACGCGACCATCGCGCGGCCGACGTCGGCCTGCTATGCTGATCTCATGAATACGCGCGACTCCGCAGCGTCAGAGATCACGCCCGAGGTCCTGCTGCGTGCCTATGCCTGCGGCATCTTCCCGATGGCCGAAAGCGCCGACGACCCGACCTTGTTCTGGGTCGAGCCGGAGCTGCGCGGCGTCATTCCGCTCGACGGCTTTCGCGTCGCCTCGCGCCTGGCGCGCACGGTCCGGTCGGATGCCTTCACCGTGACGGTGAACCAGGCCTTCAAGGCGGTGATGGATGGCTGCGCCGCGCCGCAGCCCGGCCGCGAGGACACCTGGATCAACAAGCGCATCCGCGAGCTCTATAGCGGCCTCCACGCGCTCGGCCATTGCCACAGCGTCGAATGCTGGCAGGATGGCGAGCTGGTCGGCGGCCTCTACGGCGTCAGCCTGGGCCGCGCCTTCTTCGGCGAGAGCATGTTTCACCGCACCCGCGACGCCTCGAAGGTCGCGCTGGTGCATCTCGTCGCGCGGCTGATCGCCGGCGGCTTCGAGCTGCTCGACACCCAATACGTCACCGAGCACCTCAAGACCTTCGGCGCCCTCGAGATCCCGCGCCGGCGCTACACCGTGCTGCTCGAAAAGGCCCTGAGGGGGCCGGCCGCCAATTTCGCCAGGCTGGCGGTTGATCGGCCGATCTCAGGCGCCGAGGCACTCGCGATCATCGCCGCGCGCGGCTGAGCGCCGGTTATCTGAACACTCCGCCGAACGGTCCGCCCGCCTGGGGCGGCGGCGGTGGTGGCGGCACCTGCTGGGTCTGATACTGCTGCGGCGGCGGTGGCGACCTGGGCGCCGCCTGCCGCTGCTGCGGCGGACGCTTTTGCGCAGGCTGCGGCGCCGCGGCCGGCTTCTGATCCGGCGCGGCGCTGACGACCGTGGTCTGCGGCTCTTTGCAGTCGACCAGCCAGATGTCGTAGATCGGGTGCTCGACGCCGTGCAGGCCGGGGCTGGCCGCGAACATCCAGCCCGAGAAGATGCGCTTCACCTCGCCCTGCAAGGTGATCTCGTCGACCTCCACGAATGCGTCGGTGTTGGCGGCCTCGGTGGCCGGCCGCGTGTAGCAGGCATCGGTTTTCACCCGCAGGGCGCCGAACTGCACGGTCTCGCCGATTTCCTCGTCGAAATTGATGATGCGGCCGGTGATCTTGTCGAGCCCGGAGAAGCTCGCCTTCTTGTTGACGATCTTCTGCGCCGGCGGTTCGGTCACGACCTCGTCGCCCGGCTGGATGGTGGCCGGGGTTTGCGGTACCGCGCCGTTCGGCGGGATCGCCGCATTCTGGGGTGCGCCGCGTGGCGGCGCCTGCCGCTGACCGGGCGCAGCCCCCGGCTGGCCGGGCGGCGGCACGGCCGCGACCGGAGGATTGTTCTGTGGCAGGATCGTCGTTCCCGGCGGCGGCGCCAGCGGCTGGGATTGGACCGGACCCGGCAGGGCGGCGCCCTGCCCTGGCGGCGGCCGGGTCGGCGCCGGCAGCACCCGGCCCTGCGGCAGCTCGGGGATCTCCTCCTCTTCCTCGGGAGGCGGAATCGGCTCGCCACGGCGCGGAATGTTGCCCGGCGGGCGCGGAACCGGATCGGAGAAAATGGTACCGATCTGCGCGCGCGCCGGCACGGACAGCGTGAGGGATGTGGCGGCCAGCAATGCCGCGATACCGGTCAGGACGATTGTTCGGTGCATCTCGCGCGGCTTTATCAGGCGAATCGGGGTTCGGGACAATCAAATCGCGTCATGACCCATCCGCCGCTCTCGATCAGCCCTCCCGTTAACATGCCGAATACGGCGGGGAAAGGGCGAGCTGCCAGCACGCCGCGTGCTGGTCAGCCGGTTCATCCAATGAGATAGTCGTGATCAAGAGCCGGACGGAACCGGCGTCAAAGGGAAGGAAACCGATGTCTGATTCGATCCGTCTCGACGGCCGGGTGGCCGTCGTTACCGGCGCGGCCGGCGTCATCGGCGCCGCGACCATGCGGCTGCTGGCCGCGCGGGGCGCCCGCATCGTCGCCGTCGACCGGCGCGAGGCCGATCTCGCCGCCGCGACGGCCGGCCTGCCCGCAAGCGCCGAGACCTTCGCCGTGGCCGCCGACGTCACCGACGAGGACCAGGTCGCGGCCTATGTCCGACAGGCCTGCAATCGGTTCGGCACCATCGACGTGTTCTTCAACAATGCCGGCATCGAAGGCGAGATCAAGCCGATCACGGCGTATCCGCTGGAGGCGTTCCGCCGCGTGCTCGACGTCAACGTGGTCGGGGTCTTTCTCGGCCTCAAGCACGTGCTGCCGGTGATGCTGAACCAGAACCGCGGCTCGATCATCAACACCGCCTCGATCGCCGGCCTGATCGGCTCGCCACAGATCGCGGTCTACAGCGCCAGCAAGCACGCGGTGATCGGCCTGACCAAGAGCGCATCGTGGGAATGCACCGGCACCAATGTGCGCGTGAACTGCATCTGCCCCGGGCTGATCGAGAGCCGCATGCTGAGCGCGATCATCGAAGGGCGCAGCGGCGCTCCCGTGCCGGCCGACAAGGTCGTCGACCGCGTCCCCGCGCGCCGGCTCGGCCAGGGCGCGGAGGTCGCCGCGATCGTCGCCTTCCTCGCCTCCGATGATGCGAGCTACGTCTCCGGCGCAGCCTACACCGTCGATGGCGGCCGCACCGCCGCCTGACGTCCCTTCCACTCGACCGTCTTTTCAACCCGACAGGTTTTTGCAATGCCCGTGCAACTCGATGCCGATGCCGCTGCCGTCTACAAGGCATTTCAGGAGGCCGGTCGGCCGGCCTATGAGACGCTGACGCCGCAGGAGGCGCGGGACTACTACCTGGCCGCGCGCGTCGTCAGCAATCCCGAGCCGCCCGAGCTTGCGGAGGTCAAGGACCTCGCCATCCCTGCCCCGCATGGCGCAATCCCGGCCCGGCTCTATCGGCCAAAAACGGTGCGGCAGACCAACGGTCTTGCGCCGGGATTGGTGTTCTATCACGGCGGCGGCTGGGTGATCGGCAATCTGGACTCGCACGACGTGGTCTGCCGCGCGCTGGCGCACGAAGGCGAACTGATCGTGATCTCTGTCGATTACCGCCTCGCGCCCGAGCACAAGTTTCCGGCCGCGGTCGACGACGCCGCCGCGGCCATACGATGGATCGCCGACAATGCCGCCGCGCTCGGCATCGATGCAGCCAGGCTCAGCGTCGGCGGCGATTCCGCCGGCGGCAATCTCGCCGCCGTCGTCGCGCTCTCGGCGCGTGACGGCAAGGGCCCGAAGCTCTCAGGCCAGGTGCTGATCTATCCGGCCACCGACTTTTCGATGAGCCATCCCTCGCACAGCGAGCCCGAGACCAGCGTGCTGCTGACGCATTCGGTGATCCGCTGGTTTCGCGACCATTATCTCAACAGTGCCGCCGACATCCATGATTGGCGGGCCTCGCCGGCAAAGGCGGAAACCCTGGTCGGGCTCCCGCCGGCTTATGTGCTCACCGCAGGCGCCGATCCGCTGCGCGACGAAGGCGACGATTACGCGCGGCGCTTGCGCGAGGCCGGCGTGCCGGTGACCTATCGGACGCATCCCGGCCAGTTCCACGGCTTCTTCACCATGGGCAAGCTGCTCGACCAGGCCAATGTCGCGGCGCGCGACATCGGCGTCTGGCTGAAGCAGCTCGATCGGCCCGGCGGCATCTGAGCCGTTACCGCGCTGAGCTCGGAACACAACGACCCGCGAGTTCGCGGGTCGCGCTCACATGCGGTCGAAGTCGTCTCGTGTGAGATCGGCTTGCTCGCGCTCGAGCAACAGCTACATCCCGTGCAAACCAGCCGGGACGACTGGACAGCCACATCTCATTCCTCGCAGCAGGAGACTCGCGCATGAAGACCGTGAACCTCGCCGACAAGCTGAGCCAATTCTCAGGCCATTGGGACCCGCACGTGGTCGCGGACTACAACGACAATGACGTGATGGTCGTGAAGTTCATGGGAGAATTCCCGTTCCACAAGCATGACACGACGGATGACTTCTTCCTCGTCCTGGAAGGCGAGATGGAAATGGATATCGAAGGTCAGCCCTCGCGAACGGTGAAGGCCGGCGAGTTGTTCGTTGTTCCCAGAGGCGTCGTCCATCGGCCGCGCGCGGCCAAAGAGGTCAAGGTGCTCCTGATCGAACCCAAGGGCGAACCGAACTCAGGCGACTCCGACCGGGTGCCCGCGCCCAAGCCGCGCATCTGACTCGCCGAAAGACGTCAGAGCTTCGGGACTCCGCGAGTTTGAGATATCATTCGGAGCGGACAGGTGAGCAGGATGAACATGGAGCCAACTCTGGAGATTGCGCTGGCTTGGTTCAAGCCCGAGGAGTGGGATGATATCAGGCGTATCTGCCCAGATCTGCACGATACCTACGAAGAATGGCTGACCAGCGTTCAGGAGGTCATCGACACGATCGGCGATCGTCCAGACCAGCGTGTCGTGAAGGTGATCCTGACCGCCGCCGAGCTTCGGACATGGCAGCGTGCGACCGGACGCAAAGTCGATGGCAGGGTTCGCTCCCAGCTTGCCGCCAAGCGCGCGAGCAGGATCCGCAACGAGTCCCCACAGCCGTCTCCCGAGCCTCGTTCTGGCTCAGACGGCAGTCGCTGACGCTTGTCGCTCAGTACGCTCAGGCAGGCCAGGGCCAGTTCTGAGGGCGCAACGGCCGCCCATGCAGCTGACGAAGCGGAGCATCGCCGAAATGTCCGCTGTTTTTGCGCTGCAACCAAGATAGTGTCCCGTCGCCCGCAAGGACGGCCCATGGCCGTCTGGCGAGACCATCCTCCAATAGGATCGCCCCGATGTTCGACCGCTTGACCCACCAACCCGATGACCCCCTGCTCGCTCTGATCGGCATCTTCAAGGCTGATCCGAGAGCGGACAAGGTCGATCTGGGCGTCGGCGTGTATCGTGACGAGGCCGGCCATTCGCCGATCTTCCGCGCTGTGAAAGCTGCCGAGCGCATCATCTGGGAGAGCCAGGACAGCAAGAGCTATGTGGCGCCGGAAGGCGACCAGGCATTCCTCGACCTGCTGTGGTCGATGGTCGGCGGCACGGCCTTGCCGGTCCACGCCGCCGGCGTGCAGACGCCGGGCGGCTCCGGCGCCTTGCGCCTCGCAGCCGATCTGGTTCGCCAGGCCGGCACCGGCAAGATCTGGCTCGGCCTGCCGAGCTGGCCCAACCATGCCGGCATCTTCGCCGCGGCCGGGCTCGAGATCGAGACCTATCCCTACTTCGACGTGCCCTCGCAGACGCTGCAGCTCGACCGCATGCTGGAGGCACTGCAGCGCGCCGCGCCCGGCGACGCCGTCCTGATCCACGCCTCCTGCCACAATCCCACCGGTGCCCCGCTGCGCGCGGAGGATTGGGCGCGCATCACCGCCGTGATCGCCGCGCGCGGGCTCGTGCCGCTGATCGATTCCGCCTACCAGGGATTCGGCGCCGGGCTCGAAGGTGACGCCGCCGGCCTGCGGACGATGATCGCGGCCGTCCCCGAGGCGCTCGTGGCCGTGTCGTGCTCGAAGTCCTTCGGGCTCTATCGTGAGCGCACCGGCGCGCTCTATGCCGTCGCGACGTCGCAGGCAGCCGCCGACACCGCGCGCTCCAATCTCGTCGCGATCGCGCGCACCAGCTACTCGATGCCGCCGGACCATGGTTCGGCGATCGTGAAGACCATTCTCGACAGCTCCGATCTGCGACGCGACTGGAGCGAGGAGCTCGAGTCGATGCGGCTCCGCCTGGCGAGCCTGCGGCGCGGCTTTGCCGAGGCGCTCGGCGGGCGCTGGTCCAACACGATCGCGATCGGCGTCCAGGAAGGCATGTTCTCGCTGCTGCCGGTGACGCCGGCCGAGGTCATGGCTTTGCGCGAAAAGCACGGCGTGTACATGCCGACCTCGGGCCGCATCAACATCGCAGGCCTGAAGCTCGCCGACGTCGCGCGCGTCGCCGGCCTGTTCAAGTCGCTTTGAGCCATCGCCTGCAAGGATCAAGGCCGTGACCGAGATCGTCGCTCAGGAGCGGCACAAGCTCTACGAGGACGCGATGGCGCTGACGCTGGGCACGCTGTTCGTGTCGCTCGGCATGCTCATCTACAGCAAGACGGTGCTGCTGGTCGGCAGCACCGCCGGCCTGTCGCTGCTGTTGAGCTACATCAGCGGCTATGGCTTCGGGCTCAGCTTCTTCCTGATCAATCTGCCGTTCTATGCGTTGGCCGTCCGGCGCATGGGCTGGCCGTTCACGATCCGCACCTTCGTCGCGGTCGGGCTCGTCGCGCTGTTCTCACGGCTGACGACGTCATGGATCGAAATCAGCCATATCGATCCGATCTATGCCACGGTGATCGGCGCCGGCCTGACCGGGACCGGCCTGCTGATGCTGTTCCGGCATCGCACCGGGCTCGGCGGGATCAACATCCTGGCGCTGTATCTGCAGGAGCACTGGAAGATCCGCGCCGGCTATTTCCAGCTCGCCGTCGACTTCCTCATCATGATCGCCGCGTTCTTCGTCATCCCGGTCAACCGTCTGGCGCTGTCGATCCTGGGCATCGTGATCGTCAACGTCATCATCGCGATCAACCACAAGCCCGGGCGCTATATGGCGCTGAGCTGAGCCGCCGGATTTCCAAGCGCAAGGTCGATCGCGCCTGGCCGGCTCGGCCGCGACACGCGCCGGGTGCCGCATGGGTGCGCTGCACCTTGCCAGACGGCGCATTCCATGGGATGAAAGCTCTGGTATGCCAGCAACCGAGGCAATGGGTTACCGCCTCCGTCCGCCCCTGCGGGGCGCCTGACGGACTCTTCGGTCCGGCTGGATCACCAATAAGAAACGCGAACGCGAAATCTCGAACCGATCTCTGGGGACGACCAAGGCATGGCACGCAACATCCTGATTCTCGGGGCCTCCTACGGCTCCCTCCTCGGCACCAAGCTGCTGATGGCCGGTCACAACGTGACGCTGGTCTGCCGCAAGAAAACGGCGGAGCTGATCAACCGCGACGGCACCGAAGTCCGCATCAAGCTGCGCGACGAGCCGACGCACCGCTCGATCTTCTCGCGCGACCTGCCGGGCAAGCTCGACGCCGCCACGCCGGACAGTGTCGACCTGTCGCGCTACGACCTGGTCGGCCTGGCGATGCAGGAGCCGCAATACACCAACCACACCATTCGCGTGCTGATGGTGAAGATCGCCGAGGCCAGGCTGCCGTGCCTCTCGATCATGAACATGCCGCCGCTGCCCTATCTCAAGCGCATTCCGGCGCTCGCCAATGTCGACCTCGACGAGGCCTACACCAATCCCGCGGTCTGGGAACGATTCACGCCCGGACTGGTGACGCTGTGCTCGCCGGATCCGCAGGCCTTCCGTCCGCCGGAGGAAGGCGCCAACGTGCTGCATGTCGGCCTGCCGACCAACTTCAAGGCCGCTGCGTTCGAGGACGAAACGCACAACGCGCTGCTGCGCGAGCTCGAGCGCGACATCGACGCGGTCAGGCTCGACGGCCAGGACGTGCCCGTGAAGCTGAAGGTGTTCGACTCGCTGTTCGTGCCGCTGGCGAAGTGGTCGATGCTGCTGACCGGCAACTACCGCTGCATCACCCGCGGCGAGCCGCAGGCGATCCGCGACGCCGTGCACGGCAACCTCGCCCAGTCGAAATCGATATACGAGCACGTCGACGCCATCGCGCGCAAGCTCGGCGCCGATCCGAGCGACCAGGTGCCGTTCGAGAAATACGCCAAGGCGGCGGAAAGCCTGCTCAAGCCGTCGTCGGCCGCGCGCGCCGTCGCCGCCGGCGCGCCCTTCATCGAGCGCGTCGACCTTCTGGTGAAGCTGATCTCGCAGCAGCTCGGCATGCCCAACCCCGAGATCGATCAGACAGTGCAGACGGTCGACTTCAAGCTCAACGAGAAGATCGTGGTCGGCGGCTCCAGCGCGCAATGACGCGCGGGCGCCGACATCGTCCGTAACCAGATGTGACTTTGCATGAACGCGCGGCCAACGCATGGTTCGCGCGTTCATTGATTCACATCGTCCGGAATGAAGATGCCGTCCTTCAGGCCTCTCGCTCTTCCCGTGCAGGCCCTGAGCTGGCTCGGCGATCAGGGCACCCGCGCCATCGTGGCGGTGCTGATCGCGGCAATCGCAGTGCCGCCGCTCGGCGAGCTCACGCGCCCCTACGTCACGCATGCGATCTTCCTGCTGCTCTGCATCTCGTTCATGCGCGTCGACGTCGCGATGCTGCGCGCGCATCTGCGCCGGCCTCTGCTGGTGGTGGCCGCGACGGCCTGGACCACGGTCGCCGTGCCGGCACTGGTCGGCACGATCGCGCGCGCCACGGGCGTCGATGCCGCCGCGCCCGACCTCCATCTCGCGCTGATGCTGCAGGCGACGGCCTCGCCGATGATGGCCTCGCCCGCGCTCGCCGCGCTGATGGGGCTGGATGCGACGCTCGTTCTGATCACGCTTGTGACGTCGACCGCGCTGGTGCCGCTGACGGCGCCGCTGTTCGCCTATGTGTTCCTGGGCGAGACGCTGTCATTGTCGCCGGCGGCACTCGGGCTGAAGCTCGCCGCCATCCTTGCGGGCGCACTGGCTGCGGCCACCGCGATCCGCCTTGCCTTCGGTATCGCTGCGATCCGCCGCCACCGCGCGCCGATCGACGGCTTCAACGTCCTCATCCTGTTCGTGTTCGCCTCCGCCATCATGGCGCATTTTCTTGCCGACCTGGCGGCGAGCCCGTTCCGCATGCTGGGACTGGCGCTGCTCGCCTTCGCGGTGTTCTTCCTGCTGCTTGGTACCACGATGCTGTTGTTTCGCCGCGCGGGACGCGAACGCGCGATGGCGCTCGGCATGATGGTGTCGCTGCGCAACATGGGGCTGATGCTCGCGGCGACCGAGGGCGCGATCCCCGGCACGACCTGGCTGTATTTCGCGATGAGCCAGTTCCCGATTCACCTGGCCCCACAATTGTTGCGGCCGGTCGCCGAGCGCCTGCGCCCGAGGCCGCTTCCATCTGGCGGGACCGATCACGGCTTGATCAGTCCTGCATCGGAATGAGGCAGCGGCGTTTGGCCGAGCCGGCATGACGACGGCCAGCCGCTTACTATCAAGGCCGACATCGTTGTTGCTGGCGTGCATGGCCGGCGCTACGCTCCGCGCCTGTTGGTGCAGGAGGATGATGTGACCCCATCAGACGATCAGACAATTTCCGAAGACCGCCGCGAGGCGCTGCGCTACGCGCTCGCGATCGGCTCCGGTGCCGCGCTCGCGTCCGCCATGACGACGACGCCGGCTTCGGCGCAGGCGGCCGCCGACAACACGCTCGACCGCGTCCGCGCCAACAAGGTGCTGCGCATCGCCGTGCTGCCGGGCGAGCTGCCCTATTTCAACAAGGATCTCGCCTCCGGCACGTGGTCGGGCTTCTCGATCGAGATGGCCAACGACATCGCCAAGCTGCTCGACGTGAAGCTCGAATATGTCGAGTCGACCTACGGCAATTCGGTGCTCGATTTGCAGGCCGGCAAGATCGATCTCGGCTTCGCGCTCAACCCGACGCCGCAGCGCGCGCTGGTCATCGACTTCTGCGGCACGGTGTTTCCGCATCCGTTCGGCGCGATGCTGAAAAAGGGCCTGGAAGCGAAGACCTGGGCCGACATCAACAAGCCCGAGGTCAAGATCGCCGTCGACGTCGGCTCGGCCAATGAGGCGGTGGCGCGGCGCTTTGCGCCGAACGCGACGATCAAGTCGCTGAAGTCGCGCGACGAGGTGATGCTGGAGATGGCATCGGGCCGCGTCGACGTCGTCGTCAACGCACTGATCCTCGGCCTCACCGCGATCGCCAAGAACCCCAACCTCGGCACCTACAAGATCCTGCAGTCGCCGTCGGTCGCGATCCCCTCCAGCATGGGCGTGCGCCGCGAGGCCGACAAGCGCTGGCGCGACTTCCTCGCGGTGTGGATCGACTACAATCGCGGCATCGGCCAGATGCGCGAATGGTTCGTCAAGGGCCTCGGGCTGGCCGGCGTCAAGGCCGAGGACGTGCCGGTCGAGGTGAATATCTAAGCGAAGCTGCGCTCTCTCCGCCGTCATTGCGAGGAGCGCAGCGACGAAGCAATCCAGGCCTACGCGTGCCGCCCTGGATTGCTTCCTCCGTCGCCCTTCAGGCTATGGCGGACAAGTCGCTGCGCTCGCAATGACGGAGAGGATGTTGCTACGCCGAGCCTCTCACGCCTTGTCGTAGCTCATACCGCGCTCGAACCGGCGGCCCAGCAGGGTGGCCGGAAACAGGATCGCGAAGTAGATCAGCGCGATGATGGTGTAGACCTCGAGCGGCCGGTAGGTGTCGGCGTTGATCAAGGTCGCGTTGTAGACGAGATCCGGCACCGCGATCACCGACACCAGCGAGGTGTTCTTCAACTGCGTCACCGACTGGTTGACGTAGGGCGCCAGCATCGGCTTCAAGGCCTGCGGCAGGATCACGAGCCGCATCATCCGCCACGGACGCAGACCGAGCGCGCGCGCCGCATCCCACTGCCCGCGCGGCACGCTCTCGATGCTGCCGCGCACGATCTCGGCATAGAACGCCCCGGCATAGAGCGACAGCACGGTGACCGCGGCGACATGCGCCGGAATGTTGACGCCGATCACGACCGGGAACGCGTAGTAGAACCAGATGATCTGCACCAGCAGCGGGGTGCAGCGGAACAGCTCGATATAGCCGATCAGCAGCCAGTCGATCACGACCGGGCGGCGCAGCCTGACGATGCCGACGACGAGCCCGATCACCGAGCCGAGCAGGATGGTGCCGAGCGTGTAGGCCATGGTCCAGCCGAGCCCCACCCAGAACAGATGGCTGTACTTGGCGAGGATGGCGAAATCCCAGGTGTAGTTCATCGCAGCTCCGGCGTGACGCGGTCGCGGCCCCTCACAGATACCGGCTCGGAGCAAAGGCGGAGGCGTCGAACGGCGGCGCCTCGCCCGCGATCATCGCGGCGATCGCCGCGCCCGTGGCCGGCCCCGTGGTGAAGCCGATATGCTGGTTGCCGAATGCAAGCCACAGGCCGGAATGCCGCGGCGCCGGCCCGATCATCGGCAGCGAATCCGGCAAGGTCGGCCGCGACCCGCGCCAGGGCTGCGCCACGGCCTCGCCGAACTCGACCACGCCGCGCGCCAGCGGCACCACCTGCTCGAGCTGGGCGAAATTCGAGCGTGCATCGCGATCGGTCAGCTCGACGCCGCTCGTGACCCGCACGCCGTTCTCCATCGGCGTCATCAGGAAGCTGCCCTCGGCGTCGTGGATCGGACGATGCAGCATGCGCGCCGGATTGGGCGTGAACTCCTGGTGGTAGCCGCGCTCGAACGCCATCGGCACCCGGTAGCCCAGCGACCTGAGAATGTCGGGCGACCACGGTCCGAGCGCGACCACGACATGGCGGGCGCGGATCTCGCCGTCGCCGAGCACGACGCGCCAGCCGTCGCCGTCCGACAGCAGGGCCCTGATCTCGGACTGCCGCAGCACGCCGCCCGCGCCCTCGAACATCCGCGCATAGGCCTTTGTCACGTTGCCGGGCGAGTCGACCGACGCCGTCTGGCTGTGCAGCAGGCCGACCTTGTAGACCGGCAGCATGTTCGGCTCGAGCGCCGAAATGCCCTGGCGGTCGAGCAGCTCGCTCTCGATGCCGTATTCGGCCAGGAAAGCCTGCTCCGCCTTGGCCGCTCCGACGGCGTCGCTGCGCCAGGCCTTGAGCCAGCCGGTCTCGCGGATGCGCTGCGGCTCGCCCGACCTGACGATCCAGTCGCGATGCAGCTTCAGCGACGCGCCAATCAGGCCGTGCAGGGCGGTGGCACGCGGCCTGACGCGGGACTCCACGGCATTGGCGAGGAAGCGCAGCACCCATTCGACGTTACGTAGAGTCCATGCCGGATCCCAGCGCAGGGCTGCACTCCGGTTGCCGAAATAGGACGGCAGCGCTGAGAACAGCGAGGGTCTGTTGAGCGGCAGGATCGAGCCGGAGGACAGAATGCCGGCATTGCCGTACGATGTCTCCTCGCCCGGCGCCTTGCGGTCGACCAGCATCACCGAAAGCCCGCGCTCCCGAATGGCGTAGGCGGAGGAGACGCCGACGATCCCCGCTCCCAGCACGACCACGTCGGCTGTCTGCTGCACGCTCTCCATCGTCACTCGATCCATCTGCTGCTTACATCAGGGTCAGGCCGCCATCGACCGGCAGCACCGCGCCGGTGACGTGGCCGGCGTCTTTCGCCAGCAGGAAGGTCACGGCCGCGGCGATGTCATCGGGCTCAGCGAGGCGCTGTTGCGGATTGGCCGCCGCCGCCGTCTGCCACGCGGCCGGGTCGAGCGAGCCGAGCCGCCCCGCATCCTTGCGGGTGTAGCCGGGCACGACGACATTCGCCGTGCCGCCGCACGCAGCCAGCTCGATGGCGAGACATTTCACCAGCGCCTCCAGCGCCGCCTTGGCGGCGGCCGAGGCGGGAAAGGTGCCGCCCGGCACGAAGCGATGCGCGACGAAGCTGGAGATCGCGACGACGCGCGCGTCCGCGCTACGCATGAGGTCGGGGAGTGCGGCGCTGGCGAGCTCATGAAAAGCCGCCGGCATCACGGCGAGCGAGCGGTCGAGCCCGTCGCGCGGCAGATCGCGAAAGCTGCGGCGGTCGGCAAAGCCGGCGGCATGCACCACCGCGTCGATCCGGCCGAACCGCGTTCGGGCCGCAGCCGCCAGCTCGGTGGCAACGCCCTGTCTGGCCAAGTCGCCGCAGTGAAATTCGACTTCGGCACCGGCCTCTCGGCACGCCGCGGCGACGTCCCGCAGACGCGCCAGACCCGCTTCGTTGGCCCCCTGCCCGTGCAGCATCACGGCCTGTCCCGGCGCGGAGAGGCGGCGCGCCACGGCCGCGCCGATGCCGGCTCCGCTGCCGGTGATGATGGTGACACGCATCGTGCCTAGTCTACCCCTCGGTTTCGCGGGGCGGACTATAGGTCTCACACCTGCCGATGCCAACACGCGGACGGACATGCACCGATGTCCGCCGCGCGGGTCTGCGTGTCACAGACGTTCGGAAACGTCTAGCTGATCAGCTGTTCAGCATTTGGCGCCGACACTGCACTTGTTGGTCGACTGGGAAATCGTGCCGCCCTTGCCGCTGCAGGTGGCGGCATAGGCATTCACGCAGGCGACCTTCGCGGATGTGCAGCCCGCATGATCGTTCTTCACGCAGATCGTCTCGCTATAGGTCTCGATCGTGCTGGCGCCTTTCTTGCAGACGCACATTCCGGTGACTTCGGCTTTTGCCGCAAAGGCGCTGTCGACACCGCCGACCGCGGCAGCAGCAAACAAAATCAGGGACAAAAATACGCGCATCGTATCCTCCATGAACAATGGCAATACATTCAGTATGCGCACTCTACGCGCGAGACACAACTTTAAATTGTTTCAATTGCCATCGACGATCGTCGCCCACGACCGCTCATCCACTGATGCAGATCAGCCGGTGAGGCGTGCCGCGCGCCGCAGGGCCTGCGGCGGCTGGCCGAAGGCGCGAATGAAGGCGCGACGCATCCGCTCAGGATCGCGAAAGCCGGTCGCCTCGGCCACCAACTCGATCGGCTGATGCGAAGCCTGCACCCGATCGCGCGCCACCTCCAGCCTGAGACGCTCGATCGCCTTCGACGGCGTCGTGCCGGTCTCGGCCACGAAGGCGCGGGTGAAATGCCGCGTGCTCATGCCGGCACGCTCGGCAAGGTCGTCGACCGTCAGCGGCGCATCGAGATGCTCGCGCGCCCAGGTCAGGAGTTCGGCGAAGCGGCCGCTCGGCGCCTTCAGCTCCAGCAGCGAGGAGAACTGCGACTGCCCGCCGCTGCGGCGATGGTACAGCACGAGCTGACGTGCGGTCTTCTGCGCGATCTCCTCGCCGTGATCGTCGGCGACCATGGCGAGTGCGAGATCGATGCCGGCAGTGATCCCAGCCGAGCTCCAGACGTTGCCGTCGCGGACATAGATGCTGTCAGGCTCGAGCTTCACATGGGGGTAGGCGCGCAGGAACTGCCGCGTGCGCTGCCAATGTGTGGTCGCGCGCCGCCCGTCCAGCAGGCCCGCTTCGGCCAGCACGAAGGCGCCGGAACAGATGCTGGCAAGCCGGGTGCCGCGCTGCGCGACCTTGCGAACGAAGTTCAGCGTGCATGTGTTGCGGCTCGCGGCTTCCACACCCTCGCCGCCGGCGATCAGCAGCGTGGTCAGCGCCGACACCGGACCGAATTTGCGCGCCAGCATCTCAGCCCCCGATGACGACCGCACGGGTCCGGGCGTGGCGGCGATGACCCTGATCGATGGCACGGCGCGCGCATAGCGCGAAGCGATCTCGAACACCGAGATCGGCCCGGCAGCGTCGAGCAACTGAAAATCGGGATAGATGAGCACGCCGATCATGGTGGATGGCTCCGTGATCCCAAGTCGGTGATCCCAAGTCCGTGATCCTAAGTTTGAGACCTCAAGTATGGAATCTCAAATCTGTCCGGAAACGAGGGAACTTTGGCATATGAGCCATCCAACGGACCATGCAGAATGACCGCCGTCAAGCACCAGACCTGCGAGCACCGCCATGCACCAACCGATTTCGATCGCTCTCGTTCTGTTTCCCCAGGTGACCCAGCTCGATCTCACCGGACCGGTACAGGTGTTCTCGAGCGTGCCCGGTGCGACGCTGCACCTGGTCTGGAAGAAGATCGAGCCGATCCCGACCGACTCAGTTCTCACACTCCTGCCGACGACGACCTTTACCGACTGTCCGCAGGCGGACGTGATCTGCATTCCCGGCGGCTTCGGCGTCGACGCCCTCCTCGACGACGCCGAGGTCATCGGCTTCATCCGCCGCCAGGCCGAAGGGGCTAGATACGTCACGTCGGTGTGCACGGGCTCGCTGGCGCTCGGCGCCGCCGGCCTGCTGAACGGCTATCGCGCGGCGACCCATTGGAGCGCGCGCGAGTGCCTGCCGCTGTTCGGCGCCACCGTCAGCACAGAGCGCGTCTGCATCGACCGTAACCGGATCACCGGCGGCGGTGTCACGGCCGGCATCGACTTCGCGCTGACCCTGGTGGCGCAGTTGGTCGATCGTCAGACGGCGGAGGCCATCCAGCTCAGGCTCGAATACAATCCGGCGCCCCCTTTCACCGCTGGTTCCCCTGACACGGCGCCGCCGGAGGTGGTGTCACGCATGCTGGAGCGGATCGCGCCGTTCCGGAAGCGGCGAATCGAGGCGGCGGAGCATGCGGCGGCCGCCCTCCGGACCAACCCGTCGTAGCGCAGGCTTGCCAAGCTCCCGAAAGCAAAGCGGCCGCCCGGAGTTCGGGCGGCCTCTTCCGATCGGGTCATCTCGCGCGAAATCGAATCAGCCGCCAGGAGTCCAGGGCTGATAATCACCGGTGGCCTTTGGCCTGCGACCGCTGCCCAAGGTCGAGCCGGCCGGGCGATACGCCAGCGCGGTCCCCGTCAGGTTCGGCTGATGCGGCTTTTCCCACTCGCGCGGCTTGTAGCCGTCCTGAGTCGGCGGCACGTCGACCATGTGATGCATCCAGCCGTGCCATTCGGGCGGAATACGGCTCGCTTCGGCCAGGCCGTTATAGATCACCCAGCGCCGCTCGAAATGCAGCACCGGATCGATCTTGCCGCCGGCGGTCCGATAATAGCGGTTGCCCTGTGCATCCTGCCCCACGAGCTCGCCGAAGCGCCAGGTCCACAATTGGGTGCCGAAAGTCTGGCCGTTCCACCACGTGAAGAGCTTGAGAAAGAACTGTTTCATGGGCTTGGGGCCGGTTCTGTGAAGGTCCCGGTTCTGATGCCACCCCGCCCGCATCTTGTCCAGTGTTGCACCGCCTCCGCCCGCGACGATGTATCGGTTCACGGCGGGGAACGACATCCGCGGCCTGCGGTTAGGTCATTTTCCCCCTGATGGAGCGATAACGATGACCAGACTGAAGACGTGGAGCACGGCGGCGGCAGTGGCGCTGATTCTGCCGCTGGCGGCAGCGACGACGAGCTTTGCCCAGGGTCCGGGCGGCGGCGGTCGTGGTCCGGGCGGCGGCGGTGGTGCCGCCATCGGCGGGGGCGGTGGCGGTGCGATCGGCGGCGGCGGACGCGGCGGCTTTGCGGCCGGTCCGGGTGGCGGCGGCATGAGCGGCGGCAGCTTCGCGGGACGCGCAGCCGTTGGCGGTGCAGCGCTGGCGGGTCGCGGTCCGGCGGCCGGCGCCAACGTCGCCGTCAACACGGGTGGCGCCCGCGGCAATTGGAGCGGCGGCAATTGGAGTGGCGGCGGCTGGCATGGCGGCCACCGTGGCGGCTGGCATCACCGCGGCGGCGGCTTCTGGCCGGGCGTCGGCGTTGGCGTCGGAATCGGGTTGGGCAGCAGCTATGCCTACTACAATGATCCGTATTATTACGGACCCGACTATTACTCCGACTACTCGTACTATGACGACTCCGCGCCTGTCGCCGTCGTTGGAACCGAAGGCGTCGACCCGAGCTACTGCGCACGCAGGTACCGCTCGTATGATCCGGCTTCGGGAACTTATCTTGGCTATGATGGCATTCGCCACCCATGCCCGTAAGAGTCTGACATCGTAGCTACGACAACAGAAGGCGGCGAGGCTATCCTCGCCGCCTTTTTCGTGCCGTATTATTGTTTGTTTTGTGTCTAATGCGCCACGTTGCAGGCTGATTTTCGCCCATATTTCAAAATGTGCCCCGCGACGTGCAGATGATCGCCCCGTTCCGGTCCAATATCGTTTCAGCTCGTGATTCTGCCCGTTTGGCCGCTTCGCAGGCTTGGTTGATAGCAGTTGATGGACACATGGATTTTCGCGGGACTCGCGCAGTGCAAACGCCGCGGGTGAGCGGCTTGGGCCTGCCGCCCGCGAGCGCGCCAAGAACTTGGAACAAGGAGGCGCGCCTTGCCGACATATCTTCACTGCTTGGAAGCAGCTGCATCGAAACTCGGATGCATGTGGCTGGCCGCGATGATCCCCGGCCCAGCTGGCGGACATGTCGATGATTGAGAAACGCAGATGACCTATCAGCGCCTCGCATTGGGGCTCGGTCTTGGAACGCTGCTGGCGATCGGCGCCGCGTCCACGGCGCTCGACATCAAGTCGCGCCACGACGCGGCCTGGGTGAATTCATCGCTCGACATCCTGCAGAAAACCTCCGATCTGCGCCTGCTGCTACGCGAAGCGGAAGCGGCCTCTCGCGGCTACGCACTCGTCGGTGAAGATCAGTTCAGGACGGAGTTTGCCGATGTCAGCACGAAAATTCCGGTCGCCATGGCCGAGTTGCGGCGCGCCGTGGCCGACAATCCCGAACCGCTGAAGCTTCTGACCGAGACCGAAGCCCTGGTTGCCCGCAGGGTCGAGCTCGCCGCGGAGCTGATCCGGTTGCGCGCCGCCTCCGATCGTGCGGGGCTCGAAGCGCTCAGAAGCCGCGCCGAAGGCCCGGCGACCATGAGCGAGATCACGGCCCATCTCGACCGTTTCGTTGCCGATCAGCGCGAGCTGCTGACGCAGCGTTCGATGACGTCGAAGGCCACCGGATCGCTGTTGCTCACGATCGACCTGTGCGGCCTCGCGCTGCTGCTGATCATCGCCTTCTACCTCATCCGGCGGACCTATCTCCACGATCGTGCGCTGCGCGCGTCGCTGGTCCGGTCCGAAGCCGAGGCCATCTCGCTGGCGGAAAAGGCCGAGCAGCAGCATCTCGACCTGATCGCCGCCCATGAGAAGCTGCGCCATTCCGCCGAGATCCTGCAGAACACGTTCAACAGCATGGCAGAGGGCGTGCTCGTCATCGATGCCGCGGACACCGTGGTATTCTCGAACCCCGCGGTCGAACATCTGCTTGGCTACAGCCCGGAAAAGAATCTGGCCGACGTCCGCGCGCGCCTCCGCGTCTACGAAAGCGACGGCGTGACGCCTGTCGCAGCCCACGACCTGCCGACGCCGCGAGCCTTGCGGGGCGAGAGCTTCGACCGCCGCGAGCTGATCGTCTACCGGCCCGACCGGGACGAGACGCTGCGACTGATGATCTCCGGCCGCCCGCTGCGCGACGCCGCGGGCGGCATTACCGGCGCGGCGATGGTCTATCACGACATCACCACGGCGCACGAGACCGAGCGGCTGCTGCAGCAGGCGCAGAAGCTGGATGCGATCGGCAAGCTCACCGGCGGCGTCGCACACGACTTCAACAACATGCTGACGATCATTACCGGCACCATCGAGACGCTGGCCGACGAGGTGAAAGACCGCCCCGCCGCTGCGGCGACCGCAGCGCTGATCGGACAGGCGGCAGACCGCTGCACCGAGCTGATCCGGCATCTGCTCGCCTTTGCCCGCAAGCAGCCGCTGCATCCGCGCGACAGCGACGTCAACAGCACGATTCTCGACATCGCAAAGCTGCTGCGTCCGACGCTCGGCGAGCAGATCGAGATCAACTCGATCCTCGAAGACGAGACGCTGATCACGCACATCGATTCGGCGCAGCTCGCCAACTCGCTGGTCAACATGGCGATCAACGCCCGCGACGCGATGCCCAATGGCGGCAAGCTGCTGCTGGAATCGCGCCGGGTGGTGCTCGATGAGGCCTATGCCTCAGCCAACGCCGGCGTGACGCCCGGGCCCTATGTCATGGTCGCCGTCAGCGACACGGGCACTGGCATGTTGCCGGAGGTCCGCGACCGCGCCTTCGAGCCGTTCTTCACGACGAAGGAAGCCGGCAAGGGCTCCGGCCTCGGCCTCAGCATGGTCTACGGCTTCGTCAAGCAATCCGGCGGCCACATCAAGATCTACAGCGAGGAAGGACGGGGCACGACGATCCGGCTCTACATCCCCGTGCCCAAGGGACAGGCTGCGAGCCCTGCTCCGCCCGAGCCGCCGCCGCCGCGCGGCGAGGAGACGATCTTTATCGTCGAGGACGATCCACTCGTGCAGGATTTCGTCGTCTCACAGTTGCAGAGCCTCGGCTACAAGACCATCACCGCATCGACCGGGGTCGAGGCGCTGGCCAAGATCGACTCCGGCCAAAGCTTCGATCTCCTTTTCACCGACGTCATCATGCCCGGCGGCGTCAACGGCAAGGAGCTCGCCGAGGAGGCGCTGCGGCAGCGGCCCGGCACCAAGGTGCTGTACACCTCCGGCTATACCGACAACGCGATGGTCGAGCACGGCCGCCTCGACCAGGCGGCGCTCCTGCTCACCAAGCCCTATCGCAAGTCGGAGCTCGCCAAGATGGTGCGGCTCGCGCTGGCGGGCCCCGCGGATGACGCCCTGGCCGATGATGCGTTGGCCGAGAATGCCTTTTCCGAGGACGTGCCGACGCGCGCTCACTTCTCCTGACTCGACCATCGCGCGGATCGGAACTGCGATCGTCCCGGAGCTCGGCGCCAAAAAATTCCGATGGAAACCTTCCCATGCAGTTGGCAGGACACGACGGCATCCCGCGCCATTGGAGGCCACCGATGATCCGCCGGCGCGTGGTGCTGGGGCTCGGCCTTGGAACTCTGCTCGCGATCGGCGCCGCGTCGACGGCACTGGACATCAAGGCGCGCAACGATACCGCCCTCGTCGAGCACACGATGGAGGTGCTGGAGAAATCCTCCGAGCTCCGCGTCCTGCTGCGTCAGTCAGAAGCGGCCTCGCGCGGCTTCGCCTTGTCCGGAGCCGACCGGTTCATCGCAGAGTTTCAGGAGACAAGCGGACTCATCCCTGCGGCCTGGGCCGACCTGCGAGGGCTCGTCCGGGACAATTCCTCGCAGAGCGAGCGGCTGCGAGCAATTTATGGCATCGTGCAGCGGCGCATCCAGCTTGCCGGCGAGCTGATCCGTCGCCACGCGGCGAACGATCGCGACGGCCTGCAGGCGCTGGCGGCGAGCGCGGCCGGTCCGGCGGCGATGACGACGATCAACCAGACGCTCGACGCCTTTACCGACGACGAGCGCCGGCTGCTGGCGGACCGCGCCACGATCTCGCGACGAACCGGGTCCTGGCTGCTGGCGGTCGACCTCGCCGGCGTCGGCCTGCTGCTCCTGATGTCGGCCTATCTCGTCCGGCGCGCTCGTCTTTCCGACCGGGCGCTGCGCTCGTCCCTCACCCTGTCACGGGAGACCGCGACCTCGCTGGAAGCCCAGGCCGTGCAGCAGCGCAGCGATCTCGCCGCCGCCTATGACGAGCTGCGCCGCTTCTCCGCCATTCTCACGAACACCTTCAACAGCATGGCCGAGGGCGTCCTCGTCGTCGATCCCGAAGGGACCATCATGCTGTCGAACCAGGCGATGGGACGTTTCCTGGGAACGAATGTGGGCAAGACCTTCGCCGAGATGCTGGCCGCCAACCAGTTCTACGAGAGCGACGCCGCCACCCGCATTGTCGACGAGGAGCTCCCGATCGCGCGCGCCTTGTGCGGGCGGTCGTTCGACCGCCGCGAGGTCGTGGTCAAGCCGACCGACGGCCGGCCGCAGTTCCGCCTGATGGTCAGCGGGCGGCCGCTGCGCAACTCCGCAGGCGCGATCAGCGGCGCGGCGCTGGTGTATCACGACGTCACGGACGTGCACGAGACCGAGCGCCTGCTGCAGCAGGCGCAGAAGCTCGATGCCATCGGCAAGCTCACCGGCGGCGTCGCGCACGACTTCAACAACATGCTGACGATCATCACCGGGTCGATCGAGGTCCTGATCGACGCGGTGCAGGACCGGCCGGCGGCGGCCGAGTTCGCGGCCCTGATCGGCAGGGCCACCGATCGCTGCACCGAGCTGATCCGGCATCTGCTCGCCTTCGCCCGCAAGCAGCCGCTGCGTCCACGCGACATCGACGTCAACGCCACGGTGGAGGACATCGCCAAGCTGCTGCGGCCGACGCTCGGCGAGCAGGTCGAGATCAGGACCGTTCTCGCCGAGGGGGATCTCATCGCCCATGTCGACTCCGCGCAGCTCGCGAACGCGCTGGTCAACATGGCGATTAATGCGCGGGATGCGATGCCCGACGGCGGCAGACTGCTGCTGGAGACGGCGAAGACCACGCTCGACGCGGCCGATGCAGCGGCCAATCCCGGCGTCGTGCCGGGCTCCTACGTCATGGTCGCGGTCAGCGACACCGGCAGCGGCATGCCGGCCGAGGTGAAGGATCGCGCCTTCGAGCCGTTCTTCACCACCAAGGACGCCGGCAAGGGCTCCGGTCTCGGCCTCAGCATGGTCTATGGCTTCGTCAGGCAGTCCGGCGGCCACGTCAGGCTTCAGAGCGAGCAGAACCGCGGCACGACGATCCGGCTCTATCTGCCGGCGGCGCAGGCGGCGCAACAGACCGAGCCGGAGCACGAGCAGGCACTGCCGCATGGCCGTGAGACGATCCTGGTGGTCGAGGACGATCCGCTGGTGCGCGACTTCGTGCTCGCCCAGCTGCAAGGCCTCGGCTACGCCACCCTCGTCGCCTCGCAGGCCTCGGAGGCGCTGGCGATCGCCGCGCAGAACCAGCCCTTCGACCTCTTGTTCACCGACGTCATCATGCCCGGCGGCATCAGCGGCCGGCAGCTCGCCGAAACCATCATGACGACGCGCCCCGCGCTCCCCGTGCTCTACACCTCCGGCTATACCGGCGATGAGATGGTCGAGAACCAGCAGCTCGTGCCGGACGCGCTGCTGCTGACCAAGCCCTATCGCCGCGCCGAGCTTGCGCAGATGGTGCGACGCGCGCTGGACGGCAAGCCGGCTGGCGCTAGCCGCGGGTCGCCATCGCCACCGCGGCCAGCGTGAAGGCCAGCGCGGCCACCTGCCCTGCCCCGAGCGGCTCGCGCAGCGCGATCGCGGAGGCGACGACGCCGATCACCGGCACCGCCATCGTGCCGATCGCCGCCACGGACGCCGGCAGCCGTGACAGCGCCGCGAACCAGGCGACATAGGCGACGCAGAACTGGATCACGGTGGAATAGAACATCAGCGCCCAGTCGAGCCGATCGAGCTTCGTCCAGTCGGAATGCTCGACCGCGAAGCCCACGATCACGATCGGCACGCAGCCGATGCCGATCTGCCAGGCCGCGGCCGACAAAGGCGGCAGCCTGATCGGGAGCTTCTTGGCCATCACCGTGCCGAGCGCGAAGCCGAACGCGCCGCCGAGCACCATCAGGATGCCCGGCAGCTTGTCGCGGCTCGCGTTCAGCCCGTTGCTGCCCATGATCGCGGCCAGCCCCGCGAACGCCAGCACCAGCGCCAGCACGCGCAAGAGCGTCGGCCGCTCGCCGAGGATCGGCCAGGCCAGCAGCGAGGCCCACACCGGCATGGTGTAGGCGATCAGCGCCGCCTCGCCCGCCGGCAGCCACAGCAGCGCCAGCCCCATCAGCACCATCCAGGCGGTGACGTTGAGCATCCCGGCCAGGATCAGCCTCGGCCAGACCTCGCGCGGCACGTAAAGACTCTGGCTGCGGATGACGGCCAGCAGAGCCAGGAGAAGCGCGCCGACCACCCCGGTGGTGCCGCGCAGGGTCAAGGGCGGCAGCACGCCCACCAGGTGCTTGGTGACCGGCCAGTTGAAGCCCCAGCCGAGCGAGGTGATGGCGAGGAACATCAGCCCGGCGGGCGTGATCCGCCCGCTGGCCACTGGCTTGTCTGTCATGGAATCACCGGCGCCGTCCGTGGGAGGACGACCTTGCCGGCGTTTTCCCGGCCACACCAGGGATTGTGGGGCATGCCTGCCCCGCGAACGCTCCGTAGGCGCCCGTGAGTCCCGCTGATGCAAGCAAAACACGTCGTTTGCACGCGAATAAATCTGCCCCTGTGAACAGCGGGACGAAGCCCTGTGGACAGCGCTCCGAACAAATTTTTCCGGTTTCGAATCCGCGAGGACTCGCCGATAGTTACGGCCATCACGATACCGGCACACGCCCTGGTTATCCCGTACTTTCCCCCATATTTAGTGTTTGGTTAGGGAACCCCCACTAGTCCTTGACGGGGGAAGCGGAGTCGTCCTAGCTTCCGGCCCGGTTCGGCGCACAGTCATGTTTCGGGTCTGGCCGGCCGCTTCCCTCGAGAGGGTTCGAAGACGACCACGCCGCCGTCCGTACGGCTGCGGGCGTGGGTCGCCGTCTGCCCTGTGTACCATCGCTGCGCCGCCGCGCTCCGGCGGGGAACCCACTAGATGTGGGGTCTCCCCTGCAGGGACGACGGAGCAGAGCGGCGGAAGTGACGCGTTGAGAACAGGCGGCGCAGGCAGCGGACGGGCTGCACGCGCCGCGCAGGAAGACGGGGCGAGACGCCGGACAACGGCGCAAGGCCTTCGGCTTCGAGGCTGAACAGATGCGGACCGGGCAACCGGTTGAACTGCGGCGGCAGACGAGTTTCCCGGCAGCGTCCGGGGACTTCCAGCCGCCGCCCTTGGATGCAATGATCCCGGCCGCCAACGACGCGGTCCGGCAAGAACTATTGGGGCTCGCGATGCGGATTGAACGGCGCAACACCACCGAAGGACAGTCGCCCTATCAGGGGATCGACTTCCGCCTGACCACGTCCGAGATCAAGAATCCGGATGGCTCCGTGGTGTTCCGGCTCGAGAATGTCGAAGTGCCCGAGTTCTGGTCGCAGGTCGCCTCCGACGTGCTGGCGCAGAAATATTTCCGCAAAGCCGGCGTCGCCGCCAAGCTGAAGAAGGTCGAGGAAGAGACCGTGCCGTCCTGGCTGTGGCGCGCGGTGCCCGACACCGACGCGCTGGCCGCTCTGCCCGAGAACGAGCGCTACGGCAGCGAGCGCTCCGCCAAGCAGGTGTTCGACCGCCTCGCCGGCTGCTGGACCTATTGGGGCTGGAAGGGCAACTACTTCTCCTCGGAGGAGGATGCGGTGGCGTTCTACGACGAGCTGCGCTTCATGCTCGCCAAGCAGATGGTCGCACCGAACTCGCCGCAATGGTTCAACACCGGTCTGCACTGGGCCTATGGCATCGACGGCCCCGGCCAGGGCCATTATTACGTCGACTACAAGACCGGCAAGCTGACCAAGTCGAAATCGTCCTACGAGCATCCGCAGCCGCACGCCTGCTTCATCCAGGGCGTCGAGGACGACCTCGTCAATGACGGCGGCATCATGGACCTGTGGGTGCGCGAGGCGCGCCTGTTCAAATACGGCTCCGGCACCGGCTCCAACTTCTCGCGGCTGCGCGGCGAAGGGGAGCGGCTGTCGGGCGGCGGCCGCTCGTCCGGCCTGATGAGCTTCCTCAAGATCGGCGACCGCGCCGCCGGCGCCATCAAGTCGGGCGGCACCACCCGCCGCGCCGCCAAGATGGTGGTGGTCGACGCCGACCATCCGGACATCGAGGCCTATATCGACTGGAAGGTGAAGGAGGAGCAGAAGGTCGCCGCCCTGGTCACCGGCTCCAAGATCAACCAGAAGCACCTGAAGGCCGTGATGAAGGCCTGCGTCAATTGCGAGGGCTCCGGCGACGACTGCTTCGACCCCGAGAAGAACCCGGCGCTGCGCCGCGAGATCAAGCTCGCGCGCCGCGCGCTGGTGCCCGACAACTACATCAAGCGGGTGATCCAGTTCGCCAAGCAGGGCTACAAGGACATCGACTTCCCGATCTACGACACGGACTGGGATTCCGAGGCGTATCTGACCGTGTCCGGCCAGAACTCCAACAACTCGGTGTCGCTGAAGGACGACTTCCTCCGCGCGGTCGAGACCGACGGTGACTGGAGCCTGATCGGCCGCACCAACAAGAAGGTCGTCAAGACGCTGAAGGCGCGCGACCTCTGGGAAAAGATTGGCCACGCCGCCTGGGCCTCGGCCGATCCCGGCCTGCACTTCAACACCACGATGAACGACTGGCACACCTGCAAGGCGTCCGGCGACATCCGCGCGTCCAATCCGTGCTCGGAATACATGTTCCTGGATGACACGGCGTGCAACCTGGCTTCCGCCAACCTGCTGACGTTCTACAACACCCAGACCAAGCACTTCGACGTCGGCGCCTACGAGCATCTCTGCCGGCTCTGGACGGTCGTGCTCGAGATCTCCGTGCTGATGGCGCAGTTCCCGTCGAAGGCGATCGCCGAACTGTCCTACGAGTTCCGCACGCTCGGCCTCGGCTATGCCAATATCGGCGGCCTCTTGATGACCATGGGCCTGTCCTACGACTCGAAGGAAGGCCGCGCGCTGTGCGGCGCGCTCAGCGCGATCATGACCGGCATCGCCTACAAGACCTCGGCGGAGATGGCCGGCGAGCTCGGCTCCTTCCCCGGCTACAAGAAGAACGCCGCGCACATGCTGCGCGTCATCCGCAACCATCGCCGCGCCGCACGCGGCGAAGCGACCGGCTATGAGGCGCTCTCGGTCGCCCCGGTGCCGCTCGACCACGCCCACTGCCCGCAGGTCTCGCTCGTCAGCCACGCCATCCAGGCCTGGGACGACGCGCTCGCGCTCGGCGAGACCAACGGCTATCGCAACGCCCAGGTCACCGTGGTCGCCCCCACCGGCACCATCGGCCTGGTCATGGATTGCGACACCACCGGCATCGAGCCGGATTTCGCGCTGGTGAAGTTCAAGAAGCTGGCCGGCGGCGGCTACTTCAAGATCATCAACCGCGCTGTCCCTGAGGCACTGCGCGCGCTCGGCTATCGCGAGAGCGAGATCGCCGAGATCGAGGCCTATGCCGTCGGTCACGGCTCGCTGTCCAACGCGCCGGGCATCAACGCCTCGACCCTGAAAGCGAAGGGCTTCACCGACGAGGCCATCGCCAAGGTCGAGAAGGCCTTGCCGACCGCGTTCGACATCAAGTTCGTGTTCAACAAGTGGACCCTGGGCGAGGACTTCATCACGAAGCAGCTCGGCGTCTCGGCCGAGGCGCTGGTCCAGCCGGCCTTCGAGCTGCTCGCCGCGATCGGCTTCACCAAGCGCGAGATCGAGGCTGCCAACGTCCACATCTGCGGCGCGATGACGGTCGAGGGTGCCCCGCATCTGAAGGCGGAGCACTATTCGGTGTTCGATTGCGCCAATCCCTGCGGCAAGATCGGCAAGCGCTATCTCTCGGTCGAGAGCCACATCCGCATGATGGCGGCGGCGCAGCCGTTCATCTCGGGCGCGATCTCGAAGACCATCAACATGCCGAACGACGCCACGGTCGAGGACTGCAAGGCGGCGTATCTCTTGTCCTGGAAGCTCGCGCTGAAGGCCAACGCGCTGTACCGCGACGGCTCGAAGCTGTCGCAGCCGCTCAACTCGCAGCTCATCTCCGACGACGAGGACGAGGACGATGCGGTCGAGTCCTTCTACGAGAAGCCGATGGCGGCGCGCGCCACCCAGGTCTCGGAGAAGATCGTCGAGAAGCTGGTCGAGCGCATCGTGGTGATGCGCGAGCGCGAGAAGATGCCGGATCGCCGCAAGGGCTACACCCAGAAGGCGGTCGTCGGCGGCCACAAGGTGTACTTGCGCACCGGCGAGTATGATGACGGCCGCCTCGGCGAGATCTTCATCGACATGCACAAGGAGGGCGCGGCGCTGCGCTCCTTCATCAACAACTTCGCCATCGCGGTGTCGCTGGGTCTCCAGTACGGCGTGCCGCTGGAGGAGTATGTCGACGCCTTCACCTTCACCCGCTTCGAGCCGGCCGGCCCTGTGCAGGGCAACGACTCGATCAAATACGCGACGTCGATCCTCGACTACGTGTTCCGCGAGCTCGCCGTCAGCTACATGTCGCGCTTCGACCTCGCCCATGTCGACCCCTCGGAGAGCAATTTCGATGCGCTCGGCCGCGGCGTCGACGAAGGCAAGATGGCGGAGGACGGCCCCGGCCAGCAGGCGGCGAAATACGTCTCGCGTGGCCTGACCCGCTCGCGCACCGACAACCTCGTCGTCATGCGCGGCGGCACGTCGTCGAGCACGGCGGCGGTCTCCGCCCCGCATGACGCCGGCCCCTCGGGCCGCGTCACCGCCCTCTCCGGCTCCCGCGCCGGCGACGCCATCGACGGCGCCGTCGCCCTGAAGCAGGAAGCGCAGCACGACCTCTCGCCCACCGAGAAGCTCGAGGCCCTGCAATGGAGCAAGGCCGGCACCGCCAACGCGCAAGTCGCCTCCAAGGCCGAACGCCGCGCCGAAGCCAAGGCCAAGGGCTACGAAGGCGAGATGTGCTCGGAGTGCGGGAATTTCACGCTGGTGCGGAACGGCACCTGCATGAAGTGCGATACGTGCGGCAGCACGACGGGGTGTTCGTAGGAACGGCAGGGATTGTCTTATTCTTGTGCCCGAGCCGTCAGCGGCTCGGGCACCTACCGTCGTAGCAGACATTTTCGCCAGAGTGCGTCGTTGCCAGCCGCCCATCTTTACATCTTTAGCGATGGTAGCCCTGAAGACTGGCTCGTCGACGGGCTTGATGAGCGTTGGCACACGATCGCCAATCTAGTTGTTCAATCGGATCCCGCTCGTATCGAAGACATCAAACGTGGCACGTCTCACGAAGAACTCTTGCCACAAGACCCCTTCTACAACACGATCATTGAATCGATTTCGTCAGGCTTGCCGTCTCACACGCTAAGAAAGTGGAACACAGGCCCCCAATACAAGGCGCGGTTCTGCCGCGCATTTGCGGGTGTTTTAACTAAATCAACGCCTATGATCTCAGCCTGCTCATTTCAGGAACGCACTCTTAGATCCTCCAAGCAAGCGCTGATGGCATCTTACAATCGCCACCTCGGAGGCATAGAAGGTCGCGGCATCGGATTCGAAGAGTCCTTTGACGATAGAGGCCGAAGACGCCTCAAACATTCCTTCGTGCACTGGCGCACTGGTTATCACGAGATTGAAGGGCTTGAAAATCAGATACTCGTTCTCTTATTCATGGCTTGGTTCATTGCCGATCAATACCGCTTTTACTACCACCAACTAGTCACGTGCGGAACATGCGGTTTTGACGAGTTACGTTTAACTGTCGTGTCCGATAAGCTTAGCGGAGATGATGATCTTCGCCACAAAAGCGAGGCGAATTTACGAAACCTCATTGATCCTGAAAATAACGCCGTACAAGTCACTATTACCCGATCGAAAGTCAGCGACGATTTCTCTGGTGATCTGTTAGCAGACAACTTGGCGGGCTGGTTGAACAACGCAATGATCGACCCTGGTGGACCCTACGCAGAGCAAGTTAAAAGCTTAGCCCCGAGCGGCGTCTGGACAGGCTGGCATCAACTGCAACCCTCAAATGATCTACTGACCGCCCGTCCAGCTACCGATGTTCTGAAGTAGCAAGGGCGGCAGGCGGACTAGCGAGCAAGCGTAGAGCGGATTAGCGTAGCGCAATCCGCCACTTGACGTGATCTACAGGAACGCGCCAAAGATGGCCCGCCCTGCACAGAAATGAAGGGTGATACCTATCAATCATCGGATGATTGCTTTACAATTGATTTTGCGTCGCTCTACTATCATGTGGCTGTTCGGCATAGCGTTGCCTCCATCAAGTAGAGCGATCGGACGGGAATGGTGGCTGACACCGAGACAGCCAAATTCGCTGGTAAGCAACGTGTGCTGCTCGACAGCAACGTATGGCGATATGTTATCGATAGCAAATGTCAAGGAGCCCTTCTTCGAGTGGCCCGCACCGGCGGGTACGCAATTCAAATTGCACCAGCAGTTCTGTATGAGGCCTTTAGAATAGGTGACAGTGCTTTACGATCTGCCCTGATAAAGCTGATGACCGACTTGCGCTTCCGGCGCCTTATGCCCGAGGCATATTCTGAAAGTGTCGAGATATTGCACGAAGTTGAGCGCCTCAGACCAGATTGGCTTCGTACCAGTCCACAGCTGACGCTTATCCGCCGCCTCGAGAAAGATTGGACGCGAAAAACCGGAGGATTTTGGGTAAGGTGCGCACGGTCTCCGCAGAGCGAAGCACAATTTATTCAGCGGCTCGAAGGACCGATGATGGACAACGCGCGGGGCCAAGCTCAGTTTGCTCGCAAGGAAATGATTGAAGCTGGGTGGAAAACAAATCCGCCAATGGACAAAACCTTGGTGAGGTTCAGCCACCCAGTTCCCGGTTGGCGGGGCGACGACATTGAGGCTTGGCGAGTTGATGCATTGGCCGCCCTGAGTTATAGTCTTGGCATACGCGGCGATCCCTATCGTGACTGGCTCGGCCCATTCATCGAGTTGGACCGCGGGTTACTCAGAAGCACGGATTGGGTGGAATTCTGGCTTTATTCCGTCGAAAGCCGTAACGTGCCAAGGCAGTGGATGCGATGGGCACATTCGTTTGCCCAGCGCTTCCGCAAAGTAACGCCAGGCTCGCCAGCAGACTCGCAACTATTCACTTATTTCCTTGATACGGACCTCGTCATCTCAGCGGATCGCGCCCTCATAGAGATCCTGGATGAGTGTCGGCCATTTGCCCCTTGTCCTTTGCCCGCGGCGAGAGCAATTGCTGGAGGCGCGGCAGGAGTAACTGAACTGTTGCGTATCCTTAACAATAGCGACCGGCCTGCCGGATCTGTGTCGAAAAGCGCAGGGCAGATTGACGGAGCATAGTGCGCCGTTCGACGGTCCGCGCGTCATTGGTTAACGCGCCCTATTTGGCCCACGACCGGCTGGCGAAAACATAGTGGGTTGCTTGCCATGATCACGCCTACGCCGTTCGGGGAATCCAGATTGCCGATGCAATCGCAAGAATTGCTCGCCCGAGCACGACAATATCGCGGCGCGGCACTCCCGATGGTCGACATCATCAATGGACGCCCGAACTGGCCGAAGTACACTCTATTGTTCCATGCCATCGAGTTAGCCCTTAAGGCGGCCATAATATTCTACGGAGAACTTGGCAAGGAAAAGCCCTCGGGGTCGGAGCCGGGCAATCACGATCTGAACGCGCTGTATGCCTATGCGGTGGCCTATGGATTAAAGCCCCGTCAGCAAATCCTCGACGAACTTCCCCATATTTCGGAGCTTCATATCGTCCATTACGCTCGCTACCCTCAGGTACCCGTCCGACCGGTCGCGCTTATTTCCCAGTACGACGACTTAGCTGATCTGATCATGTCTGACGTCACAGACTTACTGCCACACGGATAGCCCCACGCCACCATCTCGGCGTAGTGGCGTAAGCGATAGCGACATCCGGGTTCATCACTGTGGCGCGGGAGACCCCGGATATCGCTGCCCTCATCCGGGCTGCGCCCTCGACCGAAGGCCGTTTGTTCCACTATGCGACTCCGCCCATCCCGGGGCGCCTTGGTTGACTTGCATCAACAGCATCGAGGTGGATCCGCATCAGACTGTCGCCGTCAGAGAAGCGGAGGCAGCACGAGGCAGCACTATGGCCGATACGCAAGCGTCTCTCGTCCCATCCCACGACACACCCGATCCGCACCGTCAAATCGATTCAGCCGCTTGGGCCGTCTTCTTCATATGGCTCGGCGTCGTCATGCTCGCCGGGCTTCCCTGGGGCTGGTTCCTGGTGGGCGTCGGCGTCCTCATCCTGGGCGCACAGATGGTGCGGACGCAACGGAGCCTCAAGGTCGACCGGTTCGGCGTGGTCATCGGGGTCATCATTCTTGCGGCCGGCCTGTGGGATCTTCTTGCCTTGCCGTTGCCGCTCATGCCGATGATCCTGATCGTGCTGGGCGGATATCTGCTCTGGAAGACGCTTTCGACGACGGAAGCCTCCTAGAACGGCGCACAAGACATCAGCAGGCTCGAATGAGCGGGACA
The DNA here is from genome assembly GCF_032377435.1 of Bradyrhizobium sp. SZCCHNS3002. Taxonomy (NCBI): domain Bacteria; kingdom Pseudomonadati; phylum Pseudomonadota; class Alphaproteobacteria; order Hyphomicrobiales; family Nitrobacteraceae; genus Bradyrhizobium; species Bradyrhizobium sp. SZCCHNS3002. The sequence goes on from NZ_JAUHHY010000001.1 coordinate 710,148, forward strand.
GCTCCGTAGGCAAAGCCGCGTCGTAACGTGACCACCGCATCTTGCTGCGGTGGCAAGGATGAGCACGCGCGATCGTGACGTTGACGTGATTGACCCCGCCCAGCATTCTCCAACCCATGACATTCCCTGACATCAACGAGCCGCCGTCCGACTCCGGCTACCGCTGTCCATGCTGCCGCTTCCTTACGTTACGCGAACGCGGCGGCTTTGAGATGTGCCCCGTGTGCTACTGGGAGGATGATGGGCAGGACGAGCATGATGCACGGCGGAATTTCAAGGACTGCGGCGCCTCTGATCCGGCGTACCGAGCGCATGTTCGGCCGCCGAGGGACGAGGAGCGTTAATTCAGCTGAGGGTGACGGTGGGCGCACGCGCCTGATGGCGGCGCTTTGCCCACCCTACGACTGGGAGCGGCTGGGACGTCTCTCTCCTCCGTCATTCCGGGGCGCGCGAAAGCGCGAGCCCGGAATCCATAACCACGAGCGGCTACGAGTTGAGAGATGAGGCCACGACGAGCGCGTCGGCCAACAACAGCCTGTGGGTATGGATTCCGGGCTCGCGCTTCGCGCGCCCCGGAATGACGTGGGGAGAGAGCTGGCGTCATCACACCAACTCAGCCCGCGGCCCTACTTGAAGCACACCGACTTGTCGCCCGGCGCGAACGAGTTCCCCGGCATCGGCCGCAGCGGCGTCAGCTTGGAATTGGCGGCCAGCAGACGCTTCGAATAGGCGCCGAGCGCCGCATTCATCGTGTTCAGCCGATCCTGCGCCTCGGTGCGTTGCAGGGGCGCGGTGATGACGCCGGAGTTGTAGACCTCGGCACGCGACCATTGCACGCCCTGCACGATGCGGCCGACGAGACGCGATTTCAAATCGGCGGCGCTGTCGCCGGCGGCGCTCTTAGCCCCGACGACATCAGGCGGCAGCAGGCTGGGGTTGACGATCCAGCCGCGCGGCTTGGCGACATTGTTGCCGAACAGGATCAGCTCGTCCACCGTGTTGTTCAGCGCCACATAGTCGCGCAGCGGCAGGCTGGCGTCACCGGTGCCGGTCTCCTGCACGTGGCTCGCCAGATGCGGCCCCGTCGCGCAATAGGTGCCGAAGCTGAGCTTGATGCTGCCCGAGCTCATGACCATGTAGCTGCCGACATCCGAGCCGCCCGGGGGCGACGGTGCGTCGTCGCCGCAGAAGGTGCCGTGCGAGGAGGCATCCTGCAGGGAGTGCAGATAGAGCCCGATCCTGGCGATCTGCACCGGCACCGGCGGCTTTTTGGGGTCGTCGAACAGCACGCCGGTGGTCCGGCTCTTGTCGTCCAGCCAGGACTTCAGCTGGGTATAGTCGACGTTGCCATTGCTGTTGTCGAGCACCTTCGGCCCCGAGGTGATGTTGATGGCCGGTCCGATGGCGTAGTTCTCCAAGAGCGGCACGTTGCCGCTGATCGGGACGTTCGCCAGGCATTGCGGGCCGCTGAAGTTCGACGAGCCGTTCGGCGTGGTGTATCCGGCGGTGCACAGCAGGCCCGGGCCGTCGTCGGGCTTCATCGCCCATTGCCGGAGGTCGTACAGCGTGCCCTGATAGACGCTGTCGATGGTGATGGGATAGCCGGGCGGCGGATAGTGGAACGGATACACCGCCTGCACGCCGCTGGCGCCGTGCACGTCGGTGCCCTGCCCGTTCGGCGAGAAGTTCAGCAGATAGTGATACAGCGGCCCGTCGGTGGTGTTGTTGGTGCGCTGGAAGCCGTTGAACTTGGCGGTGATGTAGCTGGCGCCGGAATTGGTCGAGGTCGCCTGCCCGCCGCACTGGTCGATCGGCGCATATTGCGCGTAGTCGGAATTCTCGTTGTAGGCGGCGATCCAATAGGCGACGTCGGCGCGGTAGCCGAGCGCCTGGGCGATGAAATAGGTCGAGTCCGCATGGATCATGCTGCGGCCGGGCGGAATGACGGCGAACTGCACCGCCTCGAGCAGGCAGCCGCGGTTCAGCGCCTCCGCCGGATCCTTGCAGGCGCTCGCCGGCGCGAGACAATTCTTCAGCCCGTCCTTCACGCGCGGGATGCAGATGTCCTCCAGGAACGCGTGCGCGGGGCGCGGCGCGGTCAGGCCCCAGCCGAGGGCTACCGATGCGGCGACGACAGACATGGTCGACAATGCAAAACCGATGCGCATGAGAAACTCCTTTGGTGATTTGAAATTCAGCCGGCCAGGACTGCGCCATGGCAAAACGCCATGCGCCCGACCGGTGGGTTGAAACGCAGCTCGTCCGCGATGCGCGCATCACGGATTCGGCAAGCCCGATTTGATCCTATATCGGACGATTCATCAACCTATAGTTGCCAAAAATCACCGTTGCCGCGTAGCCCGGATGAGCGAAGCGACATCCGGGTTCATCGCTGGCGCTGCGGCAGACCCCGGATATCGCTTCGCTCATCCGGGCTACGGTCACCGCCACTTCGGATCGTTGATATGGTTGATGTCGTGATCGTCGGCGGTCCACTCGCGGATATGGACCGAGCCGTCGCGCGCGACTTCGATGAGCTTGTTCACGAGATCGGCGTTGCGGACGGAATAGAGATCGAGCGCCTTCTGAAACAGACTCATCTGCTCATCCCGCGTGCCCTTCGGGATCAGGATCACCAGCCCGGCATGTACGTCGAGCTTGGCATATTCCTTCAGGAAATCTCTGCGATTGTCGGTGACGATGATGTAGTCGTTCGCGCTTGCGAACCGCACCAGATTCCAGTCCTGCCAGCCGCTCTTGCCCAGATGGGTGACGTAGTCCGCCTGATAGCCGCGCGCCTTTGCCACTCCCACCAAGGCGCCGCTCAGGCACTCGTCGATCAGGAATCGTTCGCTCAACGGGTGGCTGCCGCGTTCTCCGCCGATCGCCAATCGGCACCATAGGTGACCTCGGCCCAGCGGATCACCGCGTCGATGCCATCGATCGGCAGGCTCGGATAGTCGGCGAAGATCTCCTGCGCCGGATAGCCGGCGCGCAGGTAGGCCAGGATGGTTTCGGCGGGCACCCGTGTCCCGCGAACCACCGGATCGCCGCTCATGACCGTCGGATCACGAACGACCTCTGACCTGACGGCGACCTTGATGGTCATGGCTGCCTTCCTTTCCCGCGGCTGTCATCATAGCGCGATAGGCGCCGGGGGGCGAGACGGGAATTTGGCTTCGTCCAAACACCGGAACGGTGGGCACGCGCCGCCTTGCGGCGGCGCTTTGCCCACCCTACGGTTCACCGCTCGCGACTGCGACCGAAGTGACGTGATCGCTCAGCGCAGCCCGCCGGTCACGTGCAGCGTCTCGCCGGTCACGTAGGACGCATCGTCCGAGGCGAAGAATGCCACCGCGGCGGCGATCTCCTCGGCCTTGCCGACGCGCGCGAGCGGCGTGGCCGTTTCGATCCAGTTGCGCATGTCGCCCTCGTGCAGGCCGGCGGCGACGACGCCCTCGGTCACGATCATGCCGGGATTGATGGTGTTGACGCGGATCTTGCGCGGCGCCAGCTCCTTTGACAGCACCGAAGAGATGGCGTCGACGGCGGCCTTGGTCGCGGTGTAGACGGCGGTGTTCGGCGGCGTCAGGGTGGACACGCCGGAGGAGATGTTGACGATGCTGCCGCCGGCCGGATTGAAATGCCGCGTGGCCTCCTGCGACACCAGCAGCAGGCCGAGCACGTTGACGTCGAACTGGCTGTGGAAGTGCTCCGGCGTGATGCCGTCGAGCGGCGCGAAGGCGTAGACGCCGGCATTGTTGACGAGGATGTCGATCGGGCCGAGCGCCTTCACCGTCTCGGCGACGATGGTCTTGACGTCGCCGGCATTGGCGAGGTTGCCGCGCACGGCCACCGCCTTGCCGCCCTTGCCGGTGATCCCCGCCACGACGCGGTCGGCGCCCTCCCGGCTGGAGCTGTAGTTGACGGCGACAGCGGCGCCTTCCTCGGCCAGCCGGGCCGCGATCGCGGCGCCGATCCCCTTGGACGCGCCGGTCACCAGCGTCACCTTGCCCTCAAGTCGCTTGCTCATCTTGCTCTCCACATTGCGCCGCCTGCGGCGTTCGGTTCAATCGTTCAGAACTAGTGAACTATTGAACGCGCGCAAGGCCGTCGCTATATGTTTTTCATGGCGCAGCTGTTTCACCCGTCGCGCGAGGACATCACATTAGCGGGAGTGCTGGCCGCACTCGCCGATCCCTTGCGGCTGCGCATCGTCAGGAGCCTGATGGAACGGAAGGACTGCATGTCCTGCACCGAGGCCGCGCCCTGCCCCGGCATCGCCAAATCGACGCTGTCGAACCATTTCCGGGTGTTGCGCGAGGCCGGCCTGATCCACACCACCAAGCAGGGCGTCGAGCATCGCAACGTCGTGCGCGAGGCCGACCTCAATGCCCGGTTCCCGAAATTGTTAAAGACGATTCTGGGCTACGCGGAGTAGCCGAAACGTAGGGCGGGGCAAAGGCGCGCCAGCGTCGGTTTTGTCGGGCACCATTTTGCGCGCGCCGTGCCCACCGCCCGCACCCGCCAGCGTCGATGGTGGGCACGCGCCGCCTGACGGCGCCGCTTTGCCCACCCTACGGTTCACTGTCATGCGAGCGCAGCCGTTAGGTCAGATTGGATAGCGCCATTTCAGCGCGCGACGGGCGAAGAAGGCGGCCACCGCGACGATGGCCAAAGCGATCAAATCGGCCTTGAGCGCAGCGGACGGAAAGCGGACGAACATGGGCGTGAAGATCAGCGCGAACAGCGCCAGCAGAAGGCCGTTATAGGTGTAGTACAAGGGCGACTTGAAGATGCCGGTGGGCGCCAGCTCGGCGTGGGACATCGGTTGCGGCAGCAGGAACGCAATCAGCAAGCCGATAAGGTCTGCACCGTCCATGACGTCGACGTTCGTCCATTCTGTGCGTTCGCGCTGATGTGCTCCGCAGGGAGTAGCTGTCTCGCCTGGCCATCACAAGTTCCGCGTGGTCACGCGTCGATCACATCTTCATGTGTCGTCGGCATCCGATGATTGGTTCGACGCCACCGCGCAATGACAAGCTTTGGAGCAAATGCGCACGCCACCGTGCCTGCCGTCGATGGTGGGCACGCGCCGCCTGACGGCGCCGCTTTGCCCACCCTACACGTCACGGGCCGGTCGCGTAGGAGAGCAAGGGCGCATCACTGCGAGCGGAGGACGGAGACAGGAGTATCCCCGCCCCTACTTCTCCTCCTCCATCGTCACCGCGACGGCGCCGATGGCCGACAGCCGCACCTTGTCGCCTTCGACGCCGGCGACGAGGCCCTTGTCGATGAAGTGATGATGCCCCTTGTGGCTGCCCTCGCCGCTGTCCTTTTTGGTCAGCTTGATGCGGTTGCCGTCGACGCGGTCGACGGTGCCGACATGCGCGCCGTCGGCGCCGATGACTTCCATGTGTTCCCTGATGTCCTGCATGGCGCGGGTGCTCCGTGGCTGATGTGGAAGCAGCTTCAACCGGCGGATGGGAGATGTGTTCCGCGACGCGCCTCCGCGCAGACGCAGCCGCAGGGTGGGCAAAGGCCCGCCCGGCTCGATCTCGTCGCGCAACATCGTTCGCGCGCCGTGCCCACCGTCCGCACCCGCCGGCGCCGATGGTGGGCACGCGCCGCCAGCGGCGTCGCTTGGCCCCCCCCTCCGACAGCGTCATGCGCGGCGAAATCCTGCTGCGCCTCGCGGCTGATTTCGCCAACGCCATCAGGCTGATCGGTCGTGTCCAGACCTTCCGATAAAAATAAATTGCTTTCTATTTTTCTGAATTTATGATTGTCTACGCCCATCCCGGCCCGCCGAGAGGGGCGCATCGCGATCGTCACGAGACGTGGGCCGGAGATGCGGTGGCCGCGGACGTGCCGCAGCGGGCTTCAGGCCCGCCGACGAACGGCACGCTTGCGGACGTGAAGACGCGTGGTCCTGGCGCCCCGAAGCTGGCGCCAAGTGCGGCGGTGACGATGATCCCGCCGTGCGACGGTGGCTACAAGCCGGACACCGGGGAGATCGCGTTATAAGCGTGAAAACCATCGCGCGGGGAATGCCGGGATGCCTCGGCTGAACCTGTGGTGACTGCCGCCTGCTTATCTTCTGCAGGCGGGCCATGGGTGCGGCCAGCGCCCGGCATTCCCCGCGCCCTCTCCCTTCAGAGGGCCGACGACCGGCAAGGCTCGGGCGCCATCTGCGCCGCGGGCTCGCGCCCGCTTGGCCGATGCTAGGCCTTGCGCACGGTGCCGAGGAAGCCCTCCACCGCCACGCGGAAACGATCGGCATCGGTCGACATGCGGCGGACGGAGTCGACCATGGCCGCGCCCGCATTGCCGGTCTGGCGGTTGAGCGCTGCGACCGAGCCGATCGTGTCGGTCACGGCGCGGGTGCCCTGGGCGGCATGCTGGAAGTTGCGCGAGATCTCGGTGGTGGCGGCGCGCTGCTCTTCGACCGCCGCGGCGATCGCCGTCATCTTCTCGTCGATGCTGGAGATGTTGTGGCTGATGGCGCGGATCGCCTCGACCGACTCGCCGGTGGCGGCCTGGATCTCGGCGATCTGGCGGGTGATGTCGTCGGTCGCGGTCGCGGTCTGCGCCGCGAGGTTCTTGACCTCGCCGGCGACCACGGCGAAGCCGCGGCCGGCTTCGCCGGCGCGCGCCGCTTCGATGGTGGCGTTGAGCGCCAGCAGGTTGGTCTGCGCGGCGATCGCGGTGATCATCTTGACCACCTCGCCGATGCGGTTGGCGGCGCGGTCGAGCATCTCGACGGTGGCGTTGGTCTGCGCCGCCTTCTCCACCGCCTGGCGCGCATCGGCCGCGGAGGCCTGCACTTGCGCGGCGATCTCGGAGACCGATGCGGTCAGCTCCTCGGTGGCGGCGGCGATGGTCTCGAGATTGCTGGTCGCGGTCTCCGCGGCGCTGGCGACCGCGGCGGTCTGCTCGGTGGACTCGTCGACCAGCTTGCGGACGTCGCCGGCGCTGGAATCGAGCTGGCCGGTCGAGTTGCCCATGCTGACGATGACCGCCTGCACGGTGTCGTCGAAGCTCTTGCAGGCGCTGTCGATCGCCTGCGAGCGCTCCAGCCGGCGGCCCTGGTCGAGCTCGCGCTCGCGCGACAGCCGGTCGGCGGTGGCGGCGCTCTCGCGCAGGCCCTCGAGGGCGGCAGCCATGGCGCCGAACTCATCGGCATGAGCGAATTGCGGCACCGGGGTCTGGTAGTCGCGCTGGCCGATGCGCTGGATCGCCTGCATCAGCACGCCGACCGGGCGCATCAGGCGGACGCGCACCGCGCGCAGCGCCAGGCCGGCCACCGCGAGCGCGGCCAGGAAGGCGAGCGACTGGACGACCAGGCTGCTCAGCGCGGCGGTCCTGATCTCCTCGGCGCGCGCGATCGAGCCGTCGAGCGCGGTCATGCCGACGGCGATGATGCCGGCGAACGGGCCCTGGCAGAACGCGTTCCATTCCGGCGCCGGCATCGCCGGCTTGCCGCTGCCGTCAAACCCCTTGGTGAGCTGGTCCATGCGCTGATGGGCGGCCTCGACCTCGGTGCGCGAGGTCTTCACGGCCCCGGCGAGCGCGGTGCTGCCGCCCCCCGCCAAGAGGTCGTCAAGCCCGGACCAGCCGGCCGCGACGGTGCCGCGCCATTGCGCGACCGCGCCCTTCTGGGTGTCGTCGAGCGGCTTGGAGGCGTTGATGTTGGGACGCAGCGCCGAGCATTGCAGGCCGTAGCGGTCGCGGACCTGCCAGGCCAGCCGCCGCGCCTGCACCATCTTGGCGATCGCCGGATCGGTCATCCAGGCGCGGTTCGAGACGGCGAGCGAGGCGGCGTTGGCGACGTCCAGCGTCTTGGTCATTGCCTGGTACCAGGCCTGCGTACGCGCCAGCACGCGTTCGGCACGCGGCTTCGCGGCTTCATCGAACAGCAGCTTGAACTGCGGAACCGTGGCGTCCCAGCTCGATTTCAACCCGGCCAGGAGGTCGTCGCGCTCGGGCATGTCGACGCCGGCGAGCGCGGCGACGATGCCGTCATAGCCCTTGGCCTCGATGCCCTGATATTCGGTGAGCTTGGCGCGCGGATCGTCCTCGCTCAGCAGCACGCTCTGGATGTCGCCGCGGTGGGCGCGCATGACCAGCACGTTCTGGAAGATCGCCTTGTCGGCCGCGGTCAAATGCTCGGTCGCGACGCTCTCGCGATAGCGGCCCGCGGCGCCGCTCATCAGGATCGCCGTGGACACCAGGATGCCCGCCGCCAGCACCGACAACAGCACCATCAGCAGAGTACTGACCGATTTCTTCATCACGCGCCGCCCCACACCAGAAAGTGGCAGGATGACGCGATTGCACAAATTCTTCCTTAACCATGGACCGGCACACCGGCGCCCGAGGTAATCAGTTGCCGAAATCCCCTGCTCCACGCCAACAAAAAATGCGCAAGCCGCAACGCGGCAGACGTTGGCGCGCGCTGCGGCGCGATGCGAAGCGAATCGCAGGGCGCGGTGCGCAGCGGCTGGGCCGGACGGTGGGCGCGGCGCCGCGGTGGATCAAGATCACCTGCGGCGCCTTGGTGCTGCTCCTGACCTTCGCGCTGGTCAATCTGGCCTATCACGTCCTGCGCAAGCCGACCGAGCTGTTCGTGGTGACCGGTCATTCGCTCGACAAGGAGCCGGAGGAGACGTGGCGCCAATATGGCGCGCTGTTCCGTGAGAGCTCGACAGGATCGATCACGCCGGAGCTGCTCGCCGCCCTGGCGCAGACCGAGAGCTCGGGCAATCCGGTGGCGCGCACCTATTGGCGCTGGCGCCTCGCGTGGAATCCGTTCGCGCTGTATCAGCCGGCTTCCAGCGCCGTCGGCTTGTTCCAGATGACCGACGGCGCCTTTGCCGACGCCGCACGGTTCTGCATCCGGGAGCACGAGGTGGTCAGCGACGGCTGCGGGTCGCCGAGCCTGTACGTCCGCGCATGGCCGGCGCATGCGGTGGCGCTGACGGTGATCTCGCTCGACCGCCAGGTCGCCGCCGTGCTCGCACGGCAGCCTAGCGCCAAGCCGAGCGCGCAGCAGCGGCAGGATCTCGCAGCCGTCATTCATCTGTGCGGCGCCGGGCCGGCGGCCGGATTCGCGCGGCGCGGCTTCAAGCCGGCGGATGGCGAGCGCTGCGGCGACCATTCGGTCGCGGGCTATCTCGGCCGCGTCAATGCGATGAAGAAGCAGTTTCAGAAGCTCTCGGCGGCGGAGCGGAGCTAGCGCATGGCGCCCGCTCGGCGACATCGAGAGCCGGCCCGGTTCCGCGTTAAGCACGTCGGATTCACTGATGTGGGCAAAGCGCGCCCGTTAAGACATTGGCAACGAACTGCCGCGCATTTTCTCCGTCCCATTAGTACAGGAGTCACCATGTCAGAGATCGGCATTCCCGGCGCGCGCATCCGGTCCTTCATCGAGCGGATCGAGCACCTCGACGGCGAATTGGCGGAGCTGAACGAGCAGAAGAAGGAAGTGTTCGCCGAGGCCAAGGGCGAAGGCTTCGACGTCAAGATCCTGAAGGAGATCATCAAGCTCAGGAAGCAGGACCAGGACGAGCGCGACGAGCACGAGACGCTGCTCGACACCTATCTCCGGGCGATGGAAGCGGCCGAGACCGGGCCGGCCAGCAAGACCCCCGAGCGCAAGGCGGCGTGACGCTGCCGACCGACGAAGGCGGCGCGCAGCCGATCTGAGCCGCGCGCTGCCCTCCCCCGGGATTTTTCTTGCCCGGTTCCATCCGAGCCTCTAACGCTGCGCCATGCTTCTGCCGCGCCCGAGGATGAGATGACCGACGCAATGACCTGCCCGCAATGCCGCTCCGAGCACGCCTATCAGGACGGCGCGCTGTGGGTCTGTCCCGAATGCGGCCATGAATGGAGCGGCGACGCCGCCCTTGCGGCAGCGGCCGGCGACGACGCCAGCATCCGCGACGCCAACGGCAACGTTCTGGCCGACGGTGACAGCGTCATCGTCATCAAGGACCTGAAAGTGAAGGGATCGTCGTCCGTCGTGAAGGGCGGCACCAAGGTGCGCAACATCCGCCTGCAGGAGGCGAGCGACGGCCACAACATCGCCTGCAAGATCGACGGCATCGGCCAGATGAACCTGAAGTCGGAGTTCGTGCGCAAGGCGTAGGGTCTCGTGCTCCCGGAACATTCGCGACGCCATGGCGTTCGGATCAACAACGGGAGGATGGCCATGCTGACGGACGACCAGATCGCGATGCTTTCGGATATCGGCCAGGCAATCGCCTTCTCACCCGACCGGCAGGACGAACTCGATGGACTGATCCGCGAGGGTTATGTCGCCAAGGACGGCGACATCTACGAGCTGACGGCGAAGGGGCAGAAGATACTGACCGATCGAGGTGCCGGATTGAACGAGGCCTGACGACGCGGAGGCTCCCAGCACCGGGCGTCGGGGCGTCTATATCAGCGCCACCGGAAGTCTGGCATCAGGCCGGATATCATCCTGGGGATCGACGGTTCGTCTGCGGACGCCCGTGCGAACCGAACTCTGATTCAGCCAATGAACGGCGATACTCCGCCCGAAGCCCCCGAAGCCAATGTCCGCGAGCGCCGCAGGACTGCGCAGGCGCTGCCTGTTATTTGACGCAATAGGCCCCGCTCAGCCTCGGCACTCAGGCCGAACCACGCAACACGAGCAAATCGCCAAATGATCGAGCAGCAAACACGGGCCAGTTGCCGAACGCTGCGTGATCCAAGCAGTGAATCCATCACGCTTCTGTCGCCATGAAGTGACACCCGTAGCAATCCGTCCCGTAGCAGCACGACCTGGATTCATAACTTGGCATGAACTCTGCTTTCTCGATCCTGACCGGGTCCCACTCTTTGGAGGCAGAATCAACGTGCTCGTCACTCTCGTCGCAATGCTATGCAACGGCCAGCTCTGCATGGAGAAGGTCGTCACCAACAGCGAGATGTCCGGCATCACGATGACATCCTGCGCCGTCAGCGCGCAGATCGGAATCGCAGACTGGATGTCCAAGAGTCCCTATCACGAGTGGCATCTGCAGAGTTACAAGTGTGTCGCCGGCAAGTACGTGCCGAAAACCAGCGCCTGATCCGCTTTGTCCGTCCGGCCGGCGACCGGATATCCGGGGCCGGCCGGACGGAGGAGCTCTGCACGGCTGTCGAATGTTCGCCCCCAGCCGCGTCGCATTCGGGACACCGCAGCAAAAAACTGCTGCCGTTCGCATGCAAACGAGCCCTGAATCGGCGAATTCGATGCGCAATGGAGCTGGCCCGCTTCGTGCAACGCCCCTCAGCGACAATGAGGGGATGACGTCATGCCGTTCTATAGCTTCCATTGCGCGGCCTGCGCAGAGGATGTCGAGTTGCTGATCGGGATTTCTGAAAGGCCTGTCTGTCCGACCTGCGGCAGTCGCAAGCTGACCCGCCTTCCCTCGCTGCCGGCGCCGCCGGCGCGCAGCCCCGGCCTGATCAAGGCCGCTCGCAGCCAGGCAGCACGCGAGGGGCACTTCAGCAACTACAGCCGCGCTGAACGGAAGAAACGCTGACCCGGTCGGGGGCCGGCGCTCAGCCTCAATCCGATGTGATCTGCACCTCCGGCACGTCATCCTCGGGATCGTCGATGTCGAGGCCGTCCTCCTCGTCCAGATCGATCCCGGAGAGGCAGATGTCACCGTCGTCGATCACAAGCTCGACCACAGACAACGTCCGGCCCTGACAGGGCCCAATGAAGCATTGTCCGGTATCGAGGTCGAACTGGGCACCATGCTCGCCACAAACGAGGAAATTACCTTCCTCGTCCATGAACTCGCCCGGATGCTTGTCGAGGCGGGCGCCCTGATGCGGGCAGGCATTCTCGAAGCCGTAGAAGTTGTTGCCCTTGCGCGTGACCAGGATCGGCCAAGGCTTGGCGCTGCCGTCGGGCTCGCGGCGCTGGAGAACAAAGCCACGCGCCGCGCCATCGTCCACCTCATAGGTCGCGCAGATCGCAAACAGCGTGCTCATCGTCCGCCTCTTCTCGCCTCGCTTGGCGTTTTGGCGCATCCGCGACATCGCAGGCGCGCTGAAGAGGCTCGCAGCAAGCAGCATGCCAGCCAGTGCCTGACAGGCAGATCGTGGGCCTCAGGCCGGTGGCATGCCGAGGCGGCCGATCCCGGGAAATTTCAGCGCCGGCCGGCGCAGATCGACGCCGAGAACTCCCCCGAAGAAGTTCAGCTCGACGCCCTCGATCCAGCCGACGGTGACACCGAGATAGCCACCGAGCGATACGAACAGACCGGTCCCGGACGCCGTGCGCCCCCACCAGCCGTCAAAAGGGAAGTCCTTGCCGATTGCGGTCGGCGGCAGCACGGCGTTCAGCTCAGGAACCGCGTGCAGCGCCGCCTGCACGAAGGTGTTCGAATTCGGTCCCGGCCAGGCATTGTAGTCGCCATAGGCGCGGAAGCGGTAGTTCTCGATCACGCTGCGGATCCTCGGAATCACCCGCTCGGCTTCTTCGCCGTCGACGGCCAGCACTGTCTCCGGCAACGCACCGAACCAGCGACCATCGGGCGCGAAGCCATCGACCCGGATCGGCTCACCCCACGCGGTGTAGTCGTAGCGGGTATAGCGCGGGCCGCCCTTCTCCTTCACGACGATCCAAGTGTGGACCGCGAAGATGCCACGCCAACGCACCGTGCGCGCAGCGAATACGCGGACCACCGCGTCGGCATGCTGAGCTGGCGATGGCAGCAGGCCCGCGCTCGAACGGTCCGCGGTCTGCCAGCTGCCGCGGCGATCGCCGCGCAGATAGTTCGCGGCCGACAGCGAGATGGGCACGAAGATGAGCAGCAGGAAAGCGAGCACGGGCTTTTTCACGATAGGCGAGAACAATGGGGAGGCATCGAGGAATGACATCCATGTAGTCATCGCACCCGCCGTCGCCAGCGCCGGCCTGCACGCCGCCTTCACAATCCGGACACCACGCCAGTGCTGAAGACTCAGTGCCGGCGGAAACCACCGCCCGGGCCGGAACGCCCGCCACCGCGAGGGCCGCTGACGCCCACACGCGCAGCACCCATGGCGGGGCCGCCCCCAATATGCGCCAAACCGATTTGCGGCGAAGTCCCGATCATGCGCATGCCGCCCATCTGCGCGCGGGCGCTCTGCGGCGCACCGCTGCTTCGGCTCATCAACGGCTGCACCATGGGTGGCGTTGCAACTCGCGCGGGACCACCAGCCACGACCGGAGGTGCGGCGGGGCCGGCGGCCGTCGCAGGCGGCACACGACCTTGCATGCCCGAAGGCGGTCCGGATCGTTGGCCTGTGCCGGCGACCGCGCCCGGCTGGATCACCCCGCCGGGACCGCGCCCCGGCATCCCCGGGGTCATGCCAGGCTGAGGCGGATTTTGCGCCATGACCGGCGGATGGCGATGCCAGTAGCGATTCCAGAACGCATGCCGATGATACCAAGGCCGGCCGAAATAGAAGCTGCTCCAATAGGTGGTCAGCGTGAAGCCGACAGTCGGCACGTACTCGACATATTCTGGCAGCTCAACGTACTGCTCACGATACAGATAGGCGAGCGTCCGCGCCGCGACCCAGCCGCGTTCGCCTCCGAAGCTGACATCGCACCACGCGCCGCCTTGAATGCAGCCATGGATGGTGATCCTGGCACCGGCCGGAATGCGCTCGACGACGGGAAAACCTGGGCCCGGTCCTGCGCGCATGGTGGCCGCAGTACGCACCAGGCCCGGCGCAGCCACCGCCAGCGAGGCGGGCGTGGCAATCAACAGCGCAGCAACGAGACACGTTCTGAGTTTCACCACGGGCACCCTCCTGTCTGTTTGCCGGAGCGAGCTCGGGCGCGAGACTCTCGCGCCCGCATGCGCGGCTCACGCCTCCGATCCACAGGAATGGTTGCAGATTATCGCGGCAACCTCACGGCGCTCCGTTGTCGGAGAGGAGTTGCGCTGCTCCACCGAGAGCGCGGCGAAATGCTTCGTCGAACGTCACGCCACGGAATTGCCACCGATCTTGCTTGCCAGCGCGATCGAGGCGCCATTGCGTGACCCAGCCCAGTTCGGCATCGTCCCAGGTGAGATCGCCAAAGAGCATGACATCGGCTCCGGGAAACCACGACGCGACCGCCGCGGGCTGGACATCGTTCGACTTGGTGCGCTCAATAGCGGCCTTCGAGACCTCGGAGGCGCTTGGCAGAACGATCTCGAGCCCACGCTTGACGGCCGCTGCGCGCAGCGCGTCCCGCTGCAGATCGGACCTCCGGTCGTCGGATGCAACGAAGAAAGTACGACCGCCCGACGTCATCGTCACGATCAGGGCAATCGACGGGCGCGGCGCCGGCCACGGCTTGATGTTCAAGCTCGCAAGCAACTGATCGATCCGCGCGCGATCGAATGACACGGTCAGGTCATATGGACGGTCGCGCGTGCCCTGCTCGTCATGCTTCGGCTTGCCCGACATCTGATCGTGATAATCGAAGCCGGTGACGAACTCCGCGGCCCGCGCCTCGGGTGGTGCGAGCCTTGCATCGTTTCTGAGCTGAAATGCACCGGACACCTTGATCAGCACGTCTTCCAGACATGCTGCAAAGGCCGCCCGACGATTGTCCTCGCCCTGACCGGTCACGACCGTCTGCGCCTGGTACAGGTCGGTCGGGGCCGCAGTCGCAATAGTGCAGTTCCCGACGACCATCATCATCCAGAGCCCGAGACGCCATACGCCCCGTCCGCGGAGAGCACCGCACTGTCTCATCGCGCCCCTCGATCCGGCTATGACGGCTATTTCTGCCGATCGAGCTTGACGATCGTGGGTGTGGCGGCGTCAGACGTCGAGAACGTCACGCGATCGCCGGCGTGGATGTTCTCGATCATGGCGTTGTCCTTGATCTTGAACTCCTGGGCTGCCCCGGCCGTGTTGGCGCCGACGGTTCCATCGGGAATGCGCTTGATCGCGATCGTGCCGTTGAGACGGTTGATCCCCGTGACCATGCCCGCCGTACCCTGCTCAGCTGCCAGAGCGGGCAGAGTTCCCACAAACATGGCGACCGTCGTCAGAATGATGCCAACTGCTCTCATCGCTGTTCTCCTGCCTTGCTTTTCGCGGCAAACAAAACACCACGAATTCTTTGGTTCCCCGAAAGGCCGCAACCCGAGCCACACTCTGTGAATCGCCGCTGCAGATCCTTATGTCGGCCGATGCGGCCTACACGAGCTCGAGCAAGACGTAACCGCATAGCCTCATCGACCGGCTGCCCTCATGTAATGATTTGCACGGGTTTGTCATCACTCCAAGGCGAACCACAGTCTCTCCGCGCGCGCAGGATCGACCGGACCCGTCACGCCGAATTCATCAATGCGTCATGTTGCGCCTTGACAGCGCCGGCCGCCGGGAGGACGATCGTTGCCGTCGTCCATTGCGGTAGCCGTTCATGGTGCCGATGATGTTGGAACGACGACGATCCATCTGATTGCAGGGAGGTTCAATGACTCCACCTCCGTACCAGGCCCGCTGAGTGCGACGGTAATCGCTCGGACCATCGCATAGCGGCAAATCACGAACGGCACGCCGGGTCGCGGCTTTGTGGGCTGCATCAGCGAGGCATGGCCCCTTGCCCACCCGGCGCTGTGCCGTGAATCTGGATCATCGGATCAGTGCGAACTCGGCAGCTCTCATTTGGGGAGCTGTGGTTCTGTAGTCCTCCCACGCGCCTCGAAACGCAATCCATCGTCAACGCAATCCATCGTCAACGCAATCCGTCGTCAACGCAATCCGTCGTCAACGCAATCCGTCGTCAGCCAATCCGTCGTCCGCGTAGTCGATCGTCAACCGAGGCACGGCGGGCGCATGGGCCACCCGCCGCTCGCGTCGCACAATGCCGTAGCTACTTGGCCGTAGCTACTTGGCCGTAGCTACTTGCCGTAGTCGTAGAAGCCCTTGCCGGTCTTGCGGCCGAGCTGGCCTGCGGCCACCATTTCCTTCAGCAACGGCGCCGGCCGATACTTCGGATCGTTGAAGCCATTGTAGAACACCTCCATCACCGACAGCATCGTGTCGAGTCCGATCAGATCGGCCAGCGCCAGCGGACCGATGGGATGATTGCAGCCGAGCTTCATGCCCTCGTCGATGTCCGCCGCGGTCGCAATGCCTTCCGAATACGCGAAGATCGCCTCGTTGATCATCGGGCACAGGATGCGGTTCACGGCAAAGCCCGGGCTGTTCTTCGCGGTGATCGCGACCTTGCCGATCCGCTTGGCGAAATCGGCGGCGGCCGCATGGGTCGCATCCGAGGTCTGCAGGCCGCGGATCAGCTCGAGCAGCGCCATCATCGGCACCGGATTGAAGAAGTGCATGCCGATGAACCGGTCGGGCCGATCGGTGGCGGTGGCCAGCTTGGTGATCGAGATCGAGGAGGTGTTGGTCGCGATCAGCGCCTCGGGCTTCAGGCCGGCACAGAGGTCCTTGAGGATCTTGAGCTTCAGCTCCTCGTTCTCCGTGGCGGCCTCGATGACGAGGTCGCAGCTCGACAGCTTCGCCTTGTCGGCAGTGCCGGTGATCAGCGACAGCGCCTTGTCCTTGTCGGCGGCCGTCATTTTCTCCTTCTTGACCAGGCGATCGAGGCTGGAGCCCACCGTGGCGAGCCCGCGCGCCACCGCCTGCTCGGAGATGTCGACCATGACGACCGGCACGCCCGCGGCCGCGCAAACCTGCGCGATGCCGTTGCCCATGGTGCCTGCTCCGATGATGCCGACCGTCTGAATCATTGCCGTTTCCTCTCAGTCTCTTCCGCGGGGACCGCCCCGTCCTGCGCCGTTGCTTAACAGGCTATCGGCCCGCGGGGTAGACCCAACGCAAGGGCTGAGAACGGGCCGGCTGCCCCGCGGTTCGCCGGCATCGGGAAGCGGGCGCATCCGGCCAGGGTTGGTCCGCATGCACAGGAACGGATGCAACCTGCTCTGGTTGGTCTCGTGCCCGCCGAGACGAGCCGCGCCCGCGGCACGGCATCGGGCAGCCAGGAGCGTTTCGACCCAATGACGCGAAGAATGGAGGAGGACATGGGACTGGCTCAATACGCCATCGTCGCGGTCGACGATCATTGGAGCGTTCTGCATGACGGCAACGCCCATGGCGACTACGCGACCAAGGAGGCTGCGTTCGAATCCGCTGCATCAGCCGCGACGCTGGCCATCAAGCAAGGCCACGAGGTGCATCTCAGCGTTCCGGGCAATGACCCAGATCGATCGAACAACTAATCAGCACCACGACGCTGTCGTCTTGTTCCAACAGGACCTCCAGGGATAGTGAACTGCACGCTAACGTGTGTTAGCGACACAAGGCCGGCAGGCTCGCAGACTCCTGTTTGAAGCAACAGGAGTTCGCCATGAGCGTCACCCGGAACCGGCGTAAGCAGACAGTGTCGTTCGGCCAGCGGCTGCAGCAGGCTGCAACAGCTGCCCGCGAAGCGGCAGCACGTCTTCCCGTAGGCCCCGAGCGCGACATCATGCTGAAGAAGGCGATGCAGGCGGAGACGGCGGCGCATATCAACGAGCTGTTGAGCGCCCCGGTGCTGCACGCCGCCGAGCGCTAGAGCGCGCGCCGTATCGTCTGCTGCGGCTTTGAAAGGAACCCGAACGCCCTCACGACGCTTTGCTTTCGAGGTCTGGTCTCGGCGAGAGGACGATGATGACCCGGGTCGTGATCGGCACATCGGGATGGCACTACGGGTCCTGGCGCGGCGCGTTCTTTCCGCCGGGACTGCTGATCAGACATCAGCTGCCCTACTACGCCAGCCAGTTCGAGACCACCGAGCTGAATGGCGTGTTCTACAGGACGCCGACGGAAGCTGCCGTCCGTGGCTGGCGCGATCAGACCGGGCTCGATTTCGTTTTCGCCTGGAAGGCCTCCAAATTCATCACGCATTGGAAGCGCCTGTCTGCGCGCTCGGTCAACAGCATCGCGCTGATGGAGAGCCGGCTGTCGCTGCTCGGCGACAAGGCTGGCCCCGTGCTGTTCCAGCTGCCGCCGCAATTCGAAGCGAATCGAGAACGGCTCGAGTCGTTTCTCCCGCTGCTGCCGACGCACCGGCGCTACAGCTTCGAATTCCGTCACCCGAGCTGGTACACACCGGCGATCATGCGCCTGCTGAGGGACGCGAACATCTCGCTCTGCCTGTCGGACCATCACGACGCGCCGGCGCCGTGGAGGCGGACGGCCGATTTCGTCTATGTGCGCGGCCATGGCCCGGGCGGCCGCTACAAGGACAACTATCCGGACGCGACACTCGAAGCCTGGGCCAAGCGCATTCGCGCCTGGGCGTCGCACGGCATCGACGTCTACGTCTATTTCGACAACGACCAGAAGAGCGCGGCGCCCGCCGACGCTCTGCGGCTACGCCGGCTGCTCGCGGCATCTTCTCACCAGGCACGCCGCGCCGCGCGCGCCAGTTCGTCGGGACATCGTGCACATCTCTCGGTTTAGGTTTGCGACCCGGTGTCGCTGTTCGAGCGCTATGCGAAGGGCGGCGACGATCCGCCACCGAGGACTGGGCCGGCAAGACCCTGCCGGCCCTGCAGCATCATCTCGAGATGGCGCAGACCCTCGACAAGGGCAAGTGAGCGAACGATATGAGCGCCGGTCCGAGCCGGCGCTCATGATGCTCAGATGCAGTGCCGTGCAGTCCCGTCGTCAGGCAGCGCGCACGGAGCCCAGGAAGCGCGCGACCTCGCGCTTCAGGCGTGTGCTTTCACCGGCCAGCGATTGCGCCGCATTCAGCACCTGCGCCGACGCCTGGCCGGTGGCGCTGGAGCCGCGCTGCACATCCGTGATGTTGGCCGAGACCTCCTGCGTGCCACGGGCCGCCTGTTGGATGCTGCGCGAGATCTCCTGCGTCGCCGCGCCCTGCTCTTCCACCGCGGATGCGATCGTCGAGGCGATCTCCGACATTTTCTCGATGGTTTCGCCGATATCGCGGATCGCGTTCACCGACTCCTGCGTGGCTGCCTGGATGCCGTTGATCTGCTGGCTGATCTCGTCGGTGGCCTTCGCGGTCTGCTCGGCCAGCGCCTTCACCTCGGAGGCCACGACGGCGAAGCCGCGCCCCGCCTCGCCTGCGCGTGCCGCCTCGATGGTGGCGTTGAGCGCCAGCAGGTTGGTCTGGCCGGCGATCGAGTTGATGAGCTCCACGACGTCGCCGATGCGGGCTGCGGCCTTGGCAAGCTCGCCGACACGGTCGTTGGTACGCTGCGCCTGCTGCACGGCCTCATTGGCGACGCGCGCCGAATCCTGAACCTGGCGGCCGATCTCCGTCACCGACGATGACATTTCCTCCGTCGCTGATGCCACCGACTGCACGTTGGTCGAGGCCTCCTCGGACGCCGAAGCGACGGTGGTGGCGAGCCGCTCGGACTGCTCGGCCGTGGTGGTGAGCGTTCCTGCCGAACTCTCGAGCGCCGTCGACGCCGAGGACACGACATCGACGATCTCGCTGATGACGGCCTCGAACTCGCGGGTGATCGTATCCACCCGCTGTCCACGCTGGATCTTGGCCTCCGCCTCGCTCGCTGCGGCCCGGTCTGCCGCCTTCTTCGCCAGCAGCGCATCCTTGAAGACCTGCAGCGAGGCGGCGAGCGTGCCGATCTCGTCCTGCCGATCGCTGGCCGGAACGACGACGTCGTCACGGCCAGCCGCGAGGTCGCCGACCACGCCGGTCAGCGCAGCCAGCGGCGCGATCACGCGACGGCGCAGCATGAAGGTCACGACGCCGAGCATGCCGAGCAGCGCGAGCACCGCGCCGCTGCCGATCCCGAACATCACCAGTGCATCGTCCCGCGCCGTCTCGGCGCGCGTCCGTGCCTCGGCCAGCGCATTGTCGCGAACGGTCAGGAATTTTCCGATCGGCGGCACGACGGTGCCGCCCAACTGCTCCGGTGACAGCGTGTAGCCGGCATTGCTGCGCGACGCCGCGATCTCCTTTTCGATCAGTCCCGCAGCGTTGTTGAAATACGCTTCGACCGCCTCCGACATCGCCTGCGCGACCTTCGGAGGATTGCCGAGTTGATCGATGCTCGACTCGATCCGTTCGCGATCGACCTCGATCCGGCCTTGCGCACGATCGATGTTGGAATACTCGGCCGGAGCCAGCGGACGCTTGGCACCGAGCGCCGGGGCCAGCATCGCGGCGCGGCCGCCGGCCGTGATCCGCAGATCCTGCGTGATGCGCGCAATCGACAGCAGCGGCGTCAGCGATGCATCGGCGGTCGCGACGCGGTTCTCGAGGCGGTTGAGCAGCGGCTCGACCGATTTCAGCACGTCGGTCAAGCCGGGCAGGAATCCCTTCATCGCAGCCGGGTCGCGCGCATTCAGCGGCAATCTCACGGCGCGGTCGACCATCGTGCGCACGTCGGTGAGCTTTGCCTTGGCGGCGTTCAGTCCGTCGAAGATGGCTTGGCTGTCGGAGAGCGTCTCAACGGCCGCTTTCGCCTTGGCGAAGGCGGCGTCGGCCTGCTGCCCGGCCTTGTCGACGGCGTCCAGCTGCACAGGAGTGGCCGGAACGTCCTGGAACATCGGCGTGACGAACGGCGCCCGCAATCCCGCGACGGCCTGGCCTGCAAGGAGCACGGCAGCGAACGCGTCGACTGACTTGATCGCTTCGGTTCTGCTCGCGTAGGCGCGATAGTGAGATACCAGCACCTCGCCCCCGAGAACACAGGCAAGCGCCGTGACCGAGAGCATCGATACCGCAAAGAGCTGACCGACTCGCATCGTGCATTTCCAGTTGATTGTTTCGGTCAACTTAGGAAGCGCAGTCTAAGAGGCTATTAACTTGCGCAGGCACGCTGCCGAGGGCAAATCGTCGCGGCCGCACGTCGATTCCCGTATTTTCACGGGCCTCGACAGTGATTCATCATCGACTTTCATGAGAGTTCGACGACAGAAGCGCGCAGTGCAGGTCTGACTCGCGCGATGTCGCTCATGCTCCGACCATCGCGCGATGGCGAAATCATCACCGAGATTGCGGCAGCAGACCCACGCACACCAACAACGCGTTGGTTCCTTGCGCAGGTGCAGAAAGATCAGCGGTCAACGCGGTATCATGCTAACATAAGTTATTGAAGTCGCGCCGCTTGGAACCCCAATAAACTAATTCGGGGGAACCACTCTTTGAGTCATCTGGTCCGCAAGCTTGAGAATTTCGTCCGCCTTTCTGCGGCCGACCGCCTGATGCTCAACCGCGCTGCGGCTCAACGGGTAAGGACCTTCGCGCCACGCACCGACATCGCGCGCGAAGGCGAGAAGCCCAAGGACGTGCATCTGATCCTGAACGGCTGGGCCTGCCGCTACAAGCAGCTCGAGGACGGCCGCCGCCAGATCGTCTCGTTCTTCCTGCCCGGCGATATCTGTGATCTCAACATCTTCATCCTGCGCGAGATGGACCATTCGATCGGCACCATCACGCCGGTGTCGATCGCCGATCTGCCGCGCGAGTTCTTCGACGAGATCAGCGCCGGCTATCCGCGCATTGCAACGGCGTTCTGGTGGGAGACACTGGTCAACGCCGCAATCCAGCGCGAATGGACCATGAATCTCGGGCAACGCACGGCGTCCGAACGCATGGCTCACCTGTTGTGCGAACTGTTCTTCCGGCTACGCCTGGCGGGCCTGGCCGACGACAGCAGCTGCAGCTTCCCGCTCACTCAGGCCGATCTCGCCGAGGCGACAGGCCTGTCGAAGGTCCACGTCAACCGCACGCTGCAGGAACTGCGCGCCAGCAACCTGATCGTGCTCAAGGGCAAGATGCTGGTACTTCCGGACCTCGAGCGCTTGATGAGCGCCGGCCTGTTCAACGCGAATTACTTGCATTTGGACCGCGAAGGCCGTCAGCTCGATGCGAATGAGTGAGAGGTTCGGAGCGCTGGCGCTTGCGCTATGCTGACTGTCTCGGCACTCTGCCGGGGAAACGGCGATGGTCGAACAGCGCATGGTGGACGGACCCTTCGAGCAGGAGATCGTGCAGCGCCTCGGGCTGATGCCCAACCTGTTCAGGTCGGCGCCGTCTGCGCCTGAGGCGACCCGACAGCTCTGGCAGTTCGCCAAATGCGCCTATCTCGACACCCCGCTTCCGGCCCTTTTCAAGGAGCGGCTCGCCGTCCATCTGTCGCGCCTCAACCGTTCGCCTTATTGTCTGACCCGGCATTTCGGATTTCTGGTTGGATCGGGCAAGCCCGCGGGTGACTCGACGTCCCGCCCGGAGCCGATCGATCGGGCGCGTCACCTGCTCGCGCGGCCGCTCGCGGATCCCGCGCGCACCGCGGCGGCGCTCGACCGGCTCGAACTCATCCAGCCCCCGCTCGACATCCCGGAGCCGGGCAGCGACGGTGAGGCGGACCTGTTCGAGGCCGCGTCGGTGCTGTTCATGCAGCGTGCTGATTTCGACCGCTCGCGGCGCGCAATCCGACATGCCTTCGGCGACACCAGGTTCGATCTGCTGGCGGCCTTCCTCGCCTATCTGCGCACAGCCCACTTCTGGGCCGATGCACACCTGCTCGCGATCGATTCGGACGTGCTTGCCCTCGCACGGACAGATCCCGAGCTCGCCGTCTGCCTCGGCTGCAGCGAGCTGCCGGAGGCCGGGCCGTCCGCACCGCAGCCGCATTCGAACGGCAGCGATGCCAGCGATCATCGGCTGCGCCGCCTCCTCGAGATCGATTCGGTCGGCGTGCTGTTCTTCGATCATGCCGCCGGCACCCTGGTCGACGCCAACGAGGCCTTCTTGGCGATGACAGGCTATTCGCGTCAGGACATCGACAGCGGCCAGCTGACCTGGAAGAGCCTGACCCCCCCGGAATGGATGGGTACATCGAGCGACCAGATCGAGCTGCTGCGGCAGACCGGCCGGATCGGTCCCTATGAGAAGCAGTATTTTCGCAAGGACGGCGAACGCGCCTGGATGATGTTCGCCGGCCGGGACCTCGGCGACGGCACCCTGGTCGAGCTCGCGATGAACATCGACGACCGCAAGCGCACCGAGGCCGCGCTACGCGACAGCGAGGCGCGTTTCCGCCAGTTCGGCGAAGCATCCTCCGACGTGGTGTGGATCCGCGATGCCGAGACCCTGCACTGGGAATATCTCAGCCCCGCATTCGAGACCATCTATGGCGTGCCGCGCACCGCTGTGCTCCGCGGCGACCATCTCGCATCGTGGACCGAGCTCATGCTGCCGGAGGACCGGCCCCGCGCCGTCGAGAGCCTCGAGCGCGCCCGGCGCGGCCAGCGCGACAGCCTGGATGTCCGTATCGTCACGCAGCCGGACGACGTCGCGCGCTGGCTGCGCATCCGTAGTTTTCCCATGGTCGACGAGCTGGGACGGGTGCAGCGCATCGGCGGCATCACCCAAGACATCACGGCGCTGGTCTCGGCCTCCGAGCACCAGAAGCTGCTGCTCGCCGAGCTGCAGCACCGCGTCCGCAACATGCTCGCCGTGATCCGCTCGATCATCCGCCGCACGGGCGACTCGAGCGACAGCGTCGAGGATTTCGCCAGTCACCTCGAAGGCCGCATCACGGCGCTGTCGCGCATCCAGGCGGTCGTCACGCGCGATCCCCTCGCCGGTTTCGATCTGGCGGAGCTGATCGCCGATGAGCTGCGCGCCGGAGCCGCGCGCGAGGACAGGCAATTCTCGCTGTCGGGCCCCCAGGTGCGACTGAGGCCGAAGGCGGCCGAGAGCATCGGGCTTGCCATGCACGAGCTCGCGACCAATGCGCTGAAATACGGCGCGCTGACCGTGCCGCGGGGCTTCATCAGGATCGAATGGCGGCTCGATGAGCGCGACGCGGCCGACTGGCTGGTCATCGACTGGACCGAGACCGGCATGTCCGGCCGTCCGCTGGCTGCGCAGCGCCAGGGCTTTGGAACCGTACTGCTGGAACAGATGCTGCCGTACGAGGTCGGTGCCCGCGTCGTCCGGCGCTTTGAGCCGAGCGGCCTCTGCTGCCAAATCCGGTTGCCCACACGCGACATTCTCAAGCGTTGACGGGCCGATCGAAGCTTCGTTCCGCGGCACCGGTCGGTCACAACGGCCGGGGATCTCGCCGGCACGGCGAACGCCGTCGGCATAGCCTTCGCGGTGCATTCGGGGTATGCTCCGCCTGCGGCCTGAGGTGGAGGTCGCATGGGTCGCGCAACCGCCATGTCTTCGCCTTGGTTCGGGCGGATATGACCAAGTGTCGATGAGATTAGGAATCAGCCGAGCGTCGCGACGGAACGATGATGGGACGTTCCTGAGCATGCGGCTCTGGCCAAGATGGATGACCGTGAACATGCAGATGCGTGGGCACGAGGGACAACCGGTATCCAGGTTCTGTGCTGATGCGGCCGGAGAGGCCGAACGTCCCGTGGCGCAGTCGTCATCCGACGTTGGTGTCACGAGGCGTCAGTACGATGCGGCGTGAGTACGCGAAGCGTTGGTGCACGAGGCGTTGGTAGGACGACGCATCGGAACAGAGCCGAGCGCCGCCTGCGAGGCGGACGACAACGGAGGACGGAGCGTCAATGCTTGCAACGACGACCAAAGACGGCGATCAGCAGCCTCATGCCATGATCGATCCCGAGATCGTGCTGGCGGCCCGCGCCGATCGCACCGCCGCCGAAGCGGACAGGCGCAGCTCGCAACGGCCACCGGATGTGCCCTCGCCGAAGATCGACCCTGACTACAGGACGCAGGCGACGAGCGACTTCGCGGTCACCGGAGAGCGCAGCACGTTCGCCACCTGGGCCGTGCGCACCATTCTGGCGGTGCTGTTCGCGGTCGGCAGCGCGGTCGCCGCAGCCGCCTGGCAGAGCTACGGAGACCAGGCCCAGGAGATGATCGCGCATTGGATGCCGCGGATCTCGCTGGCATCGAACACCGACAAGGATGCCGCGGCACAGCCAGCCGCGACCGCGCCCCAGCAGACGGCCGCAGAAGCGCCGGCTGAGGCGCAGGAGCACGCAACGAGCGTGGCTGGCGCGACCGAGTCGCAGGAGCAGGCGCAGTTGCTGCAATCGATGGCCCACGACCTGGCTGCCTTGAGCCAGCAGATCGGCGAGCTGAAGACGAGCCTCGCACAGTTGAAGGCCGGGCAGGAGCAGATGGTCCGCGACATGGCGCGGGTCGCCGAGGCCAAATCCAGCGACAGGCCCGCCGAGCGGCCGAGCGAGCGGACCGCGGAAGCACGGTCGTTCGATCCGCGCGCCATCGAGCAGACGATCCGGCCGCGCCCGGCCGCGCGCCCTGCGACGGCGGCCGTGACCCCGGCACAGCCCGGAGCAGCGGTGCCGCACCGGCCGCGCATGCCGCCGCCGGCTGCAGCCAACATGGTACCCCCGCCGCCCGCTCCGATGCCGCTGCCGTCGGCGCCGGTCGATCCGGACCAGCCCGTGGTGCGTCCGCCAATGCCGGTGCGCTGAGGGATCCGCACAGGCGCCCGCGCCGGTCCGCGCCGATTGGCGCGGGGGTGATCGATGTCGTCGATCCACTTGTCGCGACGCGGCTTTCCGAGCTAAGGAGCTGCGCCTGACAATGCGCATCCCGAGGGGTTCATGAGCCTGACCGATCCGACCATCCTGTCCGCCTCCGACCTCGCAGACCGCATCGCGATCCTGCGCGACAACATCCGCCAGATCACCGAGCAGGCCGCCTCGCAGTCGGGTGCCGCCGACGAGGAGCGCAACGCCGACCGCCTCGCGCAGCAGAGCGAGGAGCTCGACGTTCTGCTCAAGGAGCAGGAGCGGCGGCTGAACAAGTAGCCGGCGGCCCCTTCGATCAATTCGCGCGTGCTGCACTGCGCTCGTTGTTGCCCGGGCTTCGGTCACAGGCTAGCCTCGCCGAAAACAAGCGGGAGGTAGCCAGAGGATGCGAAACGGTCTGCTCTACACGTCAACCCTTGCGACATTGACCATTGCGGCATTGCTGGCGGCGCTGACACCGGGCAGCGCCGAGCCACGCCACATGTATACGACCATGGTGCTGGAGGCGTTCGCCACCAAGGTCGAATGTCCCGGCGTCGATGTCGTCTATCAGGATCTGGTCCAGAAGGCGCAGGACATGAAGATGCCTGACGGAACGACCGAGAAGGTACGCAAGGCGATCGCCTATATGCACACCGGCGGCAAGATGGGCGAGAAGCAGGACGATGATCTGATGGCGGAGGTCGCCGTCGCCACGCAGGCCATCGATATGGATCAGCGCCGCCTCGGCATGACGAACTGGTGCGAGGAGCAGAAGAAGACGCTGGCCGGCTTCATCCGTCCCAAGGGCTGAGCCGGGCTCGCGGCGCAGGCACAGCACAGCTCTCGCAGCGGCCAGGAACCAGAATGGCCGCTGGCGCTTGGCCGTAGCGGCTGCTGCGTAGCAGATGTCCAGCCCGGAGCGAGCCATGCGCATCGAAACCGCTTTCCTGTTCGACCTCGACGGCACGCTGGTCGACAGCGTCTACCAGCATGTGCTGGCCTGGAAGACGGCGCTGGATGCCGAGAGCATCGAGCTCTCGGTCTGGCGCATCCACCGCAAGATCGGGATGAGCGGCGGCCTGTTCACCAACCAGCTGCTGCGCGAGACCGGCTATGCCATCGAGCCCGAGCGGATCGAGCGGCTGCGGAAGGCGCATGCGGCTGCCTATCAGAAGCTCGGAGGCCAGGTCCGCCCCCTGCC
The DNA here is from genome assembly GCF_032377435.1 of Bradyrhizobium sp. SZCCHNS3002. Classification (NCBI taxonomy): domain Bacteria; kingdom Pseudomonadati; phylum Pseudomonadota; class Alphaproteobacteria; order Hyphomicrobiales; family Nitrobacteraceae; genus Bradyrhizobium; species Bradyrhizobium sp. SZCCHNS3002. Next base: position 736,840 of record NZ_JAUHHY010000001.1, read on the forward strand.
CGGCGCCCGCGAGCTGCTCGGCTTCCTGACCGATGCCGGCATCCCCTGGGCGATCGCGACCAGCGGCAGAATGGAAACGGCGGCCGTCAATCTCGCCGCGCTCGGCGTCGATCCCAAGACCAGCGCCGTCGTGACCCGTGACGAGGTCCGCTACGCCAAGCCGGATCCCGATCTGTTTCTCGCCGCCGCCGCCCGCCTCGACATGCCGATCGAGCGCGCGGTCGTGGTCGGCGACAGCATCTGGGACATGCTCGCCGCAACCCGCTGCCGGGCGCTCGGAGTCGGCCTGTTGAGCGGCGGCTATGGCTCGGAGGAATTGCGCCAGTCCGGCGCCATCCGAGTCTACGAGGATCCGGCCGACCTGTTCGACCACATCGACGAGGTCGGCGGCCGGCGCTAACTCCCGCCAGTCAACTCTGCGGGCCCGACAGCGAGATGTCGCGTTCGGCGCGGAACACGTTGGCGTAGAGGTTTGCGATCCACTGGCGCCCGGTCGAGGTCATGTTGAGATAGCGGATCTCGGTCTGGATGTGCGGCGCGACGCTGTTCCAATAGAACTGCGGATAGCGGTTGACGATGTCGGCCGGCGACTCATAGCCGAGCTGCCGGTTGATGCCGACCTCCTCGAACTCGTGATACAGCGCGTTGGCCTTGCGGATGTAGTTGGGGTCGCCGAGCTGTCCGATCAGGTCGGCGGCGCGCACGATCGACTGCTCTTCGTCGAAGTGCTGGCCGGCGAGCGGCGGAAAGCGCGTGCCTTCGATGGCGCGGGCGATGCGGTCCTTGTCCAGCGGCGCCATGCCTTCGATGCGGTTGATCACGTACAGCTTCGAGCGGTCGACGTGATACGGCATCAGGCTGGCATCGGAGGAGCCGCGCGGCAGGCAGATCTTGCGGCCGCCGCGATCGACGACGAAGCCGTTGACATCGTCTTCCCTGAACAGGCCGCGGACATAGCCGATGTCGTGAAGCAGGCAGGCCAGGATGACGTGGACGTAGTCGTCCGCCGTCATGTGGCTGTGCAGCGCACGGCCGCGCAGGATCTCGTGGCCGGCCAGCGTCACCAGCAAGGTGTGCTCGACGTTGTGATACAGCGCATCGCTGTTGCCGATGCATTCCAGTGCAATGCGCGCAGCCGCCGGAAGCATCTCCGTCAACTGGGTATGAGACGATCCGAAACGGCGTCGCATATAGGAGCTGAGGAAACGCTCCAACGCCGCTGCCGCGAGCTCCGGTAAGGTCATCATCGCCGCTGCCCTGCCTCAGACAGCCCTAACACAACGTCAAAAGACATAACGCCCGAAAACACAATCACGATAACGCGGCTCGTGGAACGACTGAGACGTCACGATACGGCTCGGGGCGGCCAGCTTCGCACGGACACGCACGAGATCGGCACCCCCGGGGCGTCGAGCACCTTGGCCGACGAGCATAGCCCAGGTTGCGGATATCGGCCACACCCGGACGAGCGCACACCGGAAAACTGCGGGCCGAGCGGCTGAACCTGAGCAGCTCACGTTCACTCGCCGCGGCCCGTTCCCCTCGCAGGACGAAGCGAGCGGAGATCGTCGTGCGGCCCGCCGGACTAGCGTCCCCGGACCGGCAGCGGCGGCCGCGGCGGTCGCGTCTCACCGCGATAATCCCGTCGCCGCGCAGCAGGACGACGGGCCGGCGCGGCTGCCGGCGCATCGACCGACTGCAGATAGGTGCTCAAGGCCGACGCGGCGTCGTCGCTGCTGGTGTAGTGCTTCTGCAGGAACAAATAGAGCGTCAGGCGGAAGCGTCCCTTGGCGAGCCCACGTGCCGAGCGATGACAGGTGGCGCAGCTGTCCGCAAACAGCCGCGCGCCGGATTTACCGGCATCGAGATTTTCCGCCCGTGCACCGCTGATGATAATCAGCAGCAGCACGGCCGATCCAACAAGCCCCAGCTGCGCTCCGGCGCGCCTGCGCGCAGGGACGCGCTCAGGCGACATCAGCCTGCGGGCTTTCCTCGGCCTGCGTACCCAGCGCATCGAGATCGACCAGCGCCGGATCGTCGGGCATCGGCTCGCTCTGCTGCTGTCCGCCGCCATGGACGTGCATCAGCGTCTGCACCCGGCGCGCGTTGAGATAGTCGACGTGCTGATGCGCCAGCGCCAGCGGCAGCAGGGCCTTGGGCAGCGCGGTCATGGTAAAGGCGGCGACGCGCTTCACCTCCTCGCCCTCACGCCAGGTCAGCGGGCTCAGCGTATAGATCATCTGGCGGTCGGTCTCGGGCGCCGGCAGTTGCCGCATCTCGGGCGGCGCCAGCAGGGCCACGTTGATGTTGCCGGCCCGCGTGCGGCTCGCGGCCGCGCGCAGCTCCCAGCAGATCAGCTCCGCGGCGGACATCACCTCGCGCCGGATGTCGTCGACATCGGACGCGAAGCGGCTGGCCTCGCTCAGCGCCGCGCGGCCGCGCGTCACCGCATCGACGAGCGCCGCCGCACCGATCTCGAAGCGCGGAACCGCCTGCTCGATCGCGGTGGCGACGGCCTCGATGTCGTTGGCGGCGCGGTCGCGGTCGCGCTGCGCCACCGCGTCGGCGAAGGCGCGTTCGGCCAGGATGATCTGCTCATCGCATTCGGCGACTGCTGAGCGCAGCGCCTTGGCCTTCTGCTCGACGGCCTGCATCTTGGATTCGGCACGATCGAGCTGCCCGTTGCTGGCGCCGGCCTTGGCGAGCCGCTCTGCGGCAACCTTCTTCTCGTCCAGCGCCGCCTCGGCCACGCGGAGGCGATCCGTCAGCCGTTGCCGCGCGGCCTGCTTGTCCTTCAGCGCACGCTCGAAGATCTCGACGGGGCTCAGCTCACGCTTGAAGAAGACCATGGCAATAATCCCTGGACGGCGGGCGCGCCGGCAAACGTTGGTCGGCGAATCCACCGCCGAATCATGTTGCCCGATTCTTGCGTGGAAAATGGGTCGGAAACCAGGATGAGATGCGGCACACGTTTCCCTTGACGGAACGTATCCACCGCCGGCTGCTGCGGAGCAGAGTCGGTCGATCCGGCGGAACGCGCGGCAATATTCGGTAAAATGGAAACCGATGTCAGCTCTGGTGCGGGCCGCGCATCATCCGCATCGCATCCGAGATGTGGCGCCATTCGCGGGCCTCCTCGGCCTCGCCGCTGGCTTCGCATTGCTGCGCCTTCTGCGCAGCCTGCGCGACGGCCGAGGCGCCGTGCATCTCGAGCATCTGCCGGGCGATCGCGTGGATCTGGACTTCAGACATCATGTCGAGCTCCTGTCGCCGGATCGAATAACCCAAGTCAACTTTCTCCATACCGATGCGTTCCGTGAGATGGATCACTGCGGGCCCGGTTCCCCAGGCTTAGACTTCTCCCCGTAATTTACCTTACGTGATCAATCCGATTTCGCGTGCGCCGCCATACTGTTACTCCTGGCTGAGATTCGCCGGATGGCGATTGAGGAGACGGACATGACGCAGGTCTTCTTCCACTGCTCCAATCCCGAGGAGTTTCTCGTCGATCGGCGTGGAACCGCGGTCGTCGATCTCGCCGAGGCCTGCGATCACGCCGAGCGCGTCATGCATTCGCTGATTTCCTCCGAAAGCGACGAGGATTGGCGCGACTGGGTACTCCACATCTCCGATGATCTCGGCGAGGAAATCATCGCCATGCCGTTCACGTCGGTGCTCGGCGCGATGCATTGAACGACGCTGCGCGCCATGCCGCGGCGCTGAGACATTGTGTCCGCATTAGGGTTACCGGTTCCCTGACAGGTTCCACTCCCCGCATTCTTCTCGCCACATTTGTCCGCCATTTCGGCGCTGTTGCGACGGAGGGGACATCTCATGACCAGACTGCTGGCGACCGCGGCCTTGGCGCTGACACTGACGGCATCGGCGGCGATGGCCGACGAGCACCGCGGCGGCGATGCCGCGCTGGGCGCCTTGTCGGGCGCCGTCGTGTTCGGACCGGTTGGAGCGGTTGCCGGCGCCGTTGTCGGCTACACGGCAGGTCCCTCGATCGCGCGCTCCTGGGGCTTCCGCCGCTCGCGCGCGGCGCGGTCACAGCAGGTCCGGCGTCCGGTCAGGGACAGCCAGGCTGCGATGACCGAGTCTCAGCAGCAACCGCAGGCCGCGCCGCGCAGCGCACCATCGCCTGCACGGACCGTCGCTGTCGCACCGCCGGCACCGCGCGGTCCGGTGGCGCCCCCGGTGCAGACACTCGAGTAGCTGACTAATCAGTAGCCGCGGGCGCGATCGACGACGTTTAGCAACGGCTCGCCGCGCAGCAGCCGCCGGGCATTCTCCGCGACCTGCTGCGCGATCACCTCCCAGGATGCGATCGCCGCCATGTGCGGCGTCACCAGCACGCCCGGCTCGCGCCACAGCGCATGGTCCGCGGGCAACGGCTCATGCGCGAAGACGTCGAGCACGGCGCCGCGCAGATGGCCGCTGCGCAGCAGCGCAACCAGATCCTCCGTCACCAGGTGCTCGCCGCGGCTGCACAGGATCAGCGCGGCGCCCTTGGGCAGCCGGCCCAGACGCTCGGCATCGAGCAGCCCCACGGTCGAGGCCGTCAGCGGCAGCAGCGAGACCAGGATCTCCGTCTCGCCCAGGAAGTCGTCGAGCGCAGCGGCGCCGCAATGGGTCCGCACGCCGGCGAGCGCCTTGGGCGAGCGCGACCACGCGCTCACCGCGAAGCCCAGCTCGACCAGACGGATCGCGGCCGCGGAGCCGAGCTCTCCGAGCCCGAGAATGCCGACCCGACGGTCCCTGGCGGCACGCTGCTCGTAGCGCCGCCACACGCCGTTCCGCGCGTTGCCGACGGCGCGATCGAAATCGCGGTGGAAATACAGCGTCCCCCACAGCACGAACTCGGTCATGGCCGCCGAGATGTCGGGATCGACGATCCGGCACAGCGGCACATCCGGCACGGTGGAATCGGACAGGATATTGTCAACGCCGGCCGCGATCGAATGGATCAGCTTCAGCTTCGGCATCGCCGCCAGCGCACCGGGCTCCGGCTTCCAGCACACGGCAAGCTCGGCGTCGCGCGCCGCGGCTTCCGGCCATGACGCGACGGTCACGCCCGGCAGCTCGCGCGCGAGCAGCGCCCGCATCGGATCCATCAGCCCGGGACGGCTGAGAAGCGCGACCGTGATCATGCCGGCCGCAGTCCGCACCATTGCGCGACGAACATCGCGATCGACAGCGTGGTCTTGCGCACGCTGTCGAGATCGACGCGCTCGTCGAACGCGTGCGGACCGATGCCGTAGGGCCCGTAGCACAGCGCCGGGATGCCGTAGTCGACCTGATAGTAGCGGGTGTCGTTGACCGCCGTGGACAGCCGCACGTCCAGCGGCTGCTCGAACACGCGCGCATGCACGTCGGCGAGCGCGGCCTCCGCGGCGCTGCCGGGCTCGCACACGGCGGGATCGGCCTGGAAGCCGCTCCACACCAGCTCGACCGGATTCTCCGACAGGAAGCTGTCTGCGGCCTGCGCTATGGCGAGACATTGCTCGATGCCGGCCATGGCCTGCGCCGGCGTCTCGCCGGGCAGCACGCCGAGCCGGCAATCGAGGTCGCACCACGCCGGCGTCGAGCTGGCCCAGTCGCCGCCCTTGATGATGCCGACGTTGAACTTGATCGGATCCTTGACCGCGGCGAACCACGCGTTCGACTTGGCGCGCGCGTTGATCTCCCGGGTGTGCTCCTGAAACGCGCGGATCAGGTGCATCGCCGACAGGATCGCATTGGTGCCGGTCTCGGCGTAGGCGACGTGCACCGGCGTGCCGCGCACGCGCAAGCGAAACCAGATCGCGCCGACCTGGGCGCGGGTCAGCGTGTGGCCGGTCGGCTCCGGGATCAGGCAAGCATCAGCCGTGTAGCCGCGCAACAGAGTCGAGAGCGCGCCGTTGCCGGTGCTCTCCTCCTCGGTCACCGTCTCCAGGTGAATGCGTCCGTCCGGCACGAAGCCGGCCGCCTTGATCGCATCGAGCGCGAAGATCATCGCGGAGACGCCGGCCTTCATGTCCTGGGCACCGCGCCCGATCATCCAGCCGTCGCGCACAACAGCCTCATAGGGCGGGTCGTTCCAGAGATCGGTCGGCCCTTCCGGCACGACGTCGACGTGGCCCTGCAGGATCAGGCTGCGGCCCTTGCCCGCTCCGTCGAGCGTCGCCACCACCTGCTGCGAGCTGTCGAGTGCGATGCCGTCCATCGGCGCCGCCTTGGGATGGTGCATCAGGTCGACATCGCCCAGGCTGAAGCGGTCGACCTGATAGCCGCGGCTCGCGAGCTCGCGCGCCAGCCAGTCCTGCACCGGCGCTTCCTCGCCGCGCAGGCTGCGGAACTGCACGAGCTGCTGCAGGAAGGCGACCTGCTTGGCGAAGTTGGCATCGACGGCGGCGGCGAGCCGCTCCATCACGTCATTCGGCACAGCCGCCGCAGCTTCAGTCACGTTGCAAACCTCCAGCCTTCCCGTTCACCTCGGCCGCACGTCAGGCGGCCAGGCACTTCTCCAGGATCGCGAGCCCTTCGTCCACGATCTCGTCCGATGCCGTCAGCGGCACCAGGATGCGAATGGTGCTCGCGGTGACGCCGCACGACAACAGGATCAGGCCGTTCTCGTGCGCCACGCGCGTCACGCGCTTGGTCATTTCCGCATCCGGCTCGTCGCTGCCGCGCTGCTTCAGGATATCGAATGCAACCATTGCGCCAGGACCGCGCGGACCGGAAACCGGAACCAGCGTGTTGGCGCGCGAGAAGCGCGCGATCGCCGCACGCAGCCGCTCGCCGATCGCATTGGCGCGGTCGAGCAGCTTCTCCTGCTCGAACACATCGAGCACGGCAAGCGCCGCGGCGCAGGCCAGCGGATTGCCGCCATAGGTGCCGCCGAGACCGCCCGGCTCGGCGGCGTCCATGATCGCAGCCCGGCCGATCACGCCGGACAGCGGCATGCCGCCGGCGAGACTCTTGGCGACGCAGATCAGGTCCGGCTGCACGTCGTAGTGCTCCATCGCGAACATCTTGCCGGTGCGGCCGAAGCCGGTCTGCACCTCGTCGGCGATCAGCACGATGCCATGGCTGTCGCAGATCCGGCGCAGGCCCCGCATCAGCTCCGGCGGCGCCTGGTGGAAACCGCCCTCGCCCTGCACGGGCTCGATGATGATGGCCGCGACCTGCGAGGCGTCGATGTCGGCCTTGAAGATGAAGTTGATGTAGGACAGCGTGTCCTCGACCGTCACGTTGCTGCCGGCGATCGGAAACGGCGCGTGCCAGACGCCGGGCAGCGGCGGCCCGAAATGCTTCTTGTACGGCATCACCTTGCCGGTCATCGCATTGGCGAGCGCGGTACGGCCGTGGAAGGCGCCGGTGAAGGCGATGATGCCGCTGCGGCCGGTGGCGGCGCGTGCGATCTTGATGGCGTTCTCGGTCGCCTCCGCGCCGGTCGTCAGCAGGATCGACTTGGCCGGCCCCGAAATCGGCGCCAGCGCGTTGAGCCGCTCGCTCAGCCGCACATAGGGCTCGTATTGCAGCACCTGGAAGCAGGTGTGGGTGAAGCGGTCGAGCTGCGCCCGGATCGCGGCAACGACATGCGGATGGCAGTGGCCGGTGTTGAGCACCGCGATGCCGCCGGCGAAGTCGACGTAGCGCTTGCCCTCGACGTCCCACACCTCGCTGTTGAGGGCGCGGTCGGCAAACAGCGGCGTCGCATAGCTCACGCCCCGGACGACGGCCTCATGACGTCGCGCCAGCAGTTCTTCGTTCGCAGGCAAATTCGCAGCCAAATTCGCAACCATGGCTCAACTCCTCGTCGGAAAATCGAGCAGAAGGCTAAGCCGCGAGCCGTCGCGATCAATCAGCTTGTTCCTGACGACAGGTGCCTGCAATGCACCAGACCCAGCAGGATGAGCGCGCAGCTACGCGGCGAGCACATTCTTCAGCCACGCCCGCAGCGCCACGATCGCGGGCTCGTCCCAGCGCTCCCGGAGCGCGACGAGCTGATAGGCTCCCATGTGGAGTGCCGATGGGATCACCTCGACCAGCGCACCGCTGCGCAGATCATCGGCGACCAGCACCTCGTTGGCGAGCGCGACGCCCTGGCCGAAGCGGGCGGCTTCAATGGCGAGATGCGCGTGCCACAGCCGCTGCCCGCGCAACGTGACCGGCTCGCGATACCCCGCCAGCTCGAACCATTGCTCCCATTGCGCGGTGGACTCCTCGTGGATCAGCGAGGCCCTGGCGAGGCCCGGGAGTGTCGCGATCGCCGGAAACCTTGCCAGATAGGCCGGGCTTGCGACCGGGAATACGCGTGGGCACACCAGCTCCTCGGCGACCACGCCGCCGCTCCGGTCGATCGCTTCGGCATAGACGATCTCCGCATCCGCTTCGCCGCGCTGCAGGTCGGGGTGCGCCAGCGTCGGCTGCAGATTGATGTCCCAGTTGCGTGGCGGGCCGCTCAGCTCGGGCAGCCGCGCCAGCAGGCGGCGATTGGCGAGGCCCGGAATGCACCAGATGTTCAGGGTCGGACGCGCCACGGGCCGCACCGACATCGTCGCGCGGGCGATGATGTCGAAGGCCTGGCTGACCTCGGCATGGAACTGACGTCCGGCATCGGTCAGCGCGAGGCCCCGTCCCTCGGCGCGCACCAGCGCCACGCCCAGGCTGCGCTGCAGATTCTGCAGATGGCGCGAGACCACGGTGTGGCTGACCGCGAGCTCGTCGCCGGCGGCGCGCACGCTGCCCTTGCGGCCGACGGCCTCGAAGGCACGCAGCGCGATCAGGGAGGGCAACCGGGGTCTCGTCATGCTCGCACAGTTCTCAGCCTGCGCGGTCTCCCTCCCCGCCCTGAAGCGGAACCGCCACGATCCGTCGATCGCGCGGCTGATGTCGGGAGCGCCGGCGGCCATGCCGGCGTCCGTTGACCGCACAGGACGCTCCGGGCGGAGCACCCGCATCGCGGATCACGAGGGCGCTTTCGCGCGTCATGCCGCTCTTACCGTCAGCATGGGCGCAACGCCAGCCTTGAGAAAGCCACGCTCGCCGGACCGCGCATTTGTCTTAACGCCGCAGGCGACGTCGCAAGCGATCCTTAAGCGTCCTGCGACGACAGGCGGGATTTGCCTCAAAGTTTCCACAATTCGACTTTGAATCGGGGGTGCTTCGAGCAGGAGAACCCCCAAGATGCGGATCAGCCAAATGATCTACGTCGGTTCGCTGGCAGCCCTCGTCGCGACGGCCGCCCCCGCACTGGCGAAAAGCTCCCAGGCATCCAAGCCGGATGATCAGGCCACGTCGTCCCTGCCGTGCCGCGCCTACCAGCAGGCCCCGGACGGGAGCTGGATGGAGCGGCCCTGTCAGGGGCAGAGCGCAAGCGCCCCGGCGCGTCAGCGCGCGGTCACCAACGGGACCGGCAGCGCGGAACAACGTTAGCGGACTTGGAGCGGACTTGGCGCAAGAGCTGGAGCGCTTGCGCTCCGGCCTGCGCTGATGCCCGCACTCAGTAAGGTGGCGCCCTGCGCGCCCGCTGCTCCCTGCCCGCCTCGACCCACCACAAGAGATCGTCGGCAAAGCGCGGAAACGCGTGCTCGAGCGATTGGCCGGAATCGCCGGTCGGCTTGCCGTCGGCGGACAGCGCCTGACCGATCGGGCCGACGGCAAGCGTGCTCGACACCACCACCATGCCCATCTCCGACAACGTGCCGTGCCACGCCGTGGCGGCCCGTGCCCCGGAGAGGCGGCCGGCGGAATAGCTCGCGATCGCCGCCGGACGCCAGAACCATTCCTCGAGAAAGTGGTCGGTGAGGTTCTTCAGTCCCGGCTGCATGCCCCAGTTGTATTCGCCAGTGACGAACACGAAGCCGTCGGCGGCACGGATCTTGGCCGCAAGCTCGGCCATGGCTGCTGGCGCCTGGCCGGGCGGATATTCCTTGTACATGCGGTCGAGCATCGGCAGGCCGACCGCCTTGGCGTCGATCAGCTCGACGACCTGATCCCTGGCGCGCAACCCGTCCACGACGAATTGCGCGAGCCGGATGCCCATCCGGTCGGAGCGATAGGAGCCGTAGAGGACGAGGATGCGGAAGCTCATGGCGGGTCAACTCCTGGCCGTACAATCCGCGCCAAGCTAACACGCCGTCATGTCATCGAGGTAGTTCTGGTCACGCCGCAGATCGAAGGACCGGCGGCGCGTGGCTGGCGGAAACGAGGCGTGGCACGCTCAGCGCGTCACGGTGGCCGAAGCGGAGCGTTCCGATGGCCGGCCGAACACGCTGCGGCAACCGTCGCTGAGGCTGGCGCGCTGTTTCATCATGCAGGCAATGATGCGGTCGCGATCGGGAATCTCCGATGAGCACAGCCGGAAGACGTCGCCCGTGCACAGCCGCCGCTGGTCGTCCTCCGTGAAGGCATGGCCCGCGCGCGGGCTGGCGACCATCGCCAGCGCAAGCCCTGCCATTGCCACATTCCAATTCCGCATCCTGAACAGATGAGTTCGCATCGCCGTCCCCAATTCGCCCGCTGTTTGTCCGGTTCACCCGCTGCCTTCGCTGATGTCGCGAAGCAGTTGCCGCCGCAGAATCAAATGATGACACGTCGCGGCGCGCCTTCAACAAGCGCTCTCGGTCCTGCACCACAATTTTGCGGCCTGTTGCATCTTCGACTCCCCTTGGCCGACCGGAACCTGTGAGACGCCGCCAAATTGTCATTAGGCGAACGCAATCCGGCCCAGCCGCGCTCACACTCTCACGGCGTACTGGCGGCGTCCTGATGGTGCTTCGGACCATCACGTGTCCCGAGTTCAGGTGTGGGAGTCAGGTTCATGGCGTACACGATGGTGGCTGAGCGGGAGCAGCAGACGATCCGCAAGCAGCGCGAAAGCGCCCTCATCGTTCTCGCCAACGCACAGGTGATGGAGGCCGAAGGCTGGCAGGTCGTCATCACCGACGAGGACGGCAACAGCCTGCCGCTCGCCGAGTTCGAAGCCGGCCTGTCGCAGAAATTTTCGTCCTGGTACAAGGCCAAGCAGCGGCCGGTGGTGCCGACCACGATCCCCGCCCCCAACCTGTTCGCGACGCCGGCCAATGACGACGCCGAGCCGGAGGCCGTCGTGGCCGCCGCACTCGCCGCCGAGCAGGTCGAGACGGCCGAGGTCGAGACGGCAGAAGTCCAGGAGGCTGCGGTCCAGGAGATCGCCGAGGACGATTTCGAAACGGCCGAGACCGCCAACGCTCCGGCGGCCGAGAAGGCCGAGCGCGAGGAGATCGCGCTCGACGCCGCCGAGATGGCCAACTGATACGGCCGCCGCGCCGCAGCATCGGCGGGCTTCAGTCGCCGCCGTCGTCGAACCGCTCCAGCGGCAGCTCGATCTGGGCCTTGGCCCTGCCGATCCACTCCCGCGCAATGGCGTTGGACGGCCCCACGCGTGCATCGCGGCATGCACGCGAAGACCATCCCCGGTCGCTTCGCGTGGCGCGCATCGAGCGTGCTTCAGCCTGCCTTCGCTTCCTCGCGCGATCAGCGTGCGCCGGGCAACTAACAAACATGTTCACGCCGCGGCTCTCGGCCGAACAACGATCATCGGAACGACGCGAACGCCTGCCCGCCGGGCAAATCAAGGCGCATGTCCATCTGGTGGCGTCACCTCCGGGGCTTGAATCGGCAACAACGGCGGTGCGCGCGGAAACGATTTTCCGCAGGCCCATCAAGCTGATTTGGCCTGTCCAGTCCCTTCGTCGAAAATATTCTGCTTTTCCTAAATCGAATTCAGTGCTTTTGTCGCGCCATCTCCCGCTCGCAGGAGGGGCGGTTCGCGGTCGTCACGGACGTGGAGCGGGAGGAGCGGTGAACGCGATGGCAGCGCAGCGCATCTTTGCGCCGACGAACGCTGGTGTCGCGTACGGTCAAGTCGCGTGGTCCTGGCATCCCGACGCTGATGCCCCCGCGGTGGCGCGCCCAAAGCGCGTCATCGTGCACGGTGACCAGAACGCCCGGCGCACCGGGGAGCGCGCGAAGCAGCCGTTAAGATCATCGCGCGGGGAATGCCGGTTGCCCGGCTGAACCTGTGGTGACTGCCGCCTGCTTTTTTCTGCAGGCGGGCCATGGGTTGCGGCCAGCATCCCGGCATTCCCCGCGCCCTCTTTTTATGGAGAGGGCAAGACGGACGGATCCCTCGGGCGCGGAGCGTCGCGAGAGCGCGAGCGCATGCGTGAACATCTCGAAGTCTGCGAAAAGGTGAGGTCATGAGCGGAGCAGCGCTTCCACAGACTCACCGTCATTCCTGGGCGCGCGCAGCGCGAGCCTGGAATCCATACTCACAGGCAGGAATGATTGAGCGAGATGGAGCGGCCAACATGCCTCACACGGCCGCTCGTGGTTATGGATGCCGGGCTCGCGCTGCACGCGCCCCTGCATGACGATGAGGCGAGATGGTGCTCCTCCCACCGCTGTCATGCCCCGCCCCCGCGTCTCGCCTTCGGCGAGCCCGAGGACAGGCTCCGGCGGGGCATCCGGTGCGCCGCGGCCGCTCGCGCAATCACGACGGCCTCGGCGTGCTGGATCGCCCAGTCCCGTCTTCGCCTGTCGGCTTCGACGCGGCAACGAGCGCCAGGGCGCGCCGCAGCTCTAGCGGAGGCGGCAAGCCGGGCGATGACACCAAGTGTGAAGGGGCGGACAGTGACGCGAGCAACACGCGCGGCATGGCCCGACACGGCAGCCGTCTCGGACCAGGTTTCTCACAACAGCTTCGCGCTCACGAACAGCGTGCGCACCGCCGTGGTGGCCTGGACCGTCATGATCGCGTTGTCGGCCGCGGCCTGCAGCGCGGCCATGGCCTGGTCGTGCAGCGACTTGAACTCCATCCACTCGACGGCGTTGAGGCTGGTGAGGAACTGATGGGCCTGCCCGACCGTCGAAATCACGACCGGCTTGCCGTTCACCTTGATGTTGAAGGTGGTACGCAGACGCGTTTCCGAGTTTGCGGGATCAATCATGGGGACCTTCCGGAAGATGCGACGGGCGTCACCGCCGAGGTCGCGCCGAGGCCCAGCAACAAAACGTCACTCGGTCTTTTGCGCGGTCCGCGTCGGGGTGCCAGCCTCGAGCCCGACGACGACAACGAGTCGGTTGAACTCGCCATCATCATACGCCTTCAGGAAGCGATCGTAATTCTTGATCGAGACGCAGCCGTTCGAATCACCCTCCGGCCCCAGCATATAGGGGTGGGTCAGCAATCCGCTCCGGCCGAGGGTCGATCCCTCCACCACGTTCATGCGCAGGGCGCGCACGCCGTGAAACGGCTTTTCGCGCGGCTTCAGGTCATAGGTGGCGGGCGGGGTCGCGCCGACCATGCGCTGATTGACGTGCTCGGGGTCGTCGCGCAGGCTGCCCATGCCGGAATGGGCCTCGAGCCCGATCCCCGACGGCAGATACACCATCTTGGCCTTGATGTCGTAGACGGCGGTCTTGTCGTAGCCGAGCGCACCGAGATCGATCCCGGAGCGCACGATGCCGCTATCCGGGCCGAGCGAGGCGAACTTGGTCGGGCTCGGCAACAGGTCGGACAGCTTCTGCAGGATGGAGCGATCGTCGACGCGTCCGACGGCTTCAGGCGCACTGGCCGAAACCAGACTGGTCGGCAGGTTGGCAACGGACGGCCGCGGTCGCGGCAGCGGCACGCCCGGTGCGGGCATCGTGACGGTATTGCCCTCCGTCAACATCGGCCGCCAATCGCTGTTGCTGGGGTCGCGTGCGCCCGAATCGCGCGCTTCCATGCCCTTCACCAGCGCGGCCCGGGCATCGAGCAGTTGGCGGTCGATCGCGCCGCGAAGGGCGAAACGGTCGAGCGCGCGAACCGCGTCTTTTTCCGAATACGCCGTGGCCGATGCGGAGGCCGGCGCGAAACGTGTTTCGAAGGTCATGGACGGCGCGGCGGCCGGAATCGCCGCGCTCGCAAGGGGCGTCTCATCGCTGTTGGCTCCGACCCATGCGGCCGCGCCCGCTGCGACCGCAAGTGCTGCAAGCACGAGTGCGATCGCTTCGGAGCGCCCGAAGCGGCCTTGCGACAACAGAACGTCTACGCTTGCTTCACTGGAAGCCATCACGTCCCCGATATACCCCCCTTTTCGGACCACCCGGGAAAGGTGCCCGACCCCAAGGGGTACGATTCGACCCGTCATGACATAGGATGGCAAGAGTGCGGCATAATCTAGACAAACGCCAGCCCGGAGTGATGGGGAATGGACCGGGATCCAAGCCTCGCAGGGCCGCGCCGCGACCGTCCCAGAAAGCCGATTACATCGATGAATCAGCCGGTTGGAGGAATGGATGAACGCCGAATGGGATGATCTCGGCCGATTTGCCGACGCACAAAGTTCGATTTATTCACGGGTGACCGCCGAACTTGCGGCCGGCGCCAAGCAAAGCCACTGGATGTGGTTCATCTTTCCCCAGGTCGAGGGGCTCGGCAGCTCCGCCATGGCGCAGCGCTACGCGATCCGCTCCCGCGCCGAGGCCGAGGCCTATCTGGCGCATCCCCTGCTCGGCCCGCGACTCGTCGAATGCACCCGACTGGTGCTCGCGGTGCAAGGCAAGTCACTGCGCGACATTCTGGGTGTGCCGGACGATGCCAAATTCCGCTCATGCATGACGCTGTTCGATTCGATCAGCCCGAATGGGATCTTCGCGCAGGCGCTCGATCGCTATTGCGACGGGGTGCGGGATCGCCAGACGTTGGCGTTTCTGCAGCGCGGCATGGGATGACCACTCGCTGCAAAGCGCGTCTCGTCCGCGTCATCGGTAGCATGCTGATGAGTTCGCCGGCCGACCCGGCCGGATTTCGGGTGATAGGCCGAACAGGAAACTTGATCACGCCAAGATTTGCGGCTCCCATCCGCCGCATTGTTTGTCCCAAGGAGACACACTCATGAAGAAGTTGTTCCTGATTGCCGCGCTCGCGACCTTCGCCGCCGGCTCCGCCTTCGCCGAGGATAGCTGCGAGACCAAGGCCGTCGGCAAGGACGGCAAGGCACTGGCCGGTGCCGCCAAGACCTCTTTCATGAAGAAGTGCATGGCCGAGACGTGTGAAACCAAGGCGGTCGGCTCCGACGGCAAGAAGCTCGCCGGCGCCGCCAAGACCAGCTTCATGAAGAAATGCGAGGCCGGCGGCTGACCGGACGCCGGGCTGGACGACATCTGGGCCCCGCCATGGGTGGGCGGGGCCGCTCGATGATCGTCGGGTTCCATCGGCAGCGGCCTGACGGACGATCGTTGACATGTTATGACGTCAAGTGATCTCCACATCGAGCTGCATAGGCGCTTCAATGTTCTCCGCTTTGCCTGCCCCGCCTCCTCATCTGCGCGAGGCGGCGTGAGTCCCTCAGAGATCGATGCGCTCCGGCAGCGGCTGCGGGAGCTCGAAAGCGAAAATGCCCGTCTTCAGGCCCTGTTCGCCGCCGATGCCGGCAAGCGCGCGCGCGCCGAGACAGCCCTGGCGGAGAGCGAGGAGCGGTACCGGACGCTGTTCAACTCGATCGATGAAGGCTTCTGCATCATCGAGTTCTTCGACGGCCCGCACGGCCCGCTGAGCGACTACGTCCATGTCGAGGCCAACCCGGCCTACGCGCTGCATGCGGGCATTCCGAACGTGGTCGGACAGAAGGTTTGGGAGATGGTGCCGGGCGAGGCCGACGGCTGGGTCGAGCTCTATGGCGGCGTGCTGCGCACCGGCGAGCCGATCCGGTTCGAGCGCGAGCTGGTCGCCACCGGACGTTATCTCGAGCTCGCGGCGTTCCGGGTGGAGCCGGCCGAACGTCGACAGGTCGCGGTGCTGTTCCAGGACATCACCGCGCGCAAGCGCGCCGAGGCTGCACTACAGGAGATCAACGACACGCTGGAGGCCCGCGTGGTCGCCGCGCTCGCCGAGCGCAAGCTGCTCGCCGACATCGTCGAAGGCACCAACGCCTTCGTGCAGGTGGTCGATGCGCAATACCGCCTGATCGCGATCAACGGCGCAGCCGTGCAGGAGTTTGGACGTGTCTTCGGCCTCCAGCCCAAGATCGGCGACGACATGCTGGAGCTGTTCAAGGATCTACCGGAGCATCGGGCGGCGGTTCGCGCGGTATGGTCCCGCGCGCTGGCTGGCGAGGAGTTCGTCGCGGTCGAGGAATTCGGCGATCCCGGCCGCGACCGCCGCTTCTACGAAATGCGCTTCTCGGTGCTGCGCGACGCCGCGGGCCGACAGATCGGCGCCTATCAGTTCGCCTATGACGTCACCGACCGGCTGCGCGAACAGACCCGGCTGCACGAGGCCGAGGAGGCGTTGCGGCAGTCGCAGAAGATGGAGGCCGTCGGACAGCTCACCGGCGGCATCGCCCATGATTTCAACAATCTGCTGACCGGCATCCTGGGCTCGCTCGAGATGCTGCAGACCCGCCTGCGCCAGGGCCGCTTTGCCGATGTGGACCGTTACGTCGCGGCCGCCCAGGGCGCCTCGAAGCGCGCCGCCGCGCTGACCCATCGCCTGCTCGCCTTCTCGCGCCGGCAGACGCTCGATCCCAAGCCGACCGATGTCAACCGGCTCGTCATGGGCATGGAGGAGCTGGTTCGCCGCACCGTCGGCCCGCAGATCGCGCTCGAGGTCGTGACGGCCGGAGGGCTCTGGCCGGCACTGATCGATTCGTCGCAGCTCGAAAGCGCACTGCTCAACCTCTGCATCAATGCCCGCGACGCGATGCCCGAGGGCGGCCGGATCACGATCGAGACCGCCAACAAATGGCTGGACGACCGCGCCGCGCGCGAGCGCGACCTGCCGCCCGGCCAATATATCTCGCTGTGCGTGACCGATACCGGCACCGGCATGACACCCGACGTGATCGAGCACGCGTTCGATCCGTTCTTCACCACCAAGCCGATCGGCCAGGGCACCGGCCTCGGCCTATCGATGGTCTACGGCTTCGTCCGGCAGTCCGGCGGACAGGTGCGGATCTATTCCGAGCTCGGTCAGGGCACCACGATGTGTCTCTATTTCCCGCGGCATTATGCCGGTGCCGTTGAGACCAGCGATCCCGTGCGCGCCGGCGCGGCGCCGTCTTCCCGCACCGGCCAGACCATCCTCGTTGTCGACGACGAGCCGACGGTGCGCATGGTGGTGATGGAGGTGCTCGACGAGTGCGGCTACGCGGTGGTCGAAGCCAAGGACGGACCGACCGGCCTTGCGGCTCTGCAATCAGACGCGCGCATCGATCTGCTGATCACCGATGTCGGTCTGCCCGGCGGCATGAACGGCCGCCAGCTGGCCGATGCGGCGCGCGCGACGCGGCCGGATCTCAAGGTGCTGTTCATCACCGGCTACGCCGAGAACGCGATCCTGAGCAGCGGCCAGCTCGCGCCGGGGATGCAGGTGCTGACCAAGCCGTTCGACGTCGAGGCGCTGGCCGCCCGCGTCGGCGAGATGGTGGAGAGCTGAATGCGTGATCGCCGCCGTCTTGCCCTCGATCAGCCGCGCAGGCCCGGCGCTTCGTGGCCGCTGCGCGCGACATACTCGGTGTAGCCGCCGCCATACTGGTGCAGGCCGTCGGGCGTCAGCTCCAGCACGCGGTTGGAGAGCGCGGCGAGGAAATGACGATCGTGCGAGACGAACAGCATGGTCCCCTCGAAGTTCGACAGGGCCGCGATCAGCATTTCCTTGGTCGCCATGTCCAGATGGTTGGTCGGCTCGTCCAGCACCAGGAAGTTCGGCGGATCGTAGAGCATCTTGGCCATCACGAGCCGTGCCTTCTCGCCCCCCGACAGCACCCGACATCTTTTCTCGACGTCGTCGCCGGAGAAGCCGAAGCAGCCCGCCAGTGCCCGCAACGAGCCTTGACCGGCTTGCGGAAACGAATGCTCGAGCGACTCGAACACCGTCTCGTCGCCGTCGAGCAGGTCCATCGCATGCTGCGCGAAGTAGCCCATCTTGACGCTGCCGCCGATCGTCACCGAGCCGTCATCGGGCTCCGCGCTACCGGCGACGAGCTTCAACAGGGTCGACTTGCCGGCGCCATTGACGCCCATCACGCACCAGCGCTCGCGGCGCCGGATCATGAAGTCCAGCCCGTCGTAGATGCGGCGGCTGCCATAGCTCTTCGACACCTTCTTCAGCGCCACCACGTCCTCGCCCGAGCGCGGCGCCGGCAGGAAGTCGAACGCGACGGTCTGGCGCCGCTTCGGCGGCTCGACCCGCTCGATCTTGTCGAGCTTCTTGACCCGGCTCTGCACCTGCGCCGCATGCGAGGCCCGCGCCTTGAACCGCTCGATGAACTTGATCTCCTTGGCGAGCATCGCCTGTTGGCGCTCATATTGCGCCTGCTGCTGCTTCTCGTTCAGCGCCCGCTGCTGCTCGTAGAAATCGTAGTCGCCGGAATAGGTCGTGAGCTGGCCGGCGTCGATCTCGATCACCTTGTTGATGATGCGGTTGATGAATTCGCGGTCGTGCGAGGTCATCAGCAGCGCGCCCTCGTAACCTTTCAGGAAATGCTCCAGCCAGATCAGGCTCTCGAGATCGAGGTGGTTGGACGGCTCGTCGAGCAGCATCACGTCGGGACGCATCAGGAGGATGCGCGCCAGAGCGACGCGCATCTTCCAGCCGCCGGACAACAGGCCGACATCCTTGTCCATCATCTCCTCGGAGAAGCCGAGGCCGGCCAGTGCCTCGCGGGCCCGGCTGTCGAGCGCATAGCCGTCCAGCTCCTCGAACCGCGCCAGCACCTCGCCATAGCGCGCGATGATGTCGTCCATCTCGTCGGCGCGGTCCGGATCGGCCATCGCGGCCTCGAGCTCCTTGAGCTCGGCGGCGACCGACGACACCGGCCCAGCCCCATCCATGACCTCAGCCACGGCACTGCGGCCGGACATCTCACCGACATCCTGGTTGAAATAGCCGATCGAGACGCCGCGATCGATCGAGACCTGCCCCTCGTCGGGCTGCTCGCGGCCCGAGATCATCCGGAACAGCGTCGTCTTGCCGGCCCCGTTCGGACCGACCAGGCCGATCTTCTCGCCACGCTGGAGGGCGGCGGAGGCTTCGATGAAGAGAATCTGGTGGCCGACTTGCTTGCTGACGTTATCGAGGCGGATCATGAGGTCTCAGGACATGGACAGGTTGCCGCCGCTCTTAGTCGATGCGCGCCGCCGGTGGAAGGCGCAATTTAGGCGCCCTCCGCCGCTCTGTCCGCCCCATCCCGGTCAGCGGCCCTGAGGCCGAAAATCCTGGTTGCCGAACGGCTTGTCGGTCGGAATGCGGATCGCGACGTAGCCGCGATCCATGGTCGCGTGGCAGGCGTTGCATCCCGACGTCAGCTCGGTCACGGCGGAGGCGAAGCGCTTGCCATCCTTGGCGGCGATGGCGTCCGAGATCGACTGAATCGGCTGGCCCAGCGTGGTGACGTTGTCCACCGGCAGTCCCGAATAGAACACCGCGGCGTCGGTCAGGCTCTGCCTCAGTTGCGCGAGCTCATAGGACGCGAGATCCCAGTTCTTGGCCTGTCCCGCGAACCACAGTTTCGCATGCCTGACTTGGATCAGATTCATGATGTCGCCGAGCCGCGGCAGATATTGTTCTGCATTGGACTGCGACTGTGCCGCCGCCAGGGAGATGGCCGAACAGGCGATCAGAACGCCTGAAACCCACTTGCGATAATTCATTCGACGCCCCGCTTCCATAAACCGCTTCCAGAAAGACATACCGCTGCGATCGGAGACGGACTTGCGATTGATCAAGGCGGCGCCTCCCCGATCACGCCAGCCCGCCAAACGAATGATCCGCCGAAGCGGCTGCTCCGGCGGATCATCATGTCAGCCCCGGCCCCGGGGTAATGTGTTCAGCGTCTTAGGCTGCGGCTTTCGCGCCGGTCGGAACCATCGCGATCGTCTTCAGGACCTGAGACGCGATCTGGTAGGGGTCGCCCTGGGAGTTCGGACGGCGGTCTTCCAGATAGCCCTTATAGGCGTTGTTCACGAAGGAATGCGGCACGCGGATCGAGGCGCCACGGTCGGCCACACCCCAGCTGAAGGTGTCGATCGAAGCGGTCTCGTGCTTGCCGGTCAGGCGCATGTGGTTGTCCGGACCATACACGGCGATGTGGTCGGCGCGCGCCTCCTTGAAGGCGTCCATCAGCTTCTCGAAGTACTCCTTGCCGCCGACCTCGCGCATATACTTGGTCGAGAAGTTGCAGTGCATGCCCGAACCGTTCCAATCGGTGTCGCCGAGCGGCTTGCAGTGGAACTCGATGTCGATGCCGTACTTCTCGGTCAGGCGCAGCATGAGGTAGCGGGCCATCCACATCTGGTCGGCAGCCGTGCGCGAGCCCTTGCCGAACACCTGGAATTCCCACTGGCCCTTCGCCACCTCGGCGTTGATGCCTTCGTGGTTGATGCCGGCCGCGAGGCAGAGGTCGAGATGCTCTTCGACGATCTTGCGGGCGACGTCGCCGACGTTCTTGAAGCCGACGCCGGTGTAATACGGACCCTGCGGAGCCGGATAGCCGTATTCCGGGAAGCCGAGCGGACGGCCGTCCTTGTAGAAGAAGTACTCCTGCTCGAAACCGAACCACGCGTCCGGATCGTCCAGGATGGTGGCGCGGGCGTTCGACGGATGCGGGGTCTTGCCGTCCGGCATCATCACTTCGCACATCACCAGCACACCATTGGTGCGGGCGGCGTCGGGATACACGGCGACCGGCTTCAACACGCAGTCGGAGCTATGGCCTTCGGCCTGCATCGTCGACGAGCCGTCGAAGCCCCAAAGGGGCAGCTGTTCCAGGGTCGGAAACGAGGAAAATTCCTTGATCTGTGTCTTGCCGCGCAAATTCGGCACCGGCTTGTAGCCGTCGAGCCAGATGTACTCGAGCTTGTACTTCGTCATTGAGCCTCTCTGTCTTATCGAAAGGTGGGAGCCCAGCAATCGAAGGCTCCCCGCTTACCCGGCCACGATCGGCCAGCGCACTCTTAAGCATGGAACGTGCCAAGTCCCGCGACGTCCCGTCGCATGGACGAAGGCCAATCAGGGCGGAGCTGGCGCTGGTTTTTGCACGTCAGGGGTGCGGCAAAGCAGCGCGACCGGGATTGCACGGAACGCATGGCGGAAATCAGAAGCTGGTCAAAACCCGCTTGATTCCGTGGCATTTGCGGCGATGCGCAAAAACGTCCGAACAAGCTCTCAGCAAGTCCGGGACATTTTTGAAAAGACCTGAGCCTCTTTCCGCAACCTTTGGTCCAGCCCAAGTGTTGGTCAGCTGCACGTTGCTGCGGAGGAAGCAAAGACAGAAATGCCCGCAAAACGCGCAACATGTGATTTGATTTTGGTCACGTTGCATTCCCTCCGGGCAGAGCCGATATCGAGACCGCTAACCACAAGAGAACGAGTCGGGCGCAGCATGACGTGTGGCCCGATGGAAGGAGACTGAGGAATGGACACTAACGTGCACGAGGGGTCCGCAAGGATCTATCAATTTCCGCGCGGAGGGCGGGCAGGTCTTGCGCCTCGCCAATCCGCGGCATCGCCGGCGCGGCCGATCGCGCCCTCGATCCAGCCGACGATCTACAGCGGCAGCTGGTATCACGACGAGGCGATCCAGGAAGCCAAGCCGGCGTGGGACCGCTGATGTCCGACTGTACCGTGCCGCTCACGCGCCTTTGCTGAAGGGT
The DNA here is from genome assembly GCF_032377435.1 of Bradyrhizobium sp. SZCCHNS3002. Classification (NCBI taxonomy): domain Bacteria; kingdom Pseudomonadati; phylum Pseudomonadota; class Alphaproteobacteria; order Hyphomicrobiales; family Nitrobacteraceae; genus Bradyrhizobium; species Bradyrhizobium sp. SZCCHNS3002. Next base: position 758,509 of record NZ_JAUHHY010000001.1, read on the forward strand.
CGGACCGACAAGGTTCCGGCCCTTTTTCTTGCCCGCTGTCAACCATGTCTACTGCTGGCGGTCACCGACGGGCTCGACGTGGCGGGTGCATACGTTCCGCCGTCCTGAGCCGCTTCATGCTCTCCCCTGCCTTGCCGTCGCGCAGGCGAAACGATGCTTCACATCAAGCCCGCATTCCCTAGAATGCGTTCATGCCCGCCCATCCGCTCCGCCATCTCGGACTTCACGGTGCCAGCAACTTCAGAGATCTCGGCGGATATCCCAGCAGGGATGGCCGGCACGTGCGATGGCGGCAGCTGTTTCGGTCGAACCATCTCGGTCAGTTGACGGAGCCCGACCTCGCGGTCCTGCGGGAGCTCGGCATTCGCGCAGCGTTCGATTTCCGCGGTCGCGAGGAGCGCGCGAGCGGCCTCTGCACCATCGCCGAGATCACCGTGCATTCCGTGCCGATCGAGCCGAGCGTCGTGCCCGCGCTGCGAACCTTGGCGGCGCGAGGGCGGCTCACGACCGACCATGCCTTGGAGCTGATGCGCGAATCCTACCGCAACTACATCCGCAGATATACGCCGCGCTTCCGCACGCTGTTCGAACATGTTCTCAATGGGGATGCACCGTTGGTGATCCATTGCACGGCTGGCAAGGATCGCACCGGTGTGGCCTGTGCACTGGTCCTGCACGCGCTCGACGTTCCCGGCAACGTCATCCTGGAAGACTACCTGCTCACGAACCAGCTCTATCGTCGCGAGACTGCAGCTCACGCGGATCTTCCCGCTGATGTGGTCCAGGCGATCGGGACGGTCCAGGCCTCGTTCCTCGCCGCTGCGTTCGACGCCATGCGTGATGATTTCGGCGACGTCGACGCCTACCTGCGCGACGGTCTCGGCATCGACGGCGCAGCACGAAAGACGTTACAGGCGCGCTATCTCACGCTGTGAGCCAGGGCGGCGCGAATACGCTTGAGCCCGATCAGGCCGCTTCGATATCGGCTGTCTCGGCGGCTTCCATCGCGTCGAGATCGGCAATCACCTCCTCGAATGCGGAAATCGCCTGTTGAACCGCCGCGATCTGCATCAATTCCCAGCCCGTCACCGGACCTGCACGGTTCTGCAAGGCGACCACCAGATCCCGCCGCTGCTCCTTCAGTTGCACCAGCGGCAAACCGTGGTCCGGCAGATGTCTCATCATGTCAAAGCTCCAACGCCCCTCAAGCGGCATAGCGACAGGCTAGCGGGCGGCGCTGGCAATCCACTTACGAAAGTCCGGCTAATTTTATCGATCAGGCCAGCGCGGCAGGCGCCGTCATGATGGCGCTGGCCAAAACGTCGCTGATCTTCGCGGTGGCGGCCTCGCTCACATGCAAGCGGTCACCGTGCCCGTCGTCGAGCGCCGACAACGGAATCTGGCCAGCCTCATGCCAGCTCTTCATCAAATTCCAGCGCCTGAAGAGATTGACGTTGGCCGCAGACGTGACCTTCTCGATCCGTCGCTGAATGTCCTCGGCACGCGCCAGCCTGTTCGGCACCGTCACGATCGCCGCCGTATATTGCAGGTCCATCACGATGGCGTCGATGGCCAGCCCCGCCAGCCATCGAAGGCCGACGCGCAGCGCCGCCTCGACCTCATCGGGACTATAGACCTCAGGCCTGTAGGCGGCGTTGGTGCCGACCTGCCAGATGACCAGCGAGGGCTGCTCCGCAATCACGTCGCATTCGAAGCGCGAGAGCTCCTCCGGGGATTCCTGTCCGCCCACACCCCGATTGAGGACGTCGATCAGGCAGCCGAAATTGGTCTTGCGCAGCGCCTGCTCGATCCGGGCCGGGAAAGCGACAATTCCGTTGGTGCCGGCGGTGGAAGATGAGCCAAGCGCCACGATCCGGGTCTTGCGCTGCGCATCCAGACTCTGCCTGAACTGTCTGATCGGACGGACAAAACCGGTGGCGACGTCGGGAAATTCGAGAGAGTCTGTCGCCGTCATGGTCACCTCTGACGAACCACGCTTTCTGATTGCAATTGCATGCCCCGGCCGTCCGGCCATTGCAACTCATCGGCAGGGCCATAGTATAACAAGCGGCGCTGTGGGGCGCGTCAACGGAGACCAGGGACGGAATGAACGGAGCAGTGATTGTCATTACGGGTGCGCAAGGGGCGCTCGGACGCAGCGTGGCCGATCTCGCGCTCGCACGGGGCGCGCATGTGGCCGGGATCGATCATGCCCAGGCCGAGATCCCGGCGAGTGACGACCGCATTGAGCTCGGAGGCGTCGACCTCTCCGACCCCGGGCAGGCAAAGGTCGCGATCGACTCCGTCGCCGCCCACTTCGGCACTCTGGATGCGCTGATCAACATCGCCGGCGCGTTCGCGTTCGAGACCACGGCCGACGGCAACGATTCCGTCTGGGAGACGATGCATGCAAGAAACCTGATGACCGCGCTGCACGCCTCGCGCGCGGCGATCCCGCATCTCGTCCGCTCCAGCACGGGCCGCATCGTCAACATCGGCGCCATGGGCGCGCTCCAGGCCGGTGCCGGCATGGGCCCCTATGCTGCGTCCAAATCGGGCGTGCATCGCCTGACGGAAGCGCTCGCGGCAGAATGGAAGGGCAAGATCACCGTCAACGCCGTTTTGCCGTCGACGATCGATACGCCGGCCAACCGCGCCAGCATGCCCAAGGCCGATTTCGACAAATGGGTGACGCCGCAGGAACTCGCGGAGGTCATTCTGTTTCTCGCCAGCGACGCCGCGAGCGGCGTGACCGGCGCACTGATACCGGTTGTCGGCCGGGTGTAGCGAAGCCAGCCGGTCACCCCGACTTGGCGCTGACATCACCGGAGTGGGCGGGCTAGACTCGCGCGCGCTCTGAGTCGCACACATCGGGCAGTCCCTTGGAAACCGCGCTCTACCTTCCCGTCAAACGCTTCCTCGAAAACCTTGGCTTCTCGGTCAAGGGGGAAATCGGCGGTTGCGACGTGGTGGCGCTCAAGGGCGACGACCCGCCGGTGGTCGTCGTCTGCGAGCTGAAGCAGGTCTTCAACCTTGAACTGCTGCTGCAGGCGGTCGATCGGGCTGGGGCCTGCGATGAGGTCTGGGTCGCAGCAAATCTGTCAGCACGTGGCAAGGGTCGTGAAAGCGACTCCCGCTACCGCAATCTGTGCCGCCGGCTCGGCTTCGGCATGCTGGCCGTGACCTCAGCCGGAGACATCGAAGTGCTGGTGCGGCCGCCTACCACCGCGCCGCGCAAGAACCCCAAGAAGCGTTCGCGTCTCGTGATCGAGCATCAGCGGCGCAAGGGCGACCCCGTCGCTGGCGGCTCGACCCGGGCTCCCATCATGACGGCCTATCGGCAGCAGGCGCTGGCCTGCGCCTCGGCGCTCTCGGGCGGGCCGAAGCGCGTCCGCGACCTCCGCGCGGAGATTCCGGATGCGCCGAAGATTCTGCAGCGTAACGTCTACGGCTGGTTCGACCGCGCCGAGCGCGGTGTCTATGTCCTCACAAAAGCCGGCCTCGCGGCCTTGCGCCGCTGGCCCCAGGATATCCACATGACGCAGGTACCGTTGCCCAATCGCGACATGGTGAACGCATAGCTGGGCTGCCCCGCGGAATATATATTGCAATGCAACAAACCTGCTTCTAGGTATCCCGGACGATTCACGAGGCCCCCATGAGCGAAGATTGGAACACCAAGTACGGTCCGCGTCGCGTCAGGCGTGATCCCCCGACTCTGGAGGAAGCGATCTTCGCCGCGTCAGGCATTACCGACGACGTGCAGGCCCAGGCCGAGATCGCGTCGGCGCTGATGGGTCTGCCGCTCGAGCAGGTGCTGCCCGAGGTGAAGAAGGCAGTCCGCGTTGCCGCGCGCACCAACACGCGCGTCATCACGGCCGACCAGGGCACGCAGCAGCGTGCCGTCGTGGTCGAGCGCCGCACCGTGCGCCGCTTCAATTTCGACAAGCGCACCGGCACCTGAACGCCTTCCGGGGCGCATCGGCCAATGCAATCAAACGAAAAGGCGCGGCAGCGGTGATCGCTGTCGCGCCTTTGTCGTTGCAGCAACGGCTCGGATCAGGCCGCGCGCTTGTCGCCGTACATCCGGGTCACGAGCTTCCAGCAGGCCCGGTTGAGGGTGAAGAACGCACGCGCGGCCGCGATCGGCGCATCGATCACGAGCTTCGCGAGCTCATCCTGGGGCTGCTCGCTCAGATCGATCGTGCCGGTCGATTCGCCGTGACGGAACGCCAGATGCGCGCCGAACTTGGCCGCGAGCGCCCGCATCGCATGGTTCTGCGATCCGGTCGTGACGCGAAGCTTGCGATAGCCCTTCCACCGCGCTTCCGAGATCACGCGCTGGAACAGCAGGCTGCCGACGCCGCGGCGGCGCACGCAAGCCTCCACGCTGAACGCAATCTCCGGAAGCCCGTCCTCGGACTGCTCCGGCGGATGCAACTCGGCGGCGCCGCGCACCATGCCGTTTTCCATGTAGGCGACGACGATCGTGCCATCGGCCGCACAGCGGGCGGCATAGCGTTCGATGAAACTGTCATCGAGGAAGCCGTTGAATCGATCGTGCCGGCTGTCCGCATCGAGCCGCAACAGATGATCGCGCAGCAACGGCAGTTCTTCGTGCTGGCTGAGCGTCCGCACATAGCCGAAGCCCGGCCGGGGACGAAAAGTATCTACCTGTGACACTGCCTGAGACTCCTCTCGAGAGCCCTCGCACACAGACGTCTTTCCCTAGACAGAAGCTATATTGTGCATCGCAACATTCATTGCAAGCCCCGCGCTCTACGGAGAGAACATGCGGCCATGCAAGGATCGCGTGCGTTAACAATTCGTTTGTGTACGAATCATCACAGCACGAGCTGAGTCTGGGTCACGATCGCGACCAGGCGCCCGTCCTCGGTCTCCACCCGCGTCTGCCATACCTGAGTGCGGCGGCCGCGGTGCACGGGCGTGGCGGTTGCGGTCACCACGGTCCCCTCCTTGGCGCCGCCGATGAAGTTGGTCTTGCTCTCGATGGTTGTGGTGCCCTTGGCATCCTGCGGCAGGTTGATCACGGTCGCAGCCGCGCCGACGGAATCAGCGAGCGCCATCACGGCGCCGCCGTGGATGGTGTGATGCAGGGTGCACAGATCCGGCCGCACCAGCATCTGCGCCACGACGCGATCGGCGCTGGCCTCGGTGAAGGTGACGCCCTTCAAGTCCGCGAACGGCATCTTCATCGCATTGATCTTGTCCAGCGGCGTCATACCGTTCCGATCCTTGCGCACGGACGACACGTCTCCCCGTGCCTTCACCGCACCCTGGATGCGCCAAGCCCAGACCGCGCGGCAATGACCTCCGAGGTCATTGCCGCGACGGCCTTGCGCTCACGCCTTCTCGACTCCACACCACTCGGCGATGAACAAGGCCATGGTCTTGGTCGCCTGGCGCAGCGAGTCGAGATCGACATATTCGTTGAAGCCGTGCATGGCGGCGCCGGTCGCGCCGAAGCAGAGGCTGGGGATGTTGTAGTTGAGCCCGTAGAAGCGGGTATCCGTGAGCGCCGTGAAGACGAGGTCCTGCACCTCCCCGCCGTAGACGGCGGTGAAGGCCTTGCCGAACGCCGCCTCCGGCTCAGCCGAATTGGTCAACTCGTATCCTTCGGACAGGAATCCGGACCACTCGACCACCGGCGGATTGTTGGAGAGGAAGCGGTGATCGCGCGAAGCCGCGGCGACGCAGGCGAGAATCTCGTTCTGGCAGTCCTTGACCGACCAGCCCGGCAGGATGGCGATGCGGCAATCGACGTCGCACCAGGCCGGCACGCTCGAGGCCCAGTCGCCGCCTTTGATGATGCCTGGATTGAAGTTGATCGGATGCGTGAGCGTCTTGAAATGATGGTCGCCCTTGGCGCGCTCGTTCCAGTCCGCTTCGAGCTTCTCCAGCGCATGGATCAGATGATAGCTCGCCTGGATCGCATTGGCGCCGACGCCGGCTTCGAACACATGCGCGGGAAAGCCGCGCACCTTGAGGCGGAACCAGATCACGCCAACCTGAGAGCGCACCATCTTGCCGCTGGTCGGCTCGGGGATGAAGCAGGCATCCGCGCGGTAGCCGCGCTGCAAGGTCGACAGTGCGCCGACGCCGGTGCTCTCCTCCTCGATCACGGACTGGACATGAATGCGCGCCGTCGGCTTGAAGCCGGCCGCCTTGATGGCATCGAGCGCATAGAGTGCGCCGATCGTCCCGGACTTCATGTCGCAGGCGCCGCGGCCATACATTCGTCCGTCGCGGATCACCGGCGAGAACGGCGGCGTCTCCCACATCTCGAGCGGGCCGGCGGGTACCACGTCGCAATGCCCCTGCAAGATCAGCGATCGCCCGGCCGACGTGGCCGGCCGGTAGGTTCCAACCACGCTGCGCGCCTTCGAGAAGTCGTGCTCGATCGGGCCGTAGCCGCGCATGTCCTTTAGATCGTCGAGATCGATGTGCCAGTCGTCGACCTCGTAGCCGCGCACACGCAGGAGATCGCCGAACATGTCCTGGCACGGCCCTTCGGCGCCGCGGGTCGAGGGGATGGCGACGAAGTCGCTCGTGGTCGCAAGCTGCCGGTCGAAATGGGCATCGACGGCGTCGACGATGCGCTGCGTAGTGTCCTGGGTGATCATGCCTGTCGCGGTTCCAATTGCCGATGACCGCACCAAATCACAATCTGATGCATAGTTGCACCGGATTCGCCGCTGCTTTCAGAATCGCAAGGCCGCTCGTACATTCGCGCATACGAACGACGGTAACATACTTTGGATTTTGGCATGTCGGACCACCGCAATATCCTCTATTTCCTCCTCGGCATTCTCAGCGCGGCGATCATCGTGCTCGGCTACAATTTATATCAGGCCAAGAAGCAGCCCGAGGGTGTCCAGATCAATCTCGGGCCCAAAGGCCTGAAGATCGAAGGGAAGTGATGCGTTCTCAAATCTTCGCGTTCGCGGACGTCGCAGCCTGCCCTCTCGGCGTCCTCGGTATCTTGCTCTTGGTTGCCGCACCCGCGCAGGCGCAATATGTCGGGCGCGAGCAGGACATCACGGATCTCCGGCTCGGCCAGCGGGTGCTGGTCGATGACGGCACCTGCCCCGCCGGCCAGGTGAAGGAGGTCTTGGGCTCCAAGATGGCCGAAACCGGTATTGTCCGCACCACGAAATGCGTGCCGCGGTTCGGGCCGAAAAGGAAGTAGCTGATCTCGTTCGATTGGGCCGTCATACGTAGCCGGCCTCCGGCACGTGACCTTCCGCACAGTCCTGAATCTGTGCATCGACGATGCTCCTGCCCCACGGACAATCTCGGGGACGCAGCATGTCGATGTCAGCGGTGCAGGATCACGGCTTCTTCGAAGCGGCCGACCGGCCGCAGCCGGTCAAGGCCGATTTCAGCCGCTACGCCCTGCTCGGCTATCTGTCGATTGCGCTGGTGTTCGGCGGCTTCGGCGTGTGGGCGGCCTATGCGCCGCTCGACCGTGCGGCGATCGCACCGGGCACCGTGTCCGTCTCCGGCGATCACAAGGTGGTTCAGCACCGTGAGGGCGGAATCATCAGGGAGATTCTGGCCAAGGAAACTCACGCCGTGCATCGCGGCGACCTGCTGTTTCGGCTGCAGCCGACGGAGGCCCAGGCCAACACCGACCTCCTGCGCAAGCAGATGGACGCGGCGCTGGCCGAGGAGGCGCGCCTGCTCGCCGAGCGCGGCAATGCGCGGATGGTCACATTTCCCGACGCGCTGCTCAACCGCCAGAACGTGCCGGAGGCGGCGCTTGCCATCGCCGACCAGCAGCGGTTGTTCGTCGAGCGTCGCAATGGCCTGATCAGCCAGATCAACATCCTCAACTCGCAGATCGCCCAGCAGCAGCAGGAGCTCGCCGGCCGCGACCGCCAGCGCGCAGCGCTCTCCGCGCAGCTCGCGAGCTTCGAGACGCAGATGAACAATGTGCGCCCGGCCGTCGCCGCAGGCTATTATCCGCGCAACAAGTTCCTTGAGCTGGAACGCGAGCGCGCCCGCGTCGAAGGCGACCTCGGCCAGGCGCAGGCCGACGTCGCGCGGCTGACGCAGACGGCGGCACAGACGCGCCTGCAGATCGATCAGACGCTGCAGAAATATCTGACCGAGGTCGGCCAGCAGCTCGACGGCACCCGGGCCAAGCTGTCGGACCTGCGCGAGAAGCTGGTCATCGCCGAGGACGTGCTGCGCCGGGTCGACATCCGCGCCGAGCGCGACGGCATCGTCATGAACATGAAAGTCCACACCGTCGGCGCCGTCGTGAAGCCCGGCGATACGCTCGCCGAGATCGTTCCGGTCGGCGAAGGCGTCGACGTGATGGCGCACGTCTCGCCGCGCGACATCGAGAGCGTCGCGATCGGCCAGAGGGCCGAGGTGCGCTTCTCCAATTTCTCCTCGCGCACCACGCCGACGATCTTCGGCAAGGTCACGAGCGTCTCGGCGGACGCGATGTCCGACGAGGCGAGCAAACAGAGCTACTATTCGGCGCGCGTGGTGATCGACTATTCGACCATCCCGCCCGAGATCGCCGAGAAAATCCTGCCGGGCATGCAGGCCGACGTCATCATCTCCACGGGAGAGCGCACCGTGCTCGAATATCTGGTCGGCCCGCTGCTCAACACGCTCGCCAAGACGTTCCGTGAGAAATGAGCCGAGAGCACCTATACCGACCGCGCCGGTGGCGTGCCCGCAACGACTGCAAGGTCGCGGGCACGCCGCACGCCGATGGCGTCCAGTTCGCGACCCTGTTCGGGATCGGCAAGCCTCTCACGCATCGCTCCATCCAGATCAACAAGGCCGGCAGCTGTCGCCACGCCCCCGGACATTGCGAGCTGCCAGCCTCTGGTCTCCGCCAATTCAGCCAGAAGCGCCGGCCACTCCGTCCCAAGTCCGAGCACAGCCACCTGCGAGGTGCGTCCAAGGGTCAGTTGCCCGACAACGATGTCGCCAAGGTGAGCACCAATCGCCAGCTCCACGGGCCGACCGATCTCCGCGGCGATCTTTTCGTTGACGCGGTCCATGACCACGTCCATGGCGCCGATCGCCTGCAGCGCATCGCGGCAGCCTTGTTCTGCTCCCTGCTCCTCGCCGAAGACGGCGAGCACGCCGTCGCCGAGGAAACGATCGATGCGCCCGGACCGGGCTTCGATGGCTCCGCCAATGGCGCCGAAGATCTCGTTCATCATGAAGCCGAGGTCGGAGGGCAACCGATCGCGCGCGATGGTCGCCATCGCGCGGACCCGAACATGAACCAGACACACCGCGCGGCGCTCAGCCTGGAGGCCGTCGACGGCGGGCACCCTCTCCTCTCGTTGGCCGCCGACGAGACGCGTGATCGTCAGCGGCGCCCCAGGGCGGATCTGGCAGGCCAGGCGCACATTCACCGGTGCCGCCAATTCGGCGAGCATGGCACGCTCCGCGTGGCCGGGTGGCGCCAACGTCTCCGCTCCTTCATCGACCCGGACGCGGCAGAGACCGCAGCGGGCGCGGCCGCCGCATTCGGCCTGGAGCGACAGCCCATGACTGCCGACGATCTCCAGCAGCGTCGGACCGACCGCGGCCTGCACCGTCGCGCCGCCCGTGACGGCAACGGCAATCTTCGGCGCTGCGAGCGATGCGACGTGGCGGAACACGATGATCGTCACGCCTGCAACGAGCAGCGCGACGGCCGCGATCTGCGCCGAAACCTGCAGCAGGGCAATCCACTTGGCGTCGAGTTCGCTCGGCCAATGGGTGACCTCGCGCATCTGCTCGGCCATGCCGGGATTGCCGAGCAAGCCGGCGACGGAGCGTCCGGACACCACGAAGCCCATCAGCGCCGCCATCGGCACCGCGACGGCGAGGACAACCAGCAGCGGCGGCACGAGGCGGTACCAGCTCCGGAATTTCAGCCAATGATGCAGGCCGATGCAGCCGTGGATCCAGACCAGCAGCAGCAGCGCGGTCTGAATCCAGGCCGCCTTGGGCCACAACAACGCCAGCGCATAAAGGTAGCCGTCCTGAACGCCGAACAGCGCATGCGCGATATGGGTCTCGATGACATGCGGCAGCAACAGCAGTGGGATCGCAAATCCGGTGGCGATCTGAACAAGCTCCCACGAGGACAGCCGCCACGTGCCGCGCTGAACCGTCTTGGTGAACGCAAGCACGGCATGGGCGAGCAGCGCCGCCGCCAGCACGATCATTCCCGGCCACGATCGGGTGACGACCAATCGCCATTCCTGCACCTCGTCCATCGCCTCGAGGCTGAACAGACCAACCGCATGGTTGAGAAAATGCGTCGCAGCGAAGGCAAACAGGACGAGGCCCGACACGAGCCGGATGTTCTGGGAGGTTACGGCAGGCATGAGGTCACTGTGATTCAGGCAAGTGCGAAATCTGGGCACGGCTGATCCATCCGGTAGCGGCTGCAACCGGCCAACTCAAGCGCCGGCAGATCCGCCTCGAGCTATGTGAGGTCAGTCACGGTCGACGACGGCTGCCCAGGCCAAGCTCCCCAGCACCATCGCAAGGGGATCCGACATGACGAGCACCACCCGAAGCCCGCTGGGAACCGCGCTCCGCGCCTGCTTTCCCGCGCTCACCGCGACCTTCGTGCTCAGCCTCTTCATCAATGCGAGCATGCTCGCCTCGCCACTCTACTCCATGCAGGTCTATGACCGCGTGCTCACCAGCCGCAATCTCGGCACGCTGGTCATGCTGACGCTCATCGTCGGTGTTTTCCTCGTGCTGTATGGCGTCCTCGAATTCGCCCGTTCCGGCGTTCTGGCCCGTGCCGGCGTGCAGTTCGAAGGCACGCTGCGCCACCCGCTGTTCGAGACGATGATGAAGGCGGAGCTGTCGCCGCGGCATCGCTTCGGCCAGCAGATCATCCGTGACGCCGAGACCATCCGCGACTGCATCTCCAGCGGCACCGCCGCCATTGCCTGCGATCTGCCGTGGACGCCGGTGTTCGTCGCGCTGTGCTTTCTGCAGCACGCCTATCTCGGAATCCTCTCTTTGCTCGGCGCGACGGTGCTGTTCTCGCTGGCGCTGCTCACCGAATTCTACACCCGCGCCAGCGTCGAGCGCACCAACGCGCTGGCCAACGAGGCCTCGCGCTTCGTCGCGGCGGCGCTGCGCAATGGCGAGGTCGTGCGCGGCCTCGGCATGGGCGACATCGTCATGGACCGCTGGAGTTGCCGTCAGTCGGCGATGGTCGATGCCCACAGCACCCTCGTCGAGCGGGGCGCGGCGATGCATTCCGTGACCAAGTTCGCGCGCATGGCGGTGCAGACCTCGCTGCTGTGCATCGGCGCCTGGCTCGCGATCGAGCAGCAGATCTCGCCCGGCGCGATGATGGCTACGTCGATCATCATGGGCCGCGCGCTGGCGCCGGTCGAGCAGGTCGTCGGGCAGTGGAAGCGCATCATCGCATTCCGCTCCGCCTATCGCCGGCTGGAGGAGCTGTTCCAGGCCCTGCCAGTCACGGCTGCGCCGACGGCGCTGCCGACGCCGCGCGGCGACATCGACGTCGAGAACGCCGTGGTGTGGCCGCCGGCGGCCGGCCGCCCCTCGGTCAAGGGCGTCAGCTTTTCGCTCAAGGCCGGCGAGAGCCTCGCTATCGTCGGCGCCTCCGCCAGCGGCAAGTCGAGCATGGCGCGCGCCATGGCTGGGGTCTGGCCGCTACGCGAAGGCGTGATCCGCATCGACGGCGCCGCCTACAGCCAATGGGACCCAAACCGGCTTGGCAAGCACATCGGCTACCTGCCGCAGGACATCGAGCTGTTCTCAGGCACCGTCGCCGACAACATCGCCCGGCTTGCGAAGGTCGACGAGGCCGCCGTTGTCGCGGCCGCCAAGGCCGCTGGCGCCCATGAGGTGATCCTGCGCCTGCCGAACGGCTATGATACGCCGATCGGCGAAGGCGGCGTGGCACTGTCCGGCGGCATGCGGCAGCGCGTTGGCCTCGCCCGCGCGCTCTACGGCAATCCGCGGCTCTTGATTCTCGACGAGCCGAACTCGAACCTCGACGAGGACGGCGAGCGGGCGCTGGCGCACGCCCTGGCCCAGGCGAAGGCCGCCGGCCGCACCGTGATCGTCGTCACGCACCGTCCGCAGCTTTTGGCGCATGTTGACCGCATCATGGTGATGGCCTTCGGCAAGACGCTGGCATTCGGCCCGCGCGACGAGGTGATCGCCAAGATGCGCGGCCAGCGTGTCGTCGTCGCCCACGACCGGGCGACCGCCAGCGCCGCGGCCTGAACGAACCCAGTGCAGATCGCACACCGCAAGGAGCCGGCCATGATCAAGTTCACATCGTCAACGAGGACCCTGCGGCTGGCCTTCGCGACCGCCGTCCTGCTGCCGATCTCGGCTGCGGCGGAGACGCCGATGACCGCGCGGCAGATGCTGGCTCACGCGCAGACCCAGGCGCTCAATGTCCCCAGCGATATCAGGAAGCCCGAGTTGGACCGCAGTGAAAAGATCACCAGCGAGGCCGCCTCCGCAGGCAATGCCGCCATCGCCGCCCCGCTTCCGATCATCGAGCCGCCGGCGCCGATCTCGCCGCCAGCCCCGGCGCTCACCGCACTGGCTGCGCCCGTCCCGGCGCCTGAGGCAGCTTCGTCGCAGACGCGTACCAACTCGCTCACGGCCGCCGCGCCCGTTGCTGAAGCTACCAAGACGTCGAATCCAGCGCTCGCGACGCCGCCGGTCACGGCCGCGGCTTCACCGGCCCTCGTCCGCGCGGCCGCTCCTGTCGCCGCGCCGCCCCAGTCCGGCCTGCCGGCGGCGGCGGCCACCCAGACCACGGGGACGCAACCGGCCGCCTCGTCGTCCGCCGAAAAGCCTGCTCCTGCGCGGCATCAGCCAACCCGCGCCAGCGCGGCAGCGGCCCGCCCTGCGCCCAAGCCTGCTGCGAGATCGTCGAGACACAGCGACGAGGTTGCCATCAGTACCCGGATCTCGCGCATCATGCGCCGGCCGGACGTGCAGTCCTTGATGTCGCAATATGGCCTGGACTGACAACGAGCACCGCCAGACGATGGACGCTGATCGAGATCAGGCCCAGCGGCTGATCAGTTGGCCGGATCGAACATGCACTGCAGCGCGGGTTTCGCGATCTTGGTGAACGTGGGACCGATCTCCGCTCGCTTCGGTGCGGGCACCCAATCGGTCTCTATGGTCGGCACGCCGGTCTCACTGATCCCGCGCAGTAGCGCCTCACGCAAGTCGGCATCCTCCACCATCGCGGCCGCATGATCATGCAGGCAGGAGCAGACAGCTTCGGGATGCGTCCACCGGTCGAGCATATGAGGCGCACACTGCCGGACGAACTCGCCGCGCAGATCTGGCAATCGGGTCGTCGTCCGCGCCTCGACGCAGGGCCAGAAGAGGCACACCAGCACGGCAAGCGCCGCAGCGCCCAGCCGAAAACGCATGGTGGACCGCTGGTGCTTGTTTTTCGTCATGTCATCCACGCGGGCCGGAACGACAGGATTCGCATGTCGCTGATGGTTTCTTACCCGCTTCAGGTTTCAAGCGGCCTGCGGCACGGGCACAAAATGGTTTCATGGCCCCTCCGCTTCGTTTCATCGCGACCCACCCGACGACACAAAGTACAATCAAACCGAGAGTGATCTAAGCACCACCTGCTTTCGCTGCGCCAGCGCCATCCGGGGCAATCGTCAATCTCCCGATGGAGAGCTTCTTAACGACCTTGCGTTAACCGTGGCCGCCAGGGAGAACCTCCCAGGCCACCACAGCGATCCGGCAGCGCGGCGCGCTGGGGGACGAAGTTGCCCCTCAGGGTCACCATGGACGAGCGCTTGCCCATACCCAAGCCGAAAGTGTCTCGCCGCAGCTCCCTGGCTACGCCGATGGCGCAGCAGCGGACCGAGAGCTACGCCGCCTCGGCCCCACAGAGCCTGGTGCGGCTGATCGGCTGCCACGATCCTGCCAAGCAGCAACCGCCCAGCCAGGCTTTCGGCAGCCGATCTCTTGGCACGTCCCTTATTGAATGAAATCGCCGCACTTCTGGACTGCGCCGTCATCGGCTTTGCCCCAAGGCATGATCGGGACGGAGGAGGTCGAGTTCTTCGGCGAGCCCTCGATCAGCCTGTCCGAGTAGACCATGTAGACCAGCACGTTGCGCTTGGCGTCGCAGCCGCGAACGATCTGCATCTTCTTGAAGAACAGCGACCGCCGCTGCCGGAACATGTCGTCGGCCTGTTCGAGCTTGCGCTTGAACCTGATCGGGCCGATCTGCCGACATGCGAGCGAGATGTCGGAGACCTCCTCGGCCAGGCCCAGCCAGCCGGCATATCCGCCCTTCTGCGGCACCGTGAAGTGGCAGGCGACGCCCTCGACCTCTGGATCATCAACGCCATAGGTCGCGAGCTTGTCATTCGGGCTGAGCAATTTGAACACGGTCGACCGACGGAAGATCAGATCCGGCTCGTCTGCGGCGTATGCTGAGATGACAGGCGAGGACAATCCGATAAGCAGCAGGCAAGCGAGGGTTTTCAGCCACAGATCAAACCGTTTGGTGGCTCTGAACGACATGTCGGTCTCCGTTATACCGCCGATGCTCGGCATACCGCCCATGTAGGGACACAAATGCCTGCAAGGAAGGCGCTCCAGCCCGTGACCTTCCCCTACCCGTTTAACGGGATGTGAGGCTTTTCTGCTACGATTGGAACGAAATCACGCAGGGCAGAAGCCCCAAGCTGGTGAACGCAGACTCCGTCTGCGACACTAAAGACCAGATGGTTCTTGAGGATTTGCCGGAATGCTCTGCGTTCGTGCGGCCGCCAGGGGGCGGTTCTATTGTGCAGCAATCGTTTCAGTTCCGCTTGCCCTCGCAGCGACTTCACAGGCTGACGCAACGTCTTATTACTACTGGAACGACTCTCAGCCCGTCGCCATTGCTCCGACCATACGCCCGGCCGCGCCGCGCAAGCCCAAGGCGCGCCACCTCGACAAGCTGAAGACCGAGAAGGAGGCTGCCAAGCCGCAAGGGCCGCTCACGATCGCGGTGTCGATCAACAAGCAGCAGCTCAAGGTCTACGACGCAAACGGTCTGTTCGCGGAAGCGCCGGTCTCGACCGGCATGAAGGGACATTCCACCCCGATGGGCGTGTTCAGCGTCATTCAGAAGCAGAAATTCCATCGCTCCAACATCTATAGCGGCGCCCCGATGCCGTTCATGCAGCGCATCACCTGGTCGGGCGTCGCGCTCCATGCGGGCGTACTGCCCGGCTACCCGGCCTCGCATGGCTGCATCCGCATGCCGCCAAGCTTTGCAACCCGCTTCTATGGCTGGACGCGGATGGGATCCCGAGTCCTGGTCACGCCGAACGAGGTGGCTCCTGCGAGCTTCTCGCATCCCATGCTCGCTGCACTGAAGGCGCCGCAGCCGAGCGCATCGGTGCAACCCGATGCGACTGCGCCGGCGGCGATCAAGTCGGACAAGGGCGCCGCCGTCACCACCGCGATCACAGTCGCGACGACGGATCTGCGCGCCACGATCGGCCATGCCGAGAGCCCGCGCTCCGGCGAAGGATCGCCCGCCGCGTCGCGCCAGGTGCGGACCGCCGACGCCGCCAACGCCAACGGACTCCCACCGATGGTCTCGGATGCTTCCCCAAGCGTCGAACCATCGCGCTCGCCACCGGTGGAGGTTCAAAGCGATACTGCCGATCTGAAGCCCAGTGTCGCCGAGACCAAGATTGGGCCTGCGACCGCCGACGCTGAGGCCAAGTCTGCCCCCGGCGACGTCGCTCCGGCGAGCGAGCCAACGAATGCTGCGCAGGTGGCCGCTCCGGCTGTCGAGAAGCCGGCTGAGGCATCGAATGCCGAAGCCACCGGTTCGACCGAACTCCAGCCTGCCGAGTCTAAGCCGGCTGAGTCCAAGTCGGTAGAGTCCAAGCCCGCCGACGCCCCGATCGCGGACCAGCCTGCGTCGCCGTCCACACCG
Source organism: Bradyrhizobium sp. SZCCHNS3002 (assembly GCF_032377435.1). Classification (NCBI taxonomy): domain Bacteria; kingdom Pseudomonadati; phylum Pseudomonadota; class Alphaproteobacteria; order Hyphomicrobiales; family Nitrobacteraceae; genus Bradyrhizobium; species Bradyrhizobium sp. SZCCHNS3002. The sequence continues at coordinate 774,494 of NZ_JAUHHY010000001.1, forward strand.
GCGGCAGAGGCACCGGCGAAGGCGGTCGATCCCAACGATCTCGCCAAGGATCAGTCGCGTGTTGCCGCGCCGGACAAGCCGATTGCGCCCAAGCCCGAATTGAAGCGCAACAGCCAGATCGCGATCTTCATCAGCCGCAAGGATTCGAAGCTGTACGTGCGGCAGAACTTCGCTCCGGTGTTCAACATCCCGGTCACCATCGCACCGGGCGACAAGCCGCTCGGCACCCACGTGTTCACCGCGACGGCTGACAAGGCCGATCCGGCGACGATGCGCTGGTCGGTCGTCTCGCTGCCCTCCTCGGCGCGGAGCACCGCGGCGAACGATGGCGCCGCCAAGGCGGTCCGGCGCGGTAAGAAGTCTGCGGGCGCCGATGCCGAGCTGAAACAGGTCGTTCCGCTGAGCAGCGCGGCCGAGGCGCTCGATCGCATCACCATTCCCGCCGATGTCATGGCGTGGCTCGGCGAAGCCCTGTCGACCGGAAGTTCGCTGATCGTCTCCGATCAAGGCATCAACCAGGGCGAAACCGGCGAGGGCACGGACTTCATCCTTTCGCTGCGCTGAAGACCGACGCCGTCCCTCTTTCCGCCCTACGGCAAGGGTATCCCGTGCCGCAACGCAGTCTGATCCAGCGCAACGCCGAAGCCGTTCACGCATCGGCAGGTCGAGCGCGGGCACATTCATGCTGACGGGGCTGGCTCTGCTCAGGGAGATTCACATGATCAATCGCAGGATGGTTGTTCTCGGCATCGGCGCCTCGTTGTCGGGCGCGGCGCTCACGTCGCAGGCGGCTCATGCCGACAATGCGGTGAGCAAGATGACCGCCTACCGCTTCTCCTTCCCGGCGCTGGCCGGTGAGCCGATTCGGCTCGCCGATTTCGCCGGCAAGCCGGTGCTGGTCGTCAACACGGCCTCGCAGTGCGGCTACACCCCGCAATACACCGGCCTCCAGAAGCTGTGGAGCGAGTTCCATGAGCGCGGGCTGACGATCATTGCCGTGCCGTCCAACGACTTCAACCAGGAGCCCGGAATCGCCGGCGACATCGCCGAGCTGGCCAACAAGGACTATGGCGTGACCTTCCCGATGACCGCCAAGGCGGTGGTCACCGGTTCCAACGCCCACCCGTTCTACCGCTGGGCCGCCGAGGCGCGGCCCAAGGAGACGCCGCGCTGGAACTTTCACAAATATCTGATCGGCCGTGACGGCTATATCGCCGACGTGTTCGCCTCCTCGGTCGAGCCGACGGAGACGCGGGTCAAGACCGCGGTCGCCCGGCTGCTGGCGAACGGCTGAGCAACACTCGGCAGGAATGCGGCGGAAGCCGGCAACTTCCCCGTGTTTTTGCCTTGTTTCCTTTTGGCGCCACTCCGGCTGCTGGGCTAATATCCCGGCCGGATGACGGAGCGACTCTCGGCACTGGCGCTCCCGTTGCAACAACCCCGAGGAAACACGATGCGGATTGCAGCAGGATTGGTGTTCGCGAGCTCTTTGGCGGCTTCGCTGTTGACGTCTGGCGTGGCGTGGTCGCAGGCGCAGCGCACGGCGGCGGCACCGACCCCGGCTGCTGCCGCACCCGTACCCGCTCCGGCCGCTGCGGTGCAGACCCAGCCGCCGCGCGCGCCCTGCATGAACCCCGAGGCGCTCGGCGTCGGCCGCACCGTCGAAATCGACACGACCGGCGGTCCAGGCTTCGGCTTCGAGCACTTCAAGGACCTTGACTTCCTGAAGGATCACGAGGTCGTGCTGACCTTCGACGACGGCCCGTGGCCGGAGAACACGCCCAGCGTGCTCAAGGCGCTTGCCGACCAGTGCACCACCGGCATCTTCTTCATCATCGGCAAGCATGCGACCTATTATCCGGAGATCCTGAAGCAGGTCTACAATGCCGGCCATACGGTCGGCACGCACACCTGGTCGCATGCGGCGCTGACCAACAAGAAGCTGACCGAGGATCAGCGCAAGGAAGAGATCGAGCTCGGCATCAGCGCCGTGAAGTGGGCGCTCGGCGGCAACTCGCCGGCGCCGTTCTTCCGCTTCCCGGCCCTGCAGCATCCGCCGGAGATGGTGACCTATCTCGGCACCCGCAACATCGGAATCTTCTCCTGCGATCTCGACTCGTTCGACTTCAAGGCGCGCAATGCGCAGGCGGTGCTCGACGTCACCTTCAAGAAGCTCGACAAGCTCGGCAAGGGCATCATCCTGATGCACGACTTCCACAAGCATACCGCCGAGGCCCTGCCCGAGATGCTGCGCCGCCTGAAGGCCGGCGGCTACAAGGTGGTCGCGATGCGCGCCAAGGCGCCGGTGCAGTCGCTGCCGCAATATGACGAGCAGCTCGCCAAGGTCGCGAAGCTGCCGACGGTGAGCCAAAGGCCGGTCTCGAGCGTTGTGACGACAGTGTCCGAATGAGACAGGATTCCTTTCGTCAGTGACCAAGCTTCGTATCGAAGGTTACGTGATCGTGTCGGCCGACGGGATGTTGGCCGACGCGCACAATGCGATGCCGCCCGCCCTGAAATTCCCCGGCGACGCCGCATTCTTTTCCCAGGCCCTCGATGGCGCCGATCTGATCGTCCATGGCCGCAACTCCTATGAGGACCAGCCGAACTCGCCGAAGCGCCGGCGCATCGTCGTGACCCGCAAGGTCGCGGGGCTGGCGCCGGATCCGGAGAAGCCGCTCTCTACCCTTTGGAATCCGGCGGGCGCCTCCTTCGAAGCCGCCTGTGAAGCCGCGGGCGTCAGCTCTGGCACGGTGGCCGTGATCGGCGGTCCGGTCGTGTTCGAGATGTTCATGGACAGCTACGACAGCTTCTTCCTGTCGCTGGCGCCCCACGTCTCCCTGCCCGGCGGCGCGCCGTGCTTTCCAGGCGTCGGTCCCAACCGATCGCCGCAGCAGGTGCTGACGGCCCACGGCTACACGCCGTCCAATCAGCTGATGCTCGATCCCGCCGACGACGTCAGCGTCACCGCCTGGAAGCGATCCGCTTAAGGCTCCCTCCTAGATATCTCCGTAGGCGCTCTGCTCCGGTGCCTTCGGGCCCTTGCCGTAGCCGAAGATCATGAACAGCGCGCCGATGATCGACAGGTTCTTCAGCGCGTCGATCAGGGTCTTGGCGTTGTCGGGCGGGGTCTGGTTCCAGAAGTCATGGAAGTAGAAGATGGTCGCGCCGACGAACAGGATCATCAGAGCCGCGAAGAAACGCCCGAGAAAGTTGAGCGCGATCATCACGCCGGCGAGCACCTCGAACGCGCCGGCCGCGATCGCCAGGATCTGCGGCATCGGCATCTTGGCAGCGGCCTCGAGCTGCGCCGCGTAGGGCGCGAGCATGGTGGGAATCGTGACCTTGGCGGCGATCAGATCGGCGGTGGCGGCAATGCCGAACAGCTTGGTCGCGCCCGTGTAGATGAAGATCACGGCGAACAGAACGCGCCCGAATGTAATGAAACCCGGCATTCTCGCCCTCACGGATCAACTTCAAACGATGTGTCGCCGGCCCACCGGGCCGGATATGTGACGTCGCGAACGCTTTTCAACAATAAAGGCGGGCGGAATACGACCGAAACCGGACGAATTCCGCCACACTTCGATCACGCCAACCCGCTTACGCGAACAGCGTCGGCTGCGCTCTCCCGGCCCGCTCCTGGGCCTCGACCGCGGCCACCGCCGTCATGTTGAGGATGCCACGCGCCGTCACCGACGGCGTCAGGATGTGCGCGGGCCTGGCAGGGCCGATCAGGATCGGCCCCACCGGCACGGCATCCGCCAGCACCTTGATCATCTGATAGGCGACGTTGGCGGCATCGAGGTTCGGCATGATCAGCACGTTGGCCGAGCCCTCGAGATTGGAATGCGGCAGGATCGCCTTGCGCGCGGTCGCCGACAGCGCGGTGTCACCCTGCATCTCGCCGTCGGCCTCGAGGTCGGGACGATGCTGCTTCAACAGCGCCGTCGCCTGCCGCATTTTGCGCGACGACTCCGTGTCGTAGCCGCCGAAATCGGAGTGCGAGACGAAGGCGATCTTCGGCTTGATGTTGAAGCGCGTGACGTGGTTGGCCGCGAGTGAGGCCATCTCGGCGAGCTCCTCGGCGGTCGGATCGGGGCGCACCTGGGTGTCGCCGATGAAATAGGCGCCCTTGCTGGTGATGGTGAGCGCCAGCGCCGCGTAGTCGCTGACCCCCGGCATGAAGCCGATGATCTCGCGGACGTGGCGCAGATGGCTCATGTAGCGGCCCTCGACGCCGCAGATCATCGCGTCCGCCTCGCCCCTGACGACGGCAAGCGCCGCGATCACCGTGGCGTTGGTCCGCACCACCGTGCGCGCTGCATCCGGCGTCACACCACGCCGTCCCGCAATCTCGATATAGCTCTGAACATAGGAGCGGTAGCGCGGATCGTCCTCGGGATTGACGAGGTCGAAATCACGCCCGGCCTTGATCGACAGGCCGAAGCGCTTGATGCGGGCTTCGACAACGCTGGGGCGACCGACCAGGATCGGCCGCGCCAGCTTCTCCTCCAGCACCACCTGGGTGGCGCGCAGCACGCGCTCGTCCTCGCCCTCGGCATAGATCACGCGGACCGGCTGCGTCTTTGCCTTGGCGAACACCGGCTTCATCACCAGGCCGGAGCGGAACGCGAAACGCTCCAGCAGCGCGGTGTACTCGTCGAAATTGGTGATCGGCCGCGTCGCGACGCCGGACTCCATCGCCGCCTTCGCCACCGCCGGCGCGATGCGCAGGATCAGGCGCGGATCGAACGGCGACGGGATCAGCGAGCCCGGGCCAAACCCCTGGGTCTCGCCGGTGTCGAAGCCGCGGGACACCGCGTCGGACGGCGGGTCCTGGGCGAGCTGCGCGATCGCATCGACCGCGGCCTGCTTCATCGCCTCGTTGATCGCGGTGGCGCCGACGTCGAGCGCGCCGCGGAAGATGAACGGGAAGCACAGCACGTTGTTGACCTGGTTCGGGAAGTCCGAACGCCCGGTACAGATCATCGCGTCGGGCCGCGCCGCGCGCGCCTCTTCCGGCATGATCTCTGGGTTGGGATTGGCGAGCGCCATGATCAGCGGCTTCTCGGCCATCTGCTTCAACAGCTCCGGCTTCAGCACGCCGCCGGCGGACAGCCCGAGGAAGATGTCGGCGCCGCCGATGACATCGGCCAGGGTCCGCTTGTCGGTCTTCTGCGCATAGACCGCCTTCCACGGATCCATCAGCGTGTTGCGGCCCTCATGGACGACGCCGTCGATGTCGCAGACCCAGATGTTCTTGCGCTGCGCTCCCATCGACACCAGCAGATTGAGGCAGGCGATGGCGGCCGCGCCTGCGCCCGACGTCACGATCTTGACCTCGGAGAGCTGCTTGCCGGCCAGCGACAGCGCATTCTTGATCGCGGCGCCGACGATGATCGCGGTGCCGTGCTGGTCGTCATGGAAGACCGGGATCTTCATGCGCTCCTTGAGCCGCGCCTCGATCTCGAAGCACTCCGGTCCCTTGATGTCCTCGAGGTTGATGCCGCCGAAGGTCGGCTCCAGCGCCGCGACCGTCTCGACCACCCGGTCGATCGTGTCGGCCGCGATCTCGATGTCGAACACGTCGATGCCGGCGAATTTCTTGAACAGGACCGCCTTGCCCTCCATCACCGGCTTGGAGGCCAGCGGGCCGATATTGCCGAGGCCGAGCACGGCGGTCCCGTTGGAGACGACGGCCACCAGGTTGGCCCGCGCGGTCAGCGAGGCGGCCTCTGCCGGGTTGTTGGCGATCTCGGTACACGCAGCGGCGACGCCCGGCGAATAGGCCAGCGCCAGGTCGCGCTGGTTGGCGAGCGGCTTGGAGGCCTGGATCTCCAGCTTGCCGGGCCGCGGCAGGCGGTGATAGGCCAGGGCTGCGGAACGAAGATCTTCAGAATAGGACGACGACATACGTGCTCCAGCGTTTCCGACCCGGATTTTTGGTCTCTTGAGTCTCGGTCAGACGTCGGTTTTTCCGGCCGGTGGAAGCGCATGTGATGCACGCTGGGCGGCTTTCATGCAACATCCGAAACCATGCTCGCCGGCATCCCGGGCCAGCGATTCCCCAATTCGCAGAAGCACATCCCTACTCCATCGATTTCATTGAGACCATCACCACTTGCTGCCTAAGCCTTGGGCGGAGCACATCAAATGACCCGTATCGTGATCGGAATTCTCACGGCTGTCGCGCTGGCCGTCGCTGGCCTCGTCGGCGTGCCCTGGTACGCCCAGAGCCGCGCCGAGCGCGAGGTCGAGGCGAGCTTTGCCCAGATCCGGCAGAGTGGCGCCACGGCGACCCATGGCAAGGTCGCCTTCGACCTGTGGAGCCGCAAATTGACAATCGCCGACGTCAAGCTGGAATCGGCGACCCAGCCGCCGGCCAGCGTCACGCTTGGCACCGTCACCGCGACCGGCCTGAGCCAGCCTGATTCCGAGCATGTCACGGCCGCCAGCATCGAGATCAGCGACATCGCCGTGGCCGGCCAGATCCCCGGCCCCTCGCCGCTGCGCCTGAGCTACAAGCTGCCGCAACTGGTGGTGAAGGATTACGCCGGCCCGGCGCGGTTCGCGGCGATCCCGGCCGGGGCGGGTGCGCTCGAGACCACCCGCGCCCTCGCCCAACAGCTCGCCACCGTCAGCGCCACCTCGGCCACGGTGCCGCGGGTCACCGGCACGATGGAAGGCGGCGCCGCGGTCGGGCCGACCGAATTCGGCTATTCCGGGCTGGTGGTGGACGGCATCAAGGGCGGCCGCATCGACAACTACAAGATCCAGGAAGTCACCTTCAGCACGGCGGCGCAGCCGCCGAACGGCAAGGTCGAGACGGTGCACGGCCGCATGCTCGACATCGTGACCAAGGACATCGACGTCAACGCCATCGTCGCCCTGTTCGCGACCGAGTCCGCCAAGGACGATCGTGCCATCCGCCTGAGCGGCTCCGCCGGGATGGGCCTCTACGAGATCACGTCCGATCTCGGCATGCGCATGCACATCGACAGCCTGACGATGGACGAGTTCGGCGTGCGGCCGTCGCGCATCCAGCTGCCCGCGCTGGTCGCTGCCCTGACGCCGACCTCGCCGCGAACGAGCGCCATGACGCCCGACCTCATCGACAAGGTGGCCAGCATCTATGACGGCGTCCTGTTCAAGAACGTCGAGGTCCGAGGTCTGGCGGTCGAGACTCCCGACGGCCCGGTCAAGGTCGCGCTGACGCGGTTCGACCTCGACGACGGCAAGGGCGACGTCGCGTTCGAGGGCTTCGACGGACGGACCCCGAACGGACCGGTCAAGCTCGGCCGCTTCGCGGTCAAGCGCTTCGACATGGGCGGTATGCTGCGCCAGACCGCCAAATTCGCCGTGCCCGGCGCCAAGCCCGGTGCGGCCGAAGCCCTGGCGCTGTTCAAGCTGATCGGCGGCATCGAGCTGAAGGGGCTGACGACCTCCTACAAGGCGAGCACCAAGCCGGTGCAGATCGACAATTTCAGCCTCGACTGGGGCCAGTTCGTCGGCCCCATCCCGACCCAGGCGCACCTGGTGGCCAAGATGGCCGGACCTCTGGATGCGTCCAATCCGGCGCTGCTGCCGCTCCTCGTCGCCGGCATCGACACCGCCGCGTTCGACGCCGATCTCGGCCTCGGCTGGACCGAGAGCTCGGGTGCGTTCGCGCTCCAGCCCTTCAAGCTCGAGGTCAGCAACCTCATCGCAGCCTCGGCCAATGTCTCGCTGTCGCAGGTGCCGCGCGACGTGTTCACCATCGACCTGCAGCAGGCCACGACGGCAGCGGAGCAGATCGAGGCCAGCGGGCTGGAATTGACCCTGCGCGATCTCGGCGCGGTGGACGTGCTCGTCGCCAACTACGCGCGCGGTCATGCGATCACGCGCGATGCCGCGCGCAAGGCGCTGGTCGACAGCATCAAGGCGATCGGTGCCCAGGTCGCCGCCGACAACATCGATGTCGCCAGCGCCGTCGAGGCCATCAGCCGTTTCGTCCAGATCCCGCGCCAGACCTTCACGCTGAAGCTCTCGCCGCGCGCCAAGGTCCCAGCCCTGCAGCTCGCCCAGCTCATCGCCATCGACCCGCCGAGCGCGCTGGCGCAGTTCAAGATCGAGGCCCAGACCGCGCCGTGACTTGAGCCGCGATGTGAGGGGAGAGTGAGTCCCCGCCTCTCTCCTCCGTCATTACGCATTCCGGGGCGCGCGCAGCGCGAGCCCGGAATGACAACGATGGGATTTGTGCACGGGGCTGACATCGGTACGATGGCGAGGACGGCCTTTGTCCCATGAACGTCCGCGTTCTTCGCATCCCTCATTCAAGTCAACTCGCGAGCCACGCGCGTCCCCGATCCCGCGGCGCGAGCGCCCGAGTTGTCCGGTCGTTCGGCCCTCTCTCAGATGAAGAGGGCGCAGGGAATGCCGGGTGCTGGCCGCAACCCATGGCCCGCCTGCGAAAAAAAATGCAGGCGGCAGGTACCACAGGTTCAGCCGAACATCCGGCATTCCCTGCGCGGTGGGCTTTGCGGCTGCTTCGCGCTCTCCTCGGGGACCGGCTTGTTTGCCCCCGTCATCCGCGCGATGCCGGAAGGCATCCGCCGCGAACTTGACACCAGCATCGGGGTGTCAGGACCACACGACTTGACCGTCTGCACCCTGCCTTTCGTCCACGCGCCACGCGCGCTGCGACAGACTGCAGCCACCGCCTCCCCGCCTCACGTCTCGTGACGACCGCGAACCGTCCCTCTTCATCGAGGCGGGATGGCCGGAAATGTGGAGGTGATTTGCCCGACGGTGCAAGCGGAATGATTGCGACAAACTAACACGACGGGCAGTTTGCGCATGAGTGAGATGCGGAGATTGCCCGTCGGGCTGGCATCGGCACGATCGGCAACTATCAGTCACGTTCCTCGACAAATCACGCACTATGGGTCCCGGCGTTCGCCGAGACGACAGTTGTGTTTGGCGCTCGACCGCGGCCTGGTGAGCCGGCTACGCGCGCCACTCGCACCGAAGGATGATCAATCGCATCAGCCTTCTGCTGAAAAGGGCCGCCTGCGGTGATAATACGAACGTCATGCCCGACCTCCCCACCTTCCTCCTGTTCCTCTCCGCCGCACTCATCGTCGCGCTGACGCCCGGCCCCGGCATCTTCTATATCGTGGCGCGGACGCTGGCCGGCGGGCGGAGCGAGGGGCTGGCGTCCAGCGTCGGGCTTGGGCTCGGAGGGCTCGTGCACGTGACCGCCGGCGCCGTCGGGCTGTCGGCGCGGGTGATGGCGAGCGCTGAGGCGTTCGCGGTGTTGAAGATCGCGGGCGCGTTCTACCTGATCTGGCTGGGCATCAAGACATGGCGGGAAGCGCGGGTCGCAGGGCCGGCCGAGGTGACGACGACCGGCAGCCGGCGCGCCTTCCGCGAGGGCATCGTCGTCGAGGCGCTGAACCCGAAGACGGCGGCGTTCTTCCTCGCCTTCATTCCGCAGTTCGTCGATCCCACGGGCCACGTCGCCGCGCAATCCATCGTGTTCGGGCTGATCTCGGTCGCATTCAACACCAGCGTCGACCTGGTCGTGACGTTCTGGGCCGCCAGAGCACGGCACGGTCTCGTCACGCACCCGAGCCTCGTGACGCGGATGCGGCAGGCGTCGGGCGCCGTCATGTGCGGCCTCGGCGGCGCGCTGCTGTTTGCACGCCGCGCAAGCTGACGCAAACCAGCAGCTCGTTCGCTGTCAGGAAGCGAGCCCGCGGGCAGCGGTGCGGTCGGTGCCTCATCAGCCGATGCTGTCGCAATCGCCCTCACCTAGTCACGGTAGCGACAGAACTCGTCGCCATTTTCGTACTCGTAGCAGATCTTGATACGGCGATACGGCCGGTCCTCGTCGAAGCTGCTTGAACGGCGATCCATGTCGTCGTCGCGCTGCATGCGCGAACTCCTTCCCGTGGTGCGATGGTCCATGTCCTGGTCCATCATGCGGCCCATGCGGTGCTGGCGCATGCGATCCATGCCCATCCGATCGTCGTCGCGCTGTTGCGTGGTCCAATCGCGGTTCACCTTGGTATCTTCGGCGCTCTGCCGCTCGCGCTCCCGGGCCTGGTCCGCCTGCTGGGGCGTGCGTTCGGGCTGCACAGGAACGGCTTGGGACTGGCCCGTTCGAGGCGTGGTGTCGGCCTGCTCAGCCAGAGCTGCGGCGGACACGAAACAAGAGGACAGGAACAGAACGGTCGCTGCTGCTGAAACGCGCATGGTTCATCCTCCATGAGAATGCTCTCTAACCGTGCGGCTCAGGGTTGGTTCTAACGAACTGCCGGCTTTCGATATTGCGCCGCAACGACCGTCGCGGCGCCGCTGTGTCGCCCTATGCGGCGGAGTGAAATCGTGGGCGAACGACGCCGGTTTGAGTATTCCGCAGCCGTTCTTTGTTGCCGTGGCCGCGGCGAAGGCCAGGCACACCAGTCCGAAAGCAGCGTTGCACCTGCCGTCCGGAGCCCGGCGTCCCGCGTCAACCCGAGATCAGGTCGTGGGTGGTTCCACGCCGCCGCCAGTATCTCGCACGCAGCCGCGGTGCGATCTGCCAGGAGAGAATGGCGGCCAGCGCCACGCTCGATGCGATCATGACCGGCATCGCGATCATCGCGTGATCGCTCAGCGGCGTGAGGAGAATGGTCAGGACTCCCGCGCCGAACAGCACAGCCTGAACCATCATGAAGATCATCGCCGAAATCTGTGTTCGCACGGACATTGCAGTCGCCCACAGTTGTTGCGCATGCAATCCAAACCCGAAATCCGGCCAACTGTTCCGCCTCACCATGAGCTCAGTACGGCAGGCCGCAGCCTCGTCCGCCCGAACTCATCGCAGCGGCACCGGAAGTCAGCGGGAAGCGTGGGCGACGCGGCAAGGCCCGGCGATGGCCGTCTTGCCGCGCCCCCCTCCGCGCCTCATTCCAGCTCGATCGCCTGGTAGGTGCCGGTCTCGTCGAGCGCGGTGCCCCAGATCTTGTGCGAGGCCTGGTGCTCGGCGCGTCCGAAGGAGAGCTTGCTGCCGAGCCCGAGGTCGATGCTCTGCATCGACTCCAGCGTATCGACCAGCCGCTCGGTCTCGAGCGGCGTGGTCTGCTTCAGCGCCTGGATCAGGATGCTCGCCGAGATGAAGCCCTCGAGCGAGGTGTAGTCCGGCGCTTCGCCCGGGAAGTACTTCTCCAGCGCCGTCTTGTAGTCGAGCACCAGGCTCGAATAGCCTGCGACCGAGGGAACGCCCTGCGTGACGATGACGCCGTTGGTGTATTTCGAGCCGAGCAGCTTCAGCTCGGCCGCGAGCGACGACGATCCGACCGCCGAGATGTTGGCGTAGATCAGCCCTGGAACCGCCTCGTGGGTCTTCTCGATGAATTTCGCCGCCGCGCGGTCGGTCGCGATCATGATCACGGCCTTGATCGGCGGCTTGGTCTGCGCCTTCAGCTTGCCGACGGCCTCGTCGACGTCCAGCGTGCCGCGCGGAAAACCGTAGCGGATGATCGGATCGTTGATGCCGTTCGCGCGGAACGCCTTGGCGACACCGTTGGCACCGTCGTCGCCATAGGCGTCGTTCTGCGCGAACACGGCGATCTGCTTCGCCGGGATGCGCTTGACCTTCATCAGGTAGCGCACGATCGCCGCGGTCTCTTCGGCGTAGCTCGCACGATAGTTGAAGACGTAGCGGTCGGGCGGATCGCGGCGGACGACGGCGGAGCCGCTATAGGGCGCGAAGAACAGCGCGCGGCGCTCCAGCGCGTAGGGAATCGCCACCGCGTTGTTCGCAGTGCCCATGTTGCCGATATAGCCGAACACCTGGTCCTTCTCGTACAATTGCGTCATGGCGCCGAGCGTCCGCGTCGGATCATAGCCATCGTCGGCAGCGATCAGCCGCAGCTTGCGGCCGTTGATGCCGCCGGCATCGTTGGCGCGCGCGAACGCGGTCTCGATGCCGAGCTTCATCTGGCGCGCGGACTCCTTGCGGACTCCGGAGAACGGGATGACGGTGCCGAACCGGATCTCAGTATCGCTGACGCCGTGCGGAAGCGGAGGCGGCAGGTTGGCCGTGGGCTGCGTCGACGCGGCCGCGGTCGAGGGAGCCAGCGCGAAGGACAGCGAGGGAGCCGCCGACTGCTGCTGGCTGAGCGACCGCTCCAGCTCTGCCAATTGGCGCTCTGCGGTCTGACAGTTCACCTGCGAGGACGCGACCCGGCCGCGGCCCTCGGCGATGTAGCTGTTGAAGGTGCGGATGAGCCCATCGCGCTCGCCGCCGTTCGAAGAGCCCTGGCGGATCACTTCGCTGAATTGATCGATGATGGTCTGGACGCGTCCCTGGGCGATCTCGCGGCACGTCGCGGCCTGACCGACGACAGGACCGACGCGGGCGGCGAGATCACGAACGACATCGGGGGAAATGGGGACAGCAGAGGCGGCAGGGATGAAGAAGCAAGTTCCGAGAAGGAGCGCACACCAGCGAACGGTCATTTTGAACTATCCGTCTTCTTGTGATTGGTTGGCTATGTTCACTACATGAGTCAGACAGGCTTCTATTAAGGACAGGTTGCATAACACCGCAACCGCCATTCGACTGATCGGTACCGCCTGGAACTCATAGCGAGCCACACCGCTCGATCGCGTTTTGCGTTGGGTCTCGCAACGCGCCGAACTAACAGCCGGCACCATCGATTAGTTCTCAGAATCAACACTTTGCCGCGGGGCACGACGGCCGGATCCTGTGACCGTTCGAAGAGCTCGGCGCGATGCGCGAGAGCGCATCCGGAGCCGCCTCGACGCAATCGAAGGCCCGGACGAAGTTGTTCGCAGTGTTAACCAGCATTAACGCGAGAACATCAAATACGGAGCGACGCCTTCAAGGCTGGGTCATCTTGCACCGGCGTGACGTCCTAACCGGCGACGACATGCCGCAGCTCGGGGCCGATAACGACGAGCCGAGACGGATTGCGCTGTTCAGCTGGATCGAGACGCGCTCGGGGATCGCCTGAGAGGCGTTCGAGCCGCCGGTCGACGCGATCCACCATTTTGTCGGCAAATGGATCGCGTGGGTCGTGGTGGCCCTGCACGTCGCCGCCGCACTGTTTCATCACGCCGTCCGCCGCGACGACGTCCTGACGCGGATGCCGCCGGGCCGTTCGGTGGCATGTGGCATAAGGGAGAACACTGCCGTCGGGTGGGCAAAGGCGGTGCCCTGCTCTCTCCTCACGGCAATCTGCTGGAGCGCCGTGCCCTCCATCTCGCGGCGGATGCGCCGATGGATGGTGGGCACGCCGCCGCTTGACGGCGGCCGCTTTGCCCACCCTACATCGAGCCCTGCCGAACTACTTGTTCGGCAGATTGGTCCTGATGTGCAGCTCGCGAAGCTGCTTGGTCGAAGCCTCGGACGGGGCACCCATCAGCAGGTCCATGGCCTGCTGGTTCATCGGGAACAGCGAGATCTCGCGCAGGTTCGTAGTGCCACACAGCAGCATCACGATGCGGTCGACGCCGGCGGCCATGCCGCCATGCGGCGGGGCGCCGTACTGGAAGGCGCGGTACATGCCGCCGAAGCGGTCGACCACCTCCTGCTCGCCGTAACCTGCGATCTCGAACGCCTTCACCATCGCCGCCGGCTTGTGGTTGCGGATGCCGCCGGAGGCGATCTCGTAGCCGTTGCAGGTGATGTCGTACTGGAACGCCTTGATCGTCAGCGGATCCTGGGTCTGCAGCGCCTCCAGGCCGCCCTGCGGCATCGAGAACGGATTGTGCGAGAAGTCGACCTTCTTGTCGTCCTCGTTGTACTCGTACATTGGGAAGTCGACGATCCAGGCCAGCTTGAACTGATCCTTGTCGGCGAGGTTCAGCTCGTCGGAGACCTTGTTGCGGGCGAGGCCTGCGAACTTCCAGAACTTGTCGGGATCGCCGGCGACGAAGAAGGCGGCGTCGCCCTCCTTGGTGCCGATCTGGCTGCGGATCGCAGCGGTGCGCTCCGGGCCAATGTTGTTCGCCAGGGGACCCGCGCCCTCGCCGCCCTCGCGCCACATGATGTAGCCGAGGCCTGGCTGGCCTTCGCCCTGCGCCCACGAGTTCATGCGGTCGCAGAACGCGCGGCTGCCGCCACCCGGTGCGGGAATCGCCCACACCTGGTTCTTGGGGTCCTCGAGCATGCGCGCGAACACCTTGAAGCCTGAGCCGCGGAAGTGCTCGGAGACGTCGGCCATCTCGATCGGGTTGCGCAGGTCGGGCTTGTCGGAGCCGTATTTGCGGATCGCTTCCGCGAATGGGATGCGCGGCCAGCCCTTGGTGACCGGCTTGCCCTTGGCGAAATCCTCGAACACGCCGGTGATCACCGGCTCCATCGCCGCGAACACGTCCTCCTGCTCGACGAAGCTCATCTCGACGTCGAGCTGATAGAACTCGCCGGGCAGGCGGTCGGCGCGCGGGTCCTCGTCGCGGAAGCACGGCGCGATCTGGAAGTAGCGGTCGAAGCCCGACATCATCAGCAGCTGCTTGTACTGCTGCGGCGCCTGCGGCAGCGCGTAGAACTTGCCGGGATGGATGCGCGACGGCACCAGGAAGTCGCGCGCGCCCTCGGGCGAGGACGCGGTCAGGATCGGGGTCTGGAATTCGAAGAAGCCCTGCTCCTTCATGCGCCGGCGCATCGAATCGATGATCGCGCCGCGCGTCATGATGTTCTGGTGCAGCTTCTCGCGGCGCAGATCGAGGAAACGGTACTTCAGCCGGATGTCCTCGGGGTAGTCCTGCTCGCCGAACACCGGCAGCGGCAGCTCGTCCGCGGGGCCGAGCACCTCGATGTCGGAGACGTAGAGCTCGATCTTGCCGGTCGGCAGATCGTCATTGTCGGTGCTCTTGTTGTCGGCGCCGGCCGGGCGGCGGCGCACCTTGCCCTCCATGCGCACGACCCACTCCGAGCGCAGCTTCTCGGCGAGGCTGAACGCCGGCGAGTCCGGGTCGACGACGCACTGGGTGATGCCGTAATGGTCGCGCAGATCGACGAACAGCACGCCGCCATGGTCGCGGATGCGATGGCACCAGCCGGACAGCCGGACCGTCTCTCCGATGTTGCTCTCGCGGAGCGCGCCGCAGGTGTGGGTCCGGTAGCGATGCATGGTCGTCCTGAATGGTCGTCGTGAGGAAAAGGGAATCGGCGCAGCCGCAAGGGCGCATTGCCGAATGCGCGCAGGGTTTAGCCGAGCCGCCCCGGCGCGGCAACCGCAGGAACGGTCCCTTTTCGGCTTCGCGGCGGAAAAGGCCAGCTCGCCCCGGCCCTCACTGCAACGTCGGCGCATATGTCGAATTGAGCTGGCGCTGAAACGCTCATCTGACGGCCGTTTGGGCTCGAAAAACGGCCTCCTTGCGCCTATCTTGGAGCCATGACCGTGCATTTCCCCTTCCAGAACTCCTACGCCGCGCTGCCGGACAATTTCTTTGCCCGGGTGGCGCCGACCCCCGTCGCATCGCCCCGCCTGATCAAGCTGAACCGGCCGCTGGCCGAGGAGCTCGGCCTCAACCCGACGGAGCTGGAGACGCCTGAGGGCGCCGCGATCCTGGCCGGCAAGACCGTGCCCGAGGGCGCCGAGCCGATCGCGATGGCCTATGCCGGCCACCAGTTCGGGCATTTCGTGCCGCAGCTCGGCGACGGCCGGGCGGTCCTGCTCGGCGAGGTCGTCGACCGCAACGGCGTCCGCCGCGACATCCAACTCAAGGGCTCCGGCCCGACGCCATTTTCGCGCCGCGGCGACGGCCGCGCGGCGCTGGGGCCGGTCTTGCGCGAATACATCGTCAGCGAGGCGATGGCGGCGCTGGGAATCCCGACCACCCGGTCGCTGGCGGCGGTCGTCACCGGCGAGCAGGTCTATCGCGGCACGGCCCTGCCCGGCGCGGTGCTGACCCGGGTCGCCACCAGCCACATCCGGGTCGGCACGTTCCAGTACTTCGCAGCCCGCCAGGACGTGGACGCCGTGCGCCGGCTCGCCGACCACGTCATCCACCGGCACTATCCGGATCTCGCCGGCACCGAGCGGCCCTACCACGCCCTGCTCGACGCCGTGATCGCGCGGCAGGCCAAGCTGATCGCCGACTGGCTCCTGATCGGCTTCATCCATGGCGTCATGAACACCGACAACACCTCGGTGTCCGGCGAGACCATCGATTACGGCCCCTGCGCCTTCATGGACGCCTACGACCCCAAGCAGGTGTTTTCCTCGATCGACGAGTTCGGCCGCTACGCCTTCGCCAACCAGCCGCGCATCGCGCTGTGGAACCTGACCCGGCTGGCCGAATGCCTGCTGCCGCTGTTCGGGGACGACAAGGACCAGGCGATCAAGGAGGCCGAGGCTGCACTCGACGGCTTCGCCGCGGAGTTCACCGACGCCCACCAGGCGGGACTGCGGCGCAAGCTCGGCCTGTTCACGCAACGCGAGGGCGACCAGCCGCTGGCGCAGGCGCTGTTCGACGCGATGGCCGCGGCCAAGGCCGACTTCACGCTGACGTTCCGCCGTCTCAGCGACGCCGCCGGCAACGGCGATCTCGACGAGGTCCGTTCGCTGTTCGCGGATCCCGCCGGGTTCGAGGAATGGGCGGCGCGCTGGCAGCAGCGCCTGACCGAGGAACCGCAGAGCCCGGCCGAGCGGCGCGCGGCCATGCGCAAGGTCAATCCGGCCTTCATCCCGCGCAACCACCGCATCGAGGCGGTGATCACGGCGGCGGTCGAGAACGACGACTACGCGCCGTTCGAGGAGCTGCATGCGGTGCTGGCCCGGCCCTATGACGACCAGCCGGACCGGGCTGATTATGCCGATCCGCCGCAGCCGGAGGAGCAGGTGTTGCAGACGTTCTGCGGCACCTGACACGCAGTCTTAACCTCGCGTCCACCATCGCCCTGACAGCGCCCGGGTCCTTAAGAAACGATCAACGCAGCCCCGACAAGTTGAACCAACAAGTCGGGGAGGTCTGAGACGTGGACGCGCTGGTGTTCGAATTCATGGGTCTGGCGATGATCGCCTTGTGCCTGATCGTGCTCGCTGTGCCCTCGGCGCGCCGGCCCGCGGGCCGCGTCCGGCATCACTGACCGGCCCCCTGCCCGCCCATCATCAACCATAGAGCGATCGGCCGAGACACTGGCGCTTGCGTTCGGGGCGGATTGGGCCGACAAGCGGAGACGAATTTCGTCCCTTACCCTTTGCCGACACCCTTGACTTGTCAGCGTTTTCGGACGACGGCGTAAGAGCCTCGTCATGGATCGTTCATGGACTTGATCACCACCACCGCGGACCTCGCAGCCGCCTGCGCCCGCCTCGCCCGCCACCCGGTCGTCACCGTCGATACCGAGTTCCTCCGGGAAACCACCTACTATCCCCTGCTCTGCGTCGTGCAGATGGCGAGCCCGGACGAGGCCGTGGTGATCGATGCGCTGGCCGAGGGCATCGATCTCAAAGCCTTCTTCGAGCTGATGGCGAACGAGAAGGTCCTGAAGGTCTTTCATGCCGCCCGCCAGGACATCGAGATCATCTGGCACCGCGCCGGCATCGTGCCGCACCCGATCTTCGACACCCAGGTCGCTGCGATGGTGCTGGGATACGGTGACAGCATCGCCTACGACCAACTGGTCGAGCGCATCACCGGCCACCGCCCCGACAAGACCCACCGCTTCACCGACTGGTCGCGCCGGCCGCTGACCAAGGAGCAGGCGCATTACGCCGAGGCCGACGTCACCCATCTCCGCGACGTGTTCGCCGCGCTCGATGCCGACCTGAAGAAGCGCGGACGCAGCGACTGGGTCAGCGAGGAGATGGAGGTCCTGACCTCGCCGAAGACCTACGACTTCCACCCCGAGCGCGCCTGGGAGCGGCTGAAGACCCGCGTCCGCAAGCCGAAGGAATTGGCCGTGTTGATCGAGGTCGCGGCCTGGCGCGAGCAGGAGGCGCAGAGCCGCGACGTGCCGCGCAGCCGCGTGATGAAGGACGACGCCGTCGGCGACATCGCCACCCATGCCCCGACAACGATCGAGAAGCTCGGCAATCTGCGCTCGCTGCCCAAGGGCTTCGAGCGCTCCAAATGGGGCTCCGACATCGTTGCCGCCGTGCAGCGCGGACTGGCGCGCGATCTCGCCGCCCTGCCCAAGCTGGAAAAGCCGCGCAACAACTCCAATGGCGCTGCGATCGTCGAGCTGCTCAAGGTCCTCCTGCGCATGACCTCGGAACGGCACGCCGTGGCGAGCAAGGTCATCGCCACCGTCGATGATCTCGAGCAGATCGCCGGCGATGACAATGCCGACGTCGCTGCGCTGCAGGGATGGCGCCGCGAACTGTTCGGCGAGGCCGCGCTGGCGCTGAAGCACGGCAAGCTCGCGCTCGCCATCGAGAAGGGCCGCGTCGTCCGGGTCGACCGGGCCTGATGGGCGTCGCAGCGGCTATGGCCGGCCGCGTCTTCCCCGAGTCTGCCGAGTTGATTGCAGCAGGCGGCACGGGTGTCCATGATCTCGCCAATCATTCGGCGCTGGTCTGCCCCCTCAACTCCGCCTCGATTGTCTGGGACACCTCAACCAGAGCCATCGAGAGAATGTAGACGCTGGTCGGCAGATTGAGCTGGCGCGCCTTCGCGATGGCTGCCCGGAGGCTGCTCGCCAGCTCTTTGAGCTCTTCCTCTCGGGTCATGTCGTGGTCTCGGTCCTGGAGCTGCCGCGTGAGCAAAGACAATTGCGAACCGCCGGAACAGAAGCTGCTGCGGCTGCTCAGCGAGAATCCGGTCGACCTGCACGTCGTCGAGGCCCTTCGCCTCGTCGTCGCGTTCAACAAGATCAGTGATCCGGCCGATCGTCGTATGATTATCGATCTGGCCGAACGACTCGCCTCAGGATGATACCGCCAATAGCCGCCGCGGTCACACCGCGAGCCGGCCGCCAGCGCCGATAAGCTCGGCGCCGTCGAGGACACCGGCAAAATTGCCGATCACCTTGGTTACAACCAACTTGTACAAGGCGGCGTCGCCGGCGCAGGCCTGCCGGCAGGCGACGGCGTCTCCGATCACCTGATAGCGGTGACTGCGGTGAAAGCCGTCCACCACCGTCGAGAGGATCGTCTCGTCCAGCGAGAAGCCGAGCAGCACGCAGCGCATGCTGCGCATGTTCGCCATGTACTCGGCGAACCGGGCCGAACTGTAGGCGGACGGCAGCGGATGCTCGAACGCGAGCTCCCCCGGGGTCGGCTTGAAGTCCGGAAGCCAGTTCGTCAGGTTGGAAGCCGGGTTGAACCAGGCTGCCTGTGCGATCCGCTTGAGATGGACGACCGGCCACAGGTTGTCACGCCAGAGCGCGATCAACTGCCGGCAGCGCGCCATGACGACGTCGCCATCGGCGATCAGATGCCTGCGTCCCTCGGCGAGATATTCGCACTGCAGATCGGCGCAGACGAGAACAGGCGGATCCGCCTCGGTGGCACCGAACAGATCTCGGCCCGGCATCATGGTCTCGCTGCGGCGAAGTCGTGCAAGGGCGAGGATGCCGGCCGGCCAGCCGAGAGATCGAGCACGCCCGGCCGATCCCAGTCGCCTTCCGGACGAATGATCATGTAGGGATCGCTGTCGAGCGTGATCGCATCGTCGCACGGCTCGAGGTCCAGCACCATCTCCGTGTAGGAGAAATCGGAGAATGTGAGCTTGCGATTATGGCCGAGCGGCTTGGCGCCGAAATGCGCCCAGAAATCGACGAGACGATCCTGCGCGTGGCCATAGGCCTTCTTGAAGCCCTTGCGCCTGCAATAGTCGAGCGCCTCGCGAACCAGCTTGAACGACAGCCGCGAGCGCCGGTACTGATGGCGCACCGCGAGCCGCTCGACCTTGGCGAAGTCGCCGAAGAAGCGCACACGCACACATCCAGCCGGCTCCTTGCCGACGAAACCGAGGAAGTGGGCTGCAACCAGATCGTTGCCGTCGAACTCCTCCTCCATGGGACAATCCTGCTCGGTCAGGTAGACCGCCGAGCGGATCGCGGTGACGAGCATGAGGTCATTCGGATCGCGCGCAATGCGCACGGTGATCGCGCGGGGATTCGTCTTTGCTGTCCTGGCCGAACTAATGCTGTGCATCCGCAATGCTCCCTTGTTCGAAACCCTTCATCGACTGGATCGAAGGCGCGATCATCTCGGGCATCCGGTTCCACGGCCGCTGATACCACCAGAGATCGGGCTGAAAGCTCGGCACCGGCGTGAAGCCGAGCGCGCCGAGAAAGGCGCGCCCTTCCGGACTCGATGGTTGCGCGTAGTAATCGGCGGCGCGAAATCTCGCGCCTTGCAGCGCCTGCGCGACGTTGCCGAGACCGATCGCTCCCCGCCCTTGCGCGACGAGCGCCCAGACATAGATGGCGGCTACGTCTTCGTCCGGCCGCGCCAGAAATCTGCGCGGCGGATCATTCAAATTGAACTCATCCAGGAGCAAAGCATCGAGGCCTGAGCAGTTGAGATAGAGGAAGGCGATGCCGCCGAGCAGGTTCCTGCCGCGGTAGAGCGCGAAGATCGAGTCCGGATCGTGCCGCAAGAACTCCGCAAGCTCGTGTTCTGAGGCACGAACGCCCGGTATTTCCCGGCGTGCGAGCGCCGCGAGCTCACCGAGCCGATCGAGCGTGACCGCCCGCGCCGCGACCCGATCCGTCCGCGGCAGCGCGTCGAGCTGATGTCGCGGCGTGAATTCTGTGCTTCCGCGGTAGGGGTTCTGCATCTATGTTTCCAGCTTGGCTTTGATGACGTCATCATACTTGTCGGGGCTGGAGTGTATGCGGCAACATTTGCATCGGGGTGCTGCATCTACGCAGCGCAGGAAGTCGGACGAAACGCTTAACCCTTCGTGGGAGGATTTGAGAGCATTTCTGCTCTGTACGCGTCACCGCAGCTTCCGCAACGCGGCGGATGTGCTCGGACTGACCGGCACAACCCTGATGCGCAAGATCGACCGGCTCGAGGACGAGCTCGGATGCAAGCTCTTCATCCGTGATCAATCCGGCCTGTCGCTCAGCGACGAGGGACGATCGTTGCTGTTCGACGTCGAGCAGATGGAGCGGCTGAGCTTCAACATCTTCCGGCGTGCCTCGCTGTCGACCGACACGCAGGGGTCGGTGCGCGTCGCCGTGACCGAAGGCCCTGGCAATTTCTGGATCCTGCCGCGACTGATCGATTTCCAGAAGACCTATCGCAGGATCACCGTCGATCTGAGCTGCGCGATGCAGCAGGCCGACGTGTCGCGGCTGGAGGCCGACATCTCGATCCAGTTCGAACGGCCGACCAACCCCGACGTGATCGTTGCAAAGCTCGGCCGTCTGCACATCTACGGCTTCGTGTCGGAGGCCTATCGCGACGCGCATGGACTGCCGACTTCGCTGGCGGATCTCAAGAACCACCGCATCATCAAGCAGCACGGCGTGCAGCTCGACGAGACCGGCTATGCGCGCATCCTCGGCCTGGACTCCCTCGAAGGCATCGTCGGCATCTCAACCAATTCGAGCGTTGCCGTGCTCTACGCGGTCGAGCGCGGCGCCGGCATCGGCTTTCTGCCGACATCGGCAGTCGCGCTCGGGGCGCCGCTCGTTCCTGTCGATCTCGGCATCAACTACCACATGGATCTGTGGCTGACCTATCACAAGGAGTTTCGCAACTCCGACCGGCACAAGGTCGTCATCGACTGGTTGAAGCGCATCTTCGATCCGAAGGTCCATGCCTGCTTCCGGGACGAGTTCATCCATCCGCTGAATCTCGTGCCTCTGATGGCGCCCGCCCGGGATGTCGTCGGCTTCAACGGCTACGTCGCGCCGAAACCCGTATGACGGGCTACCATTTGAGCTCGACGCCGAGCGTGCCCTGATGCGATTGCAGCACCGAGCGAAGCTTTGCATCGTAGTTGAGATAGAGGCGTGCCGTTCGGTTCAGGGATAGCGACAGTGCCGCGCCGGCGTCGGCGCCGTAGCGGCCCTCGCCAAGGCCCTGCAGCGTGATGCTTTGCGGACCGAGGCTGACGGTCAGCGCGCCGAGATTCTGACTGAAATTGTCGACCAGCTTGCCATAGGCCGAGACGTCGAGGATCTTGCCGTCGACGATGAAGTAGCGGCCGAACTCGGCGCCGACGAGAACGCGGGCGCGCTCCAGCGAGGTGCCGCTGACCGACAGCGGGTCGAGCCCGCCCGCTTCCTGGAATGCCGCCGTCGTGGCGCGCGTGTATTCGAAGGCGAGCTTCGGAACGATCCGGCTCTCCCCGATGCTCCAGTAGTAGTCGAGCTCGCTCAGCACGCCCGTGATGTGGGCGCCGTAGACCGACGTCGCCGCACCGAGGCTGGTGTCGCGCCGCGCACTGATCCCGCCGACGCCATGGACGACCGCGATCGCCCAGGTCCAGGGTCCCTGGTCGACCGAGGCGTTGAAGCCAAACTGCGTGAGATCGAGCGTCGCCGCTTGCAGCGCCAGCGGCACATCGACCCAGGTCCGGCTCTGGTCGACGGATAGTCCGACATTCACGCCCGGCACGAGGCGCATGCCGATACCGGCGACGCCGCCCCCAGTCGTCCTCTTGTCGCCGACGAAGTCGCGTTGCGCATCGCTACGGACGGTGACGCCATACATCTCGCCCCAAGTCCGGAACCGAGGCTGTTCCGAAGCCTCCGGCGCGCCGCCGCCCCCGGGATTGCTCCGCTGCAGCCGGGTGACGCCCTGCGTGGCCTGAGTCCCGAGCCGTTCGAGGAAGCTCGAGCCGAGATCGAGCACGGCTCGGCCGGCCGAACGTTCGGAACTGATCGCGCCTGGCGCAGGGCTGGGCAGTGGGCTCGGCGTTGGTGTCGGCGTTGGTGTCGGCGTCGGGCTGGCGGCGATGCTCGGCAGGCTGGCCTGCGCGACGCACGGCGAAGACGCGGCGGCCGTGCCGAGCGCGACGATGAGCAGCATCGCGCCCGACGCACCACTACGCATTCGCCGATCCGGCCTGGCTTGAGATGCCCCGCGCATCGATGCCCCGTTTCACCGCCGCTCAAATTCGCTTCAATATTGCCGCGATGATTTGCCCGCAGTTCCCGATCGCGGTCAATGAGGATTGCCCGTGCCGCGGCTTCCCTGCAGGGATTTGTGGTTCCAGCACCACAAGCCTCGCAATTGCAGCAACAGCCGGCGACGCGACGTCGCGACGCGTTCTCATCAGTCCGCCAACCTTGATATCGGCGGAAAATCGTGTTGCAATCTCCCGTACAATCGGATTGGCCGTTCGACTGTGCGTTTCGCGACTTTGGAAATTGAGCAGATCCCGGGAAGCCCGTTTGTGGCGTGGCACGCGTGAGCGTGGCCGCGTCTTTTTTTCGTCTAGACGAGGAGACAGCGATGCCGACCTACAAGGGCAGCGTGAAGTGGTTCAACCCGACCAAGGGATATGGCTTCATCAAACCGACTGGCGGAGACAAGGACGTGTTCGTCCACATCTCGGCCGTGGAGCGTGCTGGACTGACCACGCTCAACGAGAACCAGACGATCGAATATGATCTGGTGGAGAGCCGCGGCAAGACGTCGGCAGAGAACCTGAAGCTCTCGTGAGCATCGTCCCGGCGGAGGGCGCCACAGCGCGGGTTCGTAAACCAACTCACGAGCTCCGCGTCAGGTTCGCTCGCCGCCGATGATCAGACTTCGTCAGCCTTGATGTGCCCCCGGCCCCGCCGGGGATTTTTTTGTCCGCGACAGCTAGCGGACGACCGGCCAGATCAGCGTATGATCGCCTTGCTCCACGGACGACGTCCGGCAGAGATCGCCTTCGAGTCGCACCAAGCCCTTGGCCAACAGCTTCAGCGCTTCCGGATAGATCCGATGCTCGACGCCGAGAATGCGCGTCGACAGCGTGTCCGGCGTGTCGTCGTCCCTGACCACGACCGCGCCCTGCATCACGATCGGACCTGCATCCGTCTCCGGGATGACGAAATGCACGGTGGCGCCTGACAGCTTGACGCCGGCGCGCAGCGCCTGGCCATGCGGATCGAGGCCGGGGAATGATGGCAGCAGCGACGGGTGAATGTTCAGCATCCTGCCATACCAGCGCTGCACGAACTCCGCCGTGAACAGGCGCATGAAACCGGCCAGGCAGATGATCTCGATGCCGCGTGCATCGAGCGCCTGCTGCAGTCTGGCTTCGAACCCTGCGCGGTCCTTGCCGAACGGCTTGCTCTCGATGATTTCGATCGCGACGCCGCTCTCCTGCGCTTTCTGCAGCCCGGCCGCATCGGCCCGGTTGGAGATCACGACGGCGATCTCGGCCGGAAATTCCGGCTGCGCCGCCGCGTGGATCAGCGCGGCCATGTTCGACCCACGGCCCGAGATCAGGATGGCGACGCGGCGCTTCATCGGCACACTCGTCTCACAGAGCCAGATCGAGGGCGCCGGTGTAGATCACCCGCTCGTCGCCTGTCGCAGCAACGACCTCGCCGAGCCGCGCGACGTGCTCGCCATTCGCGGTGAACACCTCGATGACGGCATCGACGGCCTCGGCCTTGACGATCGCGATCATGCCGATCCCGCAATTGAAGGTGCGCAAGAGCTCGCGCTCGGCAATGCCGCCCTGCTCCGCCAGCCATTTGAAGACCGGCAGCACCGGCAGGCCCGTCAGGTCGATCGAAACGCCGAGATGCTTCGGCAGCACGCGTGGAATGTTGTCGGTGAAGCCGCCGCCCGTGATGTGTGCGAGCCCCTTCACCGCACCGGTCTCGCGGATGGCGCGAAGGCATGATTTCACATAGAGGCGGGTCGGCGTCAGCAGCGCCGCGCCGAGAGTCAGGACCGGCGCGAACGGCGCCGGCGCATCGAAGCCGAGGCCGGACTGGGCGACGATCTTGCGCACCAGCGAATAGCCGTTGGAGTGGACGCCGGAGGATGCGAGCCCCAGCACCACGTCACCGGCCGCGATGTCGGGAGACGGCAGCAGCGTGCCACGCTCCGCCGCGCCGACCGCGAAACCGGCAAGATCGTAGTCGCCGTCCTTGTAGAGGCCCGGCATTTCCGCGGTCTCACCGCCGATCAGCGCGCAGCCGGATTCCCGGCAGCCTTCGGCGATACCGGCCACGATCGACGCCGTCGCCTCCGGGTCGAGCTTGCCGCACGCAAAGTAGTCAAGGAAGAACAGCGGCTCGGCGCCCTGCACGACGAGATCGTTGACCGACATGGCGACCAGGTCGATGCCGATGCCGCCATGCAGCCCGGTCTCGATCGCGATCTTCACCTTGGTGCCGACGCCGTCGGTCGCCGCGACCAGCACCGGATCCTTGAATCCAGCGGCCTTGAGGTCGAACAGGCCGCCAAAGCCGCCGATCTCGGCATCCGCACCGGCGCGGGCGGTTGCGCGCACCATGGGCTTGATCAGATCGACCAGACGGTTTCCGGCATCGATATCGACGCCCGAATCTGCATAAGTGAGCCCGTTCTTGCGCTCGGTCATGGTAAAAACCCCTAATCTGGCCGCTGGTTACGTCGGAATCCGGCCGCGCGCAATGGCTCGCAAGGGGCTCGTCCCCACACTATCTAGGAACCGTACCGGTTCGCCCTGTTTCGGAATCGGGTTGTCTTTTGATCGAGTCGTCGTCGGGACCCGCTGCGTGACCATTCCCCACAGTATCCCCAATCTGATCACGCTGGGTCGAATCCTGCTGGTTCCGATCGTCGTCTGGGCCATTGCGGCCGGCCAGATGGAGATCGCGTTTCTGGTCTTCGTGGTCGCGGGGGTGAGCGACGCCGTGGACGGCTTCTTGGCCAAGCGCTTCAACCTGCGGTCCGAGCTGGGAGCGCTGCTCGATCCTCTCGCCGACAAGGCGCTGCTGGTCTCGATCTTCGTCACGCTTGGCATCTGGGGCGCGATCCCGCGCTGGATCGTCATCCTGGTGGTCTCGCGCGACATCATGATCGTCTCGGCGGTGATCGTGTCCTGGCTGTTCGACAGGCCGGTCGCGATGAAGCCATTGATGGTCTCCAAGCTGAACACGGTCGCCCAGGTGGGATTCGCGGCGCTTGTGCTGGCCTCGCTCAGCTTCGGCTTCGAGCCCAGGCCCTACGATGTGGTGCTGATGGTGCTGGTCACCGTCTTTACCCTCGTGTCGGTCGGGCTGTATCTCGTCGACTGGGTGCGCCACATGAGCACCATCGAGGTCCGGTGATCCTCCGCGGAGGGCCCGTCCTGACCTCACGCACCACACGATACGGAGCAATTCGATCTTGGCCGGCCATATCCCCCCTCGTCAGCTGGCCTTCGCGCTGCCGCATGCGGAGAGCCTGACGCGGGACAATTTCTTCGAAGGTCCAGGCAACGCGGCCGGGCTCGCTCTGGTCGACGCCTGGCCGGAATGGCCGGCGCGGACCATGTTCCTGGTCGGCCCCGACGGCTCCGGCAAGAGCCACCTCGCCGCGATCTGGGCCGAGCAGGCAGGCGCCCGATCGCTGTCCGCGCATGCCCTTGAGGCAGGCGTGGTCCCCGGGGCGCTCGCCACCGGCGCGCTGGTGCTGGAGGATCTGACCGCAACCGGTCTCGACGAGCGGGCGCTGTTTCACCTGCTGAACCTGGCCCGCCAGGACGAGGCCTTCGTGCTGATCACGGCACGCGAGGCCCCGGCGGCCCTGCCGATCGCCCTGGCCGATCTGAGGTCGCGGCTGCGTGCCGTCCCAGTGGTCACGCTGCTGCCGCCCGACGACCAGCTGTTCCGGGCCCTGATCGTCAAGCTGGCCGCCGACCGGCAAATGGCGATCGACGAAACCGTGGTCAGCTATCTCGCCAGCCACATCGAGCGGTCCTATGCGGCGGCACGCCAGACCATCGCGCTGCTGGACAACGAGTCGCTGCGGCTCGGACGCCCCGTCACCCGGGCGCTGGCGGCGGAGCTGCTCCGCCCGGCGTGACCGGCGGCCATCTTGACGGCGGTTGATGACGGAACCTCAATGGTGCCGGCAACGTCATCCCCTGGTCACCCAGATTGGGCTACGGTCGACCATTCGCGACTGGACGGATATGGATCGAATTCCCTATGGATACCGAGCAAGTTACTGAAATTTCAGAGAAAGCACCGGTCTCGGCGCCGTCCATCGAGATTGCCTCGAGCCCCGAGCGATTCATCAATCGGGAGCTGTCCTGGCTTCACTTCAACCGCCGCGTTCTGGAGGAATCGGTCAATCCGCGCCATCCCGCCCTGGAGCGGGTGCGCTTCCTGTCGATTTCCGCCAACAACCTTGATGAATTCTTCATGGTGCGCGTCGCCGGCATCCGCGCCCAAGTCCGCGAGGGCATCGCCGAGCGCAGCCCCGACGGGCTGACGCCGACCGAGCAGCTGAAGCTGATCAACGAGACAGTGTCGCAGCTCGCCATCGACCAGCAGGCGATCTGGCGCGACCTGCGCAAGTTTCTCGGCGAGCTCGGCATCGTGCTGGTCGACGGTCAGGACGTCACCAGGAGCGAGCGCGCCTGGATCGAGGACCATTTCCTCGCCAACATCTTCCCGCTGCTGACGCCACTCGCGATCGATCCGGCGCATCCGTTCCCGTTCATCCCGAGCCTCGGCTTCACGGTGGCGCTGCAGCTGATCCGCTCCGCGGACGGGCGTCCGATGAACGCCCTCATTCGCATGCCCGGCAAGATCGACCGCTTCATCCGCTTCCCCGGCTCCAAGGATGGCGTGATCCGCCTGATCACCCTGGAGCAGGCGACCGGACTGTTCATCGGCCGGCTGTTTCCGGGCTACACCGTGAAGGGCCAGGGCGCCTTCCGGATCATCCGCGACAGCGAGATCGAGATCGAGGAAGAAGCCGAAGACCTGGTGCGGCTGTTCGAGACAGCGCTGAAGCGGCGCCGCCGCGGCTCGGTGATCCGGCTCGAGATCGAGGCCAACATGCCGGAGGAGCTGCGCCGCTTCGTGCAGAATGCGCTGTCCACGACGGATGACGAGGTGTTCGTCGTCGACGGCGTGCTGGCGATGAACGAGCTGTCGCAACTGACGCGGGTCGACCGGCCCGACCTCGAATTCGCGCCCTACGTGCCGCGCCATCCCGAGCGTGTCCGCGACCATGGCGGCGACATCTTCGCCGCCATCCGGCAGAAGGACCTGATCGTCCATCACCCTTACGAGTCGTTCGACGTCGTCGTGCAGTTCCTGCAGCAGGCGGCGCGCGATCCCGACGTCGTTGCGATCAAGCAGACGCTGTACCGGACCTCCAACAATTCGCCGATCGTGCGCACGCTGGTGGAGGCCGCCGAGGCCGGCAAGTCGGTGACGGCCCTGGTCGAGCTCAAGGCGCGTTTCGACGAGGAGGCCAACATCCGCTGGGCCCGCGACCTGGAGCGCGCGGGCGTACAGGTGGTGTACGGCTTCCTGGAGCTGAAGACGCATGCCAAGCTGTCGATGGTCGTGCGCCGCGAGGGCGGCAGCCTCACCACCTATGTCCACACCGGCACCGGCAACTATCATCCGGTGACGGCGCGCATCTACACCGACCTGTCCTACTTCACGTCGGACCCGGTGATCGGCCGCGACGTCACGCGGGTGTTCAACTACATCACCGGCTATGCCGAGCCGATCGACATCGAGAAGATGGCGGTGTCGCCGCTCACGCTTCGCAAGCGCATCATCGAGCACATCCACGGCGAGACCAGCTTCGCCCGCCAGGGCAAGCCGGCCGTGATCTGGATGAAGATGAACTCGCTGGTCGATCCCGACATCATCGACGCGCTGTACGAGGCCTCGCAGGCCGGCGTGTCGATCGAGCTGATCGTGCGCGGCATCTGCTGCCTGCGTCCCGGCCTCCCCGGACTGTCGGAGAACATTCGCGTCAAATCGGTGATCGGCCGCTTCCTCGAGCATGGCCGCATCTACTGCTTTGGTATGGGTCAGGGCCTGCCGAGCGCCAAGGCCGCCGTCTACATCTCCTCGGCCGACATGATGCCGCGCAATCTCGACCGCCGCGTCGAGGTGCTGTGCCCGCTTCAGAACCCTACCGTGCATCAGCAGGTCCTGGAACAGATCATGGTCGCGAACCTGAAGGATACCGAGCAGAGCTGGCAATTGTTGCCGGATGGGTCGTCAACGCGTATGAAGGCCGCGAAGGGCGAGGAGCCGTTCAACCTGCACAATTACTTCATGACGAATCCGAGTCTGTCCGGCCGTGGAAAGTCGCTCAAGGAATCATCGCCGCGCCGGCTCACGCGCCGGAATGAACGCTCTCCTTCATAGGGGCTGTCTGCATCGGGGCCTTCTGCGCCGGGATATGCCGTGGTGAAGCCGCCCCGCACGAGGGCCACGAGCGTCGGTGTCATCGACATCGGCTCGAATTCGGTCCGTCTCGTCGTCTACCAGGCGATGGAACGTAGTCTCGTCACCGTGTTCAACGAGAAGGCGCTGTGTGGGCTCGGTCGCGAGGTCCAGACCACCGGCCTTCTCGCATCTGATGCCGTCGACAAGGCGCTGACCGCGCTGAAGCGCTTCCGTGCGCTGTGCAAGGTGCAGCGGGTGGGGCAGGTTCATGCCATCGCGACCGCCGCCTGCCGGGATGCTTCGAACGGCCCCGATTTCATCGCCAAGGCCGAGAAGATCTGCGGCGCCCCGATCCAGATCCTCACCGGCGCCGAAGAGGCGCGCTATTCGGCGCTCGGCGTCATCTCCGGCATTCACAAGCCCGACGGCATCGTCGGTGATCTCGGCGGCGGCTCACTCGAGCTGATCGACGTGCGCGGGCACCAGGTCCGCAGCGGCGTCACCCTGCCGCTCGGCAGCCTTGCGCTGCAGGATCTTGCCGAGAAATCGCTGAAGAAGGCGCAGCGCATCGCGAGCGAGGCGCTGACCGACCTGCCGCAGCTGCTGGCCGGCGAGGGCCGCACCTTCTACGCGGTCGGCGGCACCTGGCGCGCGCTGGCGCGCATCCACATCATCCAGAGCGGCTATCCGCTCGGGGTGATGCACGGCTATGCGATCCCGGCGGCCGACGCGCTGGCCTTCGTGCGCCGGCTGCGCCGTCTCGTCGCCGCCGACATGCTGGCCGACATCGAAGCGATCGCCGAGGCGCGGCGCCCGCTGCTCGCCTATGCCGCGCTGGTGCTCGAGCACATCATCCGCGTCGCCAGGCCGACGACCGTCGTGTTCTCGACCTTCGGCGTGCGCGAGGGCCTGCTCTACTCCAAGCTTCCCGACGCCGAGCGCGCCAAGGACGGGCTGCTCTGCGCGGCGCAGGGCCTCAACGAGCTGTTGTCGCGCTCGGCCCAGCATGCCCGCGAGCTGATCGACTGGACCGACCGCCTGTTCCGCGTGATGCACATCCGCGAGACCGAGGACGAGCGCCGGCTGCGGCACGCGGCCTGCCTGTTGTCCGACATCGGCTGGCGCATGCATCCGGACCATCGCGGCGAGCAGACCTACGGCATCATTCTCAACGGCAATTTCGGCTCGATCAGCCATGAGGGCCGCATCTTCGCCGCGCTGTCGGTGTTCTTCCGCTACGAGGGATTGGGCAACGAGGCGAAGCCGCCTGCTCTCACCGAGCAGCTGAGCCCGGCTCAGATCGATCGTGCGCGCCTGCTCGGCACCGCGTTTCGCGTCGCGCATCTGATCTCGGCGGCGCGGCCCGGCGTGCTGCCAGCGACGCATTTCCGCACCCAGGACCGCAAGCTGATGCTGGTGTTCGAGCACCAGATGGTCGACCTCGTCGCCGACCGCGTCGGCGGACGCTTCAAGCAGCTCGCGCGTCTCGTCGGCCGCTCCGGCTCGATCGTGCGCAGCTAGATCATGATCAGGGCCGCCGCGCGCGGGCCGAGATGGCGATCATGCGCTGGGCGATGATGCCGTAGACCTTGCGCCAGGCCTGCTCGACCTCATCATTCCATTGCGGACCAAGTCCCTTGGCGAGGGTCCACAGCAGCGCTTCGCCGACCACCGGATAGTGCTCCGGCCTGACGCCATAGCGCGCATGATTGCGGCCGAGGATGTCGGTGCTGGACAACAGACCAGTCGTCTGATCGAGGCTGCCGACGAGGACCGCCAGGGTCGCGATGAAGTCCCGTTTCAGCACGTCCATGTCGGCGGGAAACATCGTCCGACATTCCGGCGCGAGCTCGAAGATGCGGTCATAGAACGTCGTCGTCATCTGTGTAGCATTGGCAAATACCAAGTCGAACGACGACCTGACGTGCACGATCTCATCAGCAGTCAACATGCGCAAGTCCAATTCGAAACAATTCCAATCAGGGCCCGACCAGTGGAGCTCGACGTGGTGGTGTCGCGGCGGCGCGAACGGGTTCAAGATTATAAGAAACAGACGATCGCGCCCTGAGGTACTTGTCAAAGGCGCGGCACCGTGCCGCAGCATTGTGGAGCGGCTTGTGATCCGGCCGCGACGGTTGCTGACCGACCCAGTGATCGGAGACGGTAACGGCAACACATATGACGGCCATCGTGCTTCTCGCAGGGCATCGGAGGACGCCGACGCGCCGGCCGCCGCCCTCGAAACAGGCAGGAAATCCCTGGCCTGACCAACGTTCGGATCGGTCCCCGCGCGATCAGTTCGGCCGGATCGCCGGTGCCGACGGGTATCGCATCAGCAGCGCCTCGCCGAGCACGTTCTGCTGATCGTCGGGAATCGCGAACCGGACGCTGAAGCCGTCGGGCGTTGCGAGCGTGATGATGCGCTTCGTCGAATCCGTCGACTGCTCGATGGTCCAGGACGCCAGCGGATAGGCGTAGCGCAGTGCCTGGTCGCCATAACGCGTACGCAGCGCCAGCTCGAGGAGGCCGGGCAGCGTCATGACCAACGCGCCGGCCTGGCTGACCGAGAGGCTGAGCGCCGCCGCATTGCCGGCCGCGTCCTCGAACCCGAGCGAGATCGTCTCACCGTCGTCGACGACCTCACAGACCGTCAGCGCCTTAGCCCGCAGCTCCATGATGGCTCCACATCAATTCACCGTTATTTCCGTATGACTATAGCGAAAAATGCCATCGCGTCCAGCGCGGCAGCGGAAATGCCGCGGTGGCGCTGCTGTATTCATCGTGATATAGCTTCAGATATAACGTGGCCGAAGTGCCACATCTTGCAGGGAGAGTCATGCCGATGAGCGACTATCATCTCTTGATCGGCGGCACGCTGGTGCCGGGCGCCGCGACCATGCCGGTGATCAATCCGGCGACCGAGGAGGTGCTCGCGCAGTGTCCGCGGGCCTCCGAAACCCAGCTCGACCAGGCGGTCGCCGCCGCCAAGGCGGCCTTCCCCGCCTGGGCCGCGACTGCGATCGAGGAGCGTCGCCGGCTCATTGGCAAGATGGCCGACATCATCGAAGCCAATTCGGGCGAGTTGGCCCGGATCCTGACCAGCGAACAGGGCAAGCCGCTCACCGACGCCACCGGCGAGGTGCTCGGCATGGCCGCGTTCTTCCGCTATCTCGCGACGCTCGAGCTGCCGATGCGCGTGATCGAGAGTTCGGGCGACCGCCAGGTCGAAGCCTATCGCCGTCCACTCGGGGTGGTCGGCGCCATCATTCCCTGGAACTATCCCCTGCTGATCCTGGGCTTCAAGCTGCCGCCTGCCCTGCTCGCCGGCAACACGCTGGTGGTCAAGCCGGCCCCGACCACGCCGCTCTCGACCCTGAAATTCGCCGAGCTGGTCAAGGACGTGCTGCCGGCCGGCGTGCTCAACGTGATCACCGACGCCAACGATCTCGGCGACCGCATGACCGGGCATCCGGACATCCGCAAGATCTCGTTCACCGGCTCGACCGCGACGGGACAGAAGGTGATGGCCAGCGCCGCGCAGACCTTGAAGCGGATCACGCTCGAACTCGGCGGCAACGACGCCGGCATCGTGCTCGACGACGTCGATCCGAAGACCGTCGCGCCCGGTATCTTCGAGGGCGCCTTCCAGAACTCCGGGCAGGTCTGCCTAGCGATCAAGCGGCTCTACGTGCACGAGAGCGTCTATGATGACATCTGCAACGAGCTGGTCGCGATCGCCAAGAACACCGTGGTCGACGACGGCTCCAAACAGGGCACCAAGCTCGGGCCGCTGCAGAACAGGATGCAATACGAGAAAGTGAAGGCGTTCCTCGACGACGCGCACAAGAACGGCAAGGTCATCGCCGGAGGTGCTGCGATGGATCGTCCCGGCTACCTCATCGAGCCGACGATCGTGCGCGACATCAAGGAAGGCTCGAAGCTGGTCGACGAGGAGCAATTCGGACCGGTGCTGCCGGTGATCAAATACTCCGACCCGAGCGACGTCATCCGCCGCGCCAACGGCACCAGCTACGGCCTGGGCGCATCGGTCTGGTCGTCCGATCCGAAACGCGCGCATGAGATCGCCACCCAGATCGAGGCCGGCACGGTGTGGATCAACAAGCACCTGGACATGGCGCCGCACATCCCGTTCGGCGGCGCCAAGCAATCGGGCATCGGCACCGAGTTCGCCGAGGAAGGCCTCGCCGAGTTCACCCAGTTGCAGATCATCAACGGACCGGGCCTCACGGCCTGAGCCACATGAAGGCCGCGGACAGTTGTCCGCGGCCTTCCCGCAAACGGGTCCACCGTCATTTTCACTCCGGAGCGCGTGATGTTCGACGCCGAATGCGACCTCGCTGCCCTGGTGTATGATCAGGGCGACGAGCCGGATCAGCTGTTACGAGAGTTCGCAGACCGTCTTCGGGCTCGCGGCGTTCGTGCCGTCGGACTGGTGCAGCGTGTCCAGCGCTCTCTCGACGCGCACGAGATCGCGGCGACGCTGGTGCACAGCGGTGTCGAGATTTCTCTGCTGCAGCGGCTTGGGCGCCAAGCCGGCGGCTGCCGCCTCGACGTCGGCCAATTGCTGCAGGCGGGCTCAGCAGTGGCGGGGGCGCTGAGCGAGGGCGCCGATCTTCTCATCGTCAACCGCTTCGGCCGCCAGGAAAGCGAAGGCGGAGGCCTGACCTATCTGATCGAGCAGGCACTGGCCGCGGATGTCCCTGTCCTGATCGCCGTCCCCTGCTTCAGGTTCGCCGAGTGGATCAATTTCGCGCAGGGCATGAGCGTGAGGCTGCCCTGCACGCGTTGCGCGCTGGACCAGTGGTGGTGGAGCGTGTCGCGGCGCTGCGCCGTATTCGACAAGAATCGACCCACGATCTGCGAGCTTCTCAAATGATCGCGGCTGCCGTTCACCGGCAACCTGGCGCTGCGATCAATCGGGCCAGGCCGCAGTCGGCTCGATTATGCCGAAACTTTGTGCATTGTCGGAAACCCTGCAAACCGCTCGGGTGAAGCTATATGATTCTCGATATAGCTAATTGAAATACCAAGGGATTTTCTCTGACTGGATGGACCCGCGGGATCGGCGCGATCGATATTCGCGCATGACAGCGTGGGCCAACCTGCTCCGCAGACGATTGTCGGGGCCACGAACGGTCGTGTATTCCACGGGC
This sequence comes from Bradyrhizobium sp. SZCCHNS3002, assembly GCF_032377435.1. Lineage (NCBI taxonomy): Bacteria > Pseudomonadati > Pseudomonadota > Alphaproteobacteria > Hyphomicrobiales > Nitrobacteraceae > Bradyrhizobium > Bradyrhizobium sp. SZCCHNS3002. The sequence continues at coordinate 808,916 of NZ_JAUHHY010000001.1, forward strand.
AATATGCGATCGATAGCCGGCCATTGAGCCGGCTGCCAGGACATCTCAGGGAAACGGTCAGGAGCGGGTGGACGGCGCAGCCAATCCGGCACGCCGGCCGGACATCCACGAGGAAAGGAACGTTTTTCAATGGCAACCACGACGGCCGGGCTCGAGCAGCTTCTGATGCAGCGCTCGCTCACCGACGCCCAGTTGATTGCGGCGGCGGAAACGGCGGCTGACTTCCGCATCCTTCCCGACGCCACCGTGATCAAGATCGGCGGCCAGAGCATGATCGATCGCGGCCGTGCCGCCGTCTATCCGCTGGTCGAGGAGATCGTCGCCGCCCGCAAGGCGCACAAGATGCTGATCGGGACCGGTGCCGGCACCCGCGCGCGCCACCTCTATTCGATCGCCGCCGGACTGAATCTGCCGGCCGGCGTGCTGTCGCAGCTCGGCGCCTCCGTTGCCGACCAGAACGCGGCAATGCTGGGCCAGTTGCTCGCCAAGCACGGCATCTCGGCGGTGGAAGGCGCGGGTCTTTCCGCCGTGCCGCTCTATCTCGCCGAGGTCAACGCGGTCGTCTTCAGCGGCATGCCGCCCTACGGCCTGTGGATGCGCCCTTCGGCCGATGATGTCATCCCGCCCTACCGCACCGACGCCGGCTGCTTCCTGGTCGCCGAGCAGTTCGGCTGCAAGGCGATGATCTACGTGAAGGACGAGAACGGCCTCTACACCGCCAATCCGAAGACCGAAAAGAATGCCACCTTCATTCCCAAGATCTCGGTGCCCGAGATGAAGGCCAAGGGTCTGGCGGACTCCATCCTGGAGTTCCCGATGCTCGACCTGCTCGAAGCCTCGCGCCACGTCCGCGAGGTCCAGATCGTCAACGGACTCGTGCCCGGCAATCTGACCCGTGCGCTCGCCGGCGAGCACGTCGGCACCATCATCACCGCGAGCTGAGGGCCCCACCGCCATGGCTGACACCAACACCATCAAGCACGTCGCCTCGCCGCTCGCGCGCCAGACGCTGCTCGACGACAAGCTCACCCGTCCTGTCGCCGGCAAACGCCCTATCGCGCTGCTGCCCTGGCTGCAGGTCGTCAAGATCGGCGGCCGCGCGATCATGGACCGCGGCGCCGAGGCAATCCTGCCGCTGGTCGCGGAGATCAGGAAGCTGCTGCCGGAGCACCGCCTGCTGATCCTCACCGGCGCAGGTATCCGCGCCCGACATCTCTACGGCGTCGGCCTCGATCTCGGCCTGCCGGTCGGCTCGCTCGCACCGCTCGCCGCCAGCGAGGCCGGCCAGAACGGCCACATCCTGGCGGCGCTGCTGGCCTGCGAAGGCGTGTCCTACATCGAGCATCCGACGATCGCCAACCAGCTCGCGATTCATCTCACCGCGGCACGCGCAGTGGTCGGCAGTGCCTTCCCGCCCTATCACCACCACGAATTCCCGACCTCGCGCATTCCGACGCATCGGGCCGACACCGGCGCCTTCCTGATCGCCGATGCGCTCGGCGCCGCGGGACTGACGATCGTCGAGGACGTCGATGGCGTCTACACGGTCGACCCGAACGGGCCGGACGCGGCAAAAGCAAGACTGCTGGGTCAGACCAGCTTCGATGCGTTGGCCAGGCAGGACGGCACGCTGCCGTTCGACCGCACGCTGCTCGAGGTGATGGCCAACGCACGCCACATCTCGCAGGTCCAGGTCGTCAACGGCCTAGTGCCGGGACGGCTGACGGCGGCGCTGCGTGGCCACCACGTCGGCTCGATCATCACGACCGGCGCCAAGGCCGACTGATCCGTTGGATCGCGCAGACGACCGCCGATGCGAATGGCGGCCGTCCGCGTCAACCGACGCCTGGCTCACACCGCAAGATTCATCCAGACGGCCTTCGGCTCTGTGAAATTGTCCAGAGCGGCCGTGCCATGCTCGCGGCCCAGTCCCGAGTCGCGATCGCCACCCCACGGCAACCGCACATCGGTGTAGCCATAGGTGTTGATCCACACCGTGCCCGCGCGCAGCCGCTTGGCGAGGCGCTGGACGCGGCCGATGTCGCGGCTCCAGACGCCGGCGGCCAGGCTGTAGGCGGTGCCGTTGGCCATGCGCAGCGCGTCGGCCTCGTCCCTGAACTTGATCACGCTGACGACCGGTCCGAAAATCTCCTCCTGGGAGATCCGCATCTCGTGCGTGACGCCGGCGAATACGGCGGGGCTGACGAAGTAGCCACGCGGTGCGGCACGCGCCCCGCCGGTCACCAGCGAAGCGCCCTCGTTGCGGCCGATCTCGACATAATCGAGGATCGTCTTCATCTGCCGCTCGGAGATGACGGGTCCGAGCGAGGTGGCACGATCGAGCGGATCGCCGATCCGTAAGCCCCTCGCCCGCTCGGTCAGGCGCTCGACAACCTCGTCATAGACACGCTCCTGCACCAGCACGCGCGAGCCGGCCGAGCACACCTGCCCCGTGTTGAAGAAGATGCCGCTGGCCGCGGCCTTCGCAGCCGCCTCGATGTTCGCATCATCGAAGATGACGTTGGCAGACTTGCCGCCGAGCTCAAGCGACACCCGTTTGAAGTTGCCGGCCGCGCCCTTCATGATGCCGCGGCCGACGCCGGGCGAGCCGGTGAACGTAACCTTGTCGACATCGGGATGATTGACCAGCGCCTCGCCGACCGTGCGCCCGGGACCGGTCACGATGTTGAGAACGCCGGGCGGCAGACCGGCTTCGAGCGCGAGATCGCCGATCCGCAGCGCCGACAGCGAGGTCAGCTCGGCGGGCTTCATCACGACGGTGCAGCCGCAGGCCAGCGCCGGCGCGAGCTTCCACATCCCGATCATCAGCGGGAAGTTCCACGGCACGATCGCAGCGACGACGCCGACGGGCTCGAGCACCGTGTAGGTCAGGGCATCGTCGCGCGTGGACACGACCTCACCGCTGATCTTGTCGGCCCAGCCGGCGTAATATGTGAGTGTATCGATCGCTGCGGGCAGATCCTGGCGCAGCACGGCCGCAACCGGCTTGCCGGCATCGAGGCTTTCTAGCTCGACGATCTCGTCGGCATGATCACGCAGCAGCTGCGCCCATCTCAGCAGGATCGCGCCACGCTCCGCTGCGCGCATCGTGCGCCACGGCCCTTCGAAAGCACGCCGCGCCGCTGCGACGGCACGGTCGACATCCTCGGCGTTGCCCTCGGCGATCGTCGCGATCGGCTGCTCGGTGGCAGGATTGAACGACACGAACGAGCGCCCCGAGACGGAGGGAACGTGCCGGCCGTCGACCAGGAGCTGCAGCGGCTTCGCCAGATAGCGCGACGCGCTGGAGCCGCGTTCGTAGTCATATGCAATGGACATCATATTTCCTCCGCTTCTTGTATGCCAGCGTAGGAGCAAATATGAGTTCGTAAATATGATATCTGTTGCCTATGGCGGGCCATCATATGAAGCCGACTTCACAAGCAGGTCCGATGCTGCGCATCGCGATCGAACCCGTCTGGCGCTTCCACTGGGATGACGGACCGCAGAGCATCGTCGTGATGCTCAGCGTGCTCAGCGAAATCAGGAAAACCGGCAAGATCACCAGCGCGGCCCATGACGCGCACCTCTCCTATCGTCATGTCTGGAATCTGATCGAGCAATGGTCCGCATTCTTCGGCGTGCCGCTGGTGGAGACCCAGCGCGGCAAAGGATCGAAGCTCACGGCGTTCGGCGACAAGCTGGTCTGGGCCGGCGAGCGCATGCAGGCCCGTCTCGGCCCGCAGCTCGACAATCTGGCGCAGGAGCTGGTGACCGAGATCAAGCCGTTCCTGCAGCCGCATCCCACCGTAGTCCGCGTGCATGCAAGCCACGGCTTCGCCGTCGCCAAGTTGCGCGAGCTGCTCGATCGCGAGCCGGGCGTCGGCGTCGATCTGCGCTATGTCAGCAGCCAGCATTCGCTGGTGTCGCTCGCGCAAGGCGCCTGCGACCTGTCCGGTCTGCATCTGCCGCGCGGCGAACTGCGCGCACAGAGCATCCAGGCTTGCCGGGATTGGCTCGATCCCCGGCAGGACTGCGTCATCAGCTTCGTGACCCGCGAGATGGGATTGATGGTCAAGCGCGGCAATCCGCTGTCGATCCGATCATTGGCGGACATCGCGGATGGCAAGATTCGCTTCGTCAACCGCGATCATGATTCAGGCACCCGCCTGCTGTTCGATCAATTGCTCGCTTCGCACGGATTGGACGAGGCGCGCATCAATGGCGCGCAGCAGATCGAGTTCACCCACGCTGCCGTCGCGGCCTATGTCGCGAGCGACATGGCCGACGCCTGCTTCGGCGTCGAGGCGGCTGCGCGGCAGTTCGGGCTGGACTTCATCCGTATCCTGACCGAGGACTACTTCTTCGCCTGCCATCAGTCGTTTCTCGAGAGCGATCCGATGCGGCGCATCCTCGATGTGATGAAGGGCGACGACTTCCATTGCGCCATCGCCGCCCTGCCCGGCTATCAGCCGGCCGACACGGGCTCGGTTCACACCGTGCGCGAGTTCCTCGATCGGCTGGACGCCGAAGCCTGACGGCGCGTGCGGTCGGATCCGCTGGCGCAGACGACCGCTACGGCAGATCGACGCCCCGCGCCGGCACCGGCTCCAGCTGGCCCTGACGCTGCAGCGCGCGGCCACGCCAGATCGAGCCGGCGAGCAGCACCACGCCGGCGCCGATCAGCGACATCAGCGTCTCCATGACATCGACATGGCTCGCGAGAGTGGTCTTGCCGGCGAGCAGCGCCGAGGTCGCCTCGATGTTGATGACGACGGTGCCGTCGAGCAGATGGTGCAGCATCGGCTCGATCGCGGGATCGGTCGCGATCACCTCGCCGGCCACCCAGCCGAGCAGCATCGCGCCGAGCCAGACCAGCAGCGGGAAGCGATCGAGCACCAGCATGATCAGCGCGGCACCCGCGATGATCAGCGGGATGCTCATGGCGAGGCCGATGATCAGCAGCGACGCCTGGCCGTTCGCGGCCGCAGCCACCGCGATCACGTTGTCGAGGCTCATCACGAGGTCGGCGAGCGCGACGATGCGGACCGCATGCCACAGCGTCGTGCCGGCGGCGATCTCGTCGTTCTCGTCTTCGGGCACCAGCAGCTTGGCAGCGATCACGAGCAGCGCCAGCCCACCGACCAGCTTCAGGTACGGCAACGCCATCAGGGTGGCGACGATGCCGGTAAAGGCGATGCGCAGCGCGACGGCAATGCCGGAGCCGGCGACCATGCCCCAGAAGCGATGCTTGCCGTGCAGGCCGCGGCAGGCGAGCGCGATGACCAGCGCATTGTCGCCCGACAACAGCACGTTGATCCAGACGATCTTGCCGAGCGCGAGCCAGAAGCCCGGGCTCTGCAGGTCGGCCTCGAATTGAGCGAGCATGTGGCCGAAGCTGGCGGAATCGGCGAGTTGCGATAGCCAGTTCACGGCCGGGCCTTTCAGACAAGTTCAGCGTAGAACACGAAGGTCGTGCGGCGGAGGGCGCCCTCCGCCGCACGAGGATCGATCAACCGACGATCTCGTTGCCGGAGAAGAACTGCGCGATCTCGATCGCAGCCGTTTCCGCCGCGTCGGAACCGTGCACCGAGTTCTCGCCGATCGACTTCGCATGCAGCTTGCGGATGGTGCCGTCGGCCGCCTTCGACGGATCGGTGGCGCCCATCACGTCGCGGTACTTCAGGATGGCGCCCTCGCCCTCGAGCACCTGGACCACGACCGGCCCGGAGATCATGAAATCGACCAGTTCGCCGAAGAACGGCCGCGCCTTGTGCACGGCATAGAAGGTCTCGGCCTGATCGCGCGTCATGCGGATGCGCTTCTGGGCCACGATGCGCAGGCCGGCCTTCTCGATCAGCGCGTTGATCGCGCCGGTGAGATTACGCTCGGTCGCGTCGGGCTTGATGATCGAAAAGGTGCGCTCAATCGCCATGATGTCGTCCTTGGAGGTGCGGGATTTGGGTGAGTTGCGGGCTTATATCGACGCGATCGGCCGACGGCAAGCGACCGGGACCCTGCCGGAGGCGGGACGCCTTACGACAATTTCACGATTCTGAACATAGTCTGAAGGGTCCGTGCCACCCGTGTTCAGCTCAGGGGCCTTAAGGTCGTGGCTATCGGGCGGGGACGAGCCAGCAGCACGACCGGTGGCCGCCCTCTCCCAGCCTCATCCGTCGGACAATTTCGGCGCCACCAGCGCTGTCATCCAGGAGACGATCATGTTGCGCAAACTCTCCCTCATCGCGGCGGCCGCAATTGCCCTCGGCGCAGCCGCCCTCGCCCCGACCGCCGCCTCGGCTCATTGGCACGGCGGCTGGCATGGGGGCGGTTGGCACGGCGGCTATGGCGGATGGCACCGTCCGTTCTACGGCCCGCGCTTCTTCGTCGGCGGCCCGGTCTACAGCTACGGCTATGGCGGCTGCTACGTGCGCCGCGTGGTTCCGACCCCGTGGGGACCGCGCTGGCGGTTGATCAACCGCTGCTATTGATACGAGCCTCGGCGCGGCACCCGCCCCCCGCCGCACCGAACTCGCATTGCCCCGGCGTCTCCCCCACGCCGGGGCTTTTTTTTGTGCACTTTCAACCTCATTTCGGGGTATTCCGGTCGGGAGCCGGAAACAAATCGAGCGGCCACGACTTGTTACAGCATCGTCCTGCAACTGCCCGTGGAATACCGTCATGTCTGGCCGCACCGCCGATTTCAGCGACGCGCTCGATCGCAAGACCAGCCGGTCGATCTGCGAGGCCGTCGGCGAGCGCCTGCAACGCAGCCTGCCGCCGGACGGCTCTCACCTGCCAGCTCCCCTCGCGGAGCTGATGAACGAATTGCGCAAGCGCGACGAGGCCGGGACGAGCCGATCCGGCCGCTGAGACGCGACAAAGCGGTTGCCTTTGGCCGCGCGCGCGGTGACAAGGCGCGCATGCTTTCCATCACCGACATCTCCATCCGCCTCGCCGGACGGCTTCTCATCGACCAGAGCTCGGTGCAGATTCCGCCCGGCGCCCGCGTCGGACTGGTCGGCCGCAACGGCACCGGCAAGTCGACCCTGTTCAAGGCGATCCGCGGCGAACTGTCGCTGGAGACCGGCAGCATCAGCGTGCCACCGCGGTGGCGCATCGGCAGCCTGGCCCAGGAAGCCCCGAGCGGGCCCGAAAGCCTGATCGAGGTGGTTCTCCGGGCCGACCTCGAGCGGCACGCGCTGCTGCACGAGGCCGAGACGGCCCATGACGCAGACCGTATCGCCGAGATCCAGACCCGCCTCGTCGACATCGACGCGCATTCGGCGCCAGCGCGCGCGGCCGCGATTCTCAGCGGCCTCGGATTTTCCGCCACGGACCAGGCGCGGGCCTGCGCCGAATTCTCCGGCGGCTGGCGCATGCGGGTTGCGCTGGCGGCCACGCTGTTCGCCGCGCCAGACCTGCTCCTGCTGGACGAGCCGACCAACTATCTCGACCTCGAGGGCACGCTGTGGCTCGAGGATCACCTGGCACACTATCCGCGCACGGTGATCGTGATCAGCCATGACCGCGATCTCCTGGAGACCTCCGTCGACCAGATCCTGCATCTCGACCGTTGCAAGCTGACGCTGTATCGCGGCAGCTACTCCTCCTACGAAGAACAGCGCGCCACGCGCGAGATGCTCGATGCCAAGGCGGTCAAGCGCCAGGAAGCGGAGCGTGCGCGGCTGCAGGCCTTTGTCGAGCGCTTCAAGGCCAAGGCCTCGAAGGCGCGCCAGGCGCAGTCCCGCGTCAAGATGCTGGAGCGGATGAAGCCGATCACCGCGCTCGTCACCCAGGACGTGCACGAGATCACGTTCCCCGCACCGGAGCGACTGCTGTCGCCGCCGATCATCGCGGTCGACAACGCTTCCGTCGGCTACGACCCCGCGCAACCGGTGCTCAACCGCGTCACCCTACGCATCGACAATGACGACCGCGTCGCATTGCTCGGCGCCAACGGCAATGGCAAGTCCACGCTGGTGAAGCTGCTCGCCGGCCGGCTCACACCGTTCTCCGGCAAGGTCACGCGCGCCGACAAGCTGTCGATCGCCTATTTCGCCCAGCACCAGCTCGATGAGCTGGACGAGACCGGATCGCCGTATAGTCACGTGCGCAAGCTGATGGGCGATGCGCCGGAATCGAAAGTGCGCGCGCGCGCCGGCGCGATCGGGTTTTCCGGCAAGGCGGCAGACACGCTGGTGAAGAGCCTGTCGGGCGGCGAGAAGGCGCGGCTGCTGCTCGGGCTCGCGACCTTCTTCGGCCCCAACATGATCATCCTGGACGAGCCGACCAACCATCTCGACATCGACAGCCGCGCCGCGCTCGCCGAGGCGATCAACGACTTTCCCGGCGCCGTGATCATGGTGTCGCACGATCGCTATCTGATCGAGGCCTGCGCCGACCGCCTCTGGGTCGTCGCCGACCGCACCGTGAAGACCTATGATGGCGACCTCGACGACTACAGGCGCATGGTGCTGTCGTCACGCAGCGGTGCCGGCACGCGAGACACTGAGCGTCCGCAGGGGACCGCCGAGAAGGCCGAGCGGCCGCGCGGCGACAACCGGCGGAGCGGGCTTAAGCAGAGGATCACCGCGGCCGAAGCCGAGATCGCCCGCATCACCGAGATCATCGCCAAGATCGACGGCGCGCTGGCGCTACCCGACATCTTCACGCGCGACCCGAAGCAGGCGGCGCAACTGTCGAAGGCGCGCGCCAATGCCGCCGACGCGCTGGCGCGCGCCGAGGAGCAATGGCTGGAGGCCAGCACGCTGTATGACGAGGCGGGGAGCTGAAGCGCCCCGAGCCTCGGATCGGGCATTCGGCGGAAAGTCGCAGACAACTCGGCTTTCGCGGAATGCCCTCGCGCTCAGCGGCTCGCGCGGATGAATGCGTGGTCGGCGCGAGCGGCCGGATCAGTTGGTCCGCTGAAACAGGTCCGCACCCGGCAGGTTGCCGAGATCGCCGTTGGGCTGAATGTAGAAGAGATTCCAATTCGTCCGGAGTAGATTGCCGCCGACCTGGCCTCTCCACCGCGTGATCGAATTGCACTGAGCAAACGTCACGACCAGCATGACGGCGCTGCCGGCCGATCTGCCGGATACCGGATAGGGAATGCCCTGGCACGCAAATCCTGGCGCGTTGTTGGTGAATTGTCCTCGCACCTGTCCATCGGTGACTGACCAGATCTCGAGCACCGAGCCTCGTTGATTTGTCCATCTCGACGGCGCCGGCAGAACGTCGGCACGCGCAGCAATCGACGAAACTACGACAATCATCGCTGCAAAAAGATACTTGCTGAAGAACCACTTCATGGCGCGCCTCGCTATGCCCGGAGCTGGAGGTAGCAATGATGCCTACATACATCCATAAGCTGGAAAGCGCCATTGTGGCAGGTTCAAAATTGCTCTACTTTCGGTAGACAACGTTGATGTTGAGGTTCGATTGAAGCGATTTCAGGAGGACGAAACATGAACAAGCAGCTCTACGCTCGACTTGACGGCCTGCTCTACGACGTCTGCGTCAAGGCGGGTCAGAAGGTGCAGACCGGTGAGGTCCTCTACGTCATCGAGGCGGCCAAATCACAGCTGTCGGTGAAAGCTCCCTATTCCGGGACAATCAGTCAGGTCCGGCGCGGTGCGGGCGAGACGTTGAGCGCGACCGATGTCGTCATGGAGTTGGATGCGGAGGACGCAGCGGCCTGATCAGTCGCTCAAGTCCGGGGTTCGCTGCAGACGGATCGGCGAGGACGCGCCGTTGTAGACCGTCGCTCGAGCCAGCACGCGCTCGGCCTCTACGGGCGGCCAGGATTTTTCGATCTTGGGTCGTTTCCTGTCGAAGGCGCATTGCAGCTCCTCCGGCAGGTCGGACCAGAAGGGCACGAAGGACAACACGATCAAGGCGCGGTCTTCGCTCGAATTGTTGGCATGGGATGCATGCAGAAGCCTGCCGTCGCGAACGATCAGATCCCCCCTCCGAACGGTCACATCGACTTCGTCGCGTCGTGTGGAAACCAGCACGTCGTCGACAGGCAGAATCCGATCGGGATGCGTCGGCCGGTCCTTGATCAAGGCATGGAGATCGTTCTTGCGCCGATGGCTGCCGGGAAGCACGCGCAAGCATCCGTTCGCAGCGCTCGTATCGGTCAAGTAGTACATGAAGTAGAGAATTGGAGGCGTGGCGGCGTAGCTCGCAGCGCTCGACCAGCCCCACCAATCCTGGTGCCAGTGCAGCCTCGGACATCCGGCCGGCTTGGAGATCAGGAAGCCGGCAAAAAAGCGTGCATCCCGGTATCCGGCGCGCTCCAACAGTTCATACTGTGCATCGAACAGAATGATCGGCGCGAAATCGGCCGACGAGCCGACTGAGACAACGGATCCGAGATGAGGCTCCGCGATCGCCTCACGACCGGCTCGCGACTTGATTCGATCGCCGGCCTCGAGCAACTCGCGAGGAAGAAAACCACGGCGCACCCCATACCCGGCCTCCTCCAACTCGCGACGGAGGCCGGTGATTTGCATGGCCGCCTCCTCCGTCAGGTCGCCCGCTTCTTCGCCTTGGGCTTCGCCACCTTCGGCGCCGGTCCCGGATCGGGCGCCCGCTCGACCGAGGTCAGGCGGCCCGAGCTGAACGTGTAGACGCCGGCGCGCGCGCCGCGCAGCCAGGTCACGGTGGCCACGCGCTCGCCGCCATTGCTCGAGATGTTGACGTTGTCGGGTGCACCGATGCCGCGCACCACGTCGCATTCGGTATGACCGAGCGCAACGGTGCCGCCGACAGCCGGCGCGGCCGTGGCGGGATCATTCGCCAGCGCGTTCGCGCCCGCAGCACCGGCCGCAGGCGCCATGCCCGGGCATGCGCCTTCGGCGCTCACAAGATCCTCAGCGGAGACCGGCTTGTCCGGCGTCAGCGGCGGCGCGTCGATCGAGATGTTTTTGATGAACAGGCGCTGCGGCCGGTTGAACCACTCGGCGTCCTTGGACAGGAAATCGGGCGTGCTCGAGCATCCGGCGACGACCGGGGCAAGCACAAGGAACGCCAGAGCGCGCGTCAGCTGTTTGGTGTGGTCTCGCACGATGAACCTTGCTGAATTGCAACCTGTGGACACTCTAACGTGTTGTCCCAACATCACTTTGCGGCACGTTCGTGGCTTTGCCAACGCTCTGCCGGCAAATCGGCAGATTATCATTAATCACGCGGCGCTGCCATCATCGGCGCTTCACGGGCTTCCGTATCACTGTCGGCGCTGCCAGCGGCCCCGTTCATCCGCCTGCCAGTAGGTGACCTCGAATCCCCGCGATTTGCAATCGGTCCACGCCGATCTCGCAGCCGCGAGCGCGTCCGGATCATCCCCATTGAACACGAGCACCATGCGCTCGTAGCTGTGCGAGTCCGCTGGCAGCGGCGCGTTATCCACCAGGAACCGGACGTTCGCGCGGTTGGGATTGCTTTCTTCCACCGCGAGCACGATCGGCTGGTCGGCCACGTCGGCCACCCGCCAGGTGGCGTGCGGCAGAAACGAATCGTCGCGATAGGTCCACAGATGCGCATCGAGCGCATCCGCACGCTCTTCGGACGTCGACTGCACCACGACGCGCCAACCGCGCTCGAGCGACTTCTCGAGCAGCGGCGGCAGCACGCCTTCCAGGGTCATGTTCTGCAGATGGTAGAACAGGACTTCAGTCATCGCCCGACGTCACGCCTTGGCGCCGGATTTGGCTTCAGCCTTTTCAGCCTTGGAGTCGGATTTGGATTCGTAGGAATCCCACACCAGCCGATCGAGCAGCCGGACGCCGTAGCCCGATCCCCAGCTCTGGTTGATCTCCGATTTCGGCGCGCCCATCGCGGTGCCGGCGATATCGAGATGCGCCCACGGCGTGTCGTTGACGAAGCGCTGCAGGAATTGCGCGGCGGTGATCGAGCCGCCATGGCGTCCGCCGGTATTCTTCATGTCGGCGAACTGCGAATCGATCAGCTTGTCGTATTCGTGGCCGAGCGGCATCCGCCACACCTTCTCACCCGTCTCCTGCCCCGCCTTGAGCAGCTTGTCGGCGAGATCATCATTGTTGGTGAAGAGACCGGCATGCTCGGTGCCCAGCGCGACCATGATCGCGCCGGTCAGGGTCGCCAGGTCGATCATGAATTTCGGCTTGAACTTGGTCGCGACGTACCAGAGCACGTCCGCGAGCACGAGGCGGCCCTCCGCATCGGTGTTGATGATCTCGATGGTCTGACCCGACATCGAGGTCACGATGTCGCCCGGACGCTGGGCGTTGCCGTCCGGCATGTTCTCGACGAGGCCGATCGCGCCGATCACGTTGGCCTTGGCCTTGCGGGCGGCGAGCGCATGCATCAGGCCGACCACGCAGGCCGCGCCGCCCATGTCGCCCTTCATGTCCTCCATCGAGCCGGCCGGCTTGATCGAGATGCCGCCGGTGTCGAAGCACACGCCTTTGCCGATGAACGCGACCGGCTGCTCGCCGCGCTTGCCGCCATTGTAGTGCATCACGACGGTGCGGCTCGGCCGTGCCGAGCCCTGGCCGACGCCGAGCAGCGCGCCCATCCCGAGTTTCTTCATCGCGGGCACGTCGAGGATCTCCACGGTGACGCCGAGCTTGCGCAAGGCGGCAGCGCGCTTGGCGAACTCCTCCGGGTAAAGGACGTTCGGCGGCTCGTTGACCAGATCGCGCGCCAGGATCACGCCGTCGGTGACATGGGACCGTGGCGCGAAGGCCTTCTTGGCCGCCGCGACGTCGGCCACGGCGATCGAGACATTGGCGCTGACGGCGCCCTCCTCGTCCTTCTTCTTGGTCTTGTAGCGGTCGAACCGATAGGCCCGCAGCCGGATCCCGGCAGCCAGCGAGCTGACCTGATCCGGCAGCAGCGGCCCGGCGGGCAATTCGGCCAGCACCGTCACCGCTTCAGTTCCGGCGTTCAGCTTTCCGGCTAAGGTCCCGCCGTATTTGAGGAAATCCTTGTCCTTGAGGTCCGTCCCCTTGCCGATGCCGATGACGATCAAGCGCTGAATCTTGATTCCCTCTGGAGCCAGCAGGTCCAGCACCGCGCCATCCTTGCCCTTGAACCGGGCCGCACCGGCCGCGCGCTTGACGAGGTCCGAGGCTCCCCCGAGCGCCTTCTCGGTCGCGCCTCCAAGTCGCAGGGTGTCATCGCAGAACGCCACCACGATGCCGCGCGGGGCGGTCGACAGCGGGACGAAGCCGACCTTGACGGCGTCGGACATCAAGCAATCCTCCAAATTTCGACGTGATGAGCAGCCACGTCCGACCGAAAACCTCAACGGCCAGACCAGGATGGCGGCAGTTCGGAACCCAACTTGGCAGCAGTATGGCCTGCCCGGGCCCGGGCTGCCAAGGGTCGCGTGGCGGACCGGTCACAATGATGAAATTTTAACCGTATTTTCGTGGCGCCATGCCACAGCCATTTTGTCGACGGATCAAAGGGATGGTACAGATATTCACCGCCTTCGGAACGTGACGGCGACTGCAGCCTTGGGGGGCCCGTTGCGAGGGTTGGCTGCAGCGCGCGTTCCGGCACAGATGACTGGGGATCGAGCGCAGACGATGGGGTCCATCGACAGGTACATCTTTCGCACGACGCTGGCGTCGTTCGCGTTGGTCCTGGTCAGCCTCACCGGCGTGATCTGGATTACGCAGGCGCTGCGCGGCATCGACCTGATGACCAGCCAGGGCCAGACGATCCTGACCTTCCTTGGCATCACCGGCCTCGTGATTCCCTCCCTGCTCGGCGTCATCGCGCCGATCGCGCTGATGATCGCGGTCTCGCACACGCTGAACAAGCTTGCGACCGATTCGGAGATCATCGTCATGAACGCGGCCGGCATGTCGCCGATCCGGCTGTTCGTGCCGTTCGCCTATGCCACCTGCGCGGTGGCCGTGCTGGTGACGCTGATCGCCGCCTTTTTCGCCCCCGACGGCCTGCGCCGGATCAAGCAGTGGGATGCCGAGATCACCGCCGACGTGCTCGCCAACATCCTGCAGCCCGGGCGGTTCGCGCAGCTCGACCAGAACCTGACCATCCGGATCCGCGAGCGCCAACCCGGCGGCGAGCTGTCCGGCATCCTGATCGACGACCGCCGCGACCCCAAGGAGCGAATCACGATCATCGCCGAGAAGGGCACCGTCGTGAAGAATGCCGACGGCTCGTTCCTGGTGCTCGAGGACGGCAATCTGGAACGCTTCGAGCTCGGCAAGCGCGAGCCGGCGATGGTCGCGTTCGCCCGCTACGCCTTCGACATGTCGAAGTTTTCGAACCAGGGCCGCGACGTCACGCTCGGCATCCGCGAGCGCTATCTGTGGGAGCTGATGGCGCCCGCCGAGAACGATCCGATCTACAAGCAGATCCCCGGACAATTCCGCCAGGAATTGCACGACCGCTTCCTGGCGCCGATCTATCCGTTCGCCTTCGCTGCCCTCACCTTCGCGTTCCTGGGCGCGCCGCGGACGACACGCCAGAGCCGCAACTTCTCGTTCGGCAGCGCCATTCTCGCCGTGTTCGGCGTGCGCATGGCGGGCTTCGCCTGCTCGGTCATGACCGTGAAGACGCCGATGGCGGCGCTGGTGCAGTACCTCATGCTGTTCGGCGTGCTCGGCCTCAGCATCTGGATCATCATCGGCGGCGTGGTGGTCGAGCCGCCGGCGCGGCTGATGGAAGCCATCAACCGCTCGAACGCGCGGATCGCACGGCTGTTCGGGAGGCCGGCCACCGCATGAGCATGGTCACCAACACGCTCGGGCGCTATTTCGCCAGCCGCTTCCTGGTCTCGGCGGTCGGCGTGTTCGCGAGCATCTTCATCCTGCTCGTGCTCGTCGACTACATCGAGATGGTGCGCAAGACCTCCGGGCTTGCCTCCGCCTCGGCGCTGATGGTGGCGGAGACGTCGCTGTTCCGGGTGCCGCAATTGCTCGAGAAGATGATGCCGTTCTGCGTCCTGATCGGCGCCATGACCTGCTATCTCGCGCTGTCGCGCCGGCTCGAACTCGTGGTGGCGCGCGCAGCCGGGGTCTCCGCCTGGCAGTTCATCGCGCCGGCGCTGGCAAGCGCCATCGTGCTCGGGCTGATGGCCACGACCCTCTACAATCCGATGTCGGCCAATCTGCGCGAGCTCTCCAAGCGCATGGAGGCCGAGCTGTTCGGCGCAGCGCCCGGCGGCGGCGTGCAGGATGCGGCCGGCTTCTGGCTCAACCAGATCAACCCCGACGGCTCGGTCATCATCAATGCCGCGCGCAGCGAGCAGCAGGGCGTCCGCCTGACCGGACTGACCCTGTTCCGTTTTGATACGGACAAGCACTTCAAGGAGCGAATCGAAGCGCGCGAGGCGACCCTGGAAGAAGGCCGGTGGGTCTTCCGGTCCGTGCGCCGATTCTCCCTCGATGCCCCACCGGTCGACGAACCGACGTACATTCTTCCGACCAGCCTGACGCCGGCGCAGGTCCGAAACAGCTTCTCCACCCCCGAAACTGTGTCGTTTTGGCAACTGCCGACATACATCCGTTCGTCGGAGAGCTCAGGCTTCGCGACCGCGGGGTACCGACTGCAGTATCATAAGCTGATCGCGCAGCCGTTTTTGCTGGCTGCGATGGTCATGCTGGCTGCGTCCGTGTCGCTCAGGTTCTTCCGAATGGGTGGCGTACAGAAAATGGTTTTGAGTGGCGTGGGCGCCGGGTTTCTGCTCTACGTTCTGTCGAAAGTAACTGAAGATTTGAGCAAGGCTGAGTTGATGAATCCGATCGCTGCGGCGTGGCTGCCGGTGTTCGTCGGCGGCCTCACCGGTTTCATGGCTTTGCTCTACCAGGAGGACGGCTAGTGTCGTTCGTTGCCGTCCGTCAGACAGCGCTCGCCGCGCTTCGGCAGCATGCCGTTGCGCGCGCCGGTTGCGCGCGCGTGCGTCGCGCCGGGTCTGGCGTACTTGGATTCGTTCTGGCCTGCGGGCTCGGCCTGATGGTTGCTGCTGCGACCGCGGTCGTGGCGCCGACCCCTGCCGTCGCGCAGGGCTTCACCTACAATCCGCGCCCGCCCAAGGCGCCGCCGCCGCGCGTCGCCAACGACAACCAGATGCTGGTGCAGGCGACCGAGGTCGATTACGACTACAACAACTCGCGCGTGTCGGCGGTCGGCAACGTGCAGCTGTTCTACAACGGCACCTCGGTCGAGGCCGACCGGGTGATCTACGACCAGAAGACCAAGCGCCTGCATGCGGAAGGCAACATCCGCATGACCGACGCCGACGGCAAGATCACCTACGCCAACAGCCTCGATCTGTCGGACGACTATCGCGACGGCTTCGTCGATTCGCTGCGCGTCGAGACCGAGGACCAGACGCGGATGGCGGCGACCCGCGCCGACCGCTCCAAGGGCAATTACACCGTCTTCGAGAACGGCGTATACACCGCCTGCGCGCCGTGCAAGGACGATCCGAAGAAGCCGCCGCTGTGGCAGGTCAAGGGTGCGCGCATCATCCACGACCAGACCGAGAAGATGCTGTATTTCGAGAACGCCCAGCTCGAATTCTTCGGCGTTCCCCTGGCCTACATCCCCTATTTCTCGACGCCCGATCCGACGGTGAAGCGCAAGAGCGGCTTCCTGATGCCGGGCGTCACCCAGACCGGCGGCTACGGCTTCGGCGTCGACATCCCCTATTACTGGGCGATCGCGCCGGATTACGACGCGACGTTCACGCCGCGCATCACCTCCAAGCAGGGCGTGCTGCTGCAGACCGAGTTCCGCCAGCGCCTCAGCAATGGCGGCTATCAGGTGCGCCTGTACGGCATCGATCAGCTCGACCGCAAGGCCTTCGCCGGCCAGCCGGGCGACCGCCAGTTCCGCGGCGGCGTCGACACCAAGGGCCAGTTCGCGCTCAACGACAAATGGGTCTGGGGCTGGGACGGCATCCTGCTGTCCGACTACATGTTCCTGTCGGATTACCGGCTGGCGCAGTATCGCGATCCGTTCAACTCGTTCATGAGCCTCCCGACCGAGGCGATCTCGCAGCTTTACTTGACCGGCGTCGGCAGCCGCAGCTTCTTCGACGTCCGGGCGATCCACTATCTGAGCTTCTCGGGCAACCAGCAGACCGTGCCGGTGGTCTATCCGGTGCTGGATTACTCGAACGTGCTGAACTATCCCGTGTTCGGCGGCGAGTTCAGCTACAAGACCAACTTCGTCAATCTGAGCCGCCAGACGGCCGTGTTCGACCCGATCACGACCACGGCCAACACCGCCGGGCTGTGCACGACGGTGTCTGCCGATCCGCGGGCGCGCCTGCCCACCCAGTGCCTGCTGCGCGCCACGCCCGGCACCTACACCCGCCTGACCGCGCAGGCGGAGTGGCGGCGGTCGTTCACGGATCCCTACGGCCAGATCTGGACGCCGTTCGCGATCCTGCGCGCGGATGCGATCAACGCCAACGTCTCGAACCAGCCGGGCGTGGGCAACTTCCTGCAGACCGGGGACACCCAGGCGCTGCGCCTGATGCCGACGGTCGGCCTGGAATATCGCTATCCGTTCATCAACGTTCAGCCATGGGGCACGACGACGATCGAGCCGATCGCGCAAGTGATCATCCGGCCGAACGAGACCTATGCCGGCCGGCTGCCGAACGAAGACGCCCAGAGCATGGTGTTCGACGCCAGCAACCTGTTCAGCGTCGACAAGTTCTCCGGCTATGACCGCGTCGAGGGCGGCGGCCGCGCCAATGTCGGTGTCCAGGCGACGACGCAGTTCGACCGCGGCGGCACCATCAACGTGCTGTTCGGCCAGTCCTACCATTTGTTCGGGATGAACTCGTTCGCGGTGCAGGACGCCAACAACACCGCCATCGGTTCCGGCCTGGACAAGAACGCCTCGGACTACGTGGCGCGCGTCGACTATTCGCCGAACCGCACCTACACGTTCAGCATGCGCAGCCGGTTCGACCAGCAGACCCTGAACATCCAGCGCTTCGAGGCGGAAGCCAAGGCGAACTTCGATCGTTGGTCGGTGGCCCTGACCTACGGCAACTATGCCGCCGATCCGGCGCTCGGCTACCTCGACCGTCGCGAGGGCATCCTCGGCAGCGGCTCGGTCAAGGTGGCGCCGAACTGGGTCGTCACGGGTGCGGCGCGCTGGGATCTGGCAGCCAACAAGATCAACCAGTATGTGATCGGCGCCGGCTATGTGGACGATTGTTTCGTGCTGGCCGCCAACTATGTAACGTCGTATAATTATACGGCGGGCACCACTCCCCCCGTTCTGAGCCATGCCTATATGCTCCAGATCGGACTCCGGACGCTGGCTAATTCCTCGTCCACGGGAACCGGGGCTGGGGGCCTGCAGTAGCGCGCGCCAGTCTCCGACGGGCCGCTCCGTGGGGGTCGAAAGTCCCTCGTTGGGAGCCGTGGCGCCGCTTCCAGTTGGATCAATAGCGACAACGAAGCTTGGTCATGACGATCGCGTTCTCTCCTCGCCTTCGGGCCCTGGCCATCTGCACTCTTGCCGCACTCGTCTGCGGCATCGGAACGATGTCGGCTCGCGCCCAGAGCATCGTCGTCATGGTCAATGGCGATCCCATCACCGACTATGACATCGAGCAGCGCACCAAGCTGAACTTCCTGAGCACTCGCAAGCATCAGACTCGCCAGGAGATCATCAACGAGCTGATCGACGACAAGGTGAAGATCAAGGAAGGCAAGAAGTTTGGCGTCGAGCCGACCGCCTCCGACGTCGACCAGTCGTTTGCCGGCATGGGCTCTCGCATGCGGCTCAACCCGGAACAGTTGACCAAATCGCTGGAGAGCCAGGGTGTGCGGCCGGAGACGCTGAAGGCGCGCATCAAGGCCGAGATCGTCTGGAGCAGCCTGGTGCGCGGCCGCTACAAGGAACGCCTGATCGTCTCCGACAAGGACGTGGCCGCGGCTGTCGCCGCCGCGGGCGGCGATGGCGATCAGCAGGGCCAGGCGTTCGAGTACAAGATGCAGCCGATCGTGCTGATCGTGTCGAACTCCTCGAACCAGGGTCTGATGGAAGCGCGGCACAAGGAGGCCGAGGCCTTGCGCGCACGGGTGCAGACCTGCGCCGAAGCCAACAACATCTTCAAGACGACGGCGAATGCGGTCATCAAGGAGATCGTCGTCAAGACGTCCGCCGACATCCCGCCGAATCTGCGCAAGCTGCTCGATGACACGCCGATCGGCCACCTGACTCCGCCGGAAGCGACGCGGCAGGGCATCCAGATGGTGGCCCTCTGCTCGCGGACTCCGACCACGATCGACACGCCGAAGAAGCGGGAGATCAAGGAGCAGATGTACACCAAGAAATACGAGGCCACCTCCAAGGCCTATCTGCAGGAAGTCCGCAAGGCGGCGATGATCGAATATCGCTGATGACGAAGCCGCTCGCGCTGACCCTGGGGGAACCGGCAGGCATCGGACCCGACATCACCCTGCAGGCGTGGCTGCGCCGCACCGAGCTCGGACTCCCCGCCTTCTACGTGCGCGGCGATCCTGTCTTTCTCGCGCAGCGCGCCAGGCTGCTCGACCTTCCCGTCACCGTGGACGAAGTTCGTCCCGAACAGGCGGCACAGGCGTTTGGGACCGTGCTGCCCGTGGTCTCCACCGGACACGCCGTGACGGCCCTGCCGGGCCGTCCGGACACGACGAGTGCCGCGGCGGCCATCGGCTCGATCCGTGAGGCGGTGGCCGACGTGAGGGCCGGACGCGCCAGCGCCGTCGTGACCAACCCGATCGCCAAGGCCGTGCTCTACCGTGCCGGCTTCTCGCATCCCGGCCATACCGAATTTCTCGCCGAGCTCGCCGCCGATGGCGGCGCGGTCCCGCAGCCTGTCATGATGCTGTGGTCACCGATGCTCGCCGTCGTGCCGGTGACGATCCACGTCGCGCTGCGCGACGCGATCGAGCAGCTCACGAGCCCGCTGATCACCTCGACGACGCGCATCGTCGCGGCGAGCCTGCGCCGCTATTTCGGCGTGTCGCGGCCGCGCATTGCGATGTCGGGACTCAATCCGCATGCGGGCGAGGACGGTACGCTCGGCACCGAAGAGGACACGATCATCGCGCCCGCGATCGCAACCTTGCGCAATGCCGGCCTCGACGTGCAGGGACCGTTGCCCGCCGACACGATGTTTCATGACGCCGCGCGCAAGACCTACGACTGCGCCATCTGCATGTATCACGACCAGGCGCTGATCCCGATCAAGACGCTGGCGTTCGACGACGGCGTCAACGTGACGCTCGGCCTGCCGTTCATCCGCACCTCGCCGGACCACGGCACGGCGTTCGGCATCGCCGGCAAGGGCAGCGCCAATCCGGCGAGCCTGATCGCAGCGTTGCGACTCGCCGCACGCATGGTCCAGCAATCATCATGAGCGCGATCGACGACCTCCCGCCGCTGCGCGAGGTCATCCGCGATCATCAGTTGTCGGCGCGCAAGGCGCTCGGCCAGAACTTCCTGCTCGATCTCAATCTCACCGCCCGGATCGCGCGCGCCGCGGGTCCGCTCGAGGACGCCACGGTGGTGGAGATCGGCCCAGGCCCGGGCGGCCTGACGCGGGCGCTGCTCGCGCTCGGCGCGCGCCACGTGATCGCGGTCGAGCACGACGAGCGCGCGATCCCGGCGCTGCAGGCGATCGCCGCGCGCTATCCGGGGCGGCTCGAAATCGTCTGCACCGACGCCCGCACCTTCGACGTCCGGCCCTACCTCGGCAGCACCAAAGCAAAGATCGTCGCCAACCTGCCCTACAACATCGCGACGCATCTCCTGATCGGCTGGCTCTCCGCGGAGCCGTGGCCGCCCTGGTACGACATGATGGTGCTGATGTTTCAGCGCGAGGTCGCCGAGCGCATCGTCGCGCGCGAGAACGAGGACGCCTATGGGCGGCTCGGCGTGCTCGCCAACTGGCGCTGCGAGACCAAGATCCTGTTCGACATCTCGCCATCCGCCTTCGTGCCGCCGCCGAAGGTCACGTCGTCCGTGGTGCGGCTGGTGCCGCGCCCGTCGCCCGAACCCTGCGACCGCCGCGCGCTCGAGCAGGTCGCCGCCGCCGCCTTCGGCCAGCGCCGCAAGATGCTGCGGCAGAGCCTGAAGTCGCTGCCGGCGGATCCCGCGCGGCTCGCAGCCGCCGCAGGCGTCGATCCCACCCGCCGCGCCGAGACCATTCCGGTGTCGGGCTTTGTTGCCATGGCCCGCGAATTGACCAATAGTCGCGACGAGAACAAGTCGTAATCAACAAGCATTTCAGGGAGTTTCATCATGGCGTTGATGCGCCGTCAGTCGCTCGTCAAGTTCGACGCACCGCTGTGCGAAACCATCGTCGAGACGCCGAAGCCGCAAGGCCGGGAAGTTCTGGTTCGCATCGAGCGCTGCGGCCTGTGCCACTCCGACCTGCATATCCAGGACGGCTATGCCGATCTCGGCGGCGGCAAGCGCCTGGACACCACGCGCGGCATGACCCTGCCCTTCACGCTCGGCCATGAGATCGCCGGCGTTGTCGACGAGGTCGGAGCCGACGTGCCGAAGGAGCTGATCGGCGCCCGGCGCGCGGTGTTTCCGTGGATCGGCTGCGGCCAGTGCCGCGACTGCGCCAATGGCGACGAGAATTTGTGCGCCAAGCAGCGCTTCCTCGGCGTCTCGATCGACGGCGGCTTCGCCACCCACGTGCTGGTGCCGGATGCGAAGTATCTGCTGGAATACGATCCGCTGCCGGTCAACCAGGCCGCGACGCTGATGTGCTCCGGCGTAACGGCCTATGGCGCGCTCAAGCGCCTCGTGGATCGGCCTCGCCAGCGCAATCTGCTGCTGATCGGACTCGGCGGCGTCGGCATGATGGGCCTGTCGTTCGCGCAGGCTATGTTCAAGCAGCCGATCTCGGTGGCCGACCTCTCGGCGGCCGCGCGCGAAACCGCGCTGCAGAATGGCGCCGCGACGGCCTACGATCCGGCCGAGCCGGATGTGATCAAGCGCATCCTCAAGGAGACCGAGGGCGGCTTCGACGAAATCGTCGATTTCGCCGGCAACGAGAAGTCGATGGCCTTTGCGGTCTCCGTCGCAGCGCGCGGCGGCAAGATCGTCGTATCAGGACTGATGGGCGGCCAGTTCACCCTGCCGATGGTTCAATGGGTGTACAAGCGCATGACCATCGAGGGCTTCATGGTCGGCACTCTGGCCGAGGCGCACGAACTGATGGCGCTCGCGCGCGCCGGCAAGATCAAGCCGCCGCCGATGCGCGAGGAGCCGATGGCTGACGTACAGAAGTGGATCGATGCGCTGCGCGCCGGCCATGTGGTCGGACGCGTGGTGCTGACGAACTGATCCCTCGCCGTTGCGACATCGCGCGCGGCGACGGTGCTGTACCGCCGCCGCTCGCCGCCACTGCGGCCCATCATTTGTCCACAAACGCAGAGGTTGTCGGCGCGACGCCTCTGACCCCTGAGGGTGAAAAGCCAGGTCCATCGTCACCGATGTGACCGATTTGGCGCGATAGCGCGGCCAAAATCGCGGCGTGATGCGGAGCTTCTTGTGGGAAAAAAGCCGCACTCGGGCACGAAAGGATCGCGACAGAATTAATCCGGAATTGCGGCTCATTGCCACCCAACTTCTCTCCGAGAACGCGCCGTTGCGTAAGCGTATCCGGAGTCTTCAATGGCAAGCCGAACGGCAGGAGTTGCGTTTGCCATTGCAGCCGGAATCCTTGGCACCGTCGTGCTCGTGCTGCCGCGCGTCGTGTTGGCGGCGGAGGAATGTCTGACCGAGCCGACGGGAGAGAAGTCCGACGCGCAACGCTGGTACTATCGTTTCGATCGTGGCACCAATCGGCGTTGCTGGTATCTGAAAGACGCCAACGGCAACACCCGTGACGCCGCGGCACCGATACGGGCGACGCAGCAGCCGGCTCCGTGGGACTTCGCCCAGCCCGCTCCACCCAAACTGACGCCAAGACGCACCGATGGCCCGGTCGCTCGCACCAGCGACGCCCTCGCAGAAGCGCCGCAGCCGCGGCTGCGTGCCGATCTCGCCGTGCGGGGCACCCCGAAGCCGCAGACTCTTGCCACACCGACGACGCTGACCGCATCCGACACCAGCCTGCCCCGCAGCCTCGATACCTCGCCCTGGCCCTCTGCCCCGCCACAACAGGCGGAGCCGATCGCTGCCGATGCGCCACCGCCGGCAATGGCCGACGACGGCAATGCGGAGCCGGACACGAATGCGGCGCCGGCTGCCGACGGGCCGATCATCGCACCGAAGCCAAGCAAGCCCGAAGCGCCCATCCACGTGCTCATGCTCGTGGTCATCGGCGCCCTCGCGATTTCAGGACTGCTGGCGAGCGCGCTCTATCGGCTCAGCCGGATGGGACGGCGGCAACGGCGCAACGGCAGCTGGCACGCGGACGCAGTCCGGATGCGCCGTAGTCGCATCAAACCACGGTCCAAGGCGCCGCAGGGCGGGATGCGTGCGGGCCGCGGCAGCATGCCGGCAGCACCCTCCCATTCAGGCGGCAGCCGCGGCTCTCAGCCGGCTTCGGCGCTCGACCTCGCGAGCGCGCGGCTGGCGGCTTCGCCGGACCAGGTCGAGCCCCGTCCGCAGCGGCCGGCGCCGTCTCCCCAGCAGCAGGATCACCCGGCCGTAGCCGCACGCCGACGCGACCGGGACGCGGCTGCGGCGATGCAACGATCGCAGTCCACCGACGCGGTATGGCAGGCGGTCGATGAGCTGGTCGATCGCGCAGCAGTACGCCGGGCCGAGCCTTCCGGGGCACAGACCGCTGCGACCAACGCGCAGCCAATGCCGGTTGCCGCAACTGCCCCATCGCCTACTGCTCCGGCGCAGGCACAACTGACGGCTGCCCAGATGGCCGCGGCGCAGGCCGCTGCCGCCAAGATTGCAGCAGCCCAGGCGAGCGCTGCTGCTGCAGACGCCTCGCCGCGCTCGCCGACCTATGCGGCACCGACGGCACCCGCCGAGCCCTGGCCGGCGGCGCAGCGGGTTGAACCAGCGAATCCCGCCCGTATCCAGGTGGGCGCACCAATGCCGCCATCGGCCCCGCCACCGACGCAGGCTGCCGCGACCGCCGCCCCACCCGCCCCTGTCGACGTCAGCGAAATCGTGTCGGCGCTGCGCAGGGCCCGCAACAGCGATGCCACGTCCCCCGCTGCCGGCGCGCCGATCGACGCCGCCAAGGTGATTGCCGCGCTGCTGGTGTCGCGCGCGGCCAAGCGGCGTACCCCGCAACCCGGCGAGGCTGGCGACGGTCCGGCTGCAGCGGCCCTCGCTGAGACGGCTCCGCCAGCGCAGGCGGACGCTGCACACCGGACCACGCAGGCGTCGCAACCCCTGACGAACCAATTGCGTGGCGGCCAGCCGGCCGCTCAGCCCGTTCCCGCGATGCCCGATCAGCCCGCGCCCCCGCGCGCGCCGTCAACGGCACCAGCCGATCCAGCGGCCGCGCTGATCGAGACGCTTCGCGCGCATGCGGCACGACAGCCGGCCCCTCAGCCTGACGATGACATCGCGAGGGCCGGACCCGGGATGATGTCGGAGGCCCCTGCCGCCGAAGACGACGAGCTCGACGATCCTGCGGCGGCGCTGATCAACCTTCTGCAGTCGCGCTTTTCATTGCCCGAAGACGAGCTGGAGGCGGAGCCGCAGCAGGAGGAGTTCTCCGTCGAGGCTCCGCAGGACGTCGCGCATATGCATGATGATCCCGCGGCCCGACTGATGAGTCTCTTGGAATCGCGGTCGTCGATCCCCGCCGCGCCACCGATCATCGACAGGCCGCAGGCGCCGCAGCAACCGCAGCGGCCGCCGCAGCAGCGACCCCTGTTCGTGCCGAGCCAGTTCGAGGACCCGGCGACCCCGCCGCTCGACTTTATTCCGCGGCCTCCGGCGCTGCGCCCGCGGCCGCGCAACATTCAGCACGATGATGAGCTCGACGGCATCCAGGACATCCTGGCGCGCCTCGGCCGGCGGGCGTAGACGGAAGGCGTTTCAGCCCTCGAGCTGGCGCTGCAACTCGCGCACGAAGGTCGTCAGGCCGGTGCGGCGCTCGCGCTTCAGGCGCTCGGCCTTGAGGATCGACTGCACCTCGGCAAACGCGTCGTCGACGTTGCGGTTGATGACGATGTAGTCGTACTCCGCCCAGTGGCTCATCTCGTGGCTGGCGCGGCTCATGCGCCCGCGGATGACCTCATCGGAGTCCTGCGCGCGGGTGTGGAGACGCTTCTCCAGATCGGCGGCGGACGGCGGCAGGATGAACACGCTGACGACGTCCTGCCGCGCCTTCTCGCGCAGTTGCTGCGTGCCCTGCCAGTCGATGTCGAACAGCACGTCCTGGCCCGCCGACAACGCCGCTTCGACCGGCGCGCGCGGCGTGCCATAGCGGTTGTCGAACACGGTCGCCCATTCGAGCAGCTCGTTGCGCTTGGCCATGTCCTCGAAGCGCGCGCGGTCGACGAAGTGATAGTCGCGGCCGTCGACCTCACCTGGCCGCATCGAGCGCGTCGTCGCCGAGACCGACATCCGCAGGCCCGACATGCGCTCGATCAGCAGGCGCGACAGCGTCGTCTTGCCCGCCCCCGAAGGGGATGACAGCACGAACATCAGGCCGCGCCGCTCGACCCCATCGAAGCTTCCGTCGTGAGCCGCCATGGATCACTCCAGATTCTGAACCTGTTCGCGGAACTGCTCGACCACGGTCTTCAGCTCCAGGCCGATGTTCGTCAGCTCGATGTCGTTCGACTTCGAGCAGGTGGTGTTGACCTCGCGATGGAATTCCTGGGCGAGGAAGTCGAGCCGGCGGCCGACGGGCCCGCCCTTGCCGAGCATCTCGCGCGCCTGCGCGATGTGGGAGGCGATGCGATCGAGTTCCTCGCGCACGTCGGCCTTGGCCGCGATCAGCAGCGCCTCCTGCGCCAGGCGGTCAGGATCGAAGCGGTCCGACGTGTCGAGCAGGGCCGCGACCTGCTCGGCGAGTCGCGCCTTGATGGCCTCTGGCTTGCGGCCCGGCGATGTTTCGGCCCTCTTCGCCAGTGCCTCGATCTCGTCGACGCGCTGGTTGAGGATCTGTCCGAGCGTGTCGCCCTCACGCCGACGCATCTCCACGAGATGTTTCAGCGCGGTCTCGAACGCCGCGATCGCCGCCTCCTTGGCGGCCTTGTCCTCGGCCTCGTCGGTCTCCGGCTCCGCCACCTCGATCACGCCCTTGATCGACAGCAGCCCATCGATGCTGGGCGCGACCGCGTCGATCCGGCCCGCGAGCTGGCTCGCCACCTTCACGACGGCCGCCAGCACATCCTCGTTGATTCGTACCGTCGACCCGGTCTCGGTGCGCTTGACGGTGAGATTGGCGTAGACGGTGCCGCGCGACAGCACCTCGGTGGCGCGCTTCTTGGCGAAGGCCTCGACCTCGTCCCAGCCCTGCGGCAGCCGCACCCGGACGTCCAATCCCTTGGCATTGACCGATTTCAACTCCCACTCGAACGAGTAGGGACCGCTTGCCCCGTGGCTACGGGCAAAGCCGGTCATGCTCGACAGCGCCATTTCGTCCATGTCTCCGGCATATCGGGAATGGCGGGACAGACTCGCTCCGCCAAAAGTGCGCGAACCTTACGGCCTTTTGGGCAAATGTTAAGCCCGGTTCTGCGCGGCCGACATGCGTGGGAAATTATTGCTGAACGACCGGCGGGGTCGGCTGCGCAGCGCCCTGCCGCGCCCCGTTGCCGGGTGCAACACCGCCGTTGGCGCGGTTGGCGGGCGGCCTCTTCGCACCGGCCGGCGCCCGTGGCGCGGCTGCTGCCCCGGCCGCCGGATCCGCCGCTCCGCCGGCAACGGCGGGCGGCGCCTCGTCGGGCTCGACGGTGTCGTTCTGGGTCTGGCGCTCCATCGCCCTGAGCTTGGCGACGTTCTTCTGGTGAAGGTCGTAGGTTTCGGTGAACGCGTGGCCGCCGGTGCCGTCGGCGACGAAATAGAGATCGCGCGTGCGCGCCGGATTGGCCGTCGCCTCCAGCGAGGCGCGGCCGGGGTTGGAGATCGGTCCCGGCGGCAGGCCCTCGATCACATAGGTGTTGTAGGGCGACGGTTGGGTGATCTCGCTGCGCTTGATCGGACGGCCCAGCGTGCCCTTGCCGCCGACCAGACCATAGATGATGGTCGGATCGGACTGCAGCTTGATCCTCTGCTTCAGCCGGTTGACGAACACCGCGGCCACCCGGCTGCGCTCGTCGGGCTTGCCGGTCTCCTTCTCGACGATCGAAGCCAGCGTCACCAGCTGCTCCGGCGTCCTGACCGGCAGATCCGGACTGCGCCGTTCCCAGATCTCGGCCAACACGCGCTTCTGCGCCTGCTGCATGCGCTGCACGACCTGATCGCGGCTGGTCCCGCGCGGGAACTTGTAGGTCTCCGGCAACAACGTGCCTTCGCGCGGAATCTCGCGGACGCTGCCGGTGAAGATCTCGTTCTCGGACAGGCGCGCCACGATCTGCTCTGACGTCAGGCCTTCGGGCACGGTCACCGAATGCTGCACGACCTTGCCTTCGACGATGACGCCGATCACGTCGCGCAACGATGCATTCTTCTGGAACGCATACTCGCCCGGCTTGAGGTCGGAACTGGCCTTCAGCGCATAGACCCCACCGATGAAGATCCACGGATTGACGTCGATCACACCTTCACGCGCGAGCACGTCGGCAATATCGCGTTTGCCCGCGCGCTGCGGGATGTTGACGACCTTGTCCTCCTGCAGCGGTCCTGCCGCTTCGAGGATCTGCCGTCCATAATAGTAGGCCGCGCCCACGCCGAGCATGGCCAGGATGAGCAAGGTGATGATCGCATTGCCGACCACCACGAACGGATTACGGGCGCGGTCGGAGCGGCGCGGCGGCGGCGGCACGCGTTCCGGCTCCAGCGCTGCGCGCGGGCTGCGGGGCGAGATGGGCGGCCGTTCACTCATCGATGCAACCTTCAGTCCTGTCGCTCTCGTCGTGGCCGTGCGCTCCCCAACGCAAGCGACCTGAAGTCCACGCCCAATTTAACGATTCGTCATCTCGTCATCGAATACGGCGAAAAGGTGTTTTCGCCGGGCCTCACCGCCATGCGCATCCACTTACCGCATCGGCGCCGAAGGCCGACCTGCGAAAGACACGCGAAGTTAAAGACACGCGAAGTCTTGGGTTCTAGTGTGGCTGCAGTCGGATATCCGCGTGACCAAGCGACAATCGGCCCGAGCGGCATTCCGTCCTTCCGCACTAGGTCACCACGCGCCGCAAAACCACCGACGCGTTGGTGCCGCCGAAACCAAAGGAGTTCGACAGCGCCACGTTGATCTCGCGTTTGCGAGGTGCATGCGGCACGAGATCGATCGCGGTTTCCACCGACGGATTCTCCAGATTGATCGTCGGCGGCGCGATGTTATCCCGAATCGCGAGAATGCTGAAGATGGCTTCGACGGCGCCGGCCGCGCCGAGCAAATGGCCGATCGACGATTTGGTCGACGACATCGAGATCTTCGAAGCGGCATTGCCAAGCAGGCGCTCGACCGCGCCGAGTTCGATCTCGTCGCCGACTTGAGTCGAGGTGCCGTGCGCGTTGATGTAGTCGAGGTCGGCGGCCGTGATGCCGGCGCGCTTCAGCGCCGCACTCATGCTGCGAAAGCCGCCGTCGCCATCCGGCGATGGCGATGTGATGTGATAGGCGTCGCCGGACAGTCCGTAGCCGCAGACCTCGGCGTAGATCCGCGCGCCGCGTGCCTTGGCGTGCTCATACTCCTCGAGCACGACCACGCCGGCGCCCTCGCCCATCACGAAGCCATCGCGGTCCTTGTCGTAAGGACGCGACGCGCGCTCGGGCGTCTCGTTGAATCCGGTCGACAGTGCGCGGGCCGCGCAGAACCCGGCCATGCCGATTCGGCAAATCGGCGATTCGGTGCCGCCGGCGACCATGACATCGGCATCGCCGAGCGCGATCAGGCGGCTGGCGTCGCCGATCGCATGCGCGCCGGTCGAGCAGGCGGTGACGACCGAATGATTGGGGCCCTTGAGCCCGTGCTCGATCGAGACATAGCCCGAGGCGAGATTGATCAGACGTCCCGGAATGAAGAAGGGCGACACTTTGCGCGGACCGCGCTCCTTCAGCAGGATCGCCGTGTCGGCAATGCCCGAGAGGCCACCGATGCCGGACCCGATCAGCGTGCCGGTGGCGCAGCGGTCCTCTTCCGTCGCAGGATGCCAGTTGGCGTCATCGAGCGCCTGACGCGCCGCAGCCATCGCGAAAATGATGAAATCGTCGACCTTGCGCTGGTCCTTGGGCTCCATCCACTGGTCGGCATTGAAGGTGCCGTCGGAGCCATCGCCGCGCGGCACCTGACAGGCCACCTTGGCGGGAAGATCGGAGACCTCGAACGACTCGATCAAGCGCGCACCGCTCTTGCCCTGAAGGATGCGCTGCCAGGTCGTTTCCACACCACAGCCAAGCGGCGAAACCATGCCAAGGCCAGTGACGACAACCCGCCTCATGTTCGTTTCTCCAGACCCGATTTTGAGCGCTTGTGGATCGGCTGACGGCCGTCGCCGCATCTCGGGTCAATTGTTCGAGTAACACGGTCTGGCCAGGCAGCGCGACCGAATCGTCTGTCGCCGGCCGCCAGATGACGGCTCATCACGACGCCGCCAACAGCAAGAAACCGGTCGACCGCACAAGACGGATCGGCCGGTTTCGCGCAACTTCGCCGGAGCGTCAGCTCTTGGCGTTCTTCTCGAGGAACTTGGTGGCGTCGCCGACGGTCAGGATCGTCTCGGCGGCGTCGTCCGGAATCTCGCAACCAAACTCTTCCTCGAAGGCCATGACGAGCTCGACCGTGTCGAGGCTGTCAGCACCGAGGTCGTCAATGAAGCTCGCGTTGTCGACCACTTTCTCGGGCTCGACACCAAGGTGTTCGACCACGATCTTCTTAACCCGCTCGCCAATCTCACTCATCGTTCAACCTCGTGCTTGTTCCTTTAAGACCCGACCCCCGGATGATCCGCATCACCCCGGCCGCTAAACTTCCTTCGCGATCGCGCAAAACCAGATTTGCCCCGCAGCGCCCCTTTACCGAAATTTGGCGGACGACTTGCGGTCCGAAAACTTCGGAAACGGGGCCACTCACAAACTCCAATCCACACTCTCCATGAGGCCGGTACGCCTCCGATCCAGAGCGCTCAAACAGGACCCGGATCAGCAGCGCCAGCCGACGGAGGCCCGGCGAACGATGGCAGCTCGCCCCGCCAATATACAGGGTTTGGAAATCCTGCAATGGCGTTCTTCGTGCCCCCATCAGCTGCCCGGTTACCATACACGCGAATCGTTGACCACACGGCCCGGTATGCTGGTCGCGACGTCTTTTCGCCGCATTCCGAGCCGCGGCAGGGCCTAGATCATCGCCATGCCGCCGTTGACGTGGATGGTCTGGCCCGTGACATACGCCGCCTCGTTGGAGGCGAGGTACACCGCAGCTGCAGCAATGTCCTCTGGCGTGCCCAGCCGCGCCGCCGGCACCTTGGCGAGGATCGACTCGCGCTGCTTCTCGTTCAGAGCGTCGGTCATCGGTGTCTTGATGAAGCCCGGTGCGATGCAGTTGGCGGTCACGCCGCGCTTGGCGTACTCGGCGCCGAGCGTCTTGATCATGCCGATGATGCCGGCCTTGGACGCCGTGTAATTGCCCTGCCCCGGATTGCCGGTGACGCCGACGATCGAGGTGATCGCGATGATGCGGCCGAAGCGCTTGCGCATCATCAGCTTGGTGGCGGCACGCGAGAGGCGGAATGTCGCGGTCAGGTTGACCTTGATCACCTCGTCCCAATCCTCGTCGCGGAGCTGCACGAACAGGTTGTCGCGGGTGATGCCGGCGTTGGCGACGAGAATGTCGACCTGCCCCATCGCCTGCTCGGCGGCCGGCACCAGCGCCTCGACCTCGGCCGCGTCAGACAGATTGCAAGGCAGCACATGCACACGGCTGCCCAGCTCGCCCGCGAGGGTCTCGAGCACCTCGCGCCGGGTGCCGGAAACGGCCACGGTCGCTCCCTGGGAATGCAAGGCCTTGGCGATCGCATTGCCGATGCCGCCGGTCGCGCCGGTGACCAGCGCGGTCCTGCCACTCAGATCGAACATCAAACTCTCCTCAATGCCGCTATACGCGACGCTCTACGACGTTTTGACCGCGGCCAGCGCATCCTTGGCGGCCGCAATGTCCGCCGGTCCGCCGACGGCGACACCGACTGCACCATCCGCGATCCGCTTGACCAGGCCGCTGAGCACCTTGCCCGCGCCGATCTCCAGGAAGCGCGTCACGCCCTGGCTCGCCATGTAGGCGATCGATTCGCGCCAGCGCACCGTACCCGTGACCTGCTCGACCAGGCGACGGCGAATCTCGTCGGGATCACTGATCGGGGCCGCGAGCACGTTCGAGACCAGCGGCGAGGCCGGCGCCTTGATGGTGACCTTGGAGAGCGCCTCCGCCATGACGTCGGCCGCCGGCTGCATCAGCTTGCAGTGGAACGGCGCGGAGACCGGCAGCAGCATGGCGCGCTTGGCGCCCTTGGCGCGCGCGATCTCGACGGCGCGATCGACGGCGGCCTTGTTGCCGGACACCACCACCTGACCGCCGCCATTGTCGTTGGCGGCCTGGCAGACCTCGCCCTGAGCCGCCTCTTCGGCGACCGCCACGGCTGCCTCGTAATCCATCCCGAGCAGCGCGGCCATGGCGCCGACGCCTACCGGAACGGCCTTCTGCATCGCGAGACCGCGCGTCCGCAGCAGGCGGGCGGTGTCGGCGATGGTCAGGCTGCCGGCGGCCGCCAGTGCCGAATATTCGCCCAGCGAGTGACCCGCGACGAAGGCCGCGTCCCGCCCGACCGAGAACCCCGCCTCGGCCTCCAGCACCCGCAAGGTCGCCATCGACACCGCCATCAGGGCGGGCTGGGCATTT
Source organism: Bradyrhizobium sp. SZCCHNS3002 (assembly GCF_032377435.1). Classification (NCBI taxonomy): domain Bacteria; kingdom Pseudomonadati; phylum Pseudomonadota; class Alphaproteobacteria; order Hyphomicrobiales; family Nitrobacteraceae; genus Bradyrhizobium; species Bradyrhizobium sp. SZCCHNS3002. The sequence goes on from NZ_JAUHHY010000001.1 coordinate 840,900, forward strand.
TCGGTCAGCTGCAGGGTCTCGGCCGGACCTTCCCAAATGATGGTCGTCAGCTTCTCGCCGAGGGCAGCGTCGACCTCCTCGAACACGGCGCGGGCCACCGGGAAGGCGTCCGCGAGCGCCTTGCCCATGCCGACGGCCTGGGACCCCTGCCCCGGAAAAGTGAATGCTGCCGTCATGGCCGCCCCCTGAACGTTCCAAAATCCCTGGAATTGAGTAACTTTGGCCGGAAAGACACTGGCAAAGGCCGGGATGTCAAGCGCGTGACGGGCGCATTTCGACCACTTTCCCTTGCCTTGGCGCCGAAAATCGGTATAAGGCCCGCCATCCGTGGATCCCGAGCCGGGAGCTGAACGGACGGTCCCAGCAAATTCACCTTGCTCAACCTTGGGGATGTACCCTCTCCAAGCTGTCCAGGCGATTTGATGTGGCAGGGCCAGTCGGCCCGTCGTCCCGTGTTCCCGCCTTCTGAGCTGACGTCTGCGAGTCCTTTCCACAAGGGCTCGAAGGGCTTGACGCCGGGATTTGCGCCAACTTGGAAAGGACAGCCATGCCGCTTTACGAGCATGTTTTCCTCGCGCGTCAGGACGCGAGCACCCAGCAGGTGGAAGAACTGACGGCTCAGATGACCGGTATCGTCGAGGGTCTCGGCGGTAAGGTCACGAAGACCGAGAATTGGGGCGTTCGCTCCCTCACCTACCGCATGAACAAGAATCGCAAGGCGCACTTCGTGCTGCTCAACATCGACGCGCCGTCCGCGGCGATCGCCGAGATCGAGCGCCAGGAGCGGATCAGCGAGGACGTGATCCGCTACCTCAGCGTCCGCGTCGAGGAGCTCGAGGAAGGCCCGTCGGCGATGATGCGCAAGGCCGATCGCGACCGTGAGCGCGACGACCGCGGCGGCGGCTTCCGTGGTGAGCGCGATGGCGGCGGCTTCCGTGGCGATCGCGGAGACCGTGGCGATCGTGGCCCGCGCCGGCCCCGTGACGAAGAAACGACGGACGAGGAGTAAGATCAATGGCTGAAGCCCCCGCACGTCGCCCGTTCTTCCGCCGCCGCAAGACCTGCCCGTTCTCCGGGCCGAACGCGCCGAAGATCGATTACAAGGACTCCAAGTTGCTGATGCGCTACGTGTCCGAGCGCGGCAAGATCGTGCCGAGCCGCATCACCGCCGTGTCCGCCAAGAAGCAGCGCGAGCTCGCGCGCGCCATCAAGCGCGCCCGCTTCCTCGGCCTGCTGCCCTACGTCATCCGCTGATTGCGGACCTCGGACCGGCGGCCCCGCGCCGCCGGCTCCTTCCGTTGAATTCTCATAAGGCTTCCGGGTCGTCCGGTCGCCGATGGTTGGGGCGAAGGCGCCTCTAACCGCTCGAAGGGAGCGGGACAGCTGATGATCGGAACGCTTCTCATCGCGCTCGCAGCAGGCGCTGCCTCCGCCGTCATGTTCGCCTCGACGGCGTCGGGCGTAATGACGGCGCTCGTGCTTGCGCTGCTCGCGCCCGTGCCGCTGCTGGTCGCCGCAATCGCCTGGGGCCGGCTTTGCGCTGTCATTGGCGGTCTTGTGGCAACCGCTTGCGTGCTGGCCATCTTCGGCTTCGATCGCGCGCTCGCCTTTGCCGTCTCGGTGACGCTGCCGGCCTGGTGGCTCGGCCACCTCGTCCTGCTCGGCCGGCCGACGACCAGCCCATCCGGCCAGGATGGCATCGAATGGTATCCGCCCGGCAACATCCTGCTGTGGATCGCGGTGATCGCCGCGCTGATTGCCGCATTCTCCTTCGGCACCGACATGACGGCCACCAATCAGGGTCTCAGGCGGCTGCTGTCGCGCGTGCTCGGCAATACCGTCGCGTCGTCCGACGCGGTCGACATTCCCCAGCTGGTCGAGCTCCTGGTCTTCATGGCGCCGCCCATGGCCGCGGTGATCATGACCACGATCCTGTCGCTCAACGTCCTGGCGGCTGCAAAGATCACGGCGATCTCCGGCCGGCTGATGCGCCCATGGCCACGCCTGCGCGACACCAAGCTGCCGCTGATGACGCTGCCGGCGCTGTTTGCGATCATCGCCTTCTGCTTCCCGGGCGGGCTGATCGGCATGCTCGCGCGAATCGCCGCCGCAGCGCTGCTGACCGCCTATGCGCTCACCGGCTTCGCGGTCCTGCATACGCTGACCCTGCCGCTGCGCACCCGGCCGCTCTGGCTCGGCCTCGCCTACGCGCTGATGCTGACCTTCATCTGGCCGATCCCGATGCTGGCGATGATCGTCCTCGGCCTCGCCGACGCCGCCTTCGACCTCCGCCACCGCTTCGGCCCGCGGCAGCCGCCGCCGTTGCCGGTGCCGTAGAAGCTTCACCTCAACCAACCGCTTCAAACATCACAAGGAGAACATCGATGGAAGTCATTCTGCTGGAACGTGTCGCCAAGCTCGGCCAGATGGGCGAGATCGTGAAGGTCAAGGACGGGTTCGCCCGCAACTTCCTGCTCAAGCGCAAGAAGGCGCTGCGGGCCACCGCCGAGAACAAGGCCAAGTATGAGGGCATGAAGGCCGAGCTCGAGGCCAACAACATCAAGGCCAAGGGCGAGGCGTCCAAGGTCGCCGAGAAGATCGACGGCCGCGACATCGTCATCATCCGCCAGGCCTCCGAATCCGGCCAGCTGTTCGGCTCGGTCTCAGTGCGCGACATCGTCGCCGCCCTCGCCGCCGACGGCATCACCGTCAGCCGACCGCAGGTCTGGCTCGACGCCCCGATCAAGACGATCGGCAAGCAGACGATCACCATCGCGATCCATCCGGAGGTCGAGACCTCGGTGACCGTGACGGTCGCCCGCAGCGCCGACGAGGCCGAGCGCATCAAGCGCGGCGAGGACATCTCGACCCGCCAGGAGGACCGCGACGCCGCCGCCGAAGCGATCGCCGCCGCCGGCGAGTTCTTCGATCCGGAGGCCCAGGACGAGGGCGCTGCCGGCGAGCCTGCGCAGCAGTAAGCGCGCCAGCCCATCTGCGGAAAAGCCCGGCTCAACGAGCCGGGCTTTTTTCATTGCCGTCTCACCGCGAGGGCGAGGACGGAACCGAGGGATCCGACGGCACCGACTGGGTCGTGGCCGGTGCCGGCGTCACCGGCGGGACCGGATCGGCGCGCAGCGCCGGGGCGGCGTCGCTCGATCTTGCCGGCTCGACCCGCGGCGGCTCGGAGCCGGCCGCGCTTTCCTCGCGCGACGGAGACGGCTGGGTCGCACCGGTCGACTCGCCGCGCGTCTCCTCCGCGGCCGCGCCCTCCTGGGCCGGCTTCTTGCGCTTGCCGACCCGGCCCTTCTTCGCGGGCGCGCTCCCCTCGCCGTCGGCCGGTGCAGCCGCGGGCTCCGCTGCCGCGTCGGGCTTCGCCTCGGCCGGCGCGGAGCGCCTGGAATGATGACCGCGGCGGCGCGGCTCGCCCGGGCCGGCAGCATCATCCGCAGCCGCCGGCTTCGCCTCGGACGGCTCGGTGGTGGCCGACCGGGCGCGACGCTCGGACCGCGTCTCCTTGCCGGAATGGCCCGTGGATCGCGCATCAGCGGCGCCGTTCGCAATCAGGTAATTGGCGAGCACGCCGGCCATCTCGGGGCTCGTCGTGTAATGCTGGCGCAGAAACCCAGGCAGCGAGCCGGCCGAGGTGTTCTTGGCCAGACCGCGCGGCGACTTGTGGCACACCACGCAGGTCCCGTTGAAGATCTGCGCAGGACTCTTGCCCGCATCGAGATTTTCCTGCGCAACGGCGGCCCCCGCAAAGCCCATGCAGAACACCGCCACCACCGCCGCCAAATTGAGCGCTCGGCCCACCATTCTCATTCTCCAGCTATGGTTTCGCCCACACGGCGCCGCCCCGCGCGACATCCGCTGCCGTGTTTCCTCTCGCTATCAGCCGAACGTGACAGCGGACATTGCGGTCGCTCCACGCCGTCGACGGCGATCCCTTCAGACCTCGTCCGGCGGTCAGATGCCGGACACCGGCCAAAAGGCCGGCGGCCGCGGCCTTTTTAACGGATTGCGGAGCGAATGAAAGCGCACAGATGTTCCTGCGCCGAGATGTCCATCGATCAATGACAATGACCGTTCTGAATATCGGCTTTGTGTTCATGGCAGTGGCATCGGCGTGTGCCCGCTGGGTAACATAACAACGTGATGACTGGGAACCAATCGGTTCTCAACGCGTCGAGTGCGACGGCCGGGAAAGTCAGCAACTCACGGGAATAGCTCGTTGGGTGGTGTGGATGGACCGTTTGCTGCGAAGTCTGTTGAGTGGCTTCATTTGCCGTGGGTCGATCAGCTTTACGACGGCCAGCGGCACGTCGTTCAGCTGCGGGGATGGAACCGGTGTCCCCGTGGCGGCACGATTTCTGACTCGTGAAGCCGAGCGCCGGATTCTGGCCAATCCCGAGCTCGCGCTCGGCGAGGTCTATATGGACGGCTCGTTCGTCGTCGAACGAGGATCGATCGCGGATCTGCTGTCGATCGTGATGAGCCAGCCGGCCGCGGTGCCCGACTGGGCCAAGACGCAATGGTGGCTGCGCTACCTCGTCCGGCACCTGCACCAGCTCAACATCCGGGCACGCGCGCGCCGCAACGTCGCCCATCATTACGATCTCGACGGGCGGCTGTATTCGCTGTTCCTCGATGCCGACCGGCAATATTCCTGCGCCTATTTCGAGACGCCGGATGCGACGCTGGACGATGCCCAGCTCGCCAAGAAACGTCATCTGGCGGCCAAGCTGCTGATCCGCCGCCGCCATCGCATCCTCGACATCGGCTGCGGCTGGGGCGGGCTCGGACTCTACCTGGCTGAGATGTGTGATGCCGACGTCACCGGCGTGACCTTGTCGGCCGAGCAGTTGCAGGTCGCCGAGGCCCGCGCGGCCGAACGGCACCTGTCCCATGCCGCCCGCTTCCTGCTGCAGGATTACCGCGACGTGCCAGGTACGTTCGAGCGCATCGTCTCGGTCGGCATGTTCGAGCATGTCGGGGTCGCCTTCTACGACACCTTCTTTCGCCGCTGCGCCGAGCTGCTCGCGGACGACGGCGTCATGCTGCTGCATTCGATCGGACGCTCCGAGGGCCCTGATGCGACCAACCCCTGGATCGCCAAATACATCTTCCCCGGCGGCTACGTCCCAGCCCTCTCGGAGGTTCTGCCGGCGATCGAGCGCGCCGGGCTCCTCGTCTGCGACATCGAGATCCTGCGCCTGCACTACGCGGAGACCCTGAAGGCGTGGCGCGAACGCTTCATGGCCCGGCGCGACGAGGCCGTGCAGCTCTATGACGAGCGCTTCGCGCGGATGTGGGAGTTCTACCTGGCGGCCGCGGAAATGGGGTTCCGCAAGCAGAACCTGATGAATGTCCAGATCCAGCTGACGAAGCGCCAGGGCGTCGTGCCGATGACGCGTGACTACGTCCACCGCGAGGAGACGCGGCTGCGGGCGCGCGAGCGCGGCAGCCGCCCGGCGCTGCAGATGGCGGGTGAGTAGCGCGCGCGGCCCGCGACGAAGGCGGAAGGCGGCGTCAGTGCAATGGTCCTGCAGAGACGGACGCCCGGATTCGCGCGGCCGCGCCGCGGGCCCGACTTCAATCTTGAGATGCGTAGATAACGGATCGCGTCCCAAGCGTGAGATCATGCCCATCCGACTCAAATTTTCAAACAAATCGTGCGGTCTGTGAACTGGCTCACAGACCCCGGGTAAGCCCGGCCGTAGTGTCCCGGCGTGTCCCAGAGCCCCGCCAGAGCCATGTTGGAACCCCAGACCGACTTCAGCACCGACTACGCGCTGATCGCCGCGGGCGTAGGGGCATCCCTGATCGCCCTCCTCTATCTGCTGCTGGTCTGACGCCGGGCGCGGATCCACGCGCGGCCCTCGCACGCCCTGCCGTACCGACTCTCGTTCCCGCCTCGCGGACATGTCGAACGATCGCGCCGGTTGAGTGCACCGGCATGTCGCTCGCGCTCGCGCGGCCTTGAGTCCTGTCGGTTCCGTCAAGCACGGCATCTGGCGAGTCCGGATTCATCCACCAGATTTACCAGACGGTGAATTGCGCTCAGCTTTCGCTTCCGCTTCGCGCGCGACTGGCGCTTTATCCCCTCCCCTTCAAAGCTGCTAAACACGCGGTCATGGCACTCACCGATTCGAACGTTCACAAGCTGGCGCCGGCTGACGCAGCGACGCCGGCCTATCGCAGCGCTCCTCACAACATCGAGGCGGAACAGGGTCTGCTCGGCGCGATCCTGGTCAACAACGACGCGTTCTATCGCGTCTCGGACTTCCTCGAGCCGAAGCATTTCTTCGAGCCGCTGCATCAGACCGTGTTCGAGACCGCGTCGAGCCTGATCCGGATGGGCAAGGTCGCGACTCCCGTGACCTTGAAGACGTTCCTGCCGGCCGACGTCGACATCGGCGGCATGACGGTCGGGCAATATCTGGCGCGGCTCGCGGCCGAGGCGACCACGATCATCAACGCCCAGGACTACGGCCGCACCATCTACGACCTCTCCTTGCGCCGCGACCTGATCGGCATCGGCGAGGACATGGTCAACGTCGCCTATGACGCGCCGGTCGACTTCGCGCCGCGCAACCAGATCGAGGACGCCGAGCGAAGGCTGTACGAGCTCGCCGAGTCCGGCCGCTATGACGGTGGCTTCCAGAAATTCTCGCAGGCGCTGACGACCGCGCTCGACATGGCCGCCAAGGCGTTTCAGCGCGACGGCAAGCTGTCCGGCATCTCCACCGGCCTGCGCGATCTCGACGCCAAGATGGGCGGCCTGCAGCATTCGGACTTGATCATCCTCGCCGGCCGTCCCGGCATGGGCAAGACCTCGCTCGCGACCAACATCGCCTATAACGTCGCCCAGGCCTATGTTCCCGAATTGCAGCCCGACGGCACCTATCGCGCCGCCCAGGGCGGCGTCGTCGGGTTCTTCTCGTGCGAAATGAGCGGCGAGCAGCTCGCCACCCGTATCATCGCCGAGCGCTCCGGCATTCCCTCGAGCCACATCCGCCGCGGCGGCATTACCGAGGCCGATTTCGAGAAGCTGCGCGAGTGCTCGATCGAGCTGCAGTCGCTGCCGTTCTATGTCGACGAAACCGGCGGCATCTCGATCGCGCAGGTGATGGCGCGCGCCCGCCGCCTCAAGCGCCAGAAGGGCCTCGACCTCCTGGTGATCGACTACATCCAGCTGCTGTCGGGCTCGGGCAAGCGCGGCAACGACAACCGCGTCCAGGAAATCACCGAGATCACCACCAGCCTGAAGGCGCTGGCCAAGGAGCTCAGCGTTCCCATCATCGCGCTGTCGCAGCTGTCGCGCCAGGTCGAGAACCGCGAGGACAAGCGGCCGCAACTGTCGGACCTGCGTGAATCCGGCTCGATCGAGCAGGACGCCGACGTGGTGCTGTTTGTGTATCGCGGCGAGTACTACCTCGCCGCCAAGGAGCCGCGCCCCGGCACCGAGGAGCACCAGAAGTGGCAGATGGAAATGGATCTGGCGCTCGGCAAGGCCGAGGTGATCATCGGCAAGCAGCGTCACGGCCCGACCGGCACGGTCGAGCTGCACTTCGACGCCTCGGTCACCCGGTTCGGCGATCTCGCGCATGACGGTCTGCCGCCGCAGCATCACGACTATTGACCTGACGCGGTTGAACCGTGACGCCGTGGCGCGTAAAAGCGCCCCATGAGTGTTCCCGAACAGAAACCCGCCGAACAGCCTGTCTCGGCGGTCGATGACGCTGTCCCGGCCAGCGCCACCGGCGTGCTGACCATCGATCTCGACGCGCTCGCCGCCAATTGGCGCAAGCTGGAAAAGACCGCGGTGCCGGCCGAATGCGCCGGCGTGATCAAGGCCGACGCCTATGGCTGCGGCATTCCCCAGGTGGCGCGCACGCTCGCCGCCGCCGGCTGCAAGACCTTCTTCGTCGCCACGCTCGCCGAGGCCAGGGTCGCCCGCGCCGCCCTGCCCGACTCGGCCGCGCTCTACGTGCTCGACGGCTTCTTCCAGAACACCGGCGACGACTACGCCGCGATCAACTGCCGGCCTGTCATCGGCGATCTCAACGAGCTCGCCGAATGGGACATGTTCTGCCGCCGCACCGGCTGGAAGGGTGGCGCGGCCATCCATGTCGACACCGGCATGAACCGGCTCGGCCTCAGCCTGATCGATGCGCAGAGCATGATCCCGCGCATCCAGAGCGGCGACCATGGCATCACCTTGGTGATGAGCCATCTCGCCTCCGCCGAGCAGATCAACAGCCCGTCGAACGCGCGCCAGCTCGCGGCGTTCCGCGAGGTCGCCGGCGTCTTCACCGGCGTGCCCGCAGCGCTCGCCGCCTCCTCCGGCATCTTCCTCGGCGCCGCCTTCCAGTTCGACATGGTGCGTCCCGGCGCGGCACTCTATGGCGTCAACCCCACGCCCGAGGCCGACAACCCGATGCAGCCGGTCGCCGAGATCAAGGCGCGCATCGTGCAGCTGCGCGACCTCGCGCGCGGCGACACGGTCGGCTATGGCGGCACCTGGAGCGCGCGCCGGCCGACCAAGCTTGCGATCCTCTCGGCCGGCTATGCCGACGGCTACTTCCGCGCCGCCTCTTCGAATGACGGCACCCGCGGCGCCGACGTCATCATCGCCGGCCAGCGCTGCCCGATCGCGGGGCGTATCTCGATGGATTTGATTGCGGTCGACGTGACCGACCTGCCGCCGAAGGCCGCACGCCGCGGCCACTTCGCGACGCTGCTCGGCGAAGGCATCACCGTCGACGAGCTCGCGCATCATTTCGGCACCATCGGCTACGAGGTCCTGACCAATCTCGGCCGGCGCTATCACCGGATCTACAAGGGCGGCGCGACGCCCGCGGAGAGCTGATCGTCCGTCAACGCCCGCTGCCGTAGCCCGGATGAGCGCAGCGACATCCGGGGTCCCACGCGCCATCTCGGTGAACCCGGATATCGCTGCGCTCATCCGGGCTACGAGATCGGCGCTGCACTGGCAATGACGGTGTCCACACATGCGCCTTCGTTCTCGCGGCCCATAACGCCCGAGGCTTGCATCTCGTTTTCACCCTCTTCAACGAGGGCGCAGGGAATGCCGGGTGAAGGCCTCACCCATGGCCCGCCTGCAGAAAAAAAGCAGGCGGCAGTCACCACAGGTTCAGCCGGTCAACCGGCATTCCCCGCGCGATGGCTTTACGCCTTATGCGTACTCTCCCCGGGGATCGGCTGTCTTGCCCCCGTGACCGGCGGATCATCACCGCCAGCGTAGCATCAGCGTCGAGATGCCAGGACCATACGTCTTCGACGTGCGCCCAGTGCCGTTCGTCCGCACGACGTCAAGCCATGCTGCGACCCGAAGCGCCCACCACATCCCACCCCGCGTGTCATGACGATCGCGATACGCCCCTCGTGTCGAGGCGGGACGGAGGGAGTGAACCACAATTTTCTGATAAACGGAAGTACAATATTTTTCGCGGAAGGACTGGACAGGGTGAGTCGTGTTGGGACTGCTGGAGAAATTCGTGTTTTGGCACGCGTGTTTTGGGGCATTTTTCCGGCAGTGGGGCAGATCCGTTCATCGGGTTTTCCGATTCCCAAACCACTAAATTCAATTTCCAGCATTTGTCTCTCTCAGCCTACAAGCCTAGAGTCTGGCGGATACTGAAATGCGGACTGGCTATGTTTCCCACAAAGGACCCGAACCCAAGAGCATCCTGCTACTGAAGAGTATAAGAGCTATGACCGACAAAGGATTCGTTCCGGCGCCATGCTCGAATTGCTTAGGCGAAAGAAGGCATGAGGTTCTTTTTGAGACCTCGCTGCACGAACAAGAGACGATCGAGCAGTATGCGATGCTCCAATGCGGCGGTTGTGGTCGGGTATCGTTGGGCTACAAGCGCATCTGGAAAGACGGAAGTGGGACTGACATCGAATTCTATCCAGCGCCAATCACACGGCAGCGACCGTCCTGGGTGCTGGACCTCATTCTGTTTGGAAATACCGAGCGAGCAGCGCTGGCCGCACTCTTGAGCGAGGTCTACTGTGCGATAGCCAATGAGCAGCACCGACTCGCTGCCATGGGCATACGGGCAGTGATAGAACAGCTCATGGTAATGACTGTAGGCGATCTGCCATCATTCCCTCAGAAGCTCAGTGCGCTCCAACAGCAGGGCTTTATTTCCTTGGTACAGCGCGACGCGCTGAACGCCGCGCTGGAGGTCGGGCATGCGGCGATGCATCGAGGTCATATGCCAACGGAGAAGGATTTGATCCTATCGCTTGAGATCATCGAGGGTGTCTTAGCGCCTATGTTTGCCCATTGGGACGAAGCTCAAAAACTTGCCGATGGAGTGCCGAAGCGGAAGAAACCGGCTCCCTAGACCGCTAGGATTGCACTGAGATATACAAGAGCCCTTCACATCCCGCTCATACGGGCCCGGAGCGACCCACAAATAGCAATAGGTACTAAACGCATCGATGCGGACAACCATCGAGTTCTCCTGTCATCACACAGCAATTCGGTGACGCTGCACACAACTCGCCTTGTGCTGTCGTCGAATGAGACCTCATGGTTCGAGACGCACCGCAAGGGCGGTACTCCTCGCCATGAGGATGGGGCCGGCTACGACGGGAAGCATTTCCCGAACGCCGCCATCAGCCGCACCGGCCCCTTCAGCTTCAGCGCGCGCGTCAGGATCAGTCGCGCCACCGAGATCTCCTTGGCGAGGAAGCGCAGCCACGCCTTGCCGTCGGCGGTGATGCTGAGGTCGGCCCGGCCGACATGGCCCGGCTGCACCGTCAGTCGGCGGTCGCGGATGGTGACGGTGGCCTGCGCCGCCTCCTGGCCGGTGAAGGTGAAGTGATAGGTCGCTTCCAGGCCTTTGGACTTGCCGGGCTGAAAGGTCAGCGGCATGCCCTGGAGGAAGCCGCGGATCGAGGTTGCCCGCGCGCCCGACCGGACGAAGCGGACCTTTTTGTGCTGAAAGCGCCGCGCGACGTAGTCGGCGGCGTCGCTGCCGGGCACGACATAGACCGGCTCGGTCCTGCGCGTCAGCGGCTCGAGCACGTCCGTCACGTGCTGCTTGCGATCGGCGAGATAGGGACCGATGACGTCGTGGCCGGCGGGGCAGACGGCGAGGCAATAGGCGGCGTTGTAGTTCGGCCCGTAGGACAGGCTCTGCCAGCGCGTCACCGTCTCGGCGTAGCTCACGCGGCTGCGGAGATCGCTGGCCGAGCGCGACTCGGCGATGTCCTCGACGAAGTTGACGAAGCCGCCCATGAATTGCTGATAATTGTGGGTGAGGCAGGCGGAGAAGTCGAAGGCTCCGTCGGGCTTGATCGCCCCGACCGGACAGGCGGCGACGCACAGCTTGCATTCGAGGCATGGATTGTGGTCGAGCGGAGCAGCGACCGCATCGACCTCGGCAGCGATCAACACCGTGCCGAGCAGGATGAAGCTGCCGAAGCGCGGATGGATGACGCTGCGATGGATACCCATGCGGCCGAGCCCGGCGGCCTCGGCGGCGCGCTTGTGCGACACGATCCAGCCGCGCTCCGGAAAACGGTCCATCTCCATCGGAAACGCCATCGCCGGATTGAGCGCGCGGATGCCGCGGTCCTCCAGCACGCGGACGATGCCGCGCGCGACCTCGTCGATGTGGTCGCCCGACCGGTGAAATTCGAGATTGGCGACCGAGCGCGCCGGCGAGCGGACCGGCTCGCGATGCATCCGTCCGACCAGCACCAAGAGCGTGCGCGTCTTGGGAAAGGCTGCGAGAATATGCGGCCGATCCTCGGCAAGGCCGGGATCGTCGATCGAGGCAAGGCCGCAATCATCGGCGCCGCAGGTGCGCGCAAGATCGAGCAGTTCCGATGCCGAAAGCCGCGACGGCGGAGGCGATGGGACGGCGACGGGGGACGGCGTGTCGGTCATCATGGCAGCGCACTCCGGGCTTCGGGAGGGATCGGCTCACGCCGCCTGCGTCATGCCGGCCATCACGCGTGCCAGCATCGCGGCACGGGCCGAGCGCGGCAGCAGCATCAGGCTCGCCTCCAGGGCCTTGGCGAGGAAGCCGGGCCGCACCGTGGTGCGCCGTCCGAGCATGTTGAGCGTGCCGACGGCGACCTCGTCCGGTGTCTGGCCGCTGCGGATTGTCATGTGGGCGCGCTGCCCGAAGCCGCTCATCACCGGCCCCGGCGCCGAGGCCAGCACGTCGACGCCGAACGGCTTGAGCTCCGGCGCGAGACCTTCGGCGAGACTCTGCACGAAGGCCTTGGTCGCCGCGTAGTTGGCGACGCGCGCCACGCCCTGGAAGGCGACGAGCGAGCTCATCAGCACGATGCCGCCGCGCCGGCGCGCGGCGAAGCGGCGCCCGAACAGATGCGTGAGCTGCGCCAGCGCGCGGCAATTGACGTCGATCATGTTCAGCTCGGCTGCGAGATCGCCGTCGACGAACGGCCCCGAAGTGCCGAAGCCGGCGGCCGCGACCAGCAGGCCGACATCGATATCAGCGGTCTCTTGCGCGATCCGGTCGACATCGTCCGGCACCGAGAGATCGGCTGTGATCACGACCGGGCGGATGGGCGTGCGCGGTTCGAGCTCAGCGGCGAGCGCCTCCAGCACGGCGCGGCGCCGCGCGACCAGTACGAGGCCGAAGCCGGCCTCCGCCAGCCGCATAGCCACCGCGCGGCCGATCCCATCGGAGGCGCCGGTCACGACCGCATAGGTGCCATAGGCCCGGCGGAGGCGCTCGGCCTCGGTCAGCGGACGCAGGGATGGGCTGGTCATGGTCAGCTCCTATTTAGATTTCGATCGAACTCTAATTGCAAAGATGTCGAACGACCGCTAAATTGTCAAGCGACACGAGACAGGTTCGATCACATGCGCAAGACCAGGGAACAAACCGCTGAGAGCAAAGCGAAAATCGTCGATACGGCGGCGCGCCTGCTGCGCGAGCGCGGAGTCGCGGGGGCCAGCATCGCTGACGTGATGGCCGCCGCCGGCATGACGCAGGGCGGCTTCTACCGGCACTTCGCGTCGAAGAACGACATGCTCGCTGCCGCCACGCGGCACGCCTTCGCCGCGATGGCCGGCGGCATCGACCGCGACATGGACACAGGCGGCGCCGAAGCGGCGCTCGCCGCCTACGTGGCGCGCTACCTGTCGCGCGAGCACATCGCCCATCCCGGGATGGGCTGTCCCGCGGCGGGCTTCGGTGCCGACGCCGGGCGGATGCCGGACGTGCTCGGCACGGAATTCACCGTCGGCGCCGAGCAGTTGATCACGCGCGTTGCAGCCGGCCTGATTGCGCGCGGCGTTGCAGAGCATGACGCGCGCGCGGAAGCGATCCGCACACTGACGATGCTGATCGGTACTGTCGTCATGGCCCGCGCGCTCGGCGCCTCGCCGCTACAGGACGAAGTCATCGCGGCCGCGACGGCGGCGCTTGCAACGGATTGAACTCGACTGCGCAACTCCGGTGACAAGCATGAAATTTGAGACGATCCGCTCCAGGCAATCCTTCAACTCCGAGAGCTCGGCTTGAAGTAGTCCGGCTGGCCGATGTCGGCGATCAGGCCGATGCCCTCGGGCGTCCAGCCCAGGCGCTGCTGTGTCAGGGTGCTGGAGGCCGGCATGTCCAGGCCCGCGAACATCGCCAGCGGCCCGTAGTAGTCACCAGCCTCCTCCTTTCTGATCGAGACGACCGGCACGTTCAGCGCGCGGCCGACCGCCTCGATGACCTCGCGCATGGGGACGCCCTCCTCGCCGACGGCGTGGTAGATCGCGTCGGCCGTACCTTTCTCCAGGGCGAGCCGGTAGAGGCGGACGACATCCGATCGATGCGCCGCGGCCCAGCGCTCGGCGCCCGCGCCGACATAGGCGGCGCGGCCCTTCTGCCGTGCGAGCTCGACCAGATAGGAAATCAGCCCGGCTTTTCCTGGTGCGCCGTGCACCTGCGGCAGGCGGATCACCATCGCGCGCACGCCACGCGACGCATAGGCGAGACCCGTCTGCTCGGACACGCGCGGGACATGCGCTGACGACTCGCGCCGCATGTCTTCGGTGACCACCACATTGGCCGCCACGAGCCCCGTTCCGGAGGTGACAATGAACGGCTTGTTCGTGCCCACCAGCACCTCACCCATGGCTTCGATGGCGGCCTTGTCGATCGCTCCGTTCTCCGCGAACTTCGCGAAGTCATGGATGAAGGCCAGATGGATCACGCCGTCGGCGTCCTTCGCGCCGCGCTTGAGGCTGTCGAGGTCCTGCAGCGAGCCACGATGAACCTGCGCGCCCAGTTGCTCGAGCGTGCGGACGTTCTCTTCGGAGCGCGCGAGACCGATGACCTGATGTCCGGCGGCGATCAGTTCTTTGGTGGTTTCGGAGCCGATGAAGCCGGCGGCGCCGGTGACGAAGACACGCATGAGACACACTCCCTGTTCAGATCGCCGGGATATTGCTACGCTGCTCATGCGGGTAAAGTCGTGACATTATACGGGTATAATCGCTAACAGGATGACGGACAGCAACTCGCTCGGGACTTATCTCCGGGATCGCCGCGCCAAGCTCGATCCGACCGCGTTCGGCCTGCCGCTGCAGCGGCGGCGAACGCCGGGGCTACGGCGCGAAGAGGTGGCGCAGCGCGCCAATGTGAGCGCCACCTGGTACACCTGGCTGGAGCAAGGGCGCGGCGGCGCGCCCTCCGCCGACGTGCTGGACCGCATCGCGCGCGCCATGATGCTGACCGACGCCGAGCGCGAGCATCTGTTCCTGCTCGGTCTCGGCCGGCCGCCCGAAGCCCGCTATCACGCCATCGACGGCGTCTCACCCCGCCTGCAGCGTGTGCTCGACACGCTGGACTACAGCCCCGCCTTCGTTCGCACGGCGACATGGGACGTCGTCGCCTGGAACACAGCCGCCACGGTCGTTCTTACCGACTACGGCACCCTGCCCGAGGGCCAGCGCAATGTTCTGCGCATGATGTTCCACGACAGCCGCGTCCGCGCCGCACAGCCCAACTGGCAGGCTGTGGCGCGCTATGTGGTCGCCTCCTTCCGCGCCGACGTGGCGCGCGCCGGCGCGGCCCGCAATGTCCAATCGCTGGTCGATGAGCTCTGCGCGACGAGTCCGGACTTCGCGGCGATGTGGCGCGACAACGATGTGCAAGGGCGCCATGGCGATGGCGTGAAGGTCCTGCACCATCCCCTCGCCGGGCCGCTCTCGCTGGAATTCTCGGGCTTCGCCGTCGATGGCCGGCCCGACCTCACCATGGTGATCTACAATCCAGCGACGCCGAAGGATGCGGACAAGATCCGCGCGCTGGTGATGTCGCGACCGAAATAGGTGCGCGGATTGCCCGATAGGCCGGGCTTTCGTAGGCAGTCCTGGCTGCATCGACGCTGCAGCGTGAACCAAAAGCCGATTGCGAGCTTGGTCATCCGGACCATCCCCGCGGCAACGGGCATCATGAAGATCGCGACCTTCAACATCAACAATGTCCGGCGGCGGCTCCCGAATCTGCTGCGCTGGCTGCGCGCGGCCAAACCCGACATCGTCTGCCTGCAGGAGCTGAAATGCCCCCAGGCCGATTTCCCCGTCGATGCGATCGCCAAGGCCGGCTACGGCGCGGTGTGGCAGGGGCAGAAGACCTGGAACGGCGTCGCGATCCTCGCGCGCAAGGCCGAGCCGGTGCTGACGCGCACCGCCCTGCCCGGCGATCCCGGGGATCACGAGGCGCGCTACATCGAGGCCGCGGTGCGTGGCATCGTCGTCGGCTGTCTGTATCTGCCGAACGGCAATCCGCAGCCGGGGCCGAAATTCGACCACAAGCTCGCCTGGTTCAAGCGGCTGCACAGGCACGCGGCCAAGTTCATCAAGGACGACCTGCCGGTCGTGCTCGCCGGCGACTACAATGTGGCGCCTGATACGCTCGACATCTACCCGACAAAATCCTGGGACAAGGACGCGCTGATCCAGCCGAAGAGCCGCGCCGCCTTTCACGCGCTGGTCGATCAAGGCTGGTGCGACGCGATCCGCACGCTGCATCCGAAGGCGCCGATGTTCACGTTCTGGGACTACAAGCGCAACCGCTGGCCGCGCGATGCCGGCCTGCGGCTCGATCATCTGCTGCTGAGCCCGCAACTCGCGCCGCGCCTTGCCAAGGCCGGCATCGACCGCGCCATTCGCGGCGAGGACGGCGCGAGCGATCACGCGCCGGCGTGGATCGTGCTGACATAGTCCGAAGGTCGCGCGCGTCGGAGCTTCAGCCGCGGTCCGGCCAGGTCTGCTGCAGGTTGGTCGCCCGCTCCGGCAGGCCCTCGGTCAGCACCGCCATGCCGCCGCACACCGGCAGGTGTACGACGAGGCTCGCGGCGTCGGGCACGTTCGGGCGCGGCGTCACGTTCCACAGCATGATCTCCTGGCGCGTGCGCCGGATCTCCCTGAACTCGTAGCTGAAGGTCTCCGAGCCGCGCGGATATTCGCGCCACAGCTGGCCTTCCTTGCGGAAGCTGCTCTGCGTGCCGTCATAGCGATCGGCATAGGACAGGCAGGCCGGCACGTTCAGCGCGTCGAGCACGGCCGCGCCGACGTTCGACGCCGCGGGAATGACGCTGTTCACCGCGCCGATCGCGGCGAACACGGTCGTGATCACGCCGGCGGCCATCGCGAGCCAGCCGGCCCTGGTCGCGGCCGGCCGCGCGGGCGCTTTCGCGGCTGATGTCTTGGATGCAAGACCCCGAGGGGACGTCAGGTGGAGCTGGGCCATGACGCGTTCTCCGATGGTGCGGCGAGGATGGATGCCCCGCCGAGCTGCAATCATCGGAGATCAGTCTGGCCGATCGCGCTCCCGGCGAATGTGACGCCGATCACAACCTGGAATCATCACCGCGTGGCGTCACACCGAGAGCGTGACGGCGGACCGTCAGTCCCGGCCCGCATCCATGATCGCTTGCGCGAGCCGGCCGGGATCGGAGAAGCACAGCTCATGGCTGCCGGGCACCTGGACCAACCGGAACAGGCCGAGCTTGCCGGACAGGCGCGGATGCCATGGCAGGCTGTGCGGCAGCGCCGTGTCCTCGGTGCAGTTGATGTAGGATTTCGCGATGGCCATCTCGGCGGGATTGGTGCGCAGCGTGATCTTGTCGGTGAAGGTCTTGTTGGGATGCGGATTGAGCATCTCATAGGTGCGCGTCGCGGTGGCGAGATCGGCGTCGTTGATGAAGGCCTCGCGCCAGACCGGGAACGGCAGCACCACCGAGCCGTCGCCGCGCTCCGCGGCGACGGCGTCGAACAGCGCAACATAGTGCGGTGGCACCATGTCGTTGAGGCACTCGCCGTCGTTGGGCACGAACGCGTTCCAGTAGACCAGGCGCCGGATGCGCTGAGCGATGCGGTCGGCGACGCCGGTGATGACCATGCCGCCATAGGAGTGCCCCATCAGCACGGCGTCGGTGATGTCGTGCTCGGTGAAGTAGTCGCAGATCGAGGCGATCGCCTCGTCGAGTCCGGTGGTCTTGGCGTCGCCGGGGCGGTTGCCGCGGATGGTCGGCAGATGCACCGTGTGGCCGGCGGCGCGAATAGGCACTGCGACCGGTTCGAGCTCGGCGCCGGTATGCCAGGCGCCATGGACCAGGACGTAGGTTGACATGATCACGTTCCTTTGCACGATGGAAGGCGGTGCAAGGACTATGGGCCGGACCGCGCCCGCGGCGCTTGGCTGCAACTGAACCCGATTGGTCTCGGAGTGAACCGATGGGCGCCGAGCCGGAACGGCAGCGGAGCTGGAATACGGCAGCGGTGCGGCCGGAGGAGCAGTTCTCGTATTATCGCGAGGCGATCTGCCAGGCCTTCATGAACCTGACGCCGGAGCCGGCGCGCGGCATCGGCTTCGCCGCGGAAGTGCAGAGCATCAGCGTCGGGAGCGGCGCCATCAACCGTGTCAGCTTTCCCGAGCACATCGTCCGCCGCTCGCGCGCGGACATCGCCGCTTCCACCCAGCGCTGCTTCTATCTCAACCTCAAGCTCGCCGGCCGCTGCACCATCCTGCAAGACGAATGCGATGTCAGCCTGTCCGCCGGACAGGTCGGCATCTTCGACAGCGACCGCACCTTCGTGCTGCAGCACGATCGCGGGCCGTCGCTCGGCGTGATCTCATTCCGTGTCCCCGCCGATGCGCTGTTCAGCCGCCTGCCGGCGGTGCCGGACATCGCGCCGACGCGGCTGTCCGACGACCCGTGCGTCGGCGCACTGATCGTGGAGACGGCGCGCTCCCTCAACGCCAATGCGCTGCGGCTCGCGCCGGACGATGCGTCGGCGCTGTTCGGCGTGCTGCTCGATCTGGTGGCGCTGAGCCTGGCCCGCCGCGGCCGCCGCGAGACGCATGCGACCACCGCGTTTGCCGATGCAACGACCTTGGCGCTGCGCCGCGCCATTCACGAGCGGGTGCGCGAGCCCGGCCTGACGGTGGCGACCATCGCATCTGTCGTCGGGATCAGCGAGCGCTATGTGCACAAGCTGCTGGCCCGCGCCGGCACCAGCTTCTCCGAACTGGTGATGGAGCGCCGGCTCGATGGCGCGGCGCGCGATCTGCGCGATCCCGCCCGATGCGGCCGCGACATCGGCCGCATCGCCTTCGACTGGGGCTTTTCGGATCTGTCGCACTTCACGCGCCGCTTCAAGCAGCGTTTCGGCATGCGCCCGCGCGACTGGCGCGCGGAGACCGCGCGTCACTCGGGCTGACAGCCCCGCCGGCTCAGCGCGGACTCGGTTCGCGGGCTACGCCCCACAGCCAGATTGCCGCCAGCAGGACGAGCGAGCCGACGAACGCCGCGACGACATCGCGCAGCGAAATGACGATGCTGCCCATGCCTGGAAACAACCCGAACATGTTGAACAGGACACCGCCGATGAGGGCGCCGACGCACCCCAATCCGATGTTGGTGAGGAGCCCGAAACCTGCCCGGCGGCGCTTCACCAGGATTCCGGCAAGGCCGCCACCAATCAAGCCGACGACGAGCCAAGTCCCTGCATGTACCAGTGTGAACATTCTTTCACTCCATCGGTCTGCCGTTGCACTTCGGTTGGAGCATCACGGCCAGCAGCAAGATCATGAGAGCACGTTGCCGAGCGAAGCGGGACCGCCGGGTGCTACTCGGATGCAGCCAGATCAGGGGCCGCGCTCGCAGAGCCGCGCGAATCGCGCAACTGCAGGTTACATCGACTTCGTTGCCAGGAGCTGAACTCTGCCGGTCGGATGAGTTCGCGACCTAATCGCAATCTGGACGATGCGCCGGCCGGCGTCCCTCACAATGTGATGCGGCCTGCTTGCTTCGAAATGGCTATTCCGCTTCGAAGTCGCGGAGTTATTCCGAATTGACAATCATTCTAACCTATTCGTCTCGAACGCGAGCAGCTCATGCGAACGCTTCGCACGCAATCGACTACGTAGTTCCCCCGAGTTCATACGAACTGCGGAATCGGGAATAGTGTGTTTCCCGCAGAGCGAGCAGAGGTGAATTCATGCGCGTCGCATGCAACGGGGCGAGATTTCGCGGTCTGCTCCAGCTTGAGACTCCGCCAACGGGGCCGGACTGTCACGACTCCCGCTCCTCCAGACAGGCGCGGCGTTCGCCGCGGCCGATGCCGGCCCAACATTGAGGTGCTGATGACCGTCATGAACGGCCAGTAGCCACGAACAGCGAAGCTGAATCCTGCGTCTTTCTCGGATCGTCACCTCACGATCAGATCGAAATACTCGGACCGATTCCCGGAAATACGGAGGCGTATATGATCGACAGACGAATGCTCATCAAAGGCGCGGGAGCGGCGTTGGTCGCGTCCGAACTCGGTTTGCCGGCCGCGCGGGCCGAGTCCGCCGATCCGCTCTGCTACGCATCGGTCGCCGATCTCACCGCCATGTTCCGGGCCCGCAAGGCGTCGCCGGTCGATCTCCTGAAGGCGCAGATCAAGCGGATCGAAGCCTACAACACGAAGGTCAATTGCATCACCTACGAGCACTTCGACCAGGCGATGAAGGAGGCCAAGCAGTCCGAAGACCGTTATCGGCGCGGCAACCCGAGGCCGCTCGAAGGGATCACGGTGGCCATCAAGGACGAATTCTCCAGACCGGGCTGGCGGACCACACAAGGCTCGCTCATCTACAAGGACTCGCCGCCGGCAACGGAAAACTCGGCCATCACCGACTTGCTCGAGGCGGCCGGCGCCGTGATGCCGTTCCAGACCACCGTGCCGGAATTCTACCTCTTCCTCGGCGCGTCCACCCGCGCCTGGGGCACGACACGCAACCCATGGAATCTCGAATATTCTCCGGGCGGGTCGTCGGCGGGATCGGGCGCGGCGCTGGCCGCAGGCTTCGCGACGCTCGCCATGGGCTCGGACATGGGCGGCTCGATCCGAATTCCCGCCTCACAATGTGGTCTCTATGGCTTCAGGCCGCCGTTCGGACGCGTGGCCGGCGGGGAAATCCCGTTCGCGACCTCAGGCCCGATGGCGCGGCGCTTCGACGACCTCGTCCGCCTCCAGAACGCGATCGTCGGTCCGTCCGAGCGGATGATGGCCGCGATGCGCCCTCGCCTCGACTATCCCACCCGTTATCCGCGCCTTTCCGGGTGGCGCATCGCCGTGGATTGGGGCGCCGGCATTGCGGAGGTCATACCCTCCGTGAAGGCTGCGATGCTGGGAGGCATCGCGGCGCTGCGCGCCGCGGGTTGCACGGTGGACGAGGTCGATGGCGGCTTCACGAAAGCCCACAAGATGGTCTTCATCCGTGGGCTGATGTCGACGTCCATCGGCACCGCGATCGAGATCTCGAATGCGCATCGCGATCAGCTCTCGCCCTACATGACCGAAATGCTCGACCAGGTCGGCCCGGTCGGACCGCGCCAGGCCGAAGACGCCGAGGAGCTGCTGCAGCGGCTGCACCGCCAGGTCCAGCAGCGCGTGTTCGGGAAGGGCTACCGCATTCTGCTCATGCCGACCATGGCAACGCCTCTTGTCGGGGCCGACATGTTCAAGAGCAAGGACAACAAGGTGGACCCGTGGGTGGGCACCGGCCTGAACCTGGCGCTGACGTGGCACTGGAACCTGCTCAACCGCTATCCCGTCGTCGAGGTCCCGCTCGGCTTGGTCGAGGACCGCATGCCCGCGGGCATGCAGGTGATCGGCCAGACCTACACCGATCTCGACACGTTCCAGTTCGCGTCCAACTGGTCCCGTCTTCGGCGCTCCCTGTTCGCGGGCGAGCGTTTCCCGACCTTCACCTGATGCAAGCGGGGCCATACGGTGCGGACGCGAGACAATGGCTGCCAGAGCAGCGCTTCGACAGCGAGGTCGACAAGGATTCCGAGAGCTTTTCGACGTGTGGTTCTGTCGCTCCTGATCGCGGCGCTCTGCCATGACTCCGGCGCCCTGGCACAGCAGGCCAGGGCGCCGTCGCTCGAAGATCTGGCCAAGGCGGCGCAGAACCCGATCGCGGACACGATCAGCGTCGGCCTCGAGAACATCGCGATGCCGAATACGGGCCCGTACCGGCAGACGGCCGACGTCTTCAAGATCGAGCCGGTCATCCCGTTCGAGCTCAATGCCGACTGGAATCTGGTGACGCGCACGACCATTCCCGGCATCGCCCAGGTGCGCTTCTCCCCTGAGCAGGGCCGGATCGGCGGGGTCGGCGACATCAACCAGATCTTCGCGCTCACCCCGTCGCATTCGGGCGCCCTCATCTGGGGTGTCGGCCCGACCTTTTCCTATCCGTCGGCGACCGATCCCGCCCTCGGTTCGGGAAAATGGAGCGCAGGTCCGACACTCGTCGCGCTGACCATGCCGGGTCCGTGGGTGCTTGGGGTACTCGCCAACAACATCTGGTCGTTTGCCGGTCCGAGCGACCGCTCGCCGGTGAACCAGATGATGCTGCAGTACTTCGTGACCTACAACTTCTCCGACGGGTCCTACATCAGCTCGAGTCCCATCATCACGGCGAACTGGCTCGCGAAGGGCAATGATCGCTGGGTCGTCCCGATCGGCGTCGGCGTGGGCAAGCTCTTCATGGTCGACAAGCAGCCGATCAATGCCGAGGTGGGCGTCTACTACAACCTGCTGAAGCCGGACCAGGCATCGCATTGGCAGTTTCGGGCGAGTCTGGCTATCCTGTTTCCAAAATGATTCTGCTCGGATCGAACGGCCGCTGTGGCCGTGAGTAGTGATCCGGTCTGCGATCCGGTCTGAAGGCATTCGATTTGAATTTTCGCCATCAGCAAACAGAACTTCGGCTTGCGTACGCACGCTCGCCCTCGCTTGAGTCCGACTTGATCGCGGTCAATCCTGGAAGGCGCGGAGAGACGTAGTTTAACGTTCGATTGGAAGATGATGCAGCTCACGCGGAGCGCAGGCTTTTCGGAGCAGGACGATGTGCATTGCATGCGGCTCAGCCATCGGTTCGCTGTTTGCGGCGTCGAAGCCGGAGGGCGGCGGACTGACCCGTCGCCGGATGGTTGCAACCACGGCTGCCGCCGCAGCATTCGCGGCCGCTGGGTCGATCCCGGCCTGGGCCGCCTCCGACCGCACGACCGTGTTTCGCGGCGGGCGCGTCTACACGGTGGAAGACTCGCAGCCCTGGGCGGCGGCCGTCGCCGTCAAGGGAGACAAGATCGTCTATGTCGGCGACGATGCCGGAGCGATGAAGTTTGGCAGACGCGGGGCCGAGGTCATCGACCTCAAGGGCCGTATGCTGATGCCGGGCTTCGTCGAAGCGCATTGGCATCTTTGCACGCTGGCATTTGCCCGCGGCGCCTGGGTCAACGAGGAAGATCCCGAGCGCATCTACGAGATTCTGCGTGATTACGCCAAGACGCATTCCGACGAGAAGTTCATTCTCGGCTTCGGATGGATCGCGGGCGCGTTTCCGGCCTCGGGTCCGCGCAAGGAACCGCTGGACGCGATCTTCCCTGACCGGCCGGTCCTGCTCGTCAGTTGCGATCTGCACAGCTACTGGGTCAATTCCAAGCTGCTGGAGATGGCCGGCATCACGAAGGCCACCCCACGCGACGTCGTACCCGGCTCCTCCTGGTACGAAAAGGATCCCAATGGCGCGCCGACCGGCTTCATTTTGGAAGTGCCCGCGCTGTTCGCGGTGCTGAAGACGCTCGAAAAGCACGGCATCGAACCGTTCGGCCTCAAGTCGACCGCCGCCGCCATCGAGGAATGGCAGCCCAAGCTGGCGGCCGCCGGCATCACTACCTTCTTCGATGCCGGCTTCAGCGCCTGGCCGACCGAGCAGCATCACGGTTTCGACATGCTGGTCGACCTCGAGAGGCGCGGCAAGCTGCTGCAACGCGTGATCGGCTGCCTCTATCACAATGATCCCAACGTCGATCCGCTGCCGATCATTCGGGCGTACCGGAAGCGCTATCGCACTCCGCTGGTCAAGGCCGAGGTGCTCAAGCTGCTCGTCGACGGCACCGAGCTGACCCGCACCGCCTATCTGCTCGATCCCTATGCCGGAAGTCCGGATTGGCGCGGCGAACCGTTGCTGCCAGCGCCCGTGTTGAACCGAATCCTGCGCCAGGCCCATGCGGAGGGAATCGACACGCATCTTCACACCGTCGGCGACGCCGCAGTCCGCATGAGCCTGGATGCATACGACGCCGCGTTTGGCGAGCATGGCCCGGGCAACCGCCGCCATACCATCTGCCACGCGTTCCTCACTGCGCCCTCGGACATTGCGCGCTTCAGAAAGCTCGGCGTGATCGCGAACACCCAGATCCAGTGGGGCGTGCCGGACACGAGCCAGCGTCGCATCCGCGAGCTCTACGGCGAGGAACGCTGGAGCCGCATGTACACCTTCAAGACGTTCATCGACCAAGGCGTCACGGTGTCGTTCGGAATGGATGCCCTGGCGACCGGCTCCAAGGTCGTCGTCAAGCCGCTCGAGGCGGTGCAGGCCGGCCATACGCGTCAGGAGCCCGGCAAGCCCGACGGCCTGGTCCATCCGCCCGCGACCGAACGCCTGAGCCTGCCGGAGCTCATTCGAGGCTACACGATCAACGGAGCCTATCAGATGCGCATGGAGGATAAGATCGGCTCCATCAAGGTCGGGAAGCTGGCCGATCTGATCGTGCTCGAGAAGAACCTGTTCGATGTCGGACCGCACGAGATCGGCAAGCTGAACGTTCAGCTGACGATGATGAACGGCCGGATCACACATCGCGACGGACTCTGAACGGGAATGATGACGGTGCACGAGATGGCGAATGCGCGGACTGACCAGAGTCTTCCGCCGGCGGATTCGCCGATGTCGAAGCGCATTCGCTGGCTGATCCTCCTGACCGTCTCCGGCGCGCTGGCGCTCGTCGTCATCGACATGACGGTGCTCTATACGGCGCTGCCCAGCCTGACCCATGAGCTCGGAGCAACCGCCTCGGAGAAATTGTGGATCGTCATGGCCTACGGGCTCGTCGTCGCCGGCCTGCTTCCCGGCTTCGGCTCGCTCGGCGATCGCGTCGGGCACAAGAGGACATTCATCGCCGGCCTCATCGTCTTCGGACTGGCTTCGGTCGTCGCCGCCTATTCGCCGACCGCCACGATCCTGGTTGGCGGACGCGTCCTGCTCGCGATCGGCGCCGCGCTGATGATGCCGGCGACGCTGTCGATCATTCGCATCACCTTCTCCGTTGACCACGAACGGGCGCTCGCCATCGCGATCTGGGGAGCCGTTGCGTCCAGCGGGGCGGCGGTCGGCCCCTTGGTCGGCGGCGTCCTGCTGGAATATTTCTGGTGGGGCTCGGTCTTTCTGATCAACGTGCCGCTCGTCGTCCTGGCGCTGGCCGCCGGCCTGCTGCTGATTCCTGCGCCGCGAGATCGTGCTGAGCGCGACTGGGACCTCCTCGGTTCAGTGCAGGTGATGGCCGGACTGATCGGCTTCGCCTACGTCGTCGAGGAGCTCGGCAGTCGCCAGTCGTCCTATGTCGTCCTTGCCGGCACGGCCGTCGCGACAGTCATCATGTTGACGGTGTTCGTGCGCCGTCAATTGCGTCTCGAGGATCCTTTGCTCGACTTCACCCTGTTCCGAAACGTCGAGTTCACGCTCAGCGTGATCACCGCGATTGTGGCTTCACTTGCCATTGCGGGCACGGAGCTCGCGATCAGCCAGCGCCTGCAGCTCGTCCTCGGCTACTCGCCGCTGCAGGCGGCATTGTACATCCTGCCGGCCCCGCTCGGGGCATTCATCGGCGGGCCGCTCGCGAGCCTCATGCTCCGTCGCGTGGGAGCCGCCACCACGATGTCCGGCGCGCTGGCGATCGCCGGCATCGGCGTGGCCGGCTACCTGCTCTGCTACAACGCCAGCCTGGTGCTGCAATTGATCTGCATCGCGATCAACGGACTTGGGCTCGGGGCATCCATCGCGGCCGCCTCCAACGCCGTGATGAACCACGCGCCCGAAGGCCGCGAAGGCATGGCCGCCTCGATCGAGGAAGTGTCGTTCGAGCTCGGCGGCACCATCGGCATCAGCATTTTCGGAAGCATCCTGTCCGGGGTCTATACGGCCTTCATGGTTCTGCCCGACGGCCTCGGCATTCCCGCCGCTGCGCGCGACAGCATCGACGAGGCGCTGATCGCAGCCGAGCGGCTGCCGACCGAGCTCGCTGCCATCGTCACCTCGCACGCCCATCGCGCCTTCGATCAGGCGTTCCTGACGGTCGTCACCGTGGCGATGCTCGTCCTGCTCGGAACCGCCTTCCTGGTCCGGCCCCGGGCAGAACGGACGACATCGACAGAGGCTCGTCAGCGTGTCCATTAGAAGCCACGGCAATCATGAGCCGTCGTCCGTGGTGGAGACCAACAGGCTCGCCAACGCAATGTCTCCGTCCGTCACGTAGTGATTGACCCGCTCGGGGAGGCTCTCGCCAGCTTTGTACAGCTCCACGGTCTCGATCGATCGTGTCCTGATCAGTTCGGCCATGATGTAGTCCCGCTCGGCGTTGACATCCGGATCGGTGGCGTGCGTGACCTGAAACGTCAATCGGGTGAACGACAGGCCGGTGTCCTTCGTGCCGGCGCCGACCCACAGAGCGGATTCATCGACCGCCGGCTGATCGGCGTTGGACCAGAAATCGCCTGCATTCCACGTTTGCTCTGCGTGTGCCAGGCCAACAGCCCAGAACCTGACGTGATGGCGCTTTCGCGGGCTGTTGCCGATGGCTTTCTGAAAGCCGATATCCTGGCCGCGCCCGAACAGATAGAGCGTGCTGAACGGAGCGGCGGGGTAAGGCGCATCGAGGACAAAGGCGCGGATCATGGCCCAGGAGCTCGTCAGGCCCAATCGGTCCGCTTCAGACCAACCGACCGCAGCAAAGCTTGCGCGAAGCTGTTGGAGCGTCCCGACCAGGGCGAGATTGACGGGGTCGCCAGGCAATCCATCCCCCGTGATCGTGTAGCTGGGCACTCGCCGCTTCTGAAGAATCCTGAGGCTCAACCGGATCACGCGTGGCAGAACGACATAGGCCGCGAACGCGTAGCTGACGCCGACTGCCGCAATCCAGGGCAGCCTGCGGTTCGCGGTCTCGAACACCACGAAGACGATCAGCCAGACCGTGAAGATCCCCAGCCCGGCGACCAGCACGCGTTGCATGAGGCGTATGAGCAGTCGCACTCGATCGGTCCGGCGAAAGAAGTGAGCGGCAGTCGGTGGTTTCGGGAAGGTGTCCGATCTTCATCACAATGGCAACACACCGCACCTGAACGCATGAAACGGCCCAGCCGGCGGCGTTTCGACCAGCTCGTCCGCGCTCGGTGGCTCGACATCCGCAGTCCAACGCAATCGGACTGCGCAGGGCTTAGGCCGACAGCCGCTCGGCGTTGGCCGCGACATAGTCCCGATAGAGATCGACGACTGCCGCCGGGCTCGCGCCGGCCATCAGCTTCGCCGTCGCCTCCAGGGCTGCGGCGATCTTTTCGCTGACCATCAGCTCAGCCTCCTCGCCCGCATCGGCTTCGCCGCGCGCGAACTTCTCCAGCCGGAGCCGGATGACCTCGCCGGCTTCCATGGCCAGCATCGCAGCCGTGAACCAGGGGAACTCCGCATCGGCGGTTGCCGTCATGGACGGCCGCATCTGCAAGGACATTGGCGTTTTGCTCATCGTCATCGTCCGAGAACATCAGCGGACCTGCGAGGAATACGCTTCAACTTTTAATGATGCGGACGCACAATCATCGCCGATTTCGAGTCGGCTCGAACGAGCCGTTAACCACGGGACGCATCTCTCCGGCTCCGTCATTGCGAGGAGCCCCTCGAGTCTCGCCTGCGGCGAGCCCGAGGGCAGGCTCCGCGACGACGCAATCCAGGGGCACGCACAGCCTGGATTGCTTCGCTTCGCTCGCAACGACGCGGAGAGAGATCTCGTCCGAGCGCGGAGACGATCTTCTTGGGCTTCCTCTTCGTCCTCGCGGTCGGCCTCGTGGCCGGCACCTTGTCCGGCATCGTCGGCACCGGCTCGTCGATCATGCTGATGCCGGTCCTCGCCTATGAATACGGGCCGAAGGAGGCCGTGCCGATCATGGCGGTCGCCGCCGTGATGGCGAACCTGTCGCGCATCCTGGCGTGGTGGCGCGAGGTCGACTGGCGCGCCTGCACGGCCTATTCGGTCACCGGCATTCCGGCGGCGGCGCTCGGCGCGCGGACGCTGCTGATCCTCCCGTCGCACGCCGTCGACATCACCATCGGGCTGTTCCTGATGGCGATGGTGCCGCTGCGCCACGTGCTTGCGCGGCACGACCTCAAGGCCAACCTCTGGCACCTCGCGATCGGCGGTGCGGTGATCGGATATCTGACCGGCATCGTGGTCTCGACCGGACCGCTGAGCGTGCCGCTGTTCCTGTTCTACGGCCTGTCGAAAGGCGCCTTCCTCGCCACCGAGGCGGCGAGCTCGCTCGGGCTGTATGTCAGCAAATCGATCACCTTCCAGCGTTTCGGCGCCCTCACGCCCGACATTTTGCTGAAAGGTCTGATCGCCGGCGGCTCGCTGATGGCCGGCGCCTTCGTCGCCAAGCGCTTCGTGCTGCACATGAAGCCGGACGTGTTCCGCGTGGTGATGGATGGCATCATGCTGGCCGCCGGCCTAAGTATGTTATGGAACGCCAACCACTCCTGACCGCACCGATTCTCACCTCATGGCCAAGACCACGCTCTCCTTCGTCTGCCAGAACTGCGGCGCGGCCTATTCGCGCTGGCAGGGCAAATGCGAGGCCTGCGGCGAGTGGAACACGCTGGCGGAGGAAGACACGACGGGGGCAACCTCGGCGCCGGTGTCGCTGCGCTCCAAGCGCAAGGGCCGCACCTTCCAGCTGGAATCGCTGACCGGCAAGACCATCGACGCGCCGCGGCTGTCGTCGGGCATGACCGAGCTCGACCGCGTCACCGGCGGCGGCTTCGTGCGCGGCTCGGTGCTGCTGGTCGGCGGCGATCCCGGCATCGGCAAATCGACGCTTCTGACCCAGGCGACCTCGATGCTGGCGCGCGCGGGCCATCGCGCGGTCTACATTTCCGGCGAGGAAGCTGTCGCCCAGGTGCGGCTGCGCGCCGAGCGCCTCGGGCTTGCGGATGCGCCGGTACAACTGGCGGCTGAGACCTCGGTCGAGGACATCATCGCGACCCTGTCCGAGGGCGGCGTGCCGCGGCTGATCGTGATCGATTCGATCCAGACGATGTGGACCGACACCGTGGAATCGGCCCCGGGCACGGTGACCCAGGTGCGCGCCTCGGCGCAGAAGCTGATCAGGTTCGCCAAGAAATCCGGCGCGGCCATCATCCTGGTCGGCCACGTCACCAAGGACGGCCAGATCGCCGGCCCCCGGGTCGTCGAGCACATGGTGGATGCGGTCCTGTCGTTCGAGGGCGAGGGCTCGCAGCAGTTCCGCATCCTGCGCGCGGTCAAGAACCGGTTCGGCCCGACCGATGAGATCGGCGTGTTCGAGATGACTGGTTTGGGTCTGCGCGAGGTCACCAACCCCTCCGAGCTGTTCCTGTCCGAGCGCGATCTCGGCAGCCCCGGCACGGCGGTCTTTGCCGGCATCGAGGGCACCCGCCCCGTGCTGGTCGAAATCCAGGCCCTGGTGGCGCCGACCTCGCTCGGCACGCCGCGCCGCGCCGTGGTCGGCTGGGATCCGAGCCGGCTGTCGATGGTGCTGGCCGTGCTGGAGGCGCATTGCGGCGTCAAGCTGTCGGGCCACGACGTCTATCTCAACGTCGCCGGCGGCCTGCGCATCAACGAGCCGGCGGCGGATCTCGCCGCGGCCGCAGCTCTGGTCTCGTCACTGGTCAACGCGCCGCTGCCGCCCGATGCGGTCTATTTCGGCGAGATTTCGCTGTCGGGCGCGGTCCGACCGGTGGCGCAGACCTCGGCACGGCTGAAGGAGGCCGCCAAGCTCGGCTTTTTGCGCGTGGTGCTGCCGGAGCGCGCCCGCGGCGAGGCCGGCGGCGACGCCGGGCTCAGCCTCAATACCGTCGGCGGGTTGACCAGCCTGGTGGCCGACATCGCCGCGCGCGGCACGCCTCGTGCCCGCCATGAGACGACCCGGCAGGACGACGATGACGGCGACCACGGCCGCCGCGGACCGCGCCCTGCCGAAAAAAATGCCACACCAGCGAGATTCCGCCGCCAGGACGGCTAGCCGGACCGTGACGTTCGCGTGACTCGCCGCTATACAACGCCGCAACCGGTCGCCCACACGGGATCGTGCAGCGTCCGGACTTGCCGGGGAACCTCGCTGTCCTCCACCTGGAGGGGCGGTCCTCCGTCGATTCGAAGCGAACCTTGGACCTGTGAAGCGGACCTGAGCAGCCGATGCCGATAACGATCCTCGATCTCATCCTGCTGGGCGTGATGCTGGTGTCGGGGCTGCTCGCGATGGTCCGCGGCTTCATGCGCGAGGTGCTGTCGATCGCGGCCTGGGGCGCGGCCGCCCTGGTCACGCTTTATTCATTCTCCAAGCTGCTGCCGACCGCGAAGACCTATTTCAACAACGATACCGTCGCCAGCGTCGTCGTCGTCGCCGGTACTTTCGTGGGCACCCTGCTCATCGTCTCGGTGATCACGGTCAAGATCTCCGACATGATCCTCGATTCGCGCATCGGCGCGCTGGATCGCACCCTCGGATTTCTGTTCGGACTGGGCCGCGGCCTGCTGATCGTCGTGGTCGCGTTCCTGTTCTTCAGCTGGCTGGTGCCGGACAAGCAGCGCCCGGACTGGGTCACCGGCGCCAAATCCCGCGTCGTCCTGCAGGGAACCGGGGATTGGCTGATGTCGCTCTTGCCTGATGATCCCGAGAACACCATTTTAAAGAAATTCAAGAAGAACAAGCCGGACGACGACCAGACTGACACCGAGTCGCCCGGAGCGGGCGGCGATGGGTACAGCAAGCCTGCCCGCGACAGCTTGAAGAAGCTGATCGAGAAACCCGCGGCCAAGTGAGCTCAGCCCAGAAGAGAGGCGCGATGGACCTGCACCACGATTCTTCCGGCGAAGCCCAAGCGGATACTCACGCGGATCTGGACTTCGGACCTCAAGCCTACCTCAGAGACCCAGACCTGGACGGAGACACGCTGCGCGAGGAGTGCGGCGTGTTCGGCATTTATGGGCATAGCGATGCCGCCGCGA
This sequence comes from Bradyrhizobium sp. SZCCHNS3002, assembly GCF_032377435.1. Taxonomy (NCBI): domain Bacteria; kingdom Pseudomonadati; phylum Pseudomonadota; class Alphaproteobacteria; order Hyphomicrobiales; family Nitrobacteraceae; genus Bradyrhizobium; species Bradyrhizobium sp. SZCCHNS3002. The sequence goes on from NZ_JAUHHY010000001.1 coordinate 871,566, forward strand.
TCACTGCGCTGGGCCTGCATGCGCTCCAGCATCGCGGCCAGGAAGCCGCCGGCATCGTCTCCTATGACGGCGCGCGCTTCCACAGCGAGCGCCGCCTGGGCCTGGTCGGCGACACCTTCTCCCGCCGCGAGGTGATCGAGCGCCTGCCCGGCAACGCCGCGGTCGGCCATGTCCGCTATGCCACCACCGGCGCCACTATCCTGCGCAACGTGCAGCCGCTGTTCGCCGAGCTCAATGCCGGCGGCTTCGCGGTCGGCCACAACGGCAACCTCACCAACGGGCTCACGCTCCGCCGCGAGCTGGTGCGCGCCGGCGCCATCATGCAGTCGACCAGCGACACCGAGGTGATCCTGCATCTGGTGGCGCATTCCCGCCGCACCAATTTCATCGACCGCTTCATCGAGGCGCTGCGCGCGCTCGAAGGCGCCTACTCGCTGGTCTGCATGACCAACAAGAAGCTGATCGGCGCCCGCGATCCCCTGGGCATCCGTCCGCTGGTCTATGGCGAGCTCGAAGGCTGCCCGATCCTGGCCTCGGAGACCTGTGCGCTCGACATGATCGGCGCGCGCTACATCCGCGACATCGAGCCCGGCGAGGTCGTGATCTTCGACGAGACCGGGGCGCACAGCCACAAGCCGTTCCCGCCGAAGCCGGCACGTCCCTGCGTGTTCGAATACATCTACTTCGCCCGTCCCGATTCCGTGGTCGGCGGCCGCTCGGTCTACGAGGTGCGCAAGGCGTTCGGCGCGCAGCTCGCGCGCGAAAGCCATCCCGAAGTCGACGTCGTCGTGCCGGTGCCGGATTCCGGCGTGCCGGCGGCGATCGGCTACAGCCAGCATTCCGGCGTGCCGTTCGAGCTCGGCATCATCCGCAATCACTATGTCGGCCGCACCTTCATCCAGCCGACCCAGGCGATCCGCGAATCCGGCGTGCGCATGAAGCACTCGGCCAACCGCGCCGCGATCGAAGGCAAACGCATCATCCTGATCGACGACTCGCTCGTGCGCGGCACCACCTCGCGCAAGATCGTGCGCATGATGCGCGACGCCGGCGCCACCGAGGTGCATTTCCGCCTGGCGTCGCCGCCGATCCTCTACCCTGATTATTACGGCATCGACCTGCCGGATCGCGGCGGCCTGCTCGCGGCGACGCATTCGCTCGAGGAGATGCGCCAGCTGATCGGCGCGGACTCGCTCGCCTTCCTGTCGATCGACGGCATGTATCGCGCGATGGGTGAGCCCGCCCGCGACCCGGCAGCGCCGAAATATTCCGACCACTGCTTCACCGGCAGCTATCCGACCCATCTCACCGACCAGTCACTCGTCGAGCCGCCCCAGCAGCAGCTCTCGCTGCTGGCGGAAGCGAGCTGAGGCTCTTTCCACACGCCGTCGTTCCGGGGCGATGCGCGGTTGCCCGTCGTCTCTGCGAATGCCAGGACCATAGCCACCAGCGATCGTTGGGCGGCTAGGACTAGCCACGACCGTCCAACTCCCTCATAACCGCCGAGGAGTACGGGTCCCGGTTCCAGGCGCGCAATCGTGCGCCTGGCCCGGACGACGTCTGAGAGATATGCGACCATGACCACCCTTCCCCTCGCCAATCGGATTGCCCTCGTCACCGGCGCCTCGCGCGGCATCGGCCATGCGACTGCCCGCGCGCTGGCGCGCGCCGGTGCGCATGTCGTCGCCGTCGCACGCACCCAGGGCGGGCTGGAGGAGCTCGACGACGAGATCCGGAAAGAGACCGGCAACGGCGCCACCCTGGTGCCGCTCAGCATGACCGACAGCGACGGCATCGCCCGTCTCGGTGCCGCGCTGCATGAGCGCCATGGCAAGCTCGACATCCTCGTCGGCAATGCCGCCGTGCCCGGCCCCTCCTCCCCCCTCGGCCATATCGACCTCAAGCCGTGGAACGACGTCGTCGCCGTCAACCTCTCCGCCAACTTCCAGCTGATCCGCTGCATGGAGCCGCTGCTGAAGGCCTCCGACGCCGGCCGCGCGGTGTTCCTCACCTCGGGCGCCGCCCACAAGGCCCAGGCCTATCTCGGGCCCTACGCCGTCACCAAGGCCGCGCTGGAGACGCTGGCGCGGGTATGGGCGCACGAGACCGAGCGCACGCCGCTCCGCGTCAACCTGTTCAGCCCGGGCCCGATCCGCACCCGCATGCGCGCCACGGTGTTTCCCGGCGAAGACCCGATGACGCTCGAGACGCCCGAGCAGGTCGCCGAGTTCATCGTGCCGATGTGCCTGCCGTCGTGGACGGAGACCGGCAAGCTCTACGAGTACAAGACTCGCACGCTGAAGAGCTTCCAGCCGCCGGCGTGAGCGTTTCACGACGCCAAGAGCATCGTGTCCAACGGCGGTCGAGAGCGTCGACTCCAACGACAAACGCCGCTGCTCCCGACGCGGCTATTTTGCAGCCGAACTGACAGAGCCCGTCGCCGCAGGCTTCGCGGCAGCCGCCTTGGCCGCGGCAGGGAGCTGGCGGTCACGCACGGCGGCGAGTTCCTTGCGCAGCTTCTCCTGCTGCTCCGCCGACAGCACTGGCCGCGGATCATCGTGCGGCACATCGTTGACGGGCAGATAGTTGTAGGTGTTGTGAAACTGCGAGGTGGCCTCCGGCGCCGGCGTGCTCGACGTCGCGCAGCCGCCGAGCGGCAAGATCATCAGCAGCGCCGCGCCGGCCAGCAGCACGCGCGCACAGGCCCTCACGCCCAAATGGCCCTTCGCATGCCTCATCGCGCGGCCGCCGCCATCGTGCGCGTGGTCCCCTGCGCCGTGATGCCATGCTCGTTGGATTGCAGCCCAGGCAGGCTCTTCACCCAGGGATAGCCGCGGCGGCCCATGTCGTAACCGCGATCGAACAGCGCGGTCATGTAGGTGCGATCGAACGGGCCGTCGGCCTTGGCCTGGAAATCGGCTGGCACGCTGGCCAAGTTGAAGTCGATGCCGTTGAACCTCGCCACCGAGTAGATGCGGTAGATGTCGCCGATGCCCTGGTTCTTGATCAGGGTCGACAGCGAGCGCTGCGTCACCGAGAGCACGTCGGCGCCGACGCTGTCCCATTGCGGATCGATGCGGGCATTGCGGATGACGTAGAGATGCGCGCCGCTCACGCTCCGGCGCGGGCCGCGGCCGGAGACGAGACGCAGCACCGACGGGCCGATGAAGACCTGCCGGGTGACGCCGCCATCGACATGCAGCTCGTCGTAATCCTTGTCGCCGATCCGCACCTTGATGCGAACCGGGGCGAAAGCGCCCGGCACGGTCGCGGACGCCAGCAGCACCTGGCGGAACAGCGCGATCGCCTCGGGCGTGTCGGCGGCCGCGATGCGGCCCATGTCCCACAGCACCGGCCGCTGCGCGTCGAGATTGGTGGTGCCGACCAGCAGCACCCTGCCCTTGCTGCTCTCGCGCGCGACATCGCGCAGGAACTCGCGATCGACATATTTCTCGATCAGCCGCGACAGCGGCGTGTTGTCGGCCAGCGCCGAGCCCTGCAGCAGGCCGGGAATGTTGACCGTGAAGATGTCCTTGCGCTCGTAGGCGGTGAAGATCTCGCGCAGCTTGTCATCGTGCTCGCGCCCCAGGAAGACGAACGGCGCGATCAGCGCGCCGGAGCTGACGCCCGTCACCATGTCGAACGACGGCCGGTTGCCGGACTCGCCCCAGCCGGCCAGCAGCCCGGCGCCGAATGCACCGTTCTCGGCGCCACCGGAGATCGCGAGGAAATTCAGCGGACGCGAGATCGGGATTTCGGCCGAGGCGCGCGACATCGCGGCCTCGGCAAAGCGCGGCGCCGGCTCGTCACCCCAGTAGCGCACGTTGCGGAAGCCGACCGGGTCGGCGCTGACGGCAGCCGCTTCCGGCAGCGCGTTGCGCGGCATGACGGCTGCGCACGCCGCCAGCAGCAGCGACGCGGCGCATGCGAGCAGGATACGCGGAACCATCGCGCGGAAGGAGGCGGCAGACTTCATCGCGACGCTTGCTGCTCCACGCTTGCGATCTCCGGCGCCGGCGGCGGCACGCCGGGCTTGACCTCGTCGGCCCCCTTGTCGGTCCAGCCCGGCGGCAGGCCCAGACCGGCACCGACGAAGCCCTTCAGGCCGGGGAAGCGTCCGTACTGCTCACATGCGGCATATTTGGGAGCGCCGCCGAGCTTGGCGGGCACGCTCGACACCGAAGGCAGCGAGGCCAGCGACGGGACGCCGGAGAACGGCGACTCGCCGGTCGATACCAGCCTGGCGAAATCGGCGCCGAACTCCGAAGCGAGGTCGTAGGCGTCGCCGTCATTGGCCATGCGGGCGGTCGACACCGAGGAGGCGCCGCGCGCCCACACCATCGCGGCCTTCTGGAAGCCGGCGAAATCGCGCGCCTCGGCCTCGACGGACAGCGTGCCGAGCCCGACCGGCAACCGTGGCACCGGCACCGGGACGCCCGGTAGCGCGACGCTCTTGGCGATCGACGCCGCCTGCGAGGCGGCCGAGGCGGTCGCGTTGGTCGCCGTGGCGTGAGTGACGGTCGCCTTGATCGTCAGATCCGCCTCCTCGCCGAGCGCAACGATGCGGAAGCGCTCGCTGAGCCGCAGGCACATTTCCCGGCTGATGGCGTTGGCGACCAGCTTGCGCTCGTTCTCGTCGAAGGCGATGTCGGGACGCGGCGGAAACGCGGTCGGCTCGATCCGGATCGTCCTGGCCTCGAGCAGCTCCTTCTTGTTCGCCTTGATCTGCGCGCGCGTCACCAGGCCATTGGCGTCGGCGAGACGATCGTAATTCTTGAGCGAGCCGGCCCGCTCCAGCGGAGCGGTGGCGCAGCCGGCCGTTGCCAGCGCCAGGGAAATCAGGGCCGTCGACTTCAGCGGGGCGAGGCGCATCTTACCGGCGAGACCCATTGATAGATAGCTCACTCTAATTAAGTCTCACAAGCCGAAACGCTTGTCCAACTAAACTAGATCAAATTCTCTAGATTAGAGCGGCGCGAAATATTATTTTATATTACAAGCAGTTGGCGGAAACCGCGAATGTGGCGAGAGTTGGCCCGACAGGACGTGTGATGAGAGACGCGTGATGAGAAAGGTCGATCCGGTCAAGCACGAGCAGAAGCGCCGGGAGATTCTCCAGGCGGCGTTGTCGTGCTTCGTCCGGAACGGTTTTCACGGCGCCAGCACCACCGACATCTGCGCCGCCGCCAAGATCAGCCCAGGCCACCTCTACCACTACTTCCCCAGCAAGGAGGCGATGATCCAGGCGCTGGTCGACCAGAACCTGAGCCACGCCGCAGCGCGCCTCCAGGCGATCCTGGCCTCACCCGACGTGATCGACGCCCTGGTGCAAGAGCTCGAGAGCACCAGCATTCATCAGCCGCAGGCCCAGGTCCTCAGCGCCGAGGCGTTGGCCGAGGCCTGCCGCAATGCCGATTTTGCCGCCATCGTCCACGCCCATGCGCGCGCGATGCGGGCGCTGCTGGTCGATTTTCTCATCAAGGCGCAGCGGCGCAGCGACGTCGATCCCCGCCTTGATCCCGAATCGACCGCCAATATTCTGTTCGCGATCGTCGACGGCGCACGCGCGCTGCCGATCCGGAATCCGAACGTCGACATCAAGAAGAGCACCGCACATCTGCGCATCATGCTGACGCGCTTCCTGCGGCCGCCCGCAGCCCCCTCGCCGGTCGGCGACAAGACCAGAAAGGCCCGCGGCTCGACGCCCATCGTCGAGCCCTCATGAGCTACCGCGCCGTGCTCAGCCGAGCATGACCTGATCATGGAAGGCGTCGGTCACGGGCCTCATGATGAGCAACGGTATTCTTGCAGGGCCTGTACGCCCAGCGTTAACGCTCAAGCGAAACGCACAAACCTTGGGCGCGCCTCGCGCCTTTTGGCACATTGCCGCAACTCACAAGACCGGCTATCCAGGGAGACAGACGGCAAGGGGCGCCCAAGAAGCCTCGCCGTGACACGACACCAGGGAGGACTTTGATGACGACGTCTCAGGCGCGGCGGATGGCCGCGCTGCTTGCCGCCACCACGCTCAGCTTTGCCGGCTCCGCCTTCGCCGACGACAAGGTCGTCAAGATCGGCGTGCTCAACGACATGTCCAGCCTCTATGCCGACATCGGCGGACCGAACTCGGTCGCAGCCGTCAACATGGCGGTCGAAGATTCCGGCATGAAGGCCAAGGGCTGGACCATCGAGGTCATCAGCGGCGACCACCAGAACAAGCCCGACATCGGCGTCAATATCGGCCGGCAGTGGATCGACACCCAGAAGGTCGACGTGATCATGGACACGCCGAATTCCGGCGTTGCTCTGGCCATCTCCAATCTGGTCAAGGAGAAGAACTCGGTCCTGATCAATTCCGGCGGCGCGAGCGCCGACCTCACCGGCAAGGCCTGCAACGCCAACACCATCTCCTACACCTACGACACCTACATGCTGGCGAACGGCACCGGCAAGGCGCTGACCAAGGCCGGCGGCGACAGCTGGTTCTTCCTCACCGCCGACTACGCGTTCGGCCATGCGCTGGAGCGCGACACCTCGGCGGTCGTCACCGCCAATGGCGGCAAGGTGCTCGGCTCCGTCAAGCACCCGCTCAACACCGCCGACTTCTCCTCCTTCCTGCTGCAGGCGCAGTCGTCCAAGGCCAAGGTCATCGGCCTTGCCAATGCCGGCGGCGACACCACCAACGCGATCAAGCAGGCCGCCGAATTCGGCATCGTCCAGGGTGGCCAGAAGCTCGCCGCGCTGCTGCTGTTCGTCAACGACGTGCATGCGCTGGGCCTGAAGGTGGCGCAGGGCCTGACCTTCACCGAGTCGTTCTACTGGGATCTCAACGACAAGACCCGCGAATGGTCCAAGCGTTTCCAGAAGGTGTCGCCAAAGGGCACGATGCCGTCGATGACGGTCGCCGGCGTCTATGCCGGCACGCTGCATTACCTCAAGGCGCTGGACGCGATGGGCGGCAATCCGCATGACGGCGCCAAGGTCGTGGCCAAGATGAAGGAGATCCCGACCGACGATCCGCTGTTCGGCAAGGGCCCGCTGCGCGCCGACGGACGCCGCCTGATCCCGGCCTATCTGTTCGAGGTCAAGAAGCCGGAAGAGTCCAAATATCCGTGGGACTACTACAAGCTGATCGCGACGATCCCGGCCGAGGACGCCGCCAAGCCGCTCGAGGCCAGCGAGTGCCCGCTGGTGAAGAAGTAATCGTCCCGCATCGGTCCGGGCTGGCGCGCCAGCATCAGTCCGGACTCACGCCCATTTCCGATGCGCCGTCGCGCGCATCGGGATGATGTCAGGAGGCGGCCTTCGCTTTTGCGAGCGTCCGCAGCGCGATCACGATCGCGACGATCATCAGCCCCGAGGCCAGCAGGAACGGCGCGCCGGGCAGATGCACGGGCGCAGTGGCCCCGATGAAATAGGCGAAGCTCAGCGTGAACAGGAACGGCCCCGTGAGCTGGGCCACGCTCTGCACGCTCGATGTCGCGCCCTGGAGCTGGCCCTGCTTGTCCGGCGCCACCAGCCGGGTCATCAGCGCCTGCAGCGCCGCGCCCGAGACGCCCCACAGCGCCATCACGGGAATGCCCAGCCAGCTCAGCGGTCCGGTCGGCGCCACGCCGAAAATGAAGAAGCCGACCAGCCCCGCGGATAGCCCCAGCATCAGCGCGCCGCGCTCGCCGAACACGCGCACGATCAGCCCGACCGCGCCGCCCTGCACGATCATCGCGCAGACGCCGACCATCGCCAATGTGAGGCCGACGGTGCGCGTGTCCCAGCCGTAGCGATAGGTCGCGTACAGCACGAAGGTCGACGGCAGCACGACATGGGCGAGCTGGGTGATGAAGTTCACGGTCGAGAGTCCGGCGAGAATACGGTCCGATGCCAGCAGCCGCAGCGCCCCGAGCGGATTGGCCGTTCGCCACCGGAATGGACTGCGCCGCTCCGGCCTCAGCGACTCCGGCAGCACCAGGAAGCCGTAGAGCGCGTTGGCGAAGCTGAGCCCCGCGGCCGCCCAGAACGGCAGCCGCGGATCGATGTCGCCCAACAGCCCGCCGGTGGCAGGCCCGAGCACGAAGCCCGCGCCGAACGCCGCGCCGATGCGGCCGAAGATCGCGGCGCGGCGGTCCGGCGGCGTCAGGTCGGCGATATAGGCGAAGGCAGTGGAGATGCTGGCCGAGGTGACGCCGGAGATCAGCCGCCCGACGAACAGCCAGGCGAGCGACGGCGCCAGCGCCATCAGCACATAGTCGGCGGCGAGGCCAAAGTTCGACAGCAGAATCACCGGCCGCCGGCCGAAGCGGTCGGACAGGCTGCCGAGCACCGGCGAAAACACGAACTGCATCAGCGCCCACGCGGTGCCAAACAGCCCGAAGATGCGTGCCGCCTGCGCGGTGTCGTTGCCGACGAAGCTCTCGATCAGCTTCGGCAGGATCGGCATGATCAGCCCGAGCGCGAGCATGTCGAGCAGGATGGTGACGAAGATGAAGGCGACCGCGCCGCGGCGCGGGGCCGGCGCATTTTCGGTCGCGACGCTCGGCGGGCTTGCTTCCATGGCCGGACCGCTTCCGCTACCGCGACCGATCAGTTCGGCCGCTTGCGCTTGTGCGCGAACGGGTTGGCCTTCTCGCGCAGGGTGATGCGCACCGGCGTGCCCGGCAGCTCGAAGGTCTCGCGCATCGAGTTGGTGAGATACCGCAAGTACGATTGCGGGATCGCGTCGGCGCGCGAGCAGAACAGCACGAAGCTCGGCGGCCGCGCCTTGGTCTGGGTGATGTAGTTCAGCTTGAGCCGGCGGCCCGACACCGCCGGCGGCGGATTGTCGGCGATCGCCCCCTCGAACCAGCGGTTCAGCGCCGCGGTCGGCACGCGCCGGTTCCAGACCGCGTAGGCTTCGACGATCGCCTGCATCAGCCGGTCGATGCCCTCGCCCATCAGGCCCGACACCGCCACGATCGGCGCGCCAGCGACCTGCGGCAGCCAGTGGTCGGCATCGCGGCGCAGCATCGAGATCTGGCCCGACTTGGCCTCCATCAGGTCCCATTTGTTGACCGCGATGACGAGCGCGCGACCCTCGCGCTCGATCAGATCGGCGATGCGCAGATCCTGCTCCTCGAAGCGGTTCTGCGCATCCATCATCAGCACGACCACCTCGGCGAAGCGCACGGCGCGCAGCGCATCCGCCACCGACAGCTTCTCGAGCTTCTCCTCGATGCGCGAGCGCCGGCGCAGGCCTGCGGTGTCGTAGATGCGGAAGCCGCGGCCCTTCCATTCGATCTCGACCGCGATCGAATCGCGCGTCGTGCCGGCCTCGGGGCTGGTCAGCAGCCGCTCCTCGCCGAGCAGATGATTGATCAGCGTCGACTTGCCGGCATTAGGACGGCCGACGATCGCGACGCGGATCGGACGTGCGGCACGCTCCTCGTCGGTCTCCTCGCGCTCGTCGTCCTCGTCGTCCGTGGGCGGCACGAGCTTGCTGACGGCGTCGTAGAGCTCGCCCATGCCCTCGCCGTGCTCGGCCGAGATCTGGATGGGATCGCCGAGGCCGAGCGCATACGACTCCATGGCGCCGAGCTCGCCATGCTTGCCCTCGCTCTTGTTGGCGAGCAGCAGCACCGGCTTGTCGGCGCGGCGGGCGAAATCGGCGAAGGCGCGGTCGGCGGGCGTCAGGCCGATGCGGGCATCGATGACGAAGAACAGCGCATCGGCGAGCGCGATCGCGGTCTCGGTCTGCTCCTGCATGCGCGCGGTCAGCGAGCCCTTCGGGCCCTCGTCGAGGCCGGCCGTGTCGATGATCGTGAAATGGAGATCGCCGAGCTTCGCTTCGCCCTCGCGGCGGTCGCGCGTGACCCCCGGCATGTCGTCGACGAGCGCCAGCTTCTGCCCGACCAGACGGTTGAACAGGGTCGACTTGCCGACATTGGGCCGGCCGATGATGGCGATGGTGAAAGGCATGATGATCCGTGCGCGTGAGCGCGCAGCTTTAGCGCATTCGGCCGCAAAACCGAACGGGCGATCAGTCGATTCGCGACTGAGATTAACGGCTGAAGGAGCCGCTCGGCATCGGCGCCGGGAAGCCGCCGCCCGAGCTCTGGGCGGCCGGCGGCTGCGCCGGGGCCGTGTCATCCGCCGGCGGTGCGGTGGTGCGGCGGCGCACGATCTTCTTCGGCTTCGGCGCCGGCGGAACGCCGGCGGCGCCCTGCTCGACCGCAGCGGCCTCGCCGTCCTGCGGATCGGCCGTGGTCGGGTTGCTCACGGCGGCCTGCTGCCGGCCCTTGGCGCCCTTCTTGCCCTTGGGCTCCTCGGCCGGGGGCGCCGGCATCGCCTCCTGGGCGCCTGGATCGGTCATCGGCTGCTGCTGCGCGCCCTTGTAGAGCTCCTTCGGCACGCCCTGCTCGAGACCCGGCACGCCCTCCGGGAACACCGGCTTGCGGTCGCCCGGCAGCTTCTTCTTGGTGTCGAGGAAGTCGAGCATGTCCGAGGGGTCGAAGCTTCCCCCGCTCGCGCAGCCGCCCAGCACGCCGGAAAGCGCAATGAGGACCGTGAGGGCAATGGCACGTTGGGCGCGGCGCATGATCGTCGTTCCAATCAACTCGGTTTCGCCGTCGCGCGATCCGCGATCAGCTCTTGGCGACTGCAGGCAACAGCGCCTGCAGCGCTTCGGCGCGCGAGCGCAGGCCCGGCGGGGTCTCACCATCCAGCGCAATCATGTCGAGCCATTGACGGGTCGCGGCGGCATCGTTGGCCTTCCACGCCGACAGCGCCAGCAATTCGCGGGCCGCGTGGCGAAACGGCGCACCAGGCGCCGTTTCGCCTTCGAGGCGCTGCTTGAGGTCCGCGTAAGGTGCCGTATCGGCCAGCAGGCCTGCCGCGCGCAGCCGCGCCATCGACTGCTGCTCGGCCCCGATGCTGCGGTCGGCAGCAAGCTCGTCATAGAGCTTCACGGCCGCCGCCTTGTCGCGCATGGCGGCCTCTGCGGCCTGATGGAAGCGGGCCAGCGTGCGGTATCCCGATGGGGCCGTGGCCGCGACATCCGCAAAGGCCTTTTCCGCCTCGGCATGCTTGTTCTGCTCGGAGAGCTCGAGGGCCTTGTTGAAGGCCGAGCCCGCCTCGGCCGCCTTCTTGCCTTCCAGGTATTGGTAGCCGCGCCAGCCGCCAACGCCGGCGATGATCAGCACGGCCAGGGCGATGATCAAGATCGAGTAGCGGTCCCACAGCTTCTTGAGCTGTTCCCGGCGGACCTCCTCGTCTACTTCATCAATAAAATCAGACACCTAAGGACATCCCGTCAGGTTCGCTGCGAACGCGCGCGCATGGCTTCGAAGGGCCGCGCGAGCGGCCCGTTGCCCACGCGCCGGCGCCGATACCGCATCGGCATGGCGGTGGCAAGGCGAGTCCAGCCGAATCAAGGCGTTACTCCCCGGTTCTGCCACAGGGTCCGAACGCGGCTATCACGCCGTCAAGGCTTCGCGCAACTGCCGTTTCATCACCTTGCCGTTGGCGTTGCGCGGCAGGGGGTCCGCGGTCACGGTCAGGGTTTCCGGAACCTTGTAATCCGAGACCCGCTCGGCACACCAGCTGCGCAGCGCCTCGGCGCTGATCGGCTCGCGGGTCACGACCACCGCGTGCACGCGCTCGCCGAGCACGGGACATGGCCGGGCGACGATCGCGCTCTCGACCACCGCCGGATGGCTCGCCAGCACCGATTCGACCTCGGCCGAGTAGATCTTCAGCCCGCCACGGTTGATCATGTCCTTCTGCCGGTCGAACACCCGGACGAAATTGTCGGCGTCGACGGAGCCGAGATCGCCGGAATGCCAATAGCCGGCGGTGAAGCTCTGGGCCGTGGCCTTGGGATTGTTCCAGTAGCCCCTGATAACCTGGCCGCCGCCGATCCAGATCTCCCCGATCTCGCCGCGCGGCAGCTCCCGCCCCTCCCCGTCCATGACCAGGATGCTGGCCCCTGGACACGGCAGCCCGACGCTGTCGATATGGCGCGCGGTCAGATCCGAGGGCATCAACGTTGCCGGCGAGGTGGTCTCGGTCGAGCCATAGGCATTGACCAGCCGCAGACCCGGGATCTTGGCGGCCAGCCGCTCGATGGTCGCGACCGGCATCGGCGCGCCGCCGAAGCCGCCGATCCGCCACGACGAGAGATCGTGGCTGTCGAAGTCGCGCTGCAGCAGGCAGAGATTGTACATCGCCGGGACCATGACCGTGTAGGTCACGCGCTCGCGCGCGGCGAGCTTCAGATACTCGCCGGCCTTGAACTCCGGCATGATGATCAAGGTGCCGGCGCAGCGCGCCATGCTGGTGATGTTGGCGACGACGCCGGTGACATGGCCGAGCGGCACCGCGGCGATCGAGCGGTCGGCTGGCGTCAGCCCCAGGCAGGCCTCGTAGATCATCGAGGAGTGGATGATGTTGCAATGGGCGAGCATCGCGCCTTTCGGCCGACCGGTGGTTCCGGAGGTGTAGAGGATCATCGCGGTGTCCTCTTCCGCCACCTCGACCCGAGCCTCGTGCGCGGCATGATCGGCCAGCGCTGCAAAATCCGATCGCGCTGGACGATCATCGACGGCAATGCGCCCCGCCAGCTCCGGCGTCTCTGCAGCAGCCGGCAACCGGTCCGCCAGTGCCGCCTCGTGCAGCAGCAGCTTGGCGCCGCAATCCTTCAGCACATAGGCGATTTCCGGGGTCTGCTGCCGCGTCGACAGCAGCACCGTGATCAGCCCGAGCTTGGCGGCAGCGAACAGCGTGAGCACGAACTCGATGCGGTTGCCGAGCAGCAGCGCCAGCCGATCGCCCTGGCGCAGGCCCCTCGCCTGCAGCCCGCCGGCGATCCGCGCGGCGGCCTCGGCGACCTCGCGCCATGACAGCCGCACGGCCCCGCAGACCAGTGCCGCCTCGCCGTCGCCGTTGCGCGCCGCGGCCTCCTCGACCATGGCCCAGATGTTCGCCGGCCGCTCCGTGAACAGCGGCACCACGCGATCGCCAAAACGGGCTTCGCGCCGCATCGGCGGCGTCACATAGGTCGACCAGTCCATGGCATTTCCCCGAGCTTGGCTTTTTTGTCGTTGTTTGCCGCGATGCGGGCTGGCCCAAGCATAACCATCGGACGATGCACTTGGCTATCTCCGGCAGCGCCGGAGAGAGCGCCGTGCCGCCCCGCGCATCACGGCTGCAACGCGACGACCAAGCGCAAGGCGCCCGTCAGGTCCTGGACTTCATGCCGTAGATATGTTCCGCCGCCGGAAACACACGGCTACGCACGTCGGCCGCGTAACGCTCGACCGCCTCGTCGATCGCCGGACCGAGATTGCCGTAGCGGCGGACGAATTTCGGCGCCCGTGGCGACAGGCCGAGCATGTCCTCCAGCACCAGCACCTGGCCGTCGCAGGCGGCGCTGGCGCCGATGCCGATGGTGGGGATCGCGATCTGCTGCGTGATCTTGCGCGCCAGCGGCTCGGCCACGGCCTCGATCACAACCGAGAACGCGCCGGCCTGCGCGATCGCCGCAGCGTCGCTCTCGATCGCGGCCCAATCCGCCTCGTCGCGGCCCTGCGCGCGGAACGAGCCGAGCGTGTTGATCGATTGCGGCGTCAGGCCGACATGGCCCATCACCGGAATGCCGCGCTCGCTGAGGAAGGCCACCGTCTCGGCCATCCGCACCCCGCCCTCGAGCTTGACCGCGCCGCATTGCGTCTCCTTCAGGATCCGCACCGCCGCATGAAACGCCTGCTCCTTCGACGCCTCGTAGCAGCCAAACGGCATGTCGACCACCACCAGCGCCTGACGCGAACCACGCATCACGGCGCGGCCCTGCAGGATCATCATCTCCAGGGTCACCGGCACGGTGGTCTCGAAACCGTGCATCACGTTCCCAAGGGAATCGCCGACCAGGATCACATCGCAATGGCGATCGACCAGCGCCGCGGTATGGGCGTGGTAGGACGTCAGCATCACGATCGGCTCGCCGCCCTTGCGGGCGCGGATCTCGGGAGCCGTCTTTCGGCGGACCGTCGACTGCACCGACATCGCTACCCCCCAATGACCGGAATGCCGAGCACGACGGGATGGAACGCGAAGGCCAGCGCCAGATAGACGACGATGCCGACCACCACCGCGATCACGTCGTTGCCGACGCCGCCGACCGGGATCGGCGGGCCGCCGGCGTCAGCGCGCCGCTTCAGCGAAATGCGGTCGAACACCGCCCAGGCCAGGATCGAGCCGAACAGGATGATGCCGCCGAGGTCGCCATTGGCGAGCAGATGCCCGAACGCCCACAGCTTCACGCCCGCCAGCATGGGGTGCTTCAGCACGGTGTAGATGCGGCCGCGGATGTAGGCGGCGACCACCATGATGACGGCCGGCAGCATCAGCGCGAGATTGATGTGCTTGAGCGCCTTCGGCGGCGTCCAGACCTGGATCCAGCCGCCGCTGCGGTAATCGGCAAAGCCCCACACGATCAGGACGAGGCCGGCAAGGGCCACGACCGTGTAGACCAGCTTGTACGTGCCCTCGCCCAGCCGCGCGATGACCTGCGCGCGCGCCTCGCGCCGGGTCGTGAACACATGGGCGCCGAGAAACAGCACCAGCCCCACCACCATCACCAGAAGTCCCACGGCATCCCCCTTCGCTTGCACGCGACCTGTGCGTGGGCACCGGTATCATTTCCGGGGGCGGCCTCGCAACGTGGCCTGCATTTTCGAGGTGAGGCGCCAAGCGCCTCAGCCGTCATTCCGGGGCGGCTCGCAGAGCCGAACCCGGAATCTCGAGATTGGCTTGCGTTCTTGCAGGCAATCGCGAAATTCCGGGTTCGACGCGAACGCGTCGCCCTGGAATGACGATGGGCGCGAGACACGGGGCGGTCGAGAGGTCGTGCCCAGCGGGCGAAGCCATCACCGCTCCGACGTGTTCTTCAGATCACGATTCTCGACATAGCGGATCGCGATCGGCCGGCCGGCGAGCGCGCCGCCCAGCCCTTTTGTGAACTTCAGCGGCAGGCAGCCGTCGAGCGAGGCATTGATCGTCTTCAGATAGGTCGCACGCGTGTCGGCCGGGGCGCCTGATGTTGCGAAGGTCACGCGCGGCGGCGCGATCATCTCGCCGGTCCGCTTGAAGCTGAAGCGCACCGTCATCTGCATCCCGGCGCGGGCGTTGTCCTCCGGCGGCGGCGTCCAGCATGCACGCAGCGCTGCGAACAGATCGCCGATCGTGTCGAGATCGTGATCCGGCTTCTGATATTTGGCTTCCTGATCCTTGGCGGGCCGGCTCTCGATGGTCAGTTGCAGGTTCTGGCCATAGGGATAGTTCATCTCGGGAATGCACGGCCACGGCCCGTAGACGCTGCAGAACGACGGCGTGCATGGTCCCTCGTCGAGCACGCTGCACGGTGTGTGCGCGAACGGCACCGGATTGATCTGCTGGCGGCGCGCGTCGGCGGTGGCCGGAGCGGCCACCATCAACAGGACGAGCACGACGACACGGAGCATGGGACTCTCGGGCTGGAATGGACTCCAAGCTGGATCCGATCGCAGAATTCGCAAGCTCAATCCCGTTCACGTCTGCGCGTTCCCGCATCGCGAACGGCCCTCGACCGTGCCTGCGGAACTCGGCTAGAACACGGCAGGATGCGACAACGGACGGACGCGACGATGAGCCACAGCGAGACCGTGATCAACGTCATCAACCCGAACATGACGGTGACGATGACCGAATTGATCGCCAAGGCGGCCCAGGCCAGCGCAAGCCCGTCGACGCGGATCGTCGGCCGCACCGCGCGGTTCGGCGCCGCCTCGATCGAGGGGCACTACGACGAGGCGATTGCCGCGGTCGGCATGCTCAAGGAGATCGAAGCCGGCGACGCCGAGGGCTGCCACGCCCATGTGATCGCCTGCTTCGGCGATCCCGGCCTGCTCGCCGCGCGCGAATTGTCGGGCGTGCCGGTGCTCGGAATCGCGGAAGCCGCGATGCATGCGGCGAGCTTCGTCGCCACCCATTTCAGCATCGTGACCACGCTGTCGCGCACCAAGGTGATCGCGGAGCACCTCGTGCGCAACTACGGCATGGAGCAGCATTGCCGCAAGGTGCGCGCGGTCGACGTCGCCGTGCTCGATCTCGACAAGCCCGAGGCCAATGTGCGCGGCACGCTGCTCGGCGAATGCCGGGCGGCGCTGCGCGAGGACGGGATCGGCGCCATCGTGCTCGGCTGCGCCGGCATGGCCGATCTGGCGCGCGATCTCTCGACCGAGCTCGGCATTCCCGTGATCGACGGCGTCGCCGCCGCCGTGCGCTTCGCCGAGGCGCTGGTCGGGCTGGGGCTGAAGACGTCGAAACACGGCGATCTCGCGTTTCCGCTGCCGAAGTCGCGGAAGACGCTCTGAGTTCAACTCATAGCCTGCCCATCCGGGGAGTTCCGAAACGCCGACCGACGCTCCACATTGGGATCAACCTATGGAGCCCGCGATGTCCGATCTGTCCACCCTCTCCTCGCTCTCATCAGCGCTTTCGACGACCGTCGCCGCGGTCGCACCGTCTCTGGTCTCGGTCCACTCGCACCGCTTGCGCGCCTCCGGCTTCGTCCGGAAATCAGGCCTCATCGTCACCGCCGATGAGGCGCTGGCCGATGAAGGCGACGTCACTATCGTCTTCGCCGACGGCACCACACGTCCCGCCGGGATGGCAGGCCGCGATCACACCACCGACATCGCCCTGCTCCGCTTCGATGGCGGCGCGGCGGCGCCAGTCAAACTCTCCGGCGAGGTGCCCGCGCTCGGCTCGCTCGCGGTCATCGCCGCCGCCGACCAGGGCACGCCGGTCGCAGCGCTCGCCATGGTCTCGAAATCCGCCGGCCCGTGGCGCAGCCTGCGCGGCGGCGACATCGATGCGCGGATCGAGCTCGACACCCGGCTGCGCCACAGCTCCGAAGGCGGCCTCGTGCTCGACGCTGCAGGCCACGCGATCGGAATGGCCGTGCGCGGCCCGCGCCGGACGCTCGTGATACCCGCGGCCACGATCGAGCGGGTCGCCAGCAAGCTCGAGACGCATGGTCGCATCGCGCGCGGCTATCTCGGCGCCGGCCTGCAGCCGGTCCGGCTCGATGACGGGCTCGGTGCGATGATCATGAGCCTCGACAAGAGCGGCCCGGCCGCGGCCGCCGGCCTGCGCCAGGGTGACGTCATCACCGCTCTCAACAAGGAGCCGTTCAGGGGCATGCGCGCGATGATGCGCGAACTCGGTCCGGACAGCGTCGGCGCCGTCGTCGAGGTCGCAGCGCTGCGTGCCGGCGAGCCGGTGCAGTTCGCCCTGTCCATCGGCGAGAGGCCGGCGTGAGCGAGGAGGCGCGCGGGCCGATCAGGATCGCAATCGCGGTCGACGATGCCGAGCTCGCCGACCGGCTGGCGGCGCTGCTCGGCGATGTCACGGGCCTGACGCTGGTCGCGCCCGGCGAGAGCGCCGACGTCGCCATCGCGCCATTGCATGGCAGTGACGAGGCGCGCAGCGGCGACGACAGGATCGACGGCCAGGCGATCGGTGATTTTCAGCTCACCGCGCGCGAGCGCGACGTGCTGGCGCTGATGGCCGAGGGCCGCTCCAACAAGGAGATCGCCCGCAGCCTCGGCATCTCCGTGCATACCGCGAAATTCCACGTCGGCTCGCTGCTCGACAAGCTCGACGCCACCGGGCGAACGGATGCGGTGGCGCACGCGGCAAGGCGCGGCATCATCGAGCTGTGAGCAGCCCCGAGTTTTGCAGGGAACTCTCTCCCCACGTCATTCCGGGGCGCCCGCAGGGCGAGCCCGGAATCCA
Source organism: Bradyrhizobium sp. SZCCHNS3002 (assembly GCF_032377435.1). NCBI lineage: Bacteria > Pseudomonadati > Pseudomonadota > Alphaproteobacteria > Hyphomicrobiales > Nitrobacteraceae > Bradyrhizobium > Bradyrhizobium sp. SZCCHNS3002. Next base: position 889,371 of record NZ_JAUHHY010000001.1, read on the forward strand.
TCGGGCGACAGAACCAGAGGCAAGATGGATTCCGGGTTCATCGCTGCGCGATGCCCCGGAATGACGGCTGACAACGGAGCCAGCCCTCACGCCTTCTTCTTCACGTCCTTGACGTTGGAGAACACGATGCCCTCCGCGCGCTCCTTGGTGTAGCCGAGATAGAACTCGTTCTTGGCCAGGAACACGGGGTCGCCATCGACGTCGTCGGCGACGCCGGAATTGTTGGCGGCGATGAACGCCTCGAGCTTCTTCTTGTCGTCGCAGGAGATCCAGCGCGCCAGCGAGAACTCGGAGATCTCGAACTCGACCGGCAGTGAATATTCCGCATCGAGCCGCGCCTTGAGCACGTCGAGCTGCAGCGGTCCGACCACGCCGACCAGCGCCGGCGCGCCATCGCGCGGACGGAACACCTGCACGACGCCCTCCTCCGACATCTGCTGCAAGGCTTCCTTGAGCTTCTTGGCCTTCATCGCATCGGTGAGGCGGACGCGGCGGACGATTTCCGGCGCGAAGCTCGGCACGCCGACGAAGGTCAGGTCTTCGCCCTCGGTCAGCGTGTCGCCGATGCGCAAGCTACCGTGGTTGGGAATGCCGACGACGTCGCCGGCGAAGGCCTCGTCCGCGACCGAGCGGTCCTGCGCGAAAAAGAATTGCGGGCTCGACAGCGGCATGGTCTTGCCGGTGCGCACCAGCTTGGCCTTCATGCCGCGGTTGAGCTTGCCCGAGCACAGCCGCGCGAACGCAATGCGGTCGCGATGGTTCGGGTCCATGTTCGCCTGGATCTTGAAGACGAAGGCGCTCATGCGCGGCTCGGCGGCGTCGACCTTGCGCAGGTTGGACTCCTGCGCGCGCGGCGACGGCGCGTAGCGGCCGAGACCTTCCAGGAGATCGCCGACGCCGAAATTGCGCAGCGCGCTGCCGAAATAGACCGGCGTCAGATGGCCCTCGCGGAACGCCTCCAGGTCGAACGGCTTGCAGGCTTCCTTGACCAGCTCAAGCTCGTCGGTGATCTGGCCCATGTCGAGATTGGCGTTGAGCTTGCCGAGCTCGGAGATCGCGATCTGCTGCGCCGCGCCGGTCTTGGCGCCACCGCCTTCGAGCAGGCGCACGCCGCCGTCTCTGACGTCATAGGTGCCGATGAAGTCGCGGCCGCGGCCGACCGGCCAGGTCATCGGTGTGGTGTCGAGCGCCAGCGTCTTCTCGATCTCGTCCAGCAGGTCGAAGGTGTCGCGGCTCTCGCGGTCCATCTTGTTGATGAAGGTGATGATCGGGATGTCGCGCAGGCGGCAGACCTCGAACAGCTTGCGCGTGCGCGCCTCGATGCCCTTGGCGGCGTCGATCACCATGACGGCGGAGTCGACTGCGGTCAGCGTGCGATACGTGTCCTCGCTGAAGTCCTCATGGCCCGGCGTGTCCAGCAGGTTGAAGACGAGGCCCTCGAACTCGAAGGTCATCACCGACGTGACGACCGAGATGCCACGCTCGCGCTCGATCTTCATCCAGTCCGAGCGGGTGTTGCGGCGCTCGCCCTTGGCCTTGACCTGGCCGGCGAGGTTGATGGCGCCGCCGAACAGCAAGAGCTTCTCGGTCAGCGTGGTCTTGCCGGCGTCCGGATGCGAGATGATGGCGAAGGTGCGCCGGCGCGCGACCTCATCGGAGAGCGCGGAGCGGGACGGCTGTTCAGTGGTGACGGCGGAATCGGACATGAGGCGGCGGACGTCGTTTTGAGGCCAGAGAGAGCGCTATGTGATGAAAAGGCGCGGGATCACGGCCGCCGCGCGCCCTCCATATAGGCGTTTTGCACCGCAACTCCAACCGGGGAGTTAACCGGCCTGACCGTGGCCCGCCCGGACCCCGCATCCCGCCCACGGCCGTCCTTCAAGACGCGCGCCAAGCGGCGCGCTCCTCAGGACGAGGTCTGAATCTGTAGCGGAGTCCGTTTTGCGGACCAGATCCAGCCCCAAACCCTCATGGTGAGGAGCGCCGCGCTTGCGGCGCGTCTCGAACCATGAGGCCCCAACGTTTCAGGACGGTCCCGCCGTCTTTAGTGCCTGAGCACCGACACCAGCCAGAAGCTCAGTGCCGCTACGATGGCCGAGGCCGGAATCGTGAAGATCCAGGCATAGACGATCGATCCGGCGACGTTCCAGCGCACCGCCGAGGCGCGGCGGGCGGCGCCGACGCCGACGATGGCACCGGTGATGGTGTGGGTGGTCGAGACGGGCACGCCGAGGAACGTCGCCAGGAACAGCGTGATGGCGCCGCCGGTCTCGGCGCAGAAGCCCTGCATCGGATTCAGCTTGGTGATGCGCAGGCCCATGGTCCGGACGATGCGCCAGCCGCCCATCAGCGTGCCCAGCGCCATCGCGGCCTGGCACGACAGCACCACCCAGAACGGCACCGTGAACTGCTCGCCGAGATGGCCCTGCGAGTACAACAGCACCGCGATGATGCCCATCGTCTTCTGCGCGTCGTTGCCGCCGTGGCCGAGCGAATACAGCGAGGCCGAAGCGAATTGCAGGATGCGGAAGGCCCGGTCCACGGCAAACGGCGTCGAGCGCACCGAGGCCCAGGACACGATCGCAACCAGGATCATCGCCAGCACCAGCCCGACCAGCGGCGACAGCACGATCGCGAGCACGGTCTTGGACAGGCCGCTCCACACGGTGGCCGAGATGCCGGCCTTGGCGACCCCTGCCCCGACCAGGCCGCCGATCAGCGCGTGCGAGCTCGACGACGGAATGCCGGCCGCCCAGGTGACCAGGTTCCAGACGATCGCGCCGACCAGGGCCGCGAAGATCACGTGGGCGTCGACGATCGCGGGATCGATGATCCCGGTGCCGATGGTCTGCGCGACATGCAGTCCGAACACGCTGAACGCCACGAAATTGAAGAACGCGGCCCAGAACACCGCATATTGCGGCCGGAGCACGCGGGTCGAGACGATGGTCGCGATCGAGTTGGCGGCGTCGTGCAGGCCGTTCAGGAAATCGAAGGCGAGTGCGACGGCGATGAGGCCAACCAGGATCGGAAGGCCGAGTTGAGCGTCCACGGCGCGGCCCTACCCTAGACCTGTTCGATCATGATCGAATTGATCTCGTTGGCGACGTCGTCGAAGCGGTCGGCGACCTTCTCCAGATGGTCGTAGATCTCGGCGCCGACGATGAAGTCCATCGTGTTGGCGTTGCGGTGCTTGAGGAATAGCTCCTTCAGCCCGATGTCGTGGAGGTCGTCGACCCGGCCCTCGAGCTTGGTCATCTCCTCGGTGATCGCGGTGATCATCGGCACGTTCTGGCCGATCGCCTGCAGCAGCGGCAGCGCCTTCCCGATCAGATTGGCGCAATCGACCAGCAAGGTGCCCATCTCGCGCATGGTCGGCTCGAACTCCTTGACCTCGAACAGCACCACGGCCTTGGCGGTCTGCTGCATCTGGTCGATGGCGTCGTCCATCGAGGTGATCAGGTTCTTGATGTCGCCGCGGTCGAACGGGGTGATGAAGGTGCGGCGGACCGCGGTCAGCACCTCCCGCGTGATGTTGTCGGCCTCGTTCTCGAGCTGGCTGACGCGCTGGCAGTGCCTGAGGATGTCGTCACCGCCCTTAAGCATGTCCTGCAGCGCATGCGCGCCTTGGATCACCACCTTGTTGTGGCGGGCGAACAAATCGAAAAACCGCTCCTCCCGCGGGAGAACGGCGCGAAACCAGTGCAGCATGGGACGAGATCCATCCATTCCGAAACGGGCCAGGGCCGGCCCGTCACAGAACTGTCATACTCCGGATCGCGCACCAGCAGAAGCGGTGGCCGGTTCATCCACCGCTTTCTGCCCTTTCGACAATCTCTTTACAGATCAATAGCTTAGAGGGATCGCTTGAACAGATGGGCGATTTCTCCGACCACGCCGCGGCGGAAGGTGAGCACGCAGGCGACGAAGATGCCGCCCTGGATCACCGTCACCCACTGGCCGAAGCCGGACAGATATTGCTGCATGCCGACGATCACGAAGGCGCCGACGACGGGGCCGAACACGGTGCCGAGCCCGCCGACCAGGGTCATGAGCACGATCTGGCCGGACATCCCGACCTCGACGTCGGTCAGCGAGGCATTCTGGGCGACGAACACCTTCAGCGCACCGGCGAGGCCAGCCAGCGTCCCCGACAGGATGAAGGCGAGCAGCTTGTACTGGTCGGTCTTATAGCCCAGCGAGATCGCCCGCTGCTCGTTCTCGCGGATCGACTTCAGCACCTCGCCGAACGGCGAGTTGATGGTGCGGAAGATCAGCAGGAAGCCGGCGAGGAAACCGGCCAGCACGACGTAATACAGCACCGTCGGCTTGGACAGGTCGAGGATGCCGAACATCCGCCCCTGCGGAATGCCCTGGATACCGTCCTCGCCATGGGTGAACGGCGCCTGCAGATAGATGAAGTACAAGAGCTGCGACAGCGCCAGGGTGATCATCGCGAAATAGATGCCCTGCCGGCGGATCGAGATGTAGCCGGTGATCACCGACAGGACGAACGATCCGGCAACGCCCGTGAGGATGCCGAGCTCGGGCGGCAGCCCCCACACTTTCAACGCGTGGGCGCTGCAATAGCCGGCCGTTCCCAGGAACATCGCGTGGCCGAACGACAACAGGCCGCCATAGCCGATCAGGAGGTTGAAGGCGCAGGCGAGCAGCGCGAAGCACAGCGCCTGCATGACGAAGAACGGGTACAGCCCGGTCCACGGCACGATCGCCAGCAGCGCTGCCATGATGACGAACACGATCATCTCGTCGCGCATCGCGCGCGGGGTGATCGGCAGGGTCGCGTCGGTGATGGATGTCATGTCAGGCCGCCCGTCCGGTCAGACCCGTCGGCTTCACCAGCAGCACCAGGACCATCAGAACGAAGACCACGGTGTTGGAAGCCTCGGGGTAGAAATACTTTGTCAGTCCCTCGATCACGCCGAGCAGGAAGCCGGTGATGATCGAGCCCATGATCGAACCCATGCCGCCGATCACAACCACCGCGAACACCACGATGATGATGTGCTCGCCCATCAGCGGCCGCACCTGGTTGATCGGCGCCGACAGCACGCCGGCCAGCGCCGCAAGCCCGACGCCAAGGCCGTAGGTCAGCGTGATCATGCGCGGGACGTTGATGCCGAAGGCCCGCACCAAGGTCGGGTTCTCGGTGGCTGCGCGCAGGTAGGCGCCGAGCCGGGTGCGCTCGATCAGGAACCAGGTCGCCAGGCAGACGACCAGGGAGAAGATGACGACCCAGCCGCGATAGACCGGCAGATACATGAAGCCGAGGTTCATGCCGCCACGGAGCTGATCCGGGATCGCGTAAGGCAGGCCGGACGAGCCGAAGAAGTTCTGGAACACGCCCTGGATGATCAGCGCCAGTCCGAACGTCAGCAGCAGTCCGTAGAGATGGTCGAGCCCGGCAATCCATTGCAGCATGGTGCGCTCGAGGATCATGCCGAAGGCGCCGACGATGATCGGCGCCAGCAGCAGCGCCCACCAATAATTGATGCCGCCGAGGTTGAGCAGAAAATAGGCGCAGAACGCGCCCATCATATAGAGCGCGCCATGGGCGAAGTTGATGATGTTGAGCATGCCGAAGATGACGGCAAGCCCGAGACTGAGCAGCGCGTAGAACGAGCCGTTGATCAGTCCGACCAGGAGCTGTGCGTAGAGGGCCTGCATCGTCTTGTTTCTGTTTTCTCTCGGCGTTTCCTAAAGACAGCGGTTCCGGCGGGATCAGCCGCCGGGACGGCAGCGGTTCACTTCTTCAACAAGGCGCACGCGCTCTTGTCGAGCGGTGTGAAGGCCTGGTCGCCCGGTACCGAGCCGACCAGCTTGTAGAGATCCCACGGGCCCTTGGACTCCGAGGGCTTCTTGACCTCGAACAGATACGCAGTGTGGATGGTGCGGCCGTTCGGCTGGATCTCGCCCTTGCCGAACAGCGCATCGTCGGTCGGGATCGATTTCATCTTGTCGACGATCTTGACGCCGTCATGCGGGTTCTCGCCGAGCGCCTCCAACGCCTTGAAGTAATGCATCAAGCCGGCATAGACGCCCGCCTGCACCATGGTCGGCGGCGCGCCGTTCTTCATCCGTTTGGCAAAGCGGTCCGAGAACGCGCGGGTCTGGTCGTTCATGTCCCAGTAGAAGGTCTCGGTGAAGTTGAGGCCCTGCGCGATGTCGAGCCCGATCGACTTGACGTCGGTCAGGAACAACAGCAGCGCCGCGAGCTTCTGGCCGCCCTTCGTGATGCCGAACTCGGCCGCCTGCTTGATCGAATTGGTGGTGTCACCGCCGGCATTGGCGAGGCCGATGACCTTGGCGTTCGACGACTGCGCCTGCAGCAGGAAGGAAGAGAAGTCGGAGGTGTTGAGCGGGTGCTTGACGCTGCCGATCACCTTGCCGCCATTGGCGGTCACGACCGCCGTGGTGTCGCGCTCCAGCGCCGCGCCGAAGGCGTAGTCGGCGGTCAGGAAATACCAGGTCGAGCCGCCCGCCTTGACCAGCGCCTGGCCGGTGGTGTGCGCGAGCATGTAGGTGTCGTAGGTCCAGTGCACCGTATTGGGCGAGCACTGCGCGTTGGTGAGATCCGAGGTCGCAGCGCCCGAATTGATGTAGACGCCGTTCTTTTCCTTGACGACGTTGTTCACCGCCAGCGCCACGCCCGAGTTCGGCACGTCGACGATGACGTCGACCTTGTCGACGTCGAACCACTGCCGCGCGATCGAGGTGCCGATATCCGGCTTGTTCTGGTGATCGCCGGAGATGACGTCGATCTTCCAGCCCTTCGCGGTGAGACCGGAATCCTCGATCGCCATCTGCGCCGCGAGCGTCGAGCCGGGACCGCCCAGATCGGCATAAAGACCCGACTGATCGGACAGCGCGCCGATCTTGATGGTCTTGTCGCCGGCCGAAGCGACGCTGCCAGCGGCGAGCGTGAGTGCCGTTCCCAGCAGCAGCGACGCGATGAATTTGCTCTTCATTTCCAACTTCCAGAACTTTCCAAGACAACTGCCGAGAAAACTGCCGCAACACTAACGATCAAACCGTCGAGCCGACATCGCCGGCGCCGGTCAGACGCCGAGGTAAGTATGCAGCTTGTCCATGTTGGCCGACAGATCGGCATTGGCGAAGCCGTCGATAACCTTGCCGTGCTCGACCACGTAGTAGCGGTCAGCGACCGTCGAGGCGAAACGGAAGTTCTGCTCGACGAGGAGAATCGTGAAGCCTTCCTTCTTCAGCCGCGCGATGGTGTGGCCGATCTGCTGGATGATCACGGGCGCGAGACCCTCGGTCGGCTCGTCCAGCATCAGGAAGCTGGCGCCGGTGCGCAGGATGCGCGCGATCGCCAGCATCTGCTGCTCGCCGCCGGACAGCTTGGTGCCCTGGCTCTTCAGCCGCTCCTTCAAATTCGGGAACAGCTCGAAGATCTGATCGAGCGTCAGCCCGCCCGGCCGCACCACCGGCGGCAGCAGCAGGTTCTCGCGCACGTCGAGACTCGCGAAGATGCCGCGCTCCTCCGGGCACAGCGCAATGCCGAGCCGCGCGATCCTGTCCGAGGTCATGCGGATCAGCTGCTGACCGTTGAACTGAACCGAGCCGGTGCGCTTGCCGATGATCCCCATGATCGACTTCAGCGTCGTGGTCTTGCCGGCGCCGTTGCGCCCGAGCAGGGTGACCACCTCGCCGGCATTCACATTGAAGTTCATGCCATGGAGAATGTGGGATTCGCCGTACCAGCTCTCGAGGTTGTTGACGTCGAGAATGGTGCTGGTCGCAGCCGCCGCGCCTGGCTTCGTGGCCGTCATCACCTCAGGCATGTCCGGCTCCCAGATAGGCTTCCTTGACGCGCTCGTCCTTGGAGAGCTCCGAATACGGCCCTTCCGTCAGCACCTGCCCGCGCGTCAGCACGGTGATGGTGTCGGAGAGGTTGGCGACGACGCTGAGATTATGCTCGACCATCAGGATCGTGTATTTGGCGGAGATGCGCTTGATCAGCGCGGCGATCTTGTCGATGTCCTCGTGGCCCATGCCGGCCATCGGCTCGTCCAGCAGCATCATCTCCGGATCGAGCGCCAGCGTGGTTGCGATCTCCAGCGCGCGCTTGCGTCCGTAGGGCATTTCGACCGCCGGAATATTGGCGAACTCGCTCAGGCCCACGTCGTTGAGCAGCTCGAGCGCCCGGCCGTTGAAGCGGTTCAGAACGCTCTTGGAGCGCCAGAAGTCGAACGACGAGCCATGCTGCCGCTGCAGAGCGACGCGGACGTTCTCCAACGCGGTCAGATGCGGAAACACGGCCGAAATCTGGAACGAGCGGACCAGGCCGAGCCTTGCCACGTCGGCCGGCGCCGTCGCCGTAATGTCCTGACCCTTATAGAGAATCTTGCCGGCAGACGGCGTCAGGAACTTCGTCAGCAGGTTGAAGCACGTGGTCTTGCCGGCCCCGTTCGGGCCGATCAGCGCGTGAATGGTGCCCCGGCGGATCTTGAGCGAAACATCGCGAACGGCAAAAAATCCCGCGAATTCCTTCGTCAATCCGTGGGTCTCGAGAATGAACTCGTCAGCCAAAGATTCCCCCCAAGCCGGCGCCTTCAGTGCCTGGCCCTCGCTTCTTCCTGTACGACGGCTCTGCTGGACGGCTGAACGATTCCTCGCCGCCACCCGCGACCGCTTCGCGGCGGAATATGCCGTCAATCGAGTGAGTTAGGCAAGGCGGAAAGCTGGGCAACGACGTCGCAAGGCGGCCGGCGGACCTTGCGTTGAAATCTGCCGGTATTTCCCGTTGACATAGAATATCATGCCACCGGCATTTTCCCGCACGCGCGCAGCGATCGCCGGCTCCAACTACTTCGCGGCCTTCACGTCCCTGGCGTAGAGATCCGGCTTGAAGCCCACCACGCGCCGGCCGCCGAGATCGAGCACCGGGCGCTTGATCATCGACGGCTGCGCCAGCATCAGCGCGATCGCCTTGCTCTCGGTGAGTCCGTCCTTGTCCGCGTCGGGCAACTTCTTGAACGTCGTGCCGGCGCGGTTGAGCAGCACCTCCCAGCCGAGTTCGTCGCTCCACGCCTTGAGTTTAGCCTTGTCGATTCCGGCGGTCTTGTAGTCGTGGAATTCGTAAGCGACGCCGTGATCGTCGAGCCAGGCGCGCGCCTTCTTCATCGTGTCGCAGTTCTTGATTCCGTAGATCGTGATGCTCATGCCACGCGTCCTCAAACAATCGTGTCCGACGGTGATGGATGTCCCACGTTGCGACAATCGGCCCTGCATTTTGCAGTGCGATTCACCCGCTTTTGATGCGGCGGAGGCCACGCGTTCCGCGGTCGGAATTCACTCCGACCTTTGCCACGAAACTGTCGGCTGAGCATTACATTTTCTTCGCATCCCCGGCGTATCTGGCCCACGAACAGGAGACCGCGATGGGCAAGATCATGGTACGTTGTCCGCAGACCGGCCGCAGCATCGAGACGGGGATGGAAATGGACGCTGCGCGCTTTCAGCGCATGCCCGTGTTCTTCTCGCGCGCCTACTGCCCGCACTGCCGCATCTACCATGAATGGTTCGCCGCCCATGCCTGGGTCGAGGAGATCAGCGACCGCGAGCGGGTTGCGCTGGCCTGACCTGACCCGCGAAAGGAAACGGCCCGCGCGATCGACCCTACCCACGCCACTGCTGCGGACGTCGCTCCAACGCACCCGTCCGCGGGATATCTCCCTGGAGCAGGCGAACCGCGATCGGGTGCTCAATCGTCTTTCGGATCGCTTTTCAACGGCGTGTTGGAATCGCCCGGCATCAGGCAGGGATACAGCTCTGTGAACTTGAAATCGGCCCCGCCCGCGGCGCGGTCGAAGCGCAGCACGACATCGAAGCGTTTGCCGGACCAGTGGGTCGGCAACTGGCCTTCATTGCTCACCGGCAGCCGCGGCAGGATGTCGGAGATGATCGCCTTGTGCTCCCACGCCACCAGCACGGTGCCGGACAGCGGTAGCAGGGCTTCGGCCAGCGCCGCCTCCTGCCCCTTCGCAAAGGACGTGTTCGGCTTGTCGAGCCCGATGCGCGCCGCGAGCTCGAGCACCGTCTCGTACGGCCGGCGGCTCGGGTCGGAGCCGTCCTTGGTGCTGTCGGGATCGGCGGCATAGACCGCCTGCGGTGTCGGATAGTCCGTGCCGCCCAGCCCGCTGCCGAACAGCGCGGTCCAGGCCCCTGCCCGCTCCCAGCCGAAGATCACCAGCGACTTCGAATCCGGCTTGCCCGTGTGGGTCAGGCCCGGGCCTGTCGTGTCGCCGTCAGGCTTCTCGGCATGACGGATGATCAGCAGCGTCAGCGCGTTCATCGGCAACCCTCTCGGGCGGCATCATACGGCCATCACACGGAATTGCTACTTGAGATTGCAATCGTGAGAACGCAACATGGCGTTTTTCCATCCAGGATTCATTTCAGATGAGCATGGGATTGCGACAGACCCGCCGAACGTTCCTGGCGACGGCCGCGATGGCGGCAGCCGGCACCGTCATCTCGCCGAGACCAGGCCACGCCGCCGCGAAATATCGCCGCGCCAACGTCACCAGCGCGGAAGGCCAGAAGATGCTCGCGAGCTACGCCAAGGGCGTCGCCGCCATGCTGCAGCTTCCCGCAAACCATCCGCAGAACTGGTTCCGCAACGCGTTCATTCATCTGATGGACTGCCCGCACGGCAATTGGTGGTTCTATGTCTGGCATCGCGGCTATCTCGGCTATTTCGAGCAATCGATCCGCGCGCTCAGCGGCGACGACAGTTTCGCCCTGCCCTATTGGGACTGGACCGAGCTGCCGGAAATTCCTGCCGGCATGTTCGACGGCGTGCTGACGCCGACCGACAAGGCGTATCAGCCGTTCACCGGGAATCTCGCGGTCTTCACCTCGTTCATCAAGCCGGCGCTGACGGATTACTGGAACGGCCTGTCGAAGGACCAGCGCGGCCAGCTCGAGATCCGCGGCTACAAGTCGATCGACGATCTCTGGAACGACGTCACCGGCTTCTCGCCGTCCGCCAATGCCGGCATCTCCGGCAATGAGGCATTTGCGACCACCTGCGCCTCACGCTATCTGTCGCGCGACAATCCGAAGCTCGATGCTAAGACCACCTACGACGTCTCGCCGTTCGTGATCATGGCGGGCCTGCTGCCGACCGACTTCTATAACCCCGACAACTATCTGAGCTTCACCAGCTCGAAGACCGCTTCGCACAACACCCAGCCGAATGGCGCGACCAAGTTCTCGACCTTGGAAGGTCTGCCGCACAACAAGGTCCACAACTACATCGGCGGTGTCGGCCCGCTCGATCCCGGCCCCTATGGCAACATGACCAATTTCCTGTCGCCGGTCGATCCGATCTTCTTCCTGCATCATTCGAACATGGACCGGCTCTGGGATGTCTGGACACGCAAGCAGCAGCGGCTCAAGCTACCCTATTTGCCGCAGGGGGCCGACCTGAAGACATTCTCGGACGAGCCGTTCCTGTTCTACGCCGATGGCAAGGGCGGCTATGTCGGCCCCAGCAAGGCCGGCGACTACATCTCGACCGATCGCTTCGACTACGATTATGCGCCGGGTTTCGGCGAGGACATCGTGGGTCCGCCCGCGGTCGCCTCGGCGCCGCAGATCAAGCCGCAGCAGGGCTCGGTCAAGGCCAATGCGGGCACGGTGAAGATTCCTGGCGACGCGCTCGAAGCGCACCTGGCGGCAACGCGGCCGCAGCCGCTGATGGCGCAGATCACGCTGCCCCGCCCGAGCGGCTATTCGACCGTGCGCGAGTTCGACGTCCTGGTGAACGCGCCCGCCAACGTCACCAAGGTCACGGCTGACAGCCCGTATTATGCAGGCACCATCGCCTTCTTCGGATCGATGATGCCGGGCATGGCCATGACCATGGATGCGACCTTCGCGGTGCCGCTGCCGACGAAGCAGGAGGCGTTCTCCGCCCTGCGGGCCGCGCCCAACCAGCCGCTGAGCATCCGCGTCGTGCCTTCGGGCGGCGTCGGCACCGCGCCGACCCTGAAAGCGCTCTCGGTCGGGCCGCTGCGCCGATGAACGGCAGGCGCGCCGCGCTGCGGGCCTGCGCCGTGCTGCTCTGTACCGTGCTGCTCTATACCTTGCTGCGACCGGCCTCGTCCTTGGCGGCGGAGCCCTTCAGAGCGGTCGATCTGGTCGTGCCGCGGCCATTGGATGCGAGCGACGCTGCGGTCGTCGAGATCAGCCTGGGCGCACTGGGGCGAGGCCAGGAGGTGACGGTGACGACCGCATCCGGGATGCCGCTCGGGACCATCTCGCCATTCGGCCTTCGCACTGGTGCGGAGGCCGGGACCTATGCGCTCCCGGTGCCGAAGGAGGCCATCGAGGGCGGACGGCTGTCGATCCGCCTCAGCATCAGCCAACCCGGCGGCAGCCGCGCGCCGACGCCGCAGGAGGTTCGCGGCGTCACGCTCAAGCTCGCTCCGCGGCCGTGATCCGCCGTCGCGGCGGCAGGCGCGCCGGACTCAGAGCGTCCCGCTCCGCGCACGGTCTGCACGCGGCTCGAACGGGCTCGCCATGCTGGGCTGTCCGATCCAGACACGGTTGAGCAGCCGTGTGAACGGCGGACACGTCGTCCCCTCGATGCGCGCCATCGCCTCCTGATAGGGGCCAACGGTACGCAATCTCTCCGGCAGCAACGCGTAGGCGCGTGGCAGAAACCGTTTGGCCCGCGCCGCGCTGCGGCGTTCGCGCTCGCCATAGGGCAGCGCGAAAGCAAGGCGCAGCCGCTCCGGCAGCATCTCGGCCGTCAGCGCCGTGAACCAGCGCGGCGGTGCGATCCACGTCGCCTCGCCCGAGAAGATGCGTTGCGCGATGTCGCGCGCGGCCGTGCCAACCGTGAGCGTCTCCGACGCCATCATCTCGGCCGCATAGACCTTGAACGACGTCCAGTCCGGCGGCATGGCCTCGTGTGGAATTCCGAACAGGCCCGCGAACCGCATGGCCTCGCGCCAATATTGCTCGCGCTCGGCATCGCCGAGCGGCGGACACAGCAGGCCGTAGGACATCATCGCGGTCTCGACCAGGGTGGCATGGACCCAGCGCAGCGCGTCGACGTCGTTGGCGCGATAGCGCGAGCCGGCGGCGAACGGTCCGACCGTCTCTGGCATCAGGCCATCGACCGCGGCGTGCCGCCTATACAGCCGCCGCGCCACCGCGACCGCCTGCGCGCGCGTGCCGAACACCATGGTGTAGACGATGCTGAAGGTGCGGTGGAAACGGCCGAGCGGATCGGCGAACACTCTGGACTGCTCGGCAATGCCGGCCGCCACCCAGGGATGGGCGAGCTGCAACAGCAGCGCGCGGCCGGCGCCGAGAAACAGCGCGGCCTCGCGATGCACGCGCCACATCACGCTGTCGGACGGCAGCACGGCGTCGCCCGGCATCGCCGGCGCGGCCAGCAGTTCGGCGATGCAACGTTCGAAATCGGCCTCGCTGACGATCACGGCCGCTGCGGGATCTCCAGCCCGCGCTGCACCGCCGGCCGCGCCAGGCCGCGCTCCAGCCAGGCCGGCACGTGCTTGAGCTCATCGAAGGCGACGATGTCGCGCGCGCCGTAGAACCCGATCAGGTTGCGCACCCAGCCGAGCGTCGCGATGTCGGCGATGGTGTAGTCGGCGTCCATGATCCACTGCCGGCCGTCGAGCCTGTTGTCGAGTACGCCGAGCAGCCGCCTGCTCTCCGCGACGTAGCGCTGCAACGGCCGCTTGTCCTCGTACTCACGGCCGGCGAATTTGTGGAAGAAGCCGAGCTGCCCGAACATCGGGCCGATGCCGCCCATCTGGAAATGCACCCACTGGATGGTCTGCCACCGCCGCGCCGGATCGTCGGGGAGAAATTTCCCGGTCTTCTCGGCAAGGTACTGCAGGATCGCGCCGGATTCGAACAGGCCGAGCGGCTTGCCGCCGGGACCGTCGGGATCGATGATCGCGGGAATCTTGCCGTTCGGAGTGAGCGACAGGAATTCCGGCGTCTTCTGATCATCCTTGCCGAAATCGATCGCATGCGGCTCGTAGGCCAGGCCCGTCTCCTCCAGCATGATCGAGACCTTCACGCCGTTCGGCGTCGGCAGTGAATAGAGCTGGATGCGGTCGGGATGCCGCGCCGGCCAGCGCGCGGTGATCGGGAAGCTGGAGAGATCGGACATGATGGCTTTTTGCTCGCGCTGTCTCGTTGAGAGCTCAATCTAAGCCCGTGAACCGCCGCTGCAAGGTTCGATGCGGAACTGGCCGCGGCCGGCGATCTTATGTTGCTGCATCGTGCAGAAGGCCAGCATGCCGAGCCCGACCTACCGATTGATCATGCAGGCGATGCTCACGCGCCAGCAGATTCTGTGCATCTATGGCGGCTTCGCCCGCGCGATCTGCCCGATCATCCTCGGCCACACCGCCGGCCGCGAGCGCGTGCTCGCGTTCCAGTTCGCGGGCGGCGCGAGCAGCGGCCTGCCGCCGGGCGGCCAATGCAAGTGCTTCGATGTCACCGGCATGAGCGAGGTCGAGCTGCGCCAGGGGCGCTGGCATTCCGGGCGCAGCCACCGCCGGCCGCAATATTGCGTCGCCGAGGTCGAGCTCGACGTCAATCCGGACAGCCCCTACGAGCCGAAACGACCGATCGCGACAGCGCAGCGCGGCAAGCTCCGGCGCAAGCGCTGACGCTACTGCGGCTCGCGCAGGCGCACGCGCAGCAGTGCCGGCAGCTTCGAGGTGGCGTCGTGCTGCGCGAGCTTGGCCGCGACGCGGCGCATCAGCGACGACACGCCCTGCCTGGCAAACACCTTGATGCCGCGATAGCTGAAATCCACCACCACCTCGTGATGGCGCATGCCCTTGCCGCCCTTGACCAGGCCAAGGTCGCGCACCAGGCAATAATGCCCGTCGCTCATGCGTGCCAATCGGGTGTTCTCGAACATGCAGCGAAGCAATGCACCGAGTCGCAAATCCGTCAAGATTGACAGGAACGACTCATGAACCCAGCACGTCGGCAACGCGCCGCCGCGGCGCAAACGGCAGCGCCGGCCCGTAGCCGAAGCGCAGCACGAGATCCGGCCGCCTCGTCGTTCCGACCACGCGCGCCAGCTCTGGCCGCAACGCGGCGACTTCGACCGGCTGGTTGACGAAGGCGAGCTTCAGCCCCAGCCGCGTCGCTTCGAGCGCGAAGCGCTGGCACGCCTGCCCGGCCCTGATCCAATGCGAGGCGTCGGCCTGCTCGGCGGTGAACACGGCGACACCGGCCGACGAGCTGATCTGCCGCGCATATCTGTCGTTCTCCGATGCGGCATTGAAGAGCCGATCGAAGGCAAGGCCGCCGAGCGCGGTCGGCAATGACGGATTGCCGCTGGCGGGCGCGAACAGGCCGTCGCCCGTCTCCATCGCGCTCCGCGGATTGAACCGCAGCCAGCTCTTCAGCTCGCGCATGAACGCGGCATCGTGCATCTGCGCATCATTGCCGGCGACGACGAGATCGCGAATGGCAGCGATTGCGGCGGGAGCCGTGATGATCGCAAGATCGACGCCCGGCATCGCCGAGGCCGCCTGCAGCGCGGCGAGATCGCCTAGCGGCACCGCTCGTCCGTCATACTCCGCGCGCGTCGACTGCCTGCGGACGATGGCCGCAAGCCGCGCATCGTCATGCGCCGTGCCGTTCGTGAAGCTGTACCGCACCATCCGGCCGTCGCTGCTGATCTCGCCCGGACGGCCGCTCGCATCGGCGGCGATCGCGAGATTGGCGGCCGCGCAGCCGAGGCTGACGAACAGATGATGGTCGTCCGGATCAACCACCGGCGTGCGGCGTGACGGATCGGGCATGATCTCGATCGCATCCCGCGTCACGCGAAAGCGCCACGGCTGCGTGTTGTGGCTGTTGGCCGCGAGCGTCGCGTAACGGATGACATCGGTGATGTCGGACGACAACGGCGCGCGCAACCGGGCACTATAGTCGTCATATGCGCGCATCGTGCCGGTCGCGGCGCGCCAGGAGCCGGCGCCGAGCGCAGCCGCTGCAAGCGCGCTGCCGCCTCCTATCAGGACCCGCCGTCGGTTCATGACTCTGCGCCCGCAATTCTCGCCGCATCTCGATATGCTCACGATAAGCATGCTCCGCATCGGCGCGTTGTTGCAGATCAAGGCCGCCGCAGCAGCCGGCAAAACATCAACGCCATGCTGTTGACAGCACCAACAAAGCGGCGTATGTCCCGCGGCCTCGCGAGCGACTGCGCCCGCGACAAACATGAGCGAGACGATGTCCTTCGGCTACGAACACTTCATCCGCACGTCCAACGGCGTCATGCCGGTGGATGGCGCACGCCATGTTCGGGGGAGCGATCTTGCATAGCGCAAGATCAACAGTCCGCATCACACGGACCCTCCCGAGCCCGCCGCTCCGGAGGGTTTTTTGTTGCCCTCACGTGAGCCGGCTGCACGGCGAACAACCAGATGTCCCGGCCTCGAGCCGGAACGGGAGACCCGGATCCCGGGGCTCGCGCAGGTGATGCGCGTGGCCTGCGCGCGCGGGGCCTGTCGGAGGGAACGAGGCGGCAACGCCGGACACCGATGACAGAGCGAGCTCCCTGGAGCTCGCAACACGCGGCGCCGTGCAGCGCCGCAGACAAGCCAATTGAATTCCCGGCCGTTCGCAGCCGGGAGCTGCTGGTGGTGAAGATCGCGGCTCCTTCGCGCCAATGCGGCCGCGCGCCGCCTTCGATCGATCGTACCGTGGAATCCGTCAAGCGAGATGGGTGAGTCGCGGGTTGCGGCGAGGCTGATGCCAAGCCTGCGTTTCGATCGTCGTATCGCCGTGATCGCCCGTTCCCCAGCACGCCATCAATGCCGCCCGGCCGCATCCCGCAGCCGTGCGGCCAAGGCGGTGGTGAAGATGCCTGTTACTTCGTTGAAACCGAGCGCCCCACTGGGGCAGCAACAGCATCACCCATTCCCCGCCGAACTCATTCGCGAGCCGTGGTGAAGATGACTGTTACTTCGCCTTCCACGCCAGAGGTCGCGGGTTCGAATCCCGCCCGGCGTCATGCCGGTAGCTTAGAGGTCAGAGCGCTGTCCGGGCCATGCAAGTGGCCCGGATCTCAGTCATCGCCCGTTCCCGGCTCGTGATCCATCTCAACCGGTGGCTGTCCGCCAACAGGCGGTCACGTCGTTACGGCGCAGCTGCTGGCTGTGCCGCCGTCTTCCACGCGCCGTGGTGAAGAGTGCTGATACTTCGATTGCTAATCGAGAGGTCGTGGGTTCGACTCCCATCCGGCGTTCCATGCGCCGGTAGCTCAGCGGTAGAGCACTAGCCGATCAGCATTCGCCCGTTCCCGGCGCGTGGTTCCCATCACGCCTGATCTCGAACGAGATCGCGCGTGCCGGCCGATGCTCCCGGCCATTTATCCATCGACCATTAACCCAAGAGGAGGCCCTGGCATGGTCAAGCTCAACACGTTCCTGCGCGCCTTCACCCACGAGGGTGCGCCGTCCCGACAGCTCGCGCCGGCACAGGCGCTGCAGCGCACGCTGATGAGCTGCCTGCTCTGGGAGGACCAGTTCTACGAGGACGGGGTCGCGATCGCCGATCGCATCAAGGCGCTGGTGCCGCAGGTCGAGCCGCGCGAGGTGGCTCAGCTCGCGGTCCGTGCGCGCGAGGAGATGAAGCTGCGGCACGCGCCGCTGCTCGTCGCCCGCGAGATGGCGCGGTTGCCGTCGCACCGCGCGCTGGTCGCCGAGACGCTGTCGCGCATCATCCAGCGGCCGGACGAGATGGCCGAGCTGCTCGCGATCTACTGGGCGGACGCTCTCGGTCCGCAGCAGCAGCGCAAGCGGCAGCCGGTCTCGGCGCAGGTCAAGAAGGGGCTGGCGAAGGCGTTTTCGAAGTTCGACGCCTATCAGCTCGCGAAGTATGACCGCGAGGGGCCGGTGCGGCTGCGCGACGTCCTCTTCCTGGTTCACGCCAGGCCCAGGGATGCCGTCCAGGAGGCGGTGTGGAAGCAGCTCGTCGATGGCGAGCTGCCCTCGCCCGACACCTGGGAGGTCGCGCTGTCGGCCGGTGCGGACAAGCGTGCGAGCTTCGAGCGGCTGCTCGGTGAGAACAGGCTCGGAGCGCTGGCGCTGTTGCGCAACCTGCGCCTGATGCGGCAGGCCGGAGTGCCGCGCGCAACGATCGCACAGGCGATCGCGACGATGCGGACGGACCGGGTGCTGCCGTATCGGTTCATCACGGCGGCCCGGCATGCGCCGGCCTTCGAGCCCGAGCTCGAGGCCGCGATGTTCAGGTCGATCAAGGGTTACGCGCGGCTCAAGGGCCGCACGCGGCTCCTGATCGACGTCTCCGGCTCGATGTTCGCGGCGCTGTCCGCGAGGTCGGAGATGACGCGCGCGGACGCGGCGTGCGGGCTGGCGATCCTGGCCCGCGAGGTCTGCGACGAGGTGGAGATCTTCACGTTCAGCAATGAGGTCGTGAAGGTGCCGCCGCGGCGTGGCTTTGCGCTGCGCGATGCGATCCTCGGGTCGCAGCCGCATTCCGGGACCTATCTCGGCCGTGCGGTCGGCGAGGTCGACCGCAAGGGCGACCGCCTGATCGTCTTCACCGACGAGCAGAGCCACGATGCGGTGCAGCCGCCCAGGGCGCGCGGGACCGTGGTCAACGTGGCGTCGTACCAGCACGGGGTCGGCTACGGGCCCTGGACGCGGGTCGACGGCTTCTCCGAGGCCGTGATCGCCTGGATCGCGGCGCAGGAGAAGATTCTGCGCGGCGCGACCCTGCACTGACGACAAACGACCCGGACGCGCCACAGACGCGCCCGGGTCTTCTTCCACAAACAGTGGACCACCCCACGCGCCCCCGTTTAAGTGACGCCATGTACCTGTCCATCGCCACGACCCATCAGCCTGCCACCGATCTCGGCTACCTGCTCAACAAGCATCCGGAGCGGCTGCACGAGCTCGCGCTCACCTATGGCAAGGCGCTGATCTTCTATCCCGAGGCCAGCAATGATCGCTGCGAGGCGGCGCTGGTGCTCGACGTCGATCCGATCGGCCTCGTCCGCGGCAAGGGCCAAGGCGACGGGCTGCTCGATCAATATGTCAACGACCGCCCCTATGCCGCGTCGTCGTTCCTGTCGGTCGCGCTGAACAAGGCGTTCCGGACCGCGATGAACGGCGTCAGCAGCGCGCGCCAGGCGCTCGCCGAGAGCGCCATTCCGTTGGAGGCGGTCGTGACACCCCTGCCCCTGCGCGGCGGCGAAGCCGTGCTGCGGCAATTGTTCGAGCCGTTGGGCTGGCAGGTCGAACTCGCACCCATTGCGGGACCACAGGGCGATGCGATGAGCCGCTACGTGCGACTGACATTGCGCGGCATTGCGCGGCTCAGCGCACTGCTCAACCATCTCTACGTGCTGATCCCCGTGATGGACGATGCCAAGCATTACTGGGTCGGCGACGAGGAGATCGACAAGCTGCTCAAGCGCGGCGAAGGCTGGCTCGACGCCCATCCTGCCAAGGAGCTGATCGTGCGCCGCTATCTGCGCCACCGCGGCGTGCTCGCGCGTGCGGCGCTGGCACGGCTCGCGCCGGAGACGCAGGACGAGACGGCCGAGCCCGAGGCGCGCAGCCTGACAGAAGACAAATTGGAGGCGCCGATCCGGCTCAACGACCTGCGCATGACGGCGGTCATCGAGGCGCTGCGGACCACCGGTGCCAAGACCATCGCCGATCTCGGCTGCGGCGAAGGCCGGCTGCTGCAGCTTCTGGTACGCGAACGCTGGGTCGAACGACTGATCGGGCTCGATCCCGCGGCCGGCGAGCTGGAGCGCGCGGCCAAGCGGCTCAAGCTGGGCTTCCCCGGTGGCCCGCCCGAGGGCCGCGTCACCTTGCTGCACGGCTCGCTGACCTATCGCGACGCGCGCTGGGCGGAGGCCGACGCCGCTGTTCTGGTCGAGGTGATCGAGCACCTCGATCCCGACCGGCTGCCGATGCTCGAGCGCGTGGTGTTCGGCGCCGCGCGGCCGCGCGCGGTGATCGTGACCACACCGAACGCCGACTACAACGCACTGTTTCCAAGCCTGCCCGCCGGACAGTTTCGCCACCGCGACCATCGCTTCGAATGGTCGCGCGCCGAGTTTGCCGACTGGGCGCAGCGGATCTGCGCAACCTTCAACTATCAGGCCGCCTTCTCCGGCATCGGCCATCACGACGAGAGCCATGGCGCGCCGACGCAGATGGCCGTCTTCACTCGCTGAGCAATTCCATGAACATCGAAATCCCCGATTTCGCGCTGGTCGTGCTGATCGGCTCGACCGGCTCCGGCAAGTCGACCTTCGCCGCCAGGCATTTCCTTCCGACCGAGGTGATCTCCTCGGACCATTGCCGCGCGCTGGTCGCCGACGACGAGACCGACCAGGGCGTCTCCGCCGACGCGTTCGACATCGTCCGCGAAATTGCCGGCAAGCGGCTGAAGCACCGCAGGCTCGCCGTCATCGACGCCACAAATGTGCGCCCTGCCGACCGGAAGGGCTGGGTCGAGCTCGCGCGCAAATGGCATGCGCTGCCGGTCGCGATCGTGTTCGATCCCGGCATCGACGTCTGCATCGACAGAAACAGGACGCGTCCCGAGCGCGCCTTCGGCGGCCCCGTCGTGCAGCGCATGGTCTCGGAGATCCGCCGTGGTCTCGGTGGGCTGCAGCGCGAGGGCTTTCGCCAGGTGTGGAAGCTCGACAGCGTCGCGCGCATCGAGGCCGCGACCATCGCGCGGCAGCCGTTGTGGACCGACAAGCGGCATGACGCCGGACCGTTCGACAACATCGGTGACGTACACGGCTGCGCGGCCGAATTGCAGGCGCTGCTGGCGAAGCTCGGCTATCAGGTCACATGGAGCGACACAGAGGGTCGACGCGCCGTCACAGTGACGCCGCCCGCGGGCCGCAAGCTCGTCTTCGTCGGCGACCTCGTCGACCGCGGCCCGCAGTCACCCGATGTGCTGCGCATCGTCATGAGCATGGTGGCGGCCGGCACCGCCTATGCCGTGCAGGGCAATCACGACCGCAAATTCCAGCGCTGGCTGGCGGGCCGCAAGGTCACGATCGCGCACGGCCTGCAGGCCACGATCGATCAGCTCGCCAGCGAGGAGCGAAGCTTCCGCGACACTCTGCCGGGCTTTCTCGACGGGCTGCGCAGCCATGTCTGGCTCGACGGCGGCCGGCTCGCGGTGGCGCATGCCGGGCTGAAGGAGGAGATGATCGGCCGCGGCTCCGGCGCAGTGCGCGAATTCGCGCTGTATGGCGAAACCACCGGCGAGATCGACGAATTCGGCCTGCCCTTGCGCGCCGACTGGGCCGCGAACTACCGCGGACCGACCACCGTGGTCTACGGTCACACGCCGGTGCGATCAGCCGAATGGGTCAACAACACCATGTGCATCGACACCGGCTGCGTGTTCGGCGGCCGGCTGACAGCGCTGCGCTGGCCGGAGCGTGAGCTCGTCGAGGTCGAGGCCGAGCGCGTCTGGTGCGAGCCGGTCCGTCCGCTCGCGCCTCGCGCCGGCAGCGCCTCCGCGCAGGCCGAGGCCGATCAGCTGCTCGATATCGATGATGTGAGCGGCCGCCGCTGGATCGACACCACGCTGCGCGGCCGCATGGTCGTGGCCGAGGAGAACGCGGCCGCCGCGCTGGAGGTGATGAGCCGCTTCGCGCTGCCGCCGCAATGGCTGGTCTATCTGCCGCCGACCATGTCGCCATCGGAGACGAGCGCGCGCGAGGGTTGGCTGGAACGGCCCGAGGAGGCGTTCGCGCATTTCCGCGCCCGCAACGTTGCCGAGGTCGTGTGCGAGGAGAAGCACATGGGCTCGCGCGCCGTCATTGCGCTATGCAACAGCGCCGATGTTGCCAGGGCCCGCTTCGGCATCGCAGGCGACGAGAGCGGCGCGATCTGGACCCGCACCGGCCGCGCCTTCTTCAACGATGCCGCGATGACCGAGGCGCTGCTGGCACGGCTGCGTGACGCTGTCGACAGCGCCGGCCTGTGGCAGGAGCTGCAATCCGACTGGCTGCTGCTCGACGCCGAGATCATGCCCTGGTCGGCCAAGGCCGGCAGCCTGATCGAGAGCCAGTACGCGCCGGTCGCGGCGTCATCGGTCGCCGGCCTCGAAGCAGCAGCCGACGCAGTGGCGCGCGCCGCCGCGCGTGGCCTCGATGTCGCCGCGCTCGGCGACCATTTCCGCGATCGTGTCGCGCGCGCCAAGCGCTATGGCGCTGCCTGGGCGCCTTACGTCTGGCCGGTCGGCGGCATCGACGATCTCAAGGTCGCGCCGTTTCATCTGCTCGCCAGCGAGGGCCGGGTCTGGTTCGATCAGGACCACGTCTGGCACATGACGCTCGCCGATCGGCTGGCCGCCGCATCAGCATCCGTCGTCACTCGCACGCAATGGCGCACTGTTGTGCTGGCCGACGACACGGCCGTCGCCGACGCCATCGCGTGGTGGGAGCAGCTCACGGGAAGCGGCGGCGAAGGCATGGTGGTGAAGCCGAAAAACTTCGTCGCGCGCGGACCGAAGGGCCTCATTCAGCCGGCGCTCAAGGTGCGCGGGCCGGAATATCTGCGCATCATCTACGGCCCGGAATATGATGCGCCGGAGCACATCGTCCGGCTGCGCCAGCGCAAGCTCGAGGGCAAGCGCAACCTGGCCCTGCGCGAGTTCGCGCTCGGCCACGAGGCGCTGACCCGCTTCGTCGCCCGCGAGCCGCTGCGCCGCGTGCACGAATGCGTGTTCGCAGTTCTGGCACTGGAGAGCGAGCCGATCGATCCGCGGCTGTGAGCCGCTCAACAACCAACCACGGCGATCTTCTGCGATGTACAAGCCGGTCTTGCGCGATTGGATCTGGGCTGACGGACGCGGACCAGAGCTGCGACGAGCGCACTTTTTCGGCCACGGATTGAACTTGATCGCCCTCGACTATCTGAACCCGGACTGGGCTTCCGAGGACGATATGCGACACTTGATCCTTCACAAGACTCAAGTGCATCAAGTCACCCCAGAGGAAGTCCATGACTATTCCCGTGAAACCGTCGATTGGGGGCCCGCGATCGATCAAGCCGCCGTGGTGGACCTGGGACGATCAGCCTGGCTGATGAGCTTCTCCCAGCGGCATCTTGCCCGCTGCCGACATTTTCGCATCATGTTCTATGACGAATATGTCGACGTCATCTGCGAGAGTATCACAGCCGCCCATGGTGCCTACGCTCCGTAGTTGTGGCGCCCAGTGACGGGCGCTCTCGAGCCAAACGTGACTTTGGGCAGCCGAACTGCGGAAGGGAGCCATGGGATCGTTCATCACCAACCTCCACGTTCGCGACGCCGCACCTCGCAACGCGGTCCGTAAGAAAGCGATCGAGGCCTATCCGATGATTGCCGCCAAGATGCCGAATCCGCCGAGCCTCGAGCAATATCTCGCCGACATCGAAAAGCGCATGGCTACAAGGCCTGCCGCAATCGTCGCCACGCCGTCCCCAGCCAGGCCGTTCATGTTTGCCGAAGACAGGTTGACGGGCCTCGCTGAGCTTCTCGGCATTCCCAGCGGACATGCACTTGATAGCTATCACTACCTCTCCGGTGGCGAGGGCACGCCCGGAGTGCTGACGCTCATCGGGCCGGACGGCGAAACCGAGATCAGCTTGTCTTGAGTGCGCGGACCGGCTTCTGAGACCCGTCTAGTCATCGCAGCGCGCAGCCGCAGGGGCGTGCGAGCGAGCCGATCGAGCGGCGGGGTGAGCGTAGGACGGTGGCCTCAGGTCGACGGGGGTGAGCTTCCGCAGGGCCGCTGACATCGTCACCGATGTGCCGGCTGCCTTCGAGGAGATCGAAGCCATCGCGGTCATGCTGCTGACGCAGCAGGTATTGGTACTGCCTCTCGATGTCGGCGATATCATCATCGTGGAGCAGCTTCCTGGCAGTCACGCCGTCTCGTCCAGGTACGATTCCCGGAACGCGACGCCGTTCCTCCGGCGCGATCCCCTTCGGCTTGATCCTGCGCAACGAACGGACGCAGGACACACGCTACCTCGCTACCGTGCCTACACCACTCCCCAAGGAGGCTTGAATGAGGACGTCCTTGCAACTCGCCATCGTCATCGCCGCCACCGCGGCCATGCCCGCTTTCGCTCAGGGAACCGGGCCGGTGGCAACGCAATGCGCCGCTGACATCCAGAGCTTCTGCTCCGGCAAGCAGCACGGCGCAGGCCAGGTTCGCGCCTGCCTCGAGACCAACCGCGAGAAAGTCTCAGCGGATTGCCGCCAGGCTCTCGACACGACGGGACCCGGCCGAGGCAAAGGCCAAAGACGCTGAGCATGCGCATCGGCTGGCCTGGCCCGGTTCCGGGCGCAGGCCAGCCGGCAACTTCCACGGCGATCCGGCCGCGCCCGGGCGAGATCGCCTGCGCCCAGACGAAGCCGATCTTCGGCGCCAAACACCAGCCTTTCCAATGCGATCGGGGTTCGCATGCCGCGTCCACGAAAATTTCGCTTTCGTTTTTCCGAATTCTATGAAATACTCCGCCTGTCCCGCCTCGCCATGAGGGGCGCTTCGCGATCGTCACGAACGTGGAGGCGGTGATGCGACGGGCGCAGGCTGCCGCAGCATGGTTCTCCGTGCGGACGAACGGCAGAAGGCGCCGGCGAAATCGTGTGGTCCTGGCCTCCCGATGCTGAGGTCAAGCCGGCCGAGATGATGACCGGCTGGCGACGGGGGCAACCAAGCCGGTCCCCGGGGAGAGCACGTATAAGCCGTCCAACCGTTGCGCAGGGAAGGCCGGAGTCGTCCGGCTGAGCCTGTGGTTCCTGCCCCGTGCACTTCTTCACGCACGGGGGCCGCGGGTATCAGCGGATACCCGGTCTTCCCTGCGCCCTTTCTTCGGAGAGGGACATCGTTCTGATATCACCCGGGCGCGCAACGCGCCGCGGGATCGCGACCGCACATCGCGCTGTTTGACATCTGGATCAGACACGCCCGCGCCGATGCAGGCGCCGGCTGGCTTGCCTACACGTCCTGGCCCAGCCTACTTGCCATCGTCGAGATGCACCAGCACCGCCGCATTGGCGATGATGATGGCGTCGCTGCCGGCCTCGGCCGGAATCTCCAGCCCGCCCTTCACGGCGGTGACGGTGACCGTGCCATAGGGCAGCTCCTTGGCGACGGCCGCGGTGTCCACCGCCTCGGGGTTCGGCACGCCGATGGTGACGTCGACGAACATGTCCTGCGGCGTCTTGCCGACCATGCGGAAGAAGCCCAGGCTGGAATGACGGATCGCATCGGACACCGCCCGCCTGGCCGCCTTGGTGGCGTCGCGGCCGTGGACGTCGACGCCCATTCCCATCTCGGTGATACAGCGGATGCGCGCCATGACGTGTTCCCTCGTCTCGCTTTGCCGGCCTGGCACGACCATAGCCAACGACGCAGCCGGCGCAAGCCGGTGCAGATCGACGACGATCTCCGCATCAAAACGGTCATCCATTGCGGGCGTATATCGTACATGATGACGCTCAGAACTGACGCTGAGAAAGCCCGTGAGATGGTCTCGGGTCGCGGGCATCGGGCTTGCGCGCCTGCCGCAACTGCCGCCGCCGAGATGACCCGTCATGATGCCGGCGAACCGCGCAACGTCACACCGCGCAGTAGCGATCCTGGATGTCCTTGTCGGCCAGCAGCGCCGCGGCGCTGCTCTCATGCACGACCTCGCCCTGGTCAATGATGACGGCGCGATCGGCGAGCCGCAGCGCCCATTCGACATTCTGCTCCACCAGCAGCAAGGTCTTGCCCTGGTCGCGCAGCCGGCGAAACAGCACGCCCATCTCCTCGACGAGCACCGGCATGATGCCTTCGGAGGGCTCGTCGAGCAGCACCATGCGCGGCCGCGCGATCAAGGCGCGCGCGATCGCCAGCATCTGCTGCTCGCCGCCCGACAGCGTGACGCCCTCCTGGTCCAGCCGCTCGTTCAATCGCGGAAAGGTCTCGGCGATCTCGGCGAATGCCACGCGCTCGTCGATGTCGGCCTTGGCGGCGACCAGCCCAAGCCGCAGATTCTCGCGCACGGACAGGCCCGGCACGATGCGACGCTCCTCCGGCACATAGGCGAGGCCGAGATGGAAGCGCTTGTGCGCGGCCAGCGGCAGCAGGCCCTGGCCGGCGAAGCGCACGCTGCCCGAGGCCTTCGGCATCAGCCCCATGACGGTACGCAAGGTCGTGGTCTTGCCGGCGCCGTTGCGGCCGACCAGCGCCACCACCTCACCCTCGTTCACGCGCAGCGAGATGCCGTGCAGCACGTGGCTGGCGCCGTACCAGGCCTGGACATTGTCGAGCTCGAGCAACGCGGTCTCAGCCATAGCCCTCACTCTGTCCCAGATAGACCCGGCGCACGTCCGGATTGGATCGGATGTCCTCAGGACGACCATCGGCGAGCAGCCGGCCGTGATGCAGCACCAGCACCCGCTGGCTCAAGCCGAGCACCATCTTCATCTTGTGCTCGACCAGCAGCACCGTGCGCTTCTCCGCGAGCCGCTCCAGCAGCGCCACCATCTCCTTGGTCTCTTCCGGCCCCATGCCCGCGGTCGGCTCGTCGAGCAGCAGAAGCTCCGGCTCGGAGACCAGCGCAATCGCGATCTCCAGCGCGCGCTGCTGGCCATGGGCGAGATACTTGGCGAGCTCGCCGCGCCGGCCGATCAGGCCGACCGCCATCAAGGCTGCATCGGCGCGTTCGCCGAGTTCGGCAAGATCGGCGCGCTTGCGCCAGATGTCGTAGCTCACGCGCTTGGCCTGCGCGGCGACCCGGACATTCTCGTGGACCGACAAATCGGGAAAGATGTTGGTGATCTGGTACGAGCGCGAGATGCCCTGATGCACGAAGCGATGCTGCGGCAGGCCGTTCAGCTCGCGGCCCTTGAACCGCAACGTGCCGCTGCTCGGCGACAGCGTGCCGGAGAGAATGTTGAAGAAGGTGCTCTTGCCGGCCCCGTTCGGGCCGATGATCGAGGTCAGCTCGCCGGCCGCGAACGCGACCGAGATGCCTTCCAGCGCGACGAAGGCCCCGAAACGACGGCCGATCCCGTCCGCGCGCAGCAGTTCGGTGCTCATCGGCGTTGCCTCGCGATCGGTAGCACATCGAGGAACGTGCCCCAGATGCCCTTGGGCAGGAACAGCACGAACACGACGAAGATGGCGCCGACGACGATCTGCCAATGCGGCGTCCACAGCGAGACGACGTCCTCCAGGATCAGGAAGGTGGCGGCGCCGACGAACGGCCCGAAGAAGCTGCGTGCGCCACCGAGCAGCACCATCATCACGATCATGCCGGAGGTCTGGTAGTGCAGGATGTCGAGCGGAACGATGGACAGATGCAGCGCCGACATGCAGCCGCCGACGGCGGAGATCGCGCCCGACAGCATGAACACGATCAGCTTGCAGCGCTCGACGTCGTAGCCGCAGGCCCGCGCGCGCTGCTCGTTCTCCCTGATCGCCTCGATCACGGCGCCGAACGGCGAGTTGAGAATGCGCGACTGCACCCAGATCGCGATCGCCGCGAGCACCATCAGCACGTAATATTTGTTCACGGGATCGAGGAAGTTGATCTGCGCGCCGAACAGACCGATGTGCTCGACCGTGAAGCCGCGCAGCCCGTTCTCGCCGCCGGTGAAGGAGGAGGCCTGGAGCGCGACGTAGTAGACGAGTTGCGCCAGCGCGAGCGTGACCATGGAGAAATAGATGCCGCGGGTGCGCGTCGAGATCGTGCCGATCAACGCGGCGAGCAAGGTGCTCGCGGCGATCGCCAGCGGCACCGCGACGAACCAGGGCAGGCCCCAGCGGCCGATGGCGATGCCGGTCAGATACGCGCCGGTGCCGAAGAAGGCGGCGTGGCCGAACGACAGCAGCCCGGTGTAGCCGAACAGCAGATTGTAGCCCATCACCACGACGCCGTAGATCAGGACGTTCACGGCGAGCGCCTTCGACGGCAGCAGCCAGGGCAGCAGCGCCAGCGCAATGAGCGAAACCAGCACGCGGTGATCCGCGAGAACCGCGACGAGACGCTGCGCCTGAGGAAGCGGCGGTGCTTCGCCGGTCGACTGCACCGTCATCACGCTCTCCCCTTGAGGCCGAACAGACCCTGCGGCCGCACCAGCAGCACGGCCGCCATCAGCGCGAACATCACGATCGTCGCCATCTCGGGCGCGAACAGCGCGACCATGCTGATGCAGATCCCCACCATCAGCCCGGCGACGACAGCACCGACGATCGAGCCAAGGCCGCCGATCACGGTGACGACGAAGGCTTCCGCCAGCACCAGCGTTCCCATCTCCGGATTGACGCTGCGCATGGGTCCCGCCAGCACGCCGCCGAGCGCGGCGAGACCGACGCCAAGGCCGAAGATCGCGAGCCACACCTTGCCGATGTCGACCCCGAGCACCCGCATGATCAGCGGATCACGCGCGCCGGCCCGGACGATCAGACCGACCCGGGTCTTCTCGAGCATCAGCCAGAGCACCAGCAGCACGACGGCCACCAGCGCGATCACGAACAGACGATATTTGGGAAAGAAGCCGACACCGAGATCGACGACGCCGACCAACTGCGACGGGGTCGGGAACGGAATGCCATCGCTGCCGAATACGATGCGCACGCCCTCGACCAGGATGTAGCTGAGACCGAAAGTGAGCAGCAGAGGATCATCGATCGAGCGGCCATACAGGCGACGGACCAGGACGTATTCGATCAGCATGCCGAATGCGCCGACCAGAATTGGCGCGAGCAGCAAGCCCCACCAGAAGCTGCCGGTCAGCGACGCCACATACAGGCCGGCATAGGCCCCGATCATGAACAACGCGCCGTGGGCGAAATTGACGACACCCAGCATGCCGAACACGATGGTGAGACCGAGCGCAGTGATAACCAGCACCGCCCCAAGGGCGATGCCGGAAAACAGCTGCATGATGATCAGCGAGAGGTCCATGCGATCGGGATCAGGTGGGATGACCCAGTTCGCTGCAGCTTCGCAGCATCTCGTCCGCGCCGGGATCGCTGGCCACGATCGCGAACAGGTCGTTCTCGTTCGCCATCGCCGACTTCTTCTTGGACTCCAGCACCAGCACCGACTGCACCGACTGGTGGTCGCATTTGCGGTAGTGCTGCGGGCCCTTGGTCAGGTCGTATTGCAGTCCTTCCAGTGCCGCGACGACCTTGTCGGTGCCGGTGCCGCCGGCGGCCTGCATCGCCTGCAGCAGCGAGCCGACGCCCGAGTAGCCATAGGCGCCGTAATCGGTCGGGATCGCGCCGCCATTGGCGGCCCGGAACGCCTTGTTGAACTCGGCCGCGGTCTTGTTCTGGGTCTCGAGACCCCAATAATAGTTGGCTCCGCCGACGACGCCCTCGAATACGTCGGGCCCGACGGCGAGGCGCTGGTTGTGCAGGATCACCGGCACCACGATCTTCATCTGCTGCTTGATGCCGAAGTCGACGGCCTGCTTGATCGCGTTGGCCTGGTCGCGGCCGAAATTGCTGATGCACAGCACGTCCGGCCGCAGCGACATCAGCCGCGGCATGAAGGTCGAATAGTCGGCCGCACCGAACGGATGCAGGATCTCGCCGACGCTCTCGGCGCCAACAGCGGTCTGCGCCCGCTTGAAGCCGCGCAGCATCTCATGGCCGTAGGCATAGTCGGCCACGAGATGCGCGACCTTCATGCCCTTCTTGATGGTCTGGCGGGCCACGGCCGCCGTGGTCATGTGCGGGTTCAGCGCCTCGTGGAAGGTGTACTTGCTGAAATCCTTGGCCTCGTTGATGGTGTCGGACTGGCTGATCGACACGTAGATCACGCCGCGGGCGCGCGTCACCTCGTTGACGGCGAGCTGGACGGCGCTGGAGAGCGCGCCGACGACGGCGTGCACCTTGTCCTTCTCGATCAGCTCCAGCGTCCGCGTCGCGGCCTCGCCGGCGTTGAGCTTGTCATCGCGCACCAGGAGCTCGACCTTGCGGCCGGCGATGCCCCCCTTGTCGTTGACCAGCTTCACGGCGAGCTCGGCGCACTTGACCTGGTCACGGGCCTCGGCGGCGAACGGGCCGGTCAGCGGCGTCGGAAAGCCGATGCGGATGGTGTCATCGGCGGCGCGTCCCAGGCGCGGCATCGCGAGCGTGGCGACACCGGCCGAGATTCCCATCAACGCCGTGCGGCGGGATATTCCTGGGCGTCGCAGCCTCGTCTCGTAGCTTGGCATGATCTCCTCCCTCATTCGTTTTTCTTAGAACCGGTTGAGCGCCTTGAGCACGCGCGCGGGCGTGATCGGGATGGTGTTGATGGTCGCGCCGAAGGGCATCAGCGCATCATTGACCGCATTCAGCACGCAGGCCGAGGCAGCGGCGGTGCCGGCCTCGCCGCAGCCCTTTGCGCCGAGAATGGTGTCCGCCGTCGGCGTCTCGACGTGATCGATGGTGATGTCCGGCATCTCCATCGCCATTGGCACCAGATAGTCGGCCAGCGATCCGTTGAGCAACTGGCCGGTCTCACCGTAACGGCATTCCTCGAACAGCGCCGCGCCCAGACCCTGAACGACACCGCCGCGCAACTGCTCGTCGACCAGCATCGGATTGATGATGCGGCCGCAGTCCTCGACGACATAGTGCTTCAGCAGCCTGATGAAGCCGGTCTCGACATCGACTTCGAGATAGCAGCCTTGAATGCCGTTGGTGAAGGCGAAGGGGTAGCCCTGCGGCGCGAAATGATGGCTGACCGTCAGTTGCGCCTGGGTGCCCGGCGGCAAGGTGTCGGAGCGGAAATAGGCGATGCGCGCGATCTCGGCGACCGGCAGACGCGGCTGCCCCGTCGCGGCACTGACGATCTGGCCATCGACGACGTCGAGCGCGGCGGGCTGCTCCTGCAGCACCAGCGCGGCAATCTCCAGAATGTTTGCCTTGAGCTTCCGCGCGGCCTGCAGTGCCGTCTCGCCACCGATGCCCGCGCCGCGGCAGGCCCAGGTCGCACCACCATGCGGCGTGACCTCGGTATCGCCGGTGATGATCTTGACGTGCTCCTGGGCGAGGCCGAGCTGCTCGGCGACGATCTGGCTGATGATCGCCTCGGTGCCCTGCCCCTGCTCCGTCACGGAGATCGCGCAGCGCACCTCGCCCGACGGCGTCAGGCTGACGGTCGCGCCATCCTGCGACGAGATGCGCGCGCCGCCGACGCCGTAGAAGGCCGGGCTGGGGTTCGTGATCTCGACGAAGGTCGCGATGCCGGTGCCGCGATGGATACCGCGCCGGCGCAGCTCGGCCTGCTCGGCCCGCAGCGCGTCATAGTCCATGATCTCGCGCAGCCGCCGCAGGCAGACTTCGTGCGACAGCGCCTCGAACCTGTAGCCGGTCGGCGACGCCGTCGGATAGGCATTGTCGGCAATCACGTTCCTGGCGCGCATCGCGATTGGATCGAGCCCGACGCGGGCAGCGGCGAGATCCACCATGCGCTCGGTGACCGCGCAGGCGATGGGATGTCCGACCGCGCGATACTGGCTGGTCTGCACCTTGTTCTGGAATACGACCTCGAGCGCGGCGCGATAGGACTTGAAATCATAGGGCGCACCGATCAGGCGGATGACCTGGTTGCCTTCGACGACGCTGGTGCGCGGATAGGTCGAGAACGCGCCGATCGCCGTGGCATCGTGGACATCCATGGCGAGGATCTTGCCGTCGGTACCAACGGCCATGCGCGCGTGGACATGGTGATCGCGGGCATGAATATCCGAGACGAAGGACTCGATGCGATCGGCGACGTATTTGACCGGGCGCCCGAGCAGGATCGACAATCCGACGACCGCCATGTCCTCGTGATAGACATGCAGCTTCATGCCGAACGAGCCGCCGATATCCGGTGCGATCACGCGCACGCTGGCTTCCGGGATGCCGTAATGGCGGGAGTACAGATCCTGGAACTGATAAGGCGTCTGCGTCGCATGGTGCACCGTCAGCGCACCGCCCTCGGGATCATAGTCCGCGACGATGGCGCGCGGCTCGAGCGTCACCGGCGTATGACGGCCGAAGCTGAATTCCTGCTCGATCACGTGCGCGGCTGCCGCGAAGGCCTCGTCGACGCCGCCGCTGTCGAGCTGCGTGCGGAAGCAGACGTTGGACGCGGAAGCCGGATTGACCCGCGGTGTCCCCGGCTGGCGCGCGGCGTCGAGATCGACCACCGCCGGCAGCTCCTCGTAACCGACCGAGATCAGCTCCAGCGCATCCTCCGCGATCGCCCTGCTCTCGGCAACCACGGCAATCACGGCCTGGCCGGCCCAGACGACGCGATCGGGCGGCAACGGCAGCTGCGGCTCGGACGTCATGCCCTTGAAATGATCGAGTGTTCCGGTCCATGGCGTACAGATCTTCGCCAGATCAGCGCCGGTCGCGACCAGATGAACGCCCGCAAACGCCCGCGCCGCATCGACCTCGATGCCGGTGATGCGTGCATGAGCATAAGGGCTGCGCAGGAAGGCGGCGTACAGCATGCGCGGCAGGCGAATGTCGGTGACATAGTGCCCGCGTCCGGCGAGCAGCCGCTTCGCATTCGGACGCGGCACGGAGCGGCCGATATAGGAATTCGGACGGTCGAGCGAGGTCAGCGGCGCGGTCATGGCGACGAGCCCTCCGCGCCCTGCGATGCCGTTGCCGCCCGTGCCTCGGCGACCGCGGCAATGGCGTCAACGATCGCTTCATATCCGGTGCAGCGGCAGAAATTGCCCGAAAGCGCGTCGCGGATGCTCTCGCGACTCGGCTGTGCCGAATGGGTCAACAGCTCATGAGCGGTGATCAGCATGCCCGGCGTGCAGAACCCGCATTGCAGCGCATTGCGCCGATGAAACTCGGCTTGCAGGTCGGCGATCACGCCGCTCTCCGAGAGCCCCTCGATGGTCTCGATGCGCGCACCATCGGCCTGCACGGCAAACATCAGGCAACCATGCACGGCAGCGCCGTCGAGCTGAACCAGACAGGCGCCGCAGGCGCCCATCTCGCAACCGGCATGCGTGCCGGTCAATTCGAGCTGCTGGCGAAGACAATCCACCAGCGTGTCGCGGGGCGCGACGTCACACGCGACCTTGCGGCCGTTGACGATGAGGCGAATACGGACCTGCTCCTCGGTCTCGACGTCGACCGGCGCGTTCATGCGGCTTCTCCGATCCGTCCCAGCAGCCGGCCGAGCAGAACGCGCGCCAGATGCAGGCGCATCGCCGCCGGAACATCGTCGATGTCAGCAGGCGCGAGATCGTCGTCGAGCGCGGCCTGCGCGGCCGCAATCCGTGCCGCATCGATCCGGCTGCCCGTGAGGACTGCCTCCGCCCGTCTCGCACGGGTCGGGATATTGCCGACCGAGAAGAACGCGATGCGGAGGCGCTCGATCAGATCGCCCCGGCAGGTCGCGAGCAAACCGCAACCGACCAGTGCATAGTCGCCGCGCCGGCGGGCCAGCTCATCGAACGCGATGCGCTGACCGGCTTTGAAGAGAGGAACATGAACCGCAACGAGGAGCTCGCCGGGCGCGATCGCAGTCTCAAAAAGGTCGGTGAAGAAGTCGTCGGCCTTGACGCGGCGCAGGCCGGACGCGCCGGCAATCTCGATTTCGGCGTCGAGCGCCAGCACCATCGCCGGAAATTCGGAGGCCGGGTCGGCCAGCGCGACGCTGCCGCCAAAGGTCCCGCGATTGCGGATGGCAGGATGCGCGACGAACGGCGCCGCGGCACGCAACAGCGGGGCAAACTCGGCAATCAAGGGATCGGTCAGCATCTCGCAGTGTCGGGTCAAGGCGCCGATCCGCAACCATTCGCCGTCCCGCGTGATGCCGCGCAGCTCTGCAATGTGGTTGATATCGATCAGAGTTCGCGGGGCCTGGAGACGCAACGCCAGCGCCGGAACCAGGCTCTGGCCACCGGCAATGAATCGCGCATCGTCGCCGGCGCTCGCATGAGCTTCGAGCGCCTCGCCGATCGTGTGTGCACGAAAATAGCTGAAAGCCCTCGCTTTCATCCGTTTCCTCGCCGCCAGGGCTCGCCAGCCCGAAATTCCAGATTTGTAACCATCTGGTCTCAAAAGAATTGCACGCGGCGGCAGTGCGGTCAACCAGAAACGAACGATTGGTCACAAATCTGCTTTCGGGTATCAGACAGGCTTGTCGCCACAATCGATTGAGACCATGGCCAGGACTCCGAAGACAGCGAGCGTTGAGACGAAGGGCCGCATTGGTGGACGCCCGCGCAAAACCGACGGCCGCCCACAGGCGAGGCGCCGCAACATGCGCGCTGCCGACCGCGAGCGCCTGATCGTGGATGAAGCGATCCGCTTTTTCGCCGAGCGCGGCTTCGAAGGCCAGACGCGGGAACTCGCCAAGCGCATGGGCATCGCGCATTCGGTGATCTACCGGCACTTCCCCAGCAAGGAAGCCCTCATCGAACGCGTCTATCAGGAGGTCTATCTGAGCCGCTGGTCGCAGGACTGGGGCCCGCTGATCCGCGATCGCAGCCATCCGCTCAAGGCGCGACTGACCGGCTTCTATCTCGACTACGTGGCGCGCGTGTTCGAATACAACTGGGTGCGGATCTTCGTGTTCTCCGGCATGAAGTCGTTCGGCATCACCGGCCGCTATCTCGACCTCGTCCGGCGCGAGATCATCGAGCCTGCCGCGATCGAGCTGCGGCATGAACTGCAGCTTCCGGACACCGCGACCCACCCCCTCGGCAGCCGCGAGGCGGAGATGTTCTGGGGACTGCACGGACGCATCTTCTATCTCGCGATCCGAAAGTTCATCTACGAAACACCCGTTCCATCCGATCTCGAGCAGACCGTCCGTGATGCGATCGACCTCTTCATGGACGGCGCCAGACTGGCACTCCCGCGACTGCTGCACGACGATCAGGCCGGACCATTACGATGATCCGGCCCATCGTCGATGACCGTCACGCCGTCCGGCCGCGCCCGCCCTTGATCTTCGCGGCGACGAGATACGATAGCGGCATGGCGACGACGAATCCGACCAGCGCCGCCAACGGCAGGTCTTTCATCGGACTCGCGACCAGCCCCTGCACCGTCAACAATGCCGTCACCGCGCTGCCGGCCAGCACCGTGCCCAGCATGACCCAGATGAGAATTGCGACCTTGAACATCTGTCCTTCTCCGCCAGTAGGAAAGCTTTCGATCCCTTGACGCGAGAATGCTCTGCCTGCGGCCTCCAGGCGGCATTGATTTGGAACAACCGGACTCAGCAATCGAGGGAGGAGCGACCGCTCCTCCCTCGATCAGTCCCGATGAGCCGACGGACTGTCGGCGATGCCTCGCGGTCGGCGATCGAACGACACTGCTCTATCGTGTCGCTGGAACGAAGTGATCGCGTTTGCTGACCGACGTCCCGGTCGCCGGATCCGTGATCTTGATCTCGATGTCCACCGGCGCGGAGGGAAGGTCGGCCCCCTTGGCCTCGATCGACATGCGGATCTCGCGGGTCTGATCCTGACCGACATCGATCACCATGCGACCGTCCTGCTCGCGCGTCTCCCCGGCCACCGTCACCTTCGCGTTCGGAAGCCCCACGACGTCCAGCACGAAGTCGCGCGGCCCGCGCTTGTTGAGCAGACGGACCGTGTAGTCGTTACGGACGCCGCCATCCGACAACTGCACGAACAGCGGGTTACGTTCATGCAGCACGTTGATGCCCATCGTGCCGCGCGTCGCCAGCGAGTACAGCATGATCCCGCCGACGATCGCGATGAAGCTCGCATAGATGATCGTGCGCGGCCGGATGATCCGGTAGATCTCGGGCTTGCCTTCCTTGCGGCGCTGGACGTTGATGTCGGTGTCGTACCCGATCAGGCCGGTCGGACGGCCGATCTGGGTCATCACGCTGTCGCAGGCATCGATGCACAGGCTGCACTGGATGCAGCCGAGCTGGATGCCGTGGCGGATGTCGACGCCGGTCGGGCAGACGTTGACGCATTGGTGGCAGTCGATGCAGTCCCCGGCGGGTGCGCCCTGCAGCCGTGCGGCTTCCGCCTTCTTGACCGACATGCGCGGTTCGCCGCGGTCGCCCTTGTAGGTGACGTTGAGCGCCCATTCGTCGGTCAGCGCCGCCTGGATGCGCGGCCACGGGCACATATAGATGCAGACCTGCTCGCGGGCGTGACCGGCGAACACGTAGGTCGTCGCCGTCAGGATGCCGATCCAGAGATAGGCGGTGAACGGCGCCTGGAAGGTGGCAAGGTCCTTCACCAGGGTCGGCGCATCGTCGAAATACAGCACCCAGGCGCCGCCGGTCCACCAGCCGATCATGATCCAGAGGAAGTGCTTGAGCGCAACCTGGCGGATATGGGTGAAGGTCCAGCCGCGCTTGTCGCTGAGCATGCGCTCACGGCGGTCGCCCTCGGCCCAGCGCTCGACGGCGTAGAACAGGTCGGTCCACACCGTCTGCGGACAGAGATAGCCGCACCACAGCCGGCCGGCGACCGCGTTCATCAGGAACAGGGCGACCGCCGCAATGATGAGCAGGCCGGTGAAGTAGTAGACCTCCTGCGGCCACAGCTCGATGAAGAAGAAGTAGAACCGGCGGTGCGGGAAATCGACCAGCACCGCCTGGTTCGGCATGCCGGGTCCGCGATCCCAGCGGACGAAGGGCAGCAGGTAGTAGATGCCGAGCGTGATGCACAGGATCGTCCACTTGATGCGCCGGAAGCGGCCGTGCACGGCCGCCGGATAGACCTTGTCGCGCGCCTTGTAGAGCGGCCCGACAATATAGGTGTCGTCCGAGTCAGCCATGATATCCCCGCTTCATCTTGCCGTCCTTCCGATCGGTTCAGGAGAACGCGTTGCCGCTCTTGAGCCCCAGCTTCTTGAAGACGATCGCTGCCGGGCAGAAGCCCGTGAACGAGGCCTGGATCATGTTCACGCCAGCAAAGGCCGCCAGCAAGAACCAGTAGGGACTGACGTACCAACCCAGCGCCAGACTGAGCAGGACGACGATCCCTGCGAAGGTGAGAACCGCTTTGTCGACGTTCATGACATATTCCTTCATGGTTGCATTTGAGCGTAATCAAGCAAGTGATTGCCCGGCGGTACGGCTATTGCCGCAGGCCGGACAGTGCCCAGGCGACGATTCGTTGCGAGTCCATCGCACCCGAGATCCGCGCCAGCTCCCGCCCCTGCTGCAACAGCAGCATGGTCGGAATTCCGGAGATGCCGAACCGTGCCGACACCTCCGGCGCCTCGTCCGAGTTCAGCTTCAAGAGTTGAACACGCGGCTCCAGCTCCTGGGCCGCGCGCGCGAACATCGGCGCCATCGCACGGCATGGACCGCACCACGGCGCCCAGACGTCGATGAGCAGCGGCAAACTGCTATGCGCGACATGACGTTCGAACGCGGCCTGGTCGACCTCGATCGGATGGCCGCCGAACAGCGGCGTATGACACTTGCCGCATTTCCCCTGCGTCGGCGCCCGGTCCGCGGGCAGACGGTTGATCTGCCCGCAATGGCCGCACACGATCTGCAAACCGTTGCTCATGTCCCGGTCCTGACCTCCTTGATCTTGGCGATGTTGAGCCGGTCGAGCAGGAACTTCTCGTAGAACGGCTCGGGCGTCCCGCGCCTCATCTTGCGCAGGAAGTACTTCTCGAAGGCGACCTTGGCGTAATGCACCCACTCTCCCTTCGACGACCAGTTGACGTTGCGCGGCGGGATCTGCGGCTGGGCCAGAAACGCGACGCCGGAATCACCGAAATCGGCAAGACAGATCGCGTTCCAGGTCGGCTCGGCTTTTGGCTCCTGGCCGCGCAGCAGCGCCCCGATGTTCAAGGCCGTCGCCGTCACCATCGATTCGATCATGAAGCCGGTCTTGGGCACGCCGACCGGCACCGGCGTCGGCCCGATCGGCGGGATCGCAACGCAGACGCCGATGGCAAACACGTTGGGGAAGGTCGGATTACGCTGATGCTTGTCGACGACGACGAAGCCGCGGGGATTGGTGAGCTTGTCGATGCCGCGGACGGCTCCCACGCCGCGAAAGGCGGGCAGCATCATCGAATAGGCAAACGGCAGCTCGTGCGTCTTACGGACGGTGCCGTCGTCGGCGACCTCCTCCACGAACATGCGGCCATCCTCGACCTTGGTGACGCGCGCGCTGGTAATCCACTTGATGTGCTTTTCGCGCATCTCGCTTTCCAGCAGGCCCTTGGTGTCGCCGACGCCGTCGAGGCCGAGATGGCCGATATAGGGCTCGGAGGTCACGAAGGTCATCGGCACCTGGTCGCGCATCTTGCGCCGGCGCAGCTCGGTTTCCAGGATGAAGAGGAATTCGTAAGCGGGGCCGAAGCAGGAGGCGCCCTGTACCGCACCGACAATCACCGGCCCGGGCTTCTCGGCGAGCCTGTCGAAGGCGGCCTTGGCATGAGCGGCGTGGTCGACATGGCACACGGATTGCGTATGCCCATCGGGTCCAAGTCCCGGGATTTCGTCGAAGGCGAGTTCGGGACCGGTGGCGACGACGAGATAATCGTATGCCACCATGCCGCCATCCGTCAGCTCGACCTGGTTCTCGGCTGGATGCACGCGCTTGGCGCCCTGCGTCAGCAGCCGGATGCCCTTGCGCTGCATGACGTCGACCAGATCGATCTCGATCTCGTCGCGCTTGCGCCAGCCCACGGCCACCCATGGGTTGGATGGCACGAAATGATAGGAGGATCCCTGCGAGACAACGGTCACGCGATCCTCCCTCCTCAGTTGCGGCAACATTTCATAAGCCATCAGCGAGCCGCTCAGCCCCGCCCCGATCACCACGATTTCCGCCATTGGGATCCTCCATCCGCACTTGATTCATTCTTGCTTCATGTCACCGCGGCGCCGCCGCCGGCCTTGACTATATATTCGAATATCTGTATATACGCAACTATGAAAATTGATGCTGACATCATGGAAGCGGCGGCGGACCAGGCCAGCGACCTCCTGAAGGCGCTGTCGAACCGCCATCGCCTCCTGATCATCTGCCAGCTGGTCGACGACGAGCGGTCGGTTGGAGAACTGGCCGAGTTTCTCGGCCTGCGCGATTCGACCGTGTCGCAGCACCTGGCGCTCCTGCGTAAGGACGGCCTGGTCACCGCCAGGCGCGAGGGGCAGACGATCTACTATTCGATCACAAGCGATCCGGCCCGCGAGGTCCTCAAGACGCTCTATCAGGTGTACTGCGGGCCGAGACCGCGACCGAGACTATGAGGATGCCGGACCGGCATCTTGACCAATATCAAACGGGAACCCCCATCCAGGTGAGATGTCTGCAGCCGACCGCGGACGGCTCGCCCAATCTCACAAATCGAATCAAACCAGACAGGAATAGGCGGATGCGCAGATTATCGGTCCTGAGCTTGGTCGCCGCGATGGCGTGGCAGGCAGCGCCGGCCCTTGCGGAGACGCTGACGGTGGCGCCGCGGCAGGTCGCCGACGAGAAGGCGGTGTTCGCGACGGTGGAGAGCATCAGCGTGGTCCCTGCCCGCGGCCGCATCGGCGGCACCATCGTGCAGCTTTCGGTGCGCGAAGGCGACCCGGTCAAGCGCGGCCAGCCCATCGCCTTGATCGGCGACGACAAACTGGCCCTGCAGATCAAATCGCTCGACGCCCAGATCGAAGCGCTGCAGGCGCAAGCCAACCAGGCGCAGATCGACTTCACCCGCACCGAGGGCCTCGTCGAGCGCGGCACCCTGCCCCGGGTCAAGCTCGACGAGACGCGCACCGCGCTGAACGTCGCCGAGAACGCGCTGCGGGCCAAGACGGCCGAGCGCGCCGTGGTCAACCAGCAGATGAGCGAAGGCCAGGTGCTGGCTCCCGATGACGGCCGCGTGTTGAAGAAGCTGGTTGCCGTCGGGTCGGTGGTGCTGCCCGGCGATCCCGTGGTCACGGTGGCGCAGCAGAACTTCAAGCTGCGACTGCGCGTGCCCGAGCGCCACGCTCTCTTTCTCAAGGCCGGCGACAAGGTCCGGGTCGACGGCGCCGAGTTCGGCGACAGCTCCGACAAATGGGGCGTGATCGACCTCGTCTATCCGCAGATCGAGGAAGGCCGGGTCGTGGCGGACGCGATCGTCTCGGGTCTCGGCCAGTATTTCGTCGGCGACCGGCTGCGGGTCTGGATCTCCGGCGGCCAGCGCGACGCCTTCGTGATTCCGTCCCGCTACGTCACGACCCGGTTCGGCATCGACTATGTCCAGTTGCAGCAAGGGACGCAGAAGGTGAGCGTTCCGGTGCAGCGCGGACGCGCTCTGCCGAGCGCCGATCTCCCCGATGGACTTGAAATCCTGTCCGGCCTGCGCGCCGGCGACCAGTTGGTGCAGCCGTGAAACTCGGACTCTCAGGCAAGCTTACCCAGGCGACCATCGCCTCGCCGCTGACGCCGCTGTTTCTGCTCGCGGCGCTCGTGGTCGGCCTCATCGCCGTCGTCGTGATTCCGCGCGAGGAAGAGCCGCAGATCAGCGTGCCGATGGTCGACATCCGTGTCAACGCCGACGGCCTGCGTGCGCCCGACGGCGTCGAGCTCGTGACCAAGCCGCTGGAGACCATCGTCAAGGCGATCGACGGCGTCGAACACGTCTACAGCCAGACCGAGGACGACCGTGTCATGGTCACCGCGCGGTTCCTGGTGGGGACCAAGTTCGAGGACGCGATCCTGCGCGTCCACGAGAAGCTGCGCGCCAACCTCGACCGCATCCCCGTCGGCATTCCCGAGCCGCTGATCGTCGGCCGCGGCATCAACGACGTCGCCGTCACCGTGCTGACGCTGTCGCCGAAGCCGGAGGCCGCCGGGCGCTGGTCCGACAAGGACCTCTACGAGCTCGCCGACAAGCTGCGGGCGGAGCTGACCAAGGTCGACAATATCGGCCTGACCTATATCTCCGGCGGCGGCGCCCAGCAGATCCGGGTCGAGCCCGATCCGGAAAAGCTGTCGCTGTTCGGCGTGACCCTGCAGCAGCTCGTCGCCAAGGTGAAGGACGCGAACCGCTCGTTCCTGGCCGGAGACGTTCGCGACGGCGGCATCGTGCGCAATGTCGCCGCGGGCCAGACGCTCACGGGCATCCCGGATATCGGCCTGCTGCTGATCTCGACGCGCGATGGTCGTCCCGTCTATGTGCGCGACGTCGCCACCGTGGTCATCGGCCCCAATCTCGCCGAGCACCGCGTCTGGGACGACGCCCGCAACGACAAGGGCGACTGGCACCGGGTGCCGGCGGTAAGTCTTGCGCTCGCCAAGCGCGCCGGCGCCAATGCCGTGGTGGTGTCGCACGACATCGCGCAGCGCCTCGAAGGGCTGAAGGCCAGTCTCATTCCGAGCGACGTCGCCGTCACGGTGACGCGCGACTACGGCGAGACCGCCAATGAGAAGGCCAACGAGCTGCTGTTCCATCTTGGCCTCGCCACGATCTCGATCGTCGTGCTGATTGCGGTCGCCATCGGCTGGCGCGAGGCCCTCGTCACTTTCGTGGTGATTCCGACCACGATCCTGCTGACGATGTTCGCCGCCAATCTGATGGGCTACACGATCAACCGGGTCAGCCTGTTTGCGCTGATCTTCTCGATCGGCATCCTGGTCGACGACGCCATCGTCGTGGTCGAGAACATCGCCCGCCATTGGGGCATGCATGACGGCCGGCCGCGCCTGCAGGCCACCATCGAGGCCGTCGCCGAAGTCGGCAATCCGACCGTTGTCGCGACCCTGACCGTGGTCGCCGCCCTGCTGCCGATGCTGTTCGTGTCGGGACTGATGGGTCCCTACATGGCGCCGATCCCGGCCAACGCCTCGGCGGCGATGCTGTTCTCGTTCTTCGTCGCCATGGTGGTGGCGCCGTGGCTGATGCTGCGGCTGGCGCCGAGGTCGACCAGCGCCTCTGCGGACTCTCATGACGCGCATGGCGAAGGCCGTCTCGGACGCATCTATCGCAGCGTCGCGCGCCCGATCGTCGCCAGCAAGCGCTCCGCCTGGATCTTCCTGCTCGGCGTCGGCATCGCCACACTGCTGTCGATGACGCTGTTCGCGACCAAGTCCGTCACCGTCAAGCTGCTGCCGTTCGACAACAAGTCGGAGATCGCGGTGATGGTCGATCTCCCCGAGGGCGCGAGCCTGGAGGATACCGAGCGCACGCTGTTCGCGGCCGCCGATATCGCGCATGGGCTGCCCGAGATAACGAATGTGCAGAGCTATGCCGGTACGGCGGCGCCGTTCAACTTCAACGGCCTCGTCCGGCACTATTATCTGCGCGAACGGCCCGAGCTCGGCGAGCTCCAGGTCAATCTCGCCGCGCGCGGCGACCGCAAGCGCGCGAGCCACGACATCGCGCTCGAGTTGCGGCAGCGGCTGAAGAGCATCCCTGTGCCTGCCGGCACCAGCATCAAGGTGGTCGAAGTGCCGCCCGGGCCGCCGGTGCTCGCGACCCTGCTCGCCGAGATCTACGGTCCGGACGCGGCGACCCGGCGCGCCGTCACCACCGAACTCAAGAAGGTCTTCGCCGACGTTCCCTTCATCGTCGATATCGACGATTCCATCGGCCAGCGCCGGCCGCGGCTGCGGCTGTCGATCGACCAGGACAGTCTCGAGTTCTTCGGTGTCGAGCAGCGAGACGTCTACGACACGATCCAGACGCTGTTCGGCGGCGTCTCGGTCGGCTACTCGCATCGCGGCGAAGACCGCAATCCGATCGAGATCGCCGTGCGTCTGCCGAAGCACGACAAGAGCTGGAGTCAGGCCCTGGCATCGACGCCGGTGCCCGCCAACACGTTGCCCGGCAGCAAGACTGTCGTCGAACTCGGCCAGGTGGTGAAGGCCACCATGGAAGAGGGGTCGCCGATGATCTTCCGCCGCGACGGCCGCTTTGCCGACATGGTGATGGCAGAACTCGCCGGCCGCTTCGAGGCGCCGCTCTACGGAATGCTCGCGGTCGCCGACCGGATCGACGCCCATGACTGGGGCAAGCTGCCGAAGCCGGTGATCGGCTTCCACGGCCAGCCGGCGGACGAGTCCCGTCCGACGCTGCTGTGGGATGGCGAATGGGAGATCACCTACGTGACCTTCCGCGACATGGGCGCCGCATTCGGCGCGGCCATCCTCGGCATCTACGTTCTGGTCGTGGCGCAGTTCAAGAGCTTCCGGCTCCCGCTGGTGATCCTGACGCCGATCCCGCTGACACTGATCGGCATCCTGCTCGGCCACTGGTTGCTGGGCGCGCCGTTCACCGCGACGTCGATGATCGGCTTCATTGCG
This sequence comes from Bradyrhizobium sp. SZCCHNS3002, assembly GCF_032377435.1. Lineage (NCBI taxonomy): Bacteria > Pseudomonadati > Pseudomonadota > Alphaproteobacteria > Hyphomicrobiales > Nitrobacteraceae > Bradyrhizobium > Bradyrhizobium sp. SZCCHNS3002. The sequence goes on from NZ_JAUHHY010000001.1 coordinate 932,697, forward strand.
CTGGCCGGCATCATCGTCCGCAACTCGATCCTGCTGGTCGACTTCATCCGCCACAGCGGCGGCGAGGGCAAGACCCTGCGCGACGTCGTGTTGGAGGCCGGCGCCGTGCGCTTCAAGCCGATCCTGCTGACGGCGCTGGCGGCGATGATCGGTGCTGCGACGATCCTGCTCGATCCGATCTTCCAGGGTCTGGCGATCTCGCTGCTGTTCGGTCTGGCCTCCTCCACCCTGCTCACCGTGCTCGTGATCCCCGCGATCTACATCGCGCTGCGCGAGCCCGGCAAACCCACCACGAAGATGTCGTAGGAGCTATCATGACCAAACTGTACAGCGAGATCTGCAAGGACATCTCGGGTAACCTGAAGACGCTGCGCAAGGACATTCCGGACGTGATGCAGGGCTTCTCTGCATTGGCGAGGGCCGCCGCCGCTGATGGCGCGCTCGACAAGAAGACCAAAGAGCTGATCGCGCTGGCGATCGGGGTCGCCGTCCGGTGCGACGGCTGCATCGGCTTCCACGCGGAGGCGCTCGTCCGTCTCGGTGCAAGCCGGCAGGAGGTCGAGGAGACGCTCGGCATGGCGATCTACATGGGCGGCGGACCGTCGTTGATGTATGCCGCCGATGCGATTGCGGCGTTCGAGCAATTCCAGCAACAGACGACCGCCGCCTGAGCGCAGGTTCAGTCGCAGATATCGAGAATGGCCAGCATGTAGATGCGGATCATGTCGAGATAATCGGGAATGTCGACGCGCTCGTCCGGCATCGTGTTGTAGCGGCCGCCCGGCCCGCAGACGATGCCCTCCATGCCGCCATACGTATAGAGATGGCCGGCATCGGTGCCGTAGAAGCAGCTCGGCGCCACCGGGCCGGTCGGCTGGGAGGCGCCACGCACGACGCGATAGGCATTGTTGACGGCACGGACGATCGGGCTGTCCGGCGCGACCTCGAACGGCGGCATGGTCGGCACGCCGGCGCGGTCCTCCGACATCAGATGGGCCTTCAGGCCGGGAAAACGCCCCTCCAGCGCATCGAGCTCGCGCCGCATGTCCGCGAGCGCGCCCTGCTCGGTCTGCCCTGGAGCGTAACGGCCGGAACCCTTGATGCGGACGAAATCCGCGACCTGCGGCGTGCGCCATTCGTGCAACTCACGACCGAGCGCGCCGTGCACGACGCCGACATGGACGCGGTTGATGGCCTCATGTGCCGGCGAACGCGCGCCGGAGAACCGCATCGCGTTGAGACGCGGAATGAGATCGCAGGCGGCGGTGATCGCGTCCACCGCCTCCTCGCGCTTCGACAGATGCCGCGTGTTGCCGACGAGCTCGATGATGAACATGAAGGCCGCGGCATGCATCGTCATCGCCTTGAGGTCGGTCGGCTCCGAATTGATGAAATAGTCGGCGCGCAGCCCCTGCTCCAGCAGCGAATAGGTGCCGACTCCACCCTGCAGCTCGCCGACCACATACGTCAGGATGACATCGCCCCGCAGCTTCACGCCGGCCTCGATCAGCGTCTTGACCGCGCAGAAATAGGCGGCGTCGCCGGCCTTCATATTTGACACGCCGATGCCGTAGATGAAGTCGTCGTCGACCTTCCCCGCCCAGGGATCGACGGTCCAGCCCTCGGTCACCGGATTTGTATCGACATGGCCGTTGAAGAGCAGGCTCTTGCCGCCGCCGGTGCCGTGCCAGCGGCCGACCGCGTTGACCCGGCCCTCGGCCCCGAACGGAGCGAGGGCGGCATCCAGGCCGATCGCGCTCATCTGTTCGGCCATGAAGGCCGCGAGCTGCTTCTCGCCCTCGGTCTTCGAATAGCTCTTGTGCTGTACCATGCGCGACAGCAGCGCGAGCGAGGCGGGAATATCGATGCGGGCGAGCAGGTCGTTGCGGTCCATCGGGTCAATCCTTGCGGTCAGCCAACCGGCGCTGGCGAGGCCGCCATCAGCTCGCGGGTGTAAGGGTGAACGTCTTCGGCGCCGAAAGCATCAGCGGCGCGGCTGTCGACGAGCTGGCCATGACGCATCACGAAGATGCGGTGCGCGATCTGCCGGATCAGATTGAGGTCGTGGGTAATGAACAGATAGGCCGCGCCGGTCTCGGCGCGCAACGCCAGCAGCAGCTCGATGATCCGGGCCTGGACGGAGACGTCGAGCGGCGCCGTGATCTCGTCGCAGATCACGAGCCGCGGCCGTGCCGCAAACGCGCGCGCGATCGCGACGCGCTGCTTCTCGCCACCGGAGAGCTGGTGCGGCCAGCGCATCGCATAGGAGGCCGGCAGTCGCACCTGCTCCAGGAGCCGCGGCACGGCGGCGACGTCGCCGCCATAGAGTTTCAGGGGACGCGACAGGATCTCACCGATCCGATGGCGCGGATTGAGCGAGGAATCCGGGTGCTGGAACACGATCTGAACATCGCGACGATAGGCCCGGTTCATGTCGCCAGCCCCGCGCAGCGTCCGGCCGTCGAAGCTGATCGTGCCGTCGAAGCGGGCGAGCCCGGTGAGGGCGCGAGCGACTGACGACTTTCCCGAACCGGATTCACCGACGAGGCCGACGATTTCGCCGGCGCGGACGTGGACGTCGACGGCCTTGGTCGCCGGCGGCGGCGCCGCACGGAACAGCCCGCCTCGGCCGTAGTGAACCTCAATGCCGCGTGCGTCGAGCACCAGGGCCGCGCCCGGCTGATCGTTCACGAGCCGCCGTTCCGGACGCGGCACCGCGGCGATGAGCGCCTTGGTGTAGTCGTGCCGCGGCGTGCGGAAGATATCGGACGCGGGCGCCTGCTCGACGATGCGGCCGTGTTGGATGACTGCGACGCGATCGGCGACGCGGGTCATCATCGCGAGATCGTGCGAGATGTAGAGCGCAGCGACACCGGTCTCCGCCCGCAACCGCGCAAACAGCTCGATGATGCGGGCGCCGGTGATGACGTCGAGCGCCGTCGTGGGCTCATCGAACAGGATGACATCGGGCCGGCAGCCGAAGGCCGTCGCGATGATCACACGCTGCTTCTCTCCGCCCGAGATCTCGTGCGGATAGCGCCGCAGCACCGCCGCGGGATTGCGGAGCTCGACATGGCCGAGCAGATCGATCGCGAGATCCCTGGCGGCCCGCGCATTCAAATCGCGATGACGCATCAGCGCCTCGGTGATCTGACGGCCGATGGTCAATGTCGGATTGAGCGCTGTCGACGGGTCCTGGAACACCATGCCGATGCGGCGGCCACGGACCGCGGTCAGTCGCTTCGGGCTGAGGGACCGCAGGTCGAGGTCGCCCAGACGCAGCGAACCCGAGACTTCCAGGGCATTGGCCGGCAGATGCCGCATCAACGCCCAGGCCAGCGAGCTCTTGCCGGAGCCGGATTCGCCGACGAGGCCGAGCACCTCGCCGGGCGCGATCTCGAGTGACACGTCGCGCAGCACCTCGACGGCGCCCGCCGAGGTGACATAGTCCAGCCCGTAATTGGTGATGGCGAGCGCCGGCTTCATCGATCGTCCCGCGGATTCAGCGCGTCGCGCAGGGCATCGCCGACGAGATTGAAGGCGATCGCCGACAGCGCGATCGCGGCCGAGGGCGCGATCAGGAGCCACGGCGCCCGGCGCATGTATTGGCGCGCATCGGCGACCATGAGCCCCCATTCCGACGCCGGCGGCTGCGCGCCCAGGCCAAGGAAGCTGAGCGTCGCGAACAGCATCACCGCGAATGACACGCGGATGGTGGCCTCGATGATGATCGGGCCCATCACGTTCGGAAGCATCTCGCGGAAAATGATCTGCGAGGCCGCCTCGCCGCGCGCGATGGCAGCCTTGACGTAGTCCTGATTGCGTACCGCAAGCGCCACGGAGCGCGTGACCCGCGCCATGCCCGGCGCAAACGCAAAGGCAATCGCGATCACCGCGTTGATAGCCCCATTGCCTAGCGTGCTGACCAGCAGCAGCGCCATCAGAAGACCTGGAATGGCCATCACCGCATCGTTGGTGCGCATGATGAATTCGTCGGCCTTGCCGCCGAGATAGGCCGATGCGACGCCGATCACGGCGCCCATCGCACTGCCGGCGAGCGTCGCCGCCAGCGCCATCGGAACGGTGGCGCGCGCTCCGGACAACAGGCGGCTCAGCACGTCGCGGCCGAACTGGTCGGCCCCCAGCCAGTTCTGCCATCCCGGTGCGCGGAAGCGGCCGAGAAAATCCATCTTCTCCGCCCCATAGGGCGCGAGCCACGGGCCGAGAATGCAGACGACGGCGAGCGCAACGAGCAGCGTCACGCTGATCGCGCCCTGCGGCTTCCGGATCATGCGGCCGAGCAGCTCAGTCATAGCTGATCCGCCTGTCGAGCAGCGCGTAGACGACGTCCGCCAGCGTGTTGGTGATGGCATAGGTGACCGCCATGATCATCGCGCCGGCCTGGATCGACGGCAGATCGCGGGTGGTGATGGCGATCATCAATGCGCGGCCGATGCCGGGAATGGCGAAGATCTCCTCGATGACGATGATGCCGCCCAAGAGATAGCCGACGTCGAGCGCGACGATGGTGATGACCGGCAGCAGCGCGTTGCGCATCACGTGCCGCACCAGCACCGTCCGCTCGGGCAGGCCTTTCAGCCGCGCCGCGCGGACGTAGTCGGACTGCAGCACGTCCAGCGTCTCCGACCGCATCATGCGCATCACATGCGCGACGAGAATGACCGACACCGTCAGGACCGGAAGGATCAGGTGGCGGAGCGCCAGCCCGGTATCCTCCAGCGGCGACACGTAGCCGGTCGCCGGCAGCCATGGCAGGATGTCGGTCAGCAGCAGCGCGAGCACGGTTGCGGTGACGAACTCCGGCAGGGAGACCCCGAGATAGGCGACCACGCTGGCGGCCGTATCCGCCGGCCGCCCCCTGCGGAGCGCCGCGAAGATTCCGAGCGGGACCGCGATCAGAAGGGTGACGACGAGTGCGCCGGCTGCCAGCAGCAGCGAGCGAGACAGCGCCGTCAGCATCTCCGGCGCGACCGGCAGGCCGGTGCGCATGGAGACGCCGAAATTGCCGATGGCCGCGTGCGCGACCCAATGCGCGAATTGCAGCCAGACCGGGTCGTCGAGCCCGAGCCGGCCGCGAACGGCGGCCAGCGCCTCCGGCGAGGCGTTCTCGCCAAGCAGCGTCTGCGCGGCATCAGCCGGCAGCGCCTGCGTGATGGCGAACACCAGCACGCTGACGATGACGACCGTGTAGGCCATCAGGAGCAGCCGCCGCAGCAGCCAGGCGAATGACACCGCTCGGATCCCGCCTCAGCTGCGCTTGGGCGCGCCTGCGCCGAGCGAGACGAGATCGAGCCGGAACACCGACCCGCGCGGATGCAGCTGGTATCCTTCCACATAGGCGCGCTGCGCCGCCAGGATGTCGAAGAAGACCGGAATCACCGACGGCACCTCCTCGCTCATCATCGTCTGGGCCCGCGCATAGAGCGCGGCGCGATTGGCATCGTCGGTCTCGCTGCGCGCCGCATTGACGATCTCGTCGAAGCGCGCATTGTTCCAGCGCGTCTCATTCCAGGCCGCATCCGAAGTGTAGAGCAGCTTGAAGATCGCGTCGGCGGTCGACTGCATGTTGTAGAAGCCGACGTAGAAATTGCCCTTCTTCCAGACCTGGTCGAGATAAGTTGCGTGCGGCATCGTCTGAACGTTGATACGGAAGCCCGCGGGCGCCGCCATCTCACGGATCGCAACACCGAGCTGCGTGCGCGTGTCCGGCTTGTCGGACGCCACCATCGTCAGGTCGATCCCGGAGGGATAGCCGGCATCGGCGAGCAGTTGCTTGGCCTTGGCGATGTCGGGCTTCTTCAGTTTGCTGTCCTGATAGAAGCGGTAGGCGGGGCTCAGCGGCGTATCGTTGCCGGGCGTGCCATAGCCGCCGGCCACGAAGCCGGCCATGGCCTCGCGATCGATAGTCAGCGCCAGCGCCTGGCGCACGCGAACGTCGTTGAAGGGCTTCTGGTCGCAGCCCATGTTGACGTTCAGAAACTGCCCCGAGGGAATCCGCACCGCCTTGACGCCACTGGCCTTGCCGAGCCGGTCATATTCGCCGGGCGTGGTCGACAACATGAGATCGATGTCGCCCGAAATCAGAGCCGACGCCTCAGCCGTACGGTCGGGATAGACGAGGATCTCGACGCGATCGAGTGAGGGTCGCGCGGGATCGTAATAGGCCGGGTTGCGCTCGACGACGATCTTGCGGTCCGGCTCGTAGGACACGAGCTTGAACGGCCCCGAACCATTCGCCTTGGTGGCAAGGCTGGCGAGATCAGCGGCAACGACCTTCGCAGGCACGATGCGCGCATTGTTGTAGGCGAGCGCGACCGGAAAATCGGCGAAGGCAACCGACAGTGTGAACCGAACGGTCGACGGATCGACGGCGACGACGTCCTTGATCGGGCCGACATTGGTGCGCGCCGGTGACGCGGTCTTCGGATCGAGGATTGCCTTGAAGGTCGAAACGACATCCTCCGCCGTCAGCGGCGAGCCGTCGTGGAAGCTGAGATTGGGCCGCAGCTTGAACGTCCACTCGGTGAGCCCCGCGCCGGCCTGCCAGGACAAGGCGAGGTCCGGCTCGACCGACATGTCCGGCTTCAACCGGGTCAGGTTGGAATAGAGCAGCTCGGTGATGAGGTATTCCGGATTGACACGCGCGAGCAGCGGATGAATGACCGCCGCGCCCTGATCGACCGAGATCCGCAACACGCCGCCGCGCTTCGGCGCCTCGGCGGAGAGAGAGACTTGCGGCAGAGCACCAAGCACGAGCGCGGAGCCGGCAAGAAAATGGCGACGGGTCACGGACGGCATCAGGCGAAGTCCTTTTCAGGCGTGATGGCTTCGGGAGAGAGCTCGGGACGGAACTCGGCTGCAAGATAGGCGAGCACCGACTTTGCCAATGCGACGATGTCGGCGAGCGTCGTGGATTCGCCTGGCGCATGAATGCGGCTATCGGGCTTTCCCAGGCCCGTGAGCAGCACCTCCTGCACGCCCGTGGCCTGCTGCACCCAGCCGAAATCGGAGCAACCGGACGCCCCCCAGCGCGCGAAGTCTTCCGCCGCGTAGCCGAAGCCGGCCGACAGCGCCTGCTGCCAGCGCGGCCAATGCGGCCCGCCGGGATCGGATGTCGGCATCAGATGGCCGGTGAGGATGATCTCGACGTCGAGGACATCGGCGGCCCGCTGGATTGCCGCCTCGATCTCGCGGCGTGCGGTGGCGAAGTCCTCCTCGGGCGCATAGCGGCGGCACACGAGAATCTCGACCAGCGAAGGGATCTGTCCACCGCATTGGCCACCATGAATGGCTGAGATGTCCAGGCTCCCCGCGAGAGGTCCGGCTGCCTGCGGCGGTGGCGGCAATGCCGACGTCCGCTGCGCGATGACCGGTTTGAGGGCCGCGAGCGCATTGAGGATCGGCAGCGCCGCCTCGATCGCGTTGGCGCCGGAGCGGCGCTGCTCGCCGGCATGCGCCGGCTTGCCGTGAACCCGCACCGTGAGCGTGAACAGGCCGAAGCAGCCGGCCCAGATCCGCGGCATGGCGCTGCCGTTGAAGTTGAGGATGTGACCTTCGAGACGGCCCTGCTCGGCAAGGTAACGCACGCCGGGATAAAGCCCTGCCTCCTCGTCGGTGCACAGCAACAACATCGGATCATAGGCCAGCGGCAATCCGGTCTGCTGCGCGCCGCGGAGCGCGAGCAGCGCCGCCGCGATCGATCCCTTCATGTCGGCTGCGCCGAGTCCGATCAGACGATTACCGTCACGGCCCAGTTGCAGCGGATCGGTGGCCCAGCCTGGCGCAGGCGGCACCGTATCGACGTGGAAATAGAGCCCGAGCACCGGTTTGCCGGAGCGACGCCGTGCGACCAGATTGGTGCGCGATCCGTGCGAACCCGGTGCGCGCCACAGCTCCTCCGGAACGATCACGCGCTCGCAATTCAGCGCCAGCGGCGAAGCAAGCTGTTCCATCACGTCGGCAAAGGCATCGTAGCCGGCCCCCGGCGGAAAGCTGGTGTCGACCGCCACCATCTTCCGCAGGTCCTCGACCGCCGTCTCGGCCATGGCGTCGATCGCGGCAAAAGCGCCGGCGAGACTGCGCGCGCCCCGGTCCGCTGGAATGCCCTCAGAAATCATTTGCGGTCTGCTCAATCCTATATTCTATATAGAAATAGAATTCACGACGCGGCATTTGTCAATTCCATGAAAAAGGCAGCTGTGGCCAGCAAAGCGGCAGACGGGGTCGGCGCGGGTCCGGGCGCCCTTCCGGTGCCGCTCTACGAGCATGTCAAGCGCCAGATCGCCGAGGCGATCCTGATCGGCGACATGCCGCCCGGCACGGTGCTGCCCGGCGAGGTCGCGCTCGCCAATCAATATGGCGTCGCCGTCGGCACCATCCGCCGCGCGCTGGCCGATCTCACCGCGGGCGGCATGCTGATGCGCCGGCGCAAGACCGGCACGGTGGTGACGGGCCGCGCGTCGCAGCATGGGCTCAGCTTCTTCTTCCAGTACTTCCGCCTGCTCGGCGCGGACGGCAGCCTGCTGCACTCGGAGGCCGAGGTGCTGTCGGTGACGACACGCGCCGCCGAACGGGACGAAGCGGCGCTGTTCGCGGTGGCCGATGGCGAGCCGCTGCTGCATCTTCATCGCATCCGCCGCGTCGCCGGCGCACCGGTGCTGCATTCGCGGATCTCGATGGTCGGGAGCCGCGTGCCGGGATTTGCGCGCGAGCCGAAGAAGGTCCCTGCCCTGATCTACCGCCATCTGCTCGAGGCCTATGGCATCCGGATCGCCGCGGTGCGCGAGAAGGTGACAGCCGAGGTCGCCACCAAGGAGGACCGCAAGCTGCTCGGCCTGCCCTCTCCGAGCGCCGTGCTCGTGATCGACGAGGAAGCCTACGACCAGACCGGCGCGCTGGCGATCCTCAGCCAGCACCGCGCCACGACGGCGCAGCACTACTACTCGAACGAGATCCGCTGAGCACGCATCGCGTCAGCAGCCCCAGCGCAGCGCCGCGGTGTGCACCGGCGCGTCCCACAGCGCCAGCGACGCATCATCGAGCGCGGTCACGGTGAGCGAGCAGCCGGCCATGTCGAGCGACGTGACGTAGGAACCGACCAGCCCGCGCGCGATGGCGAGCCCGCGCCCTTCCAGGATGCGCCGCGCCGCATGGGCCATCACGTACAACTCCATCGCCGGCGTGGCCCCGAAGCCGTTGACCAGCAGCAGGCACGGCGTTCCCGGCTTCGCTGCGAGATCGGTTAGGATCGCGCCCATCATCTCCTCGGCGATGGCGTCCGCGGAGGCCAGCTTGACCCGGCGGCGGCCGGGCTCGCCATGGATGCCGACGCCCATCTCCATCTCGTCCTCGCCGAGCGTGAAGGTCGGCCTGCCGGCGGCCGGCACCGTGCAGGACGTCAGCGCCACGCCCATCGATCGGGTGCGCCTGTTGACGTCGTCACCGAGCGCCTTCAGCGCGTCGAGATGGCGGCCCTGCTCGGCCGCGGCGCCGAGCATCTTCTCCACGACCAGCGTACCGGCAACGCCGCGGCGGCCGGTCGAATAGGTCGAGGTCTCGACCGCGACGTCGTCGTCGGTGATCACGGTCGCGACCTTGCCCTCCATCATCTCCGCGGCCATCGCGAAATTCATCACGTCGCCTTCGTAGTTCTTGACGATGAACAGCGCGCCCGCGCCGGTGTCCACGGCCTGCGCGGCCGCCAGCATCTGGTCCGGCGTCGGCGAGGTGAAGACCTGGCCTGGACAGGCGGCATCGAGCATGCCCGGCCCGACGAAGCCGGCATGCAGCGGCTCGTGGCCGGAGCCGCCGCCGGAGATCAATGCGACCTTGCCCGGCTTGAGGCTCTTGCGGCGTATGAACTTGTTGTCCTCACCAAGCGTGACGATGTCGCCATGCACGGCGGCAAATCCCTGCAGGCTCTCGGTCAGCACGTCGTCGACGGCGTTGATCAGCTTCTTCATGGCTTCCCTCCCGGCTCGGATTCGTCCTGGTTTTCGTTGGCAGAGATCAGCGCGGTGATGCCGCGCGCGACGCCGGTGATGATGCGGTCGGCATGGGCGTTGAGCGCGGGATCGCCGAAGTCCGGCAGCTCGACCACGAGCCGCCGCATCGGCCGCTGCGCCTCGGCCTCGTCCAGCCGGCCCGGATGCGCGGCGCGGTAGGCGGTCAGAAACGCCTGCTGCTCATGCGGCGAGAAGTGACAGATGTGGAAGATGGTCTCGAGATGCTGCAGCGGGATCGGCGTCGCATAGGCCGGATTGACGATCTGCGAGATGAAGCTGCGGTTCTTGCCGATTGCCTCCGCCAGCCGCTGCCGCGTGCCGGAGGGACGGCTGTCGATGACCGCGCGCAGGATCGCCTTGTACTCGGCGAGCGGGCTTGCAGCCCCCGATGCGTCCGGCTCGCTCATGCGCCCTCTGCTGACTTGGCGAGGTCGAGCTCACGGATCGCGGCCTTCACCTGCGGCAGCAGGCCAGGCGACACCGACAGCGCGCGGATACCGACCTCGAGCAAGGCGGGAATCGCCCTGACATCACCGGCGGCGTCGCCGCAGATCGAGACGTCCACGCCCCGTGCGCGACCAGCGCGCGCGACATGGGCGATCATCGCCAGCACCCCGGGATGCAGCACGTCGGCATAGTCGGCGACCTCGGCGCCGTCGCGCGAGGCAGCGGTCGCATATTGGGTCAGGTCATTGGTGCCGATCGAGAAGAAGTCCGCAGCGAAGTCGTGCGCTGCCAGCGCAGCGGCCGGGACCTCGACCATCATTCCGAAGGCCGGCGCGGCGAACGCAACGTTGCCGCCGGCCAATTCGGCGAGCACGGCGCGGAGATGGTCACGGGCCACGTCCAGTTCCGCTGCATTGGTCACCATCGGCAACATCACCTTGAGCGGTCCGAGCGCAGCGGCGCGGGCCAGCGCGCGCAATTGGACGCGGAAGATCTCGGGATGACGCAAGGACAGGCGGAGGCCACGCAGACCAAGAAACGGGTTGCTTTCGCCATCGATCGTGTAGCCCGGAATCGGCTTGTCGCCGCCGGCATCGAGCGTGCGGATCGTGACCGGCCGGCCTTCGGCCCAGCGCACGAGCTCGGCATAGGCGTGATATTGCGCCTCCTCGTCGTGAAGCAGGTTGCCGGTGAGAAACTCGGTGCGTGCCAGACCGATGCCGTCGCAGGCTGCCGCCGGAAGCAGCGTCATGTCGGCGGGGCCGGAGATGTTGACGAGGACGGAGACGCGGGTGCCGTCGCGCGTCAGTGCCGGTTCGTGCTGCCGCGCCCTTGCCTCCGCCCTGCGGCGCGAGACCGTCTCGTCCTCCGCCCGCGCGGCGGCGACAATGTGCGCGCCGGGATCGACGATGACGACACCGCGACCGCCATCGACCAGCAGATCCCCTGCCAGCGTCTCCCAATCGCCGCCGAGCCCGACCACCATCGGCACGCCGCGGCCGCGCGCCAGCATCGCGACGTGACTGGTCGGGCTGCCATCGCCGAGCGCGACGCCGCCGCCCCCGGTCCAGTCGATGGCGAGAAACGCCGATGGCGCCAGATCATGCGCGACGACGATCGCTCCTTTCGGCACTTCGCCGTTCTGCGGCAGGCCAAACAAGTGCCGCAGCACGCGGTCCCGGATGTCGCCGAGGTCGCTGGCGCGAGCACGAAAATACTCGTCGTCAGCGGACTCGTAGCCCGCGATCTCCTCCGCCATCGCCGCGCGCCAGGCCGCATCCGCAGCGACACCGCCCTCGATCTGAACGTAAGCCGCCTCCGTCAGCGCATCGTCTTCGAGCAGCGCGAGCTGAAAGCCGATTAGCTCGGCCGCGTCTCCCTCGAGCCTGCCGATCAGCTCGGCCACGGCCTCGCGTGCATGCGCGACCGCTGTGGCGAGCGCTGCATGCTCCTCGGCGATCGCCCCTTTCCTCCGGCTCGCACCCTCCAGCGCACGCAGGATCGCGGCCGGCCCAATGGCCAACCCGTCCGATGCCCCACGCCCGAAAACGCGCCGCTCCATCGTCACTCCTCGTCGAACTTGCGGTCGACCAGATCGACGAGCGCCGCGATGGCCGCCTCGGCATCGGTTCCGTTGGCGCGAAGGAACAGCGTCTCACCCTTGGCCGCCTTGACGCGCATGATCTTCACCGGGCTCTTGGCATCGGTCCAGGGCCCGTCGGCGGCGATCGCGACCTCGATGCTCGACGCAAAGCGCTTCGCGAGCTGGGTCAGTTTGACCGAGGGCCGCGCATGCAGCCCGACCTCGTTGGTCAGCAGCGCATGCGCCTTCGCTTCCTGCATGCCGATCTCTCCACCGTCAGCCATCGTCGTTCCTGCTCATCCGCCCATCAGCTCTTCGGCGGTCGCGCGCACCGCATCGAGCGGCGAGCCGCCGGAGGCCTCCGTCGCCGCCATCACGGCGCCTTCGACCAGCGGCGCATTGCAGATCACGATGCGCTCGCGCCGCTCCTCCGGCATCATCTCCACCGCCATCTCGCTGTTGGTCTCGGCGCCGCCAAGATCGACCAGGATCGCAACGCCCGACTCCGACCACGCCCTGTCGATCGCGCCCATGATGGCGCCGACATCGGTGCCGAGCCCGCCATCGGCATTGCCGCCGACCGCTGCGAGCGGCACGCTGTCGCCGACCATCTGCCGGACCATGTCGGCCGCGCCCTCCGCCACCTTGGCGGAATGCGACACGATGACGATGCCGACATTCTTCTGCTCACTCATGCTCAGGCCTCATTGAAGACGCTGCAGATCGCCTGCACCAGCAGGCTGGACGAGCGCGCGCCGGGATCCATGTGCCCGATCGAACGCTCGCCGAGAAACGAGGCGCGGCCGCGGATCGCCAGCATCGGCACCGTCGCATCGGCAGCTTCAGCGGCGATCGCGGGCAGCCGGGAACCGAGATCGTCGCCACCGGCCGCAAAAGCCGCCTGCACGGGGATCAAGACGTCGAGCATGGTCTTCTGACCTGCTTCCGACTTGCCCCGTGCCTTGACGTCCGCGATGGCGCGACCGAGCGCCGCCGCCGCGTCGGCGGCAGAGGGCTCTGATGGCAGCGCCTTGCCAAGTCCCATCGCCAGCGTGCCGTAGAGCGGACCGGACGCGCCGCCGACCTTCATCACCAGCGCCATGCCGACCGCCTTCAGGGCCTCCGGAAGGGGCTTGGCGGAAATGTTGTCCGCATCGGCGAGCACGGCCTCGAAGCCACGCTTCATATTGAGGCCGTGATCGCCGTCGCCGATCGCCGAATCCAGCGCGGTCAGCTCCTCGGCATGGGCGATCATGGCATCCGCCATCGCCACGATCAGCTTACGCTTGAACGCCTGGTCCATTGTCTATCTCACCCGCTGGCCCGCCCGGTCGAACAGCAGCGGCCGGGTGAACTCGATAGCGACGGAGTCGCCGACTTTCAATTCCGTATCCGGCTCCACCAGGCTGACGATGGTCTGGTCCTGCAGCGTGATATGCAGATGATTCTGATCGCCGAGATGCTCGATCCATTTCACCCGCGCGTCTGCACGGGTCTCGGCGCGCCGGACCGTCATGTGCTCGGTGCGCGCGCCGATCGTCGCGACGTCGCCCGGCATTGCGAGATCCGGGAACAGCCGACGCGGCAGAAGATTGATGCCGGGGCTGCCGAGCCGGGTCGCCACGTAGGTATTGTCCGGATCCTCATAGACCTCCCGCGGGCTGCCGACCTGCACCAGACGGCCCTGGTCGATCACGCCGATGCGGTTGGCGAGCGTCATCGCCTCGATCTGGTCGTGGGTGACGTAGAGCATGGTGGCGCCGAGATCCTGCTGGATGCGCTTGAGCTCGATACGCAGCTCCGAACGCAGCTTGGCGTCGAGCGAGGACAGCGGCTCGTCGAGCAATGCAATCGCAGGCCGGCGCACCAGGGCACGGCCGATCGCCACGCGCTGCATCTGGCCGCCCGAGAGCTGAGTGGCGCGATTGCCGAGCTTGTCCTCGATCCGCAGCATCCCCGCGACGTCACGGACGATGCGCTTGATCTCGGCCTCCGCAATCTTGCGCACCGGCGAGCGCAGTGGAAAAGCCAGATTGTCGTACACCGACAGATGCGGATAGAGCGAATATTGCTGGAACACGAAGGTGACGTCGCGCGCGGCCGGCGTCGCCTTGGTCTGGTCGACGCCACCGATGGTGATGCTGCCGCGATCCGGCTGCTCGAGGCCCGCTACCAGGCGCAGCGTCGTGGTCTTGCCGGCACCGGTCGGCCCGAGCAGCACCACGAGCTCGCCATCACGGATGGTCAGCGACAAATCCCGCACCGCCGGCTTTGGGCCGAACGACTTGCTGACGGCGTTGAGCCGCGTCTCAGCCATGATGTCGTCCTCCTCTCACCGGCTGTTCATACAGCGCCGTGCGGACCGCACGGCCCGTGGCGGCGTCGAACAGCGACAGCCGGTCGGCGCGGAAGCTGAGCCCGACCGGCTCCGCACGCGCCACGCGGAGCGCCGCGGGCGCGCGTGCCTTGACGGTGCCGTGCGCCGTCGTGACGGTGATGATCTGGGTGGTGCCGAGATATTCGGTGCCAAACACCTCGCCGCGCAGCCCGCCTTCGGCGCTGAGCGTCACCTGCTCCGGCCGCACGCCGAGAACCAGCTCGTCGCTCCCGGCATCCTCGCGCAGCTCGGGCACGCCGATCTCGGCACCGTCGATGCGCACGCAGTTCGTGCCGGCGCCAAGTCGGCCCGCGAAGCGGATGAAGTTCATCGCCGGCGAGCCGATGAAGTCCGCAACGAACATGGTGGCGGGACGGTCATAGATCTCCTGCGGCGTTCCGAGCTGCTCCACGACGCCGCGATTCATCACGGCGATCGTGTCGGCCATCGACATCGCCTCGAGCTGGTCGTGCGTGACGAACACGGTGGTGGCCTTGAGCCGGTCGTGCAAGGCGCGCAGCTCGCCGCACATGATGTGCCGGAACTCCGCATCGAGCGCGCCGAGCGGCTCGTCCATCAGGAACGCCTTGGGCTCGCGGACGATGGCGCGGCCGAGCGCGACGCGCTGGCGATCGCCGCTCGACAACCCGCTGACCGGACGGTCGATCAGATGGTCGATGCGCAGGATGCGCGCGGCTTCCTCGACCCGCCGCCGGATCTCCGCCTTGGGCACGCCCATCGAGACCAAGGGAAAGGCGATGTTGCTGCGCACGTTCATATGCGGGTAGAGCGCGAACAGCTGGAACACCATGGCGATGTCGCGTTCACGCGCACGGCGGAAGGTGACGTCCTCGCCGCCAAGCCTGATCGTGCCCGAGGTCGGCAGCTCCAGGCCTGCGATCATGCGCAAGGTGGTGGTCTTGCCGCAGCCGGACGGACCGAGCAGGCAGAAGAACTCACCATCGGCGATCGTGAAGCTGGTGCCACGCACGGCGGCGAAGCCGCCGAACTCCTTGAACAGGTTCTCGATCCGGATCTCGGCCATGGCGTCAGTCCGGAAACTTGGAGACGATGGTGAACATCGCGACACCGGCGAGCATGGTGATGAAGGAATAGGTGTAGAGCACCAACGCGAACGGCTGCAGCAGCATCAACACGCCGGCGGCAATCAGGATCGTCGCCAACGTCTCCATCGGGCCGCGCCGCAGCGCCCGTGGCCAGCGCGTAACCGCGACATCGGCAGGCCTATTTCGTATCGACCGGCTCATTTGCGCACTGCTCCGAAGGTGATGCCGCGCAACAGGTGCTTCCTCAGCAACACCGTGAACACGACGATCGGGATCAGGAACAGCGTGGTGCCGGCAGCGACCGCCGGCCAGTCCTGGCCGCCCTCGCCGATGATGATCGGAATGAAGGGCGGCGCGGTCTGTGCCGTGCCCGAGGTCAGAAGCACCGCGAAGGCATATTCGTTCCAGGCGAAGATCAGGCAGAAGATCGCGGTGGCGACGATGCCGGTGGTGGCCTGCGGCAGCACGACCTTGAAGAAGGCCTGCAGGCGGGTGTAGCCGTCGACCATCGCCGCCTCCTCGTATTCGCGCGGGATCTCGTCCATGAATCCCTTGAGCAGCCAGACCGCGAGCGAGATGTTGACGGACGTATAGAGCAGGATCATGCCGAGCCGCGTGTCGGACAGGCCGAGCTCGCGATACATCAGGTAGATCGGGATCGCGACCGCGATCGGCGGCATCATCCGGGTCGACAGGATGAAGAACAGGAGATCATCCTTCAGCGGCACCTTGAAGCGCGAGAACGCATAGGCCGCGAGCGTGCCGAGCACGACCGACAGCGCGGTCGAGCCGAATGCGATCACCAGCGAGTTCACGTAGCGCGGGATGTAGTTCGATGGACCCGCGACCACCATGTTGCGGCCGCGCGAGATGCGGTCGCACAGATTGGCGGCCGGCGGCAGCTTGGCCATGTATTCCGGGGTCTGCCGCGTCCGGGTCGTGAACAGGTTGCAATAGCCCTCCAGGCTCGGCTCGGCGACGAGCTTCGGCGGATAGGCGATCGCATCGGACGGCGACTTGAATCCGGTCATGAAGATCCACAGCAGCGGCACCAGGGTGATCAGCGCATAGGCGATCACCACGCTCGCCGCGATCCGCTTGGTCAGCGGCGAGGGATCGACAACGGAATGGGCGGTTGCGAGACCGGTCATCGGCTTTTCACCCGGTTGAGCGCCTTGACGTAGATGTTGGCGAGACCGAACACGGTGACGAACAGGATGATCGCGAAGGCCGAGGAATAGCCGGTGCGCCACTTCTCGAACGCCTCCCGCTTGAGCGTGATCGAGGCGACCTCGGTGGTCGAGCCGGGTCCGCCGCCGGTCAGGAGGTTGACCATGTCGAACATCTTGAAGTTCTCGATGCCGCGGAACAGCACCGCCAGCATGATGAAGGGCAGCGCCATCGGCAGGGTGATCGACCAGAACTGCCGCCACGGCGAGGTGCGGTCGACCTCGGCTGCTTCGTAGATGTAGTCGGGAATCGAGCGCAGACCGGCAAGGCAGATCAGCATCACGTAGGGCGTCCACATCCAGGTGTCGACGATGACGATGGCCCACGGCGCGAGCGGCACTTGCGCCAGCATCTGGAAAGACGATGCCGGCGCGCCGGTCGCGGCAGCGATGACGTAGTTGAAGAGCCCGATCTGCGGCTGGTACAGGAACGTCCAGAAATTGCCGACCACGGCCGGCGACAGCATCATCGGCAGCAGAATCAAGGTGGTCCACAGGCCGTGGCCACGGAACTTCTTGTCGATCAGCCAAGCCAGCGTGAAACCGAGCACGGTCTGGATCAGGATGGTCCAGAACACGAAGCGCGCGGTCACCGTCATCGCCGCCCAGACGTCCGGATCGGTCAGGATCGACTGGTAGTTGGCGAGCCCGACATCGAGCACCGTCGCATTGGGCCGGTTGGCGCGATAATTGGTGAACGACAGCCGGATGGTCCAGATCAGCGGGAAGATGTTGATCGCGAGCAGCAGCAGCATGGTCGGCGTGATGAACAGCCAGGCGATGGCACGCTCGGAGAGGCCACGCACGCGCCCCGCCACGGCGGGCGGCGTCACCAGGGCGGCGCGGTCGACGAGGCTGCTCAGTCCGGTCTGGTCGGTCATGCGAGGGGCTGCTTCACTGGCTGCTTCTGGCTGGTGGTGAGACTGGCTGGTCCGCCCGGCAAGCCGAAGCTCGCCGGAGGGACCGTCGTGGCGCATCCCGCTTGCACGCGAGACGCTGCTTCCATCAGAGCTTGCCGTCCTCCTTGAACACCTTGGTCCAGTCGGCGATCAGCCCGTCGAGCGCGCCCTTGGCGGTGCCCTGGTCGGCGACGACATAGTCATGGACGCGCTTCTGCATCGCGAGCAGGAGCTGGGCGTAGGACGGCTCGGCCCAGAAATCGACCACCTGGTCCATCGCCACCAGGAAGTCGGCGGCGAACGGCGCGGTGTTCTTGAAGTTGGGATCGTTGAGCACGCCCTTGTGGCAGCTGTAGCCGCCGAGCGCCCACCACTTCTTCTGGGTGTCGAGCGAGGCGAACCACTTGATGTAGGCTAAAGCCTCGGCGCGGTTCGGCGAATACGCCACCACCGAGATACCCTGCCCGCCGAGCTGCGAGCCCTTCTCCTTCTGCGCGGGGTTGACGAAGAAACCGATCTTGTCGCCGCCGACATTGGGGTCCTTGTAGAGGCCCGGGAAGAAGGCGAACCAGTTCATCTGCAGCGCGACCTGGCCGGACTTGAAGGCATCCAGGCCCTCCTGCATGTAGCCGTTGGAATAGCCGGGCGGCGTGCAGCACTTGTACAGCGCCTTGTAGAATTCGAGGCCCTTCACCGCGTCGTCGGAGTTGACGAAGCCCTGCATGTCATACGGCTTCTTCGGGTTCTGATACTTGAAGCCGAACGGATAGAGCGCGTTGGTGACGCCCATGGTGATGCCTTCCGAGCCGCGCTCGGTGAAGATCGCCGCACCGTAGACGGTCTTGCCGTCGATCACCCGCTTCTGGAAGAACTCGGCGATGTCCTTCAGCTCTTCCTGCGTCTTCGGCACCTCGAGCTCACGGCCGAACTTCTTCTTGAACTCCTCGCGGATCTCCGGCCGCGCGAACCAGTCCTTGCGATAGGTCCAGCCGTTGGCGTCGCCCATCGCCGGCAGCGCCCAGTAGTTCGGCGAGCCCTTTGGCCATTCGGCGTAGCCGGCGACGGTGGCGGGCATGAAGTCGGAGATATTGATGCCTTCCTTGTCGAAGAACTCGTTCAGCTTGACGTATTGGCCGTTCTCGGCGGCGCCGCCGATCCACTGGGAGTCGCCGATCATCAGATCGCACAGCTTGCCCTTGGAATTGAGCTCGTTGAGCATGCGGTCGGCGAAGTTCGGCCACGGCACGAACTCGAACTTCATGTTGACGCCGGTCTTGGCGGTAAAGTCCTTGGACAGTTCGACCAGCGCGTTGGCCGGATCCCAGGCGGCCCAGCACAAGGTGATCGTCTTTCCCTCGGCGCGTGCCGGCGCGGACGCGCCGAGCACTGTCGCGGCGGCGACCGTCGCCGTCAGTGCAAATGTCTGCAGCAACTTCATCTGGCACTCCCTCCCTGTTGGCGCCGCCCCTGCCTTTGCGCTGATGACGGCGGTGTTGGCCCGCGGCGAGAGGCGCCGTCACAACGACAGCGCGAGCCGCAAGCGTTTCCTCATGGTCCCGGATCGACTGTCCGAGTTAAGTATTTTGTTTAGTAGATTGCGAACGACTAAACATGTCAAGCGCATTTCCTCGCAATTCGCAGCGCATCCTGTTTAGCGACTGCGGTAAGCAGCTCATCCGATGAAGATTTCCTGAGATCGCGCCCCCACAGCTTTCCGGCGCGGCGGCAACGACAACGGCCCACCCCAACCCCAGGCTGCGTTCGCGCCATCAGGCCTGCGCGAGCGTCACGCCGCAGCTCACCCGGCCGTCAGCGACGCGGAAACGTCCGGCGAGACGAGCAACGGCGGCCGGCCAGTCCTCTTTCATGACACGCGCCTCGAACGTGCCCGCCGGCCATGCGATCGCGAGCTCGACCTCCTGGAAATCCAGGAAGCCGCGCGTGATCGGGTACTGGCATTTGTAGTAGGCTTCCTTGGCGCTGAAGATCACGATCGGCAGCATCGGCTGCAGCGCATCGGGCTGGGCGCGAAGCCATCGCCGCTCGGCCGGCGTGAGCACGAGATCGCGCATCGACGGATCGAGCTCGCGCAGGTCCTCGACATCCAGTCCAAGCGACGGGACATCCCTGCTTCGGGCCACGGCCACAGCGCAATGATCGGCACAATGGGAGATGCTTCCCGCATAGCCCGGCGGCCACACCGGCGCGCGATCCGGCGTCGGAACGAGCGCGACCGGCGAAGCTCCGAGCGACGCCAGCGCCCTGCGCGCCAGGATCCGCGCGGTCGCGAACTCGGCGCGCCGCTTGGCGACCGCGGCCTGGATATGCGCGCGCTCTTCGGGAAACAGCTCATCCTCCGCCAGCGAGAGGCTCGATGCCGCAACCACGACCGGACCGTCAAACAGCTCTGCAATCGCCTTCATCGCCAACTCTGCACGCGCGCTGCCTCTCTTGCGGACCGGCCCTGACCAACACGGATCGGCTGGCCGCCACTCTACACGACGCGGCTGCTCCGAAACCGATCTCGAACGATTCCACATGACATCGCGATCTCGCGGCGTGTTTCGCCCGAGCTTTGCTTCCGTTCGTCCTCCTCTCCAGCGAGAAGAGGCGCAAGGAAGGCCGGGAGCCTGCCGCCCCCATGGCCCCCGTGCGGAAAGAATGCACGGGGCAGGAACCACAGGTTCGGCTGGGACATCCCGGCCTTCCCTGCGCGATGGTTTGACGGCTTATACGTGATCTCCCCGGGGACCGGCTTGATTGCCCCCGTCGCCGACGGATCATCATGACCGCCGACTTGGCGCCAGCTTCGGGGCGCCAGGACCACACGATTTCGCCGTCGCATCGTTCCGTTCGTCCGCGCAATCGAGATCACGCTGCGGACCGACACGCCCATCGCATCCCCGGCTCGACGTTCGTGACGATCGCGAAACGTCCCTCTTCAGCGAGCCGGGATGCGCGGAAATGTGGAGGTGATTTGCCCGACGGTGCAAGTGATAAGTGCGCGACAAACTGGCACGACGGGCTGTTCGGACATGACACGCATGCGGCAACTGCCCGTCGGGTGCAGGACCTTGATCGCCGAGGCCGCGGCGCGCCGCGCAGGTTCGACTCGGATCAGGCTGGCCGCCGGCCACCGCCCAGCAGGAACAGTGCCGGCAGCATCAGCACGGGGCTGAGAATGGCCGATAGAAACACGCAGCCCCAGAAGCCCATGCGGGAGTCGCGGCCGAAATAGCCGCTCAACAGGCACAGCAGCACATAGATGATGATGACGAAGGCAGACATCAGGCGATGCTCCTCATGCTGGCGAAAACGGTGGGCGGCGCGGAGCTAGCGGGCATTCTGCACCGGAGCCGCCGGAATGGGGGATCCCTGCCGTACCGGCGCCGGCGGCGACCCGAGGGGAGTCATGCGGGCCTGTCCTGGCAGATCGACGCCGCTCGGATTCTCCAAGACGTCCCGCGGCGGCTGCTGGATCTTGGGGAAGCTGAGCTTGGTGCTGTCGAAGTCCATGATCGAGGGGTTCGGCGCTGTGGCGCTGCCTGACGAGATATCCGAGCCCAGGATGAGCGGCATCTGATTGGCGCCGCCGCCGACCACGACGACCTTGCTGTTGTTGGAGCGGGCGAGGTCCAGCGTTGCCTGGATACCGGTCCAGGTCAGCACGTCCTTCGACAGCGACCGCGACACCGTCGCATAGTAATTCTCCAGGCCGATGGCCTCGATGCGCTGGCGCTCGGCCTCCGAGCGGGCCCGTGCAAGGATGAACTCATAGGATGCGGCGTACTGCTCCTGCGTCAGCTTGTCCTCGATCGCCTTGCGCATCCCGTCGGGAAGCATCACCCGGGTCACGACCATGTCGTCATAGAGCAGGATCGTGCTCTTGGGCTCGCCGCGCAGGGCGTCCAGCATCTGGCCGGTCAGGAGCTCGCTGTCGAGCGTGTAGAGGCGATGGCTGTCGAACTTGCCGATCACGCGCCTGATGACGCCGAGTGCCACCGGCATGACCAGGCGATTGACGTAGTCGGTGCCGACCTCCTTCAGGAGCCGGGGCGCGGAGTTGGCATCGACGTGGAAGATGAGGTTGGCCTTGACGTCGACGCGCAGGCCTTCGAGGCTGAGCGCCTCGACGTCGAGGGCCAGCGACTGGACGCGCGTCTCGAACAGATACATCCTGTTCCAGGGCAGCTTGAGCGCCAGCCCCTCGCGATAGACGTCGTTGATGACGGTGCCGCCGCCGAGCAGGCTGTAAAGCACACCGACATGGCCTGCGGGAACCACGACGATCACGGTCCGCCACAGCAACAGGACCAGCAGGCCGGCGAAGGCGATGGTGCCGACGACATAGGCTTCGATGCGATCGCGCAGTCTGCCGCGCGTCGGCCTGAGCGGAGACGGCGAGTTGCGAAGGCTGCGATCGGGATAGGCCACGCTCATGTCAAAGCCTCGGCTTGCTCGAGCCGGCCGTCCCGCATCGTGAGAACGCGATCGCCCATCGAGAAATAGCGATCATCGTGGCTGATGACGATAACGGCCTTGCCGCGAGCCCGCAAGTCGGGAAGGATTTCGGTATAGAAGCGGTGCCGGAACGACGGATCCTGATCGGCGCCGACCTCGTCCAACAGGTAGATCGGCCGGTCCTCGAGCAAGGCGACGATCAGCGCCAGCCGCTTACGCTGTCCGGTCGACAGATCGAGCTGGGTGAAGCCGCCGTCGCGAAACGCCGTCTTCTCAGCCAGTCCGAAGTCGGCCACCATGGCATTCACCTTGGCCGGATCAATCGTGCGCGCGCCGTAGAAGCGATCGAACAAATGGAAGTCGGCGAAGACGCAGGAGAACAACTGGCGATATTTGCCGCGCAGGGCATGGTCCACCGGCTCGCCGTCCCACAGGATGACACCGCCCGCCGGGTCATAGAGGCCGGTGAGCAGGCGCATCAGGGTCGACTTGCCGCTGCCATTGCCGCCGATCAGGTAGGTGATCTGCCCGGGTCGAACGACGAGGTCGCACGGCCCGAGCGTGAAGCTGGGCTTGCCGTCGCGGCCGGTGTGCGAATAGGTGATCGCGCGCAGCTCGACCCGCTCGAACACCTGATGCGCGGCATCGGGTGACGGCTCGGGCTCGCGCGCGGCGGCCAGCAGCCGCTTCTCCATGTCGAGCAGATGCTCCATCGACAGGTTGGCGCGTGCCAGCACCGCGGCCGAGCGCAGGACGTTGTCGAGCGACGACAGCATGAACAGCACGGTGTAGAGAACCTGGAGAACCGTGCGGTGCTCCTTGATGTAGCCCGGCAGGATGAAGACCACCGCGGCGAGCAGGCTGTAGAAGCCGATATAGGAGATGCTCATGCCGGAGGCGATGTGGTCCATCGCGACCGTGTTCTTGACGTCGATCTGCTCCGAGGCCGGCAGCAGATGATCCTGCTCCAGGTCGTAACCGCGCGCGGCGTTCTGACGCACCTCTTTGAAGCCGTGCAGCAGATGGCCCATCAGGTCGAGGAACCGCGTCTCCTGCGCGCTCGCGGCGACCAGGGCCGCCCGCGAGCCACGCTGGCTGTAGCGGTAGAAATACACGGTCACGACGAAGGCGAACACCAGCAGCGTGATCGCGAACAGCGACAGGTAGGCGATGTAGGCGCCGAGCAGCAGGAACGTCATCGCCGAGATGATCCCGGTGACGATCTGCGGCGCGGCGTCGGAGATCAGGATGGTCTCGCGCGCGACCACGTCATAGATCCGGTCGACGCCGGTGTGCTCCAGCGCCTCGAGCTCGATCCGCCGGACCAGCAGCACGTAGTTGTCACGGATCTGGCGCAGGATGGCCTCGCTGAGGGCCGTGACCATGCGCATGGAGTAGCGGTGCGAGCCGATCACGAGCGCCGCCAGGACCAGGAACAGCAGCACCATCTCCAGCGCCGGCCCGTCGCTCGACTCCGGCGCGGTGGCCGTGTTGGTGACGACCATCAGCGCGCCCATGGCGAAGCTGGTCAGCACCATGCCTGCGATCAGGCGAAAGCGGATGGGACCCGCGGATGCGAGGACGAAGCGTATCAGGTCCAAGGTTCAAACCGCCTTCTGTCCACGCTGAAATCCCTCAAGGCCCCAATGCCGACGGCGGGCGCAGCACTCCGCCACTAAACAGCGCCGGCGATCACGACGAAGCTCGTCCGGCACATCGGGCAACATCGAATCCTGCTGCAACGTGTTTGATCACAACCAGCGTCCACGGCAAAGAGGGCACGGCAAGGCTGACAAATAAACCAATCGGACAATATGCAACCTGATCGAACCGCGCCTCAGGACGGCGCGGCGACGAAGCGGTCGGCCAGCAGCTCCGACAGCACCGCCTCAGGACGATCGGACAAATAGAAGTGCCCGCCCGGAAAATCGCAGCGGCGAACGGGCCGGAGTGAGACACGATCCCATCCTGCGATCCGCTCATCCGCCGTCTGCGGGTCATCGCGTCCGCGCATGACGGTGAGATCGATGTCGAGCGGATCGGGCGATGGAATGCGATAGCCGAGCACGGCCGCGAAATCGGCGCGCAGCGCCGGCGCGATCAGCTCGCGCAATTCCGCGACCTCCATCACGGCCGGCGGAATGCCGCCGTAGCGGCGATCGACGGCGATCAGAAACTCATCATCGGCCAGCGTCATGAAACCGGTATCTTGCATTGCAAGATCGGGGGATTCCCGGCCGGAGACCGCCAGACGGAGCTCGGGCGCATATTCCGCACGGCGAAGTCCCCGAGCCGCTTCGAGCGCCAGCAGCGCGCCCATGCTGTGGCCGAACAGCACGGTCGGCAGATCCGGCCTGGCGAGCAGCGCGCGGACGACTTCCTCGGCGGACTCCACGATGTCGCGACGCGGCTCCTCGCCAAGGCGCGTCTCCCGACCTGGAAGCTGGACCGCCAGCACCTCGACATCGGGCGGCGCCAGATCGGGCCAACGCCGATAGAATGACGCGCCGCCTCCTGCCGGCCCGAAGCAGACCAGCCGGCGGCGGGCCGCAGGTCTCGGCTTGAAACAAAGAAGCCACTCATCAGCAAACGAATGCTGCCAGCGATCAGGCATCGATCAACCCACTTCAAATTTGTCGCATATTATCATGACAGGCCGATGCTGCCGCACCTCCAGATGCGGCCGCGCCGACGATGCTCACAGGACAATCGAGGGGATTCCCATGAATCCGCACCTCATTGTGCATTGCCCGCACCTCTCAGCCCCCTGCGGCGTTGCTACGTCCTGATAAGTCTAAGCTTCTTTTGATCGGTCTCTCGACATCCGTATCAATCACCTGGGCATTATCTGGTGACAGTCCGCGAGAAGCGAGCGGACGGCCCTTCCAAGGGAGGTGGAAGGATGGTACCTTTCAACTAATAATTGGGAATCAATCATCATGACAAATTTGGCTGCTAGCGACCAAGCTGTTTCCCCCGCCCCCGTGTCCCCCGAGCATCACAAGCAGGCGCTGGCGATCGTCAAGCGCAACGCCGGGTTTGGTGCCATCACCGGACTCATCCCTTTGCCTTTGCTCGATGTTTTCGCGCTGACAGGTATTCAGATCAAGATGATCAGCGAGCTCGCCGAGGTCTATGAAATTCCGTTCAACGAGAACGCCGTGAAGTCGTACGTGGCCGCCTTGATTGGCGGCATCGTGCCGGTCAGCCCGCTGTCCGGCGTCGCGATCCGCGCGGCCCGCTACGTTCCGTTCATCGGTCCACTGCTCGGCATCGCCGTCGTGCCGGCATTCGCCTCGGCGCTCACCTGGGCCATCGGCCGGGTCTTCGTCAATCATTTCGAAAAGGGCGGAGATCTGTTGTCGGTCGATCTCGAGACGATGAAGGAGCAGGTCAAGCGCGGATTGACCCGCAAGGGTACGACCGCCGAGACGGCGACCGCTTAAGCCGCTTGCACACGGCCGCCTGCTGCGGCCGCTGATCTGCATCACCCGTACCGCGCGGTTCAGGGAACGCCGTTCTATGCCCTTGGTGTCGACATGGTGAATGTATTCGACGACGAGAACACCGTCTTCGTCGTGCTGGTCAACGACGAGGAGCAGTATTCGCTCTGGCCGCAATTCAAGGACATCCCGACTGGATGGCGGCAGACCGGACCGACGGGCGGCAAAGCGGAATGCCTCGCGTTCATCGAGGGTGCCTGGACCGACATGCGGCCGCTCAGTCTCCGCCGCCAGCGAGATGCCGCCGACCCGTCTGCAGCGTGACGCATCGTGAACGATCGATGGGATCCATCCCGCGCAGAATCGGAGCGCCTGCCGGCTGAGGACAGCCCGATCGAGACTCCGGCCGCCGGCAACGGCGACGAACTCCAGCGCAAGCGGCAACTCGCGGCCGAGCTGTTGCGCCGACGCGGGACCGAGGCGGCTCATCATCCCCTGTCGTATGGGCAGCAGGCGCTGTGGTTCCTGCATCAGCTGGATGCCACCAGCACCGCCTATCACGTCGCATTTCCCATCCGGCTTCGCGGTGCGGTCGATGTCGCAGCGCTGCGGCAGGCCATGCAGGATGTGATCGAGCGCCACCCTGCCCTGCGCGCCACCTTCGCCTGGCGTGGCGGGACGCCGATCCAGACCGTCTCGCCGCGCGCGGCCGAGCTGCGCCACGTGCAGGTCGCAGACCCGGCTGAGCTCGATCGGGCGGTGCAGGACGCCTACGAAGAACCGTTCGACTTCGAGCGCGGCCCGCTGTTCCGGGCGGTGCTCATCAGCCGCGGACGCGAGGATCACGTCCTGCTGCCGCTGGCTCATCACATCGTCATCGATGGCCAGTCGATCGTCATCCTGCTCGACGAAATCGGACGCAGCTATCAGGCACGGGCCCGCGGCGAGGTCCCTCAGCTCCCTCGCGTGGAGCGCAGCTGTGCGGATTTCGTGCGCTGGCAGCGCACGATGCTCAGCGGGGCGCGCGGCGAGCAGCTGTGGTCGTACTGGCAGTGGCTGCTGTCCGGCGAGCTTCCCGTGCTCGACCTGCCGCTCGATCATCCGCGGCCGGCGCAGCGCCGCCAGCGCGGCGAGCAGATCGACCTCGCCATCGCGCCGGAGCTGCTTGTACGGCTCAAGGCGCTGGCGCGACGCCACGAGACCACGCTGTCCGTCGTGCTGCTCGCCGCCTACAGCCTGCTGCTGCACCGGTTGAGCGGGCAGGACGACATCCTGCTGGGCGCGGTGGTGGCCGGGCGCACCCAGCCGGCCTTCGATCCGACGGTGGGCTATTTCGTCAACACGGTCGTGCATCGCACCCGCCTGGTGGACGGCCAGAGCCTCGCCGCCTTTCTCGACGCCACGAGACGGGCGGCCGCCGAAACGGCGGAGCATCAGGACTACCCATTCGCGGTGCTCGCTCAGCGGCTGCAGACGCAGCGCGATCCGGCGCGGACCCCTGTCTACGAGGCTTGCTTCAACTTCCTGCAGTTGCGCGGACAGCATGCCGTCCAAGGGCTCATCGCGCCGCTGGCGGATGACGGCTGGAGCACGTGGGGCGGGCTGGCAGCGCGCGTCTACCAGTTTCCGCAGCAGCTCGGGCAGTTCGATTTCGTGCTCGAGCTGTATGAGGCGAACGAGGCGCTGTTCGGCAATTTCAAGTTCAATCCGGATCTGTTTGCCCGGACGACGGTTGCGCATTGGGCCGGCGCGTTCGAGATGCTGCTGCGCGGGCTCGCCGATGACCCCGCAATCCCGGCGGCACGGCTGGCGCTGGCCGCCCCCGATCTGGCGCGGGCCGATGGTCCCGGCGCGCCCCCCTGTCTCACGGCGGTCGCGCCGCGCGAAACGCTTGCCACGCGGTTCGCGGCCGAGGTCCGCCGCATCCCCGACGCGATTGCCATTCGCACCGACGACCATACGCTCACCTATCGCGATCTCGACCGCCGCGCCAACGCGCTCGCGCACGACCTGATCGCGGCCGGGGTCCGGCCGCAGGACCCGATCGCGCTGCTGTTCGCCTGCTCATCCGAATTCGTCATTGCCGTGCTGGCGGTGCTGAAGGCCGGCGCGACCTATGTTCCGCTGGAGCCGGGCCAGCCGAGGGATCGGCGCGATTTCATCCTGCGCGAGACCGGCGCCCGCTTTGCCCTGGCCGCGCCCGCGCTCGTGGCCGAGCTTGCCGGCCATGGCGGCCTCGGCATTCTTTCACCTCGTCCCGACGCCTTCGATGATCGGGATCCCGGCGTCGCCGGCGCGGCCGATGATCTTGCCTATGTCATGTTCACGTCGGGCTCGACCGGCCATCCCAAAGGCGTCGGCATCAGCCATCGCAACATCCTCTCGCTCGCGGACGACCCGGTCTGGCACGACGACGGACCGCAGACGATCCTGCTGCATTCCAATCCCGCCTTCGATGCCAGCACCTTCGAGCTGTTCGTGCCGCTGCTCCACGGCCACACGATCGCGATCGGACCAACCGGCGCATTCGACGCGCGCCGGCTGGCCACGGCCATCCGTCAGCATGGCGTCACGCGCCTGTTCCTGACCTATCAACTGTTCGCAGCGATCGCGGAGGAGCATCCCGACTGCTTCGACGGGGCGAGTGAGGTGCTGACGGGTGGCGAGACCGTGTCGCCGGATGTGGTGCGCCGCGTGCTCGAATACAGCCGCACGGTGGTCTCCAACGCGTATGGTCCGACGGAGACCACGACCTTCGTCACGCGGCATGCTCTGTCTGACGTGGCCGCGATCACGTCACCCCTTCCGCTCGGGCGCACTCTTGCCAATCGCTCCGTCGTCATTCTCGATGACGCCCTCAATCCGCTGCCGCCGGGCGTCGTGGGCGAAGTCTATGTCGCGGGCGCGGGCTTGGCACGGGGCTACATCAATCGTCCCGGATTGACGGCGGAGCGCTTCATCGCCGATCCATTCGGACCGCCGGGCAGGCGGCTGTACCGCACCGGCGATCGCGCCCGCTGGCGCGCCGACGGCACGCTCGAGTTCCTGGGACGCGCCGACCATCAGGTCAAGATCCGCGGCTTCCGCATCGAGGCCGGCGAGGTCGAGAGCGCGCT